>NZ_JBHTAN010000001.1:0-379133 GCF_042663585.1 Natronoarchaeum sp. GCM10025321
GATATTAACTACCCAGTGGATTGCACACGGTATTGGCAAAAGAATCCTACATAAAAAAAGACTCTATCGACGTCCTCCACGTTGACGACAACAATCAGATGCGGACGCTCTTCCAGGATAGCCTCGAACAGGTCGACGGGGCGTTTACCGTTACTTCCGTTGGGGATCCAGTTGCAGTCCTCGATAGGCTTGATACCGATATCGAGTGTATAGTCTCGGATTACGAAATGCCGACAATGAACGGCCTGGAGCTTCTCCGGGCAGTGAGTGCCGACCGGCCAGACCTCCCGTTTATTCTTCTGACGGGGAAAGGGTCCGAGGAGGTCGCCAGCGAGGCGATCTCAGCTGGGTTGACAGACTACTTTCGGAAGTCAGATATCGCACAGCAGTTCCCGGTGTTAGCTCAACGCATCGAGAACGTGGTGGAAGGCGAGCGAGCGGAAATGAGCTATCGCGAACTCTTCAAGCTTAGCCGCCGAGGGTTTCGCATTAAACCATCCCGAGACCGGAGCGTTTATCGACGCTAACCCGGCTTTCCTGGAGATTTTTGGCGTAGAGCGAGCGGAATTGTTGTCGATGGGTTTGAACGATCTCTGGAGTATTCCGCGACAGGACCATCAGGAAACGACGTTGAGCGATCACTTCCAGCGAGCGGCGACTGATGGAATGACCAGCACGGAGGAATGCTGTCAGCGAGCGAGCGGCGAGCGCTTCTGGGTGGAATTCAAGTTCAAACCAATCGAGGTGAAGGGTCGCTCGCTGGTCCTGACGCAGGCCCGCGACATCACTGACCGTAGGCGGTACGAACAAACGCTATCGGCGCTACATACAGCAGTCACTGATATCGTCGCCGCCGATCAATCGCGTCAGGTGACCGGAAGCGTCCTGTCCACGGTCGACAACCTGCTTGCTGCCGATCGAGGGGCAGTGTTCCGCCACGTATCGTCAAAAAATTGGTTGGAGGTCGTGGACGCGATGTCACTTCCGAGCGTTGCTAGCGAGGTCCCACTCGATCCGGATCACCCGCTTGCCCGTGCCTTCATCGACGGCCGTCCGATCGAGGTAGATGATGTGTCGACCTTTGGGTCCGCGGCAGGAGACGACACAGGTCACGGACTGACGTTGTTCATGCCGATTGGATCTGCAGGCGTGCTCGCGATCGGGTATGACGACAGGAGATCGGTTGCGCCCCACGATAGCGAGTTCGTGGAGATCCTGGCTAACGCCGCTGCGGCGGCGTTCGAGCGGTTCGAGAGGGAACAGGAGATCAATTCGGGCCAACAAGAGATCAGTCGACAGAGCGAGGAACTCCACCGTCTGGAACGTGTGAATGCAACGCTTCGAGGACTCAACGAGTCCCTGTTACGAGCCGAAACCCGAGACGAGATATTCGAGGCAGTTTGCGACCAGGTGAGCGATATCGAGGGCGTGAAGCTCGCGTGGATCGGCGTTCCGACTGAAGAGAGCGTGCTGGATCGTCGCGCGTGGGCGGGTAATATTCCACAGTATCTCGACAATATTACGTTAGAGCTCGATTCGAGCGAAGAGCCAGCGATAGTCGCCTTCCAGACCGGCCGCTCGGTTCGCGTCGCAAACACGGCGATCGATATCCGTCAACAGCCGTGGAAGCAAACCGCGCTCTCGTACGGTGTCGAATCCGTCGTTGCGATCCCGATCGAGGTAGATGGCGTTACGTCCGGCGTGCTCTCGGTTCTGTCGGCCGATCAGAACGCGTTCAGCGGGCGCTTCGAGAGAATGTTGTCGGCTATCGCATCCTCGGTGGGCGAAACACTTCAGTCCGTCGAGCAGCGTCACGCGCTCCAGTCGGGTGCCACAACTGAACTTGCGTTCGAGATCGATGGCGTTGATCATCTTTTCGGGCGGCTTGCCGCTGACGCCGATTGTGAACTCGACGTGACAGGGGTTATTCCCGAACCGGGTGCCACCTGTCGGGTGTTCGCTGCTGTCGAGGAGGCGTCGCTGAAGAGCGTAACGGAGGTTGCTGCCACGATGAGTGCGGTCCGATCGGCAACTATCGCGACCGACAACGGGCCAGACGGTGTCGTCGAGCTTCATCTCGAAACCCCACTTCTCGGAGCGCAGTTGCGGGAATACCCGGTCAGAATTTCGGAGCTATCTGCATCCCCGAACTCCGTTCAGGTCGGTCTGGAGATCGCACAGACGGATATCCTGCGGGATGTCGCGTCGGATATTCTGGATCGGTATCCGAGCGCACAGTTGGTCTCGAAAGGCACACAGAACGCCGACGGCAGCGATTACGAGCGACTGGTTGCGTTTCGCGAGTCGCTCACGACGCGCCAGCGCGAGGTCGTTCATACCGCGTATCTCAACGGCTATTTCCAGTCCCCGCGTCACTGCACCGGGAAAGAACTCGGGGAGAAACTCGGTATCTCTTCCCAAGCGGTGTACCAGCATCTCCGGGCCGCGGAGCGACAGCTGTTCGACGAGGCGTTCCGCCAGACCCGGACGGTGTCGGCGAACGACGAGTAAACTGTGCTGGCGGGTGATTCAGAGGGGTGGGGGTTTACTATCCAAGCATCTCGACGGCCGGCGCTTGGAACGTCAACGGAGACGCCTGTCCGTCTCCAGCTATAATGGGGTTGTATGCAACGAAGAGCTGTAATCGGAAGCATCGGAGCGATTCTCGGAACAAGCGTCGGTACGGCTGCATACACCAGCGCCAGCGTCACTCGAGATGCGTCTTTCACGGTCGCAACAGACGCTTCTACAGCACTCATCGGCCTCAACGCCGGGACGACCGACGGTATCACTGAAACCGGTGACCTCCTCAAGATCACGCCGGCCGATCTGAATACAGACGGTTCGTTCACTTTCGGCGACTCGACTAGCCTTGATACGGCTCACGCCTTCTCGATCACGAACAACGACGGTAGTGAGCGCAGCTTTACGCTCGGGTACGGAACCGCGGGTGTCACCTTTGATCTCTTCGAGGAGGGCACAAATGGGTGGACAGATGCTGTCTCTCTTGGTACGGTCGACGACACGACAGACGTAACGTGGACGGCCGCTGCCGCTCAGGAGGTCCGCGTTGTCATGACCGTTGACACTACAGGGGTAGCCTTGGGTGCGACAGATCTGGACGGGACACTCACCTTCACGGCGAACTAATTCGACGGTCCAGCGAATGATTCGTCGAGCGCTGGCGTTCGTAGCGGTTGGTGGTCTGCTCCTGCTCTTACTGCCAGGGACGCCGCTCCAGCTCTCGTACGTATACAGCGACAGTATGGAACCGACCATCGGGCAAGGTGACGGCTACGTCGTCGGTCCGACTGGCGACGTCACCTCGGGCGACATCATCGTGTTCGACTCCACAACCCGCGACGAGTACGTTACCCACCGTGTCGTCGCCCTTACCGACGAGGGGTATATTACCAAAGGTGATAACAATCCATCGACTGATCAGGATGCCGGCCATCCTGTCGTGACTGACTCCAGTGTCGTCGGCACAGTCCTCACCATCGGCAACAAGCCGATCGTTATTCCACGGCTTGGAAGCGTCGTCGCCGTGCTGTCGACGTACTGGCCACTCGGCGTGCTCGCGGTGATACTCGCCGGCGGATTCATCGAGCGGAACCCCCGTGCTCGCGATGTCGTTCGCGTCAACGATCTGATGACACCGCTTGTCATCACTGCTGTCCTCGGAAGTGCTCTCGCGCTAGCCTACGGGGCGCCGACCTACGAGATGGCGTTTACTGCGGTCACGACCGACGGTGGAGGCGGTGGCCGCATCATTCCGGTCGGAGAGTCGGTGACTCGGTCCGTCGAGGTGGCAAGCGCCCCACGATTCACCTACCAGTTCGTCGAGGGGGCTGGCGTTACGGTTCTCGATATCGGCGCGAACGGAGGCAGCTCCGACGTTGTCGTCAGGGTCCCCGCCCAGACGAGTACCGGCGCCCTCGAGGGTACGGTGAGTTCCCACTACTATCCGGCCGTCCTGCCCTATGGAATCATGAGCAGCCTTCATACGCTTCACCCAGTCGCGGCGGCGATCGCCTCTGTCGGCACGGTCGTCACACCGCTTTACGGGGTACATTGGCTCGTGGTGGATGGCAAAGCACCGATCGAATTGCGATCCCGGTCACGTACTTCGTGGTGGGAGTTCCGATGAGTAGCGGTCGTTCTCGGGCGCGGTCCCGCCGCGTACTTCCCGCTACCGTGTTACTACTGGTCGTGTTACTACTTGGCGCGACGCTGTTACCTGCGGCCTCGTATTCGACCGCGGATGTCGACCGGGGGGCGACCCTCGGCATCACTGACGACCCACAGGCTCTCATCGCGCTCGACACCGCGACAGGCGTCAGAATCGGTCACACGGACCAGCTCGTCGTCGTCACGAACAACCTCCAAAACACCGCCACGATGACGGTGACGCTAAACGACGCGTCGGCCACGAAAGCAGATCTCGTGGTCGACGGTATCTCTGTCGGGGACGAGTATACTGTCGATCTCGACGCGACCGAGAGTGTCGCTGTTGACGTTGCGATACCGGACGACGACACCTACGTCGATGAGAAAATCGTGTTCGATACATCCGCTGACAGCGTCGGTATCGACGCCGTCGCCACGAATCGGAGTGCAACGATCGAGGATACCACTCAATGATGGCCACTGGCGCCGCCAAAGTTCGATATCTCCTTTCAGAGAACGGCCGGATGCTTAGTCAACTCGGCGCTCTCTTGCTGTTAGTCGGCTTTATCGGTGTCGCCGTCACGATGGTGTTCCCGCCGACGATGGCTGTGACTGAGGTGACCGACCGGTCGCTCGTGGAAACAGGGACCACCACGACAGCGACGGTCGAGAACGACCACGCGATGTACCAGGCTGGCGAGGAGCTAACCAATGAACCTGTGTATCTCCGCGGAGTCTCCCCGAGTGTTACGGTGACCGCGACGACACGAGCACCGCCGGATGACGTCGTTGTCGACCAGCAGGTCTCGATCCTGTACACGGCATCCTCGACCGAGGACGGCGTATTTCGACGGCAGAAACACGCGATAACGTCTACATCCGGAACGATAGAAGGGAACGCCGCCACCGTCGATAGTGTGGCAACGGTTCAGAGCGCGGATCTCGCCGACACGCTGCGGGAGATGCGTGCGGAGATCGGGGATGCTGGCAGTGTCAACGCGTATCTCCACGTCGAAACCACTTATTCCAGTGACGATTATGAAGGATCTCTCGAGGATCGGGCCGAACTCACCGTCAGTCCTGACTCCTACCGTGTCCCAGTTCTTTCGGTTAGCAAGGAACACCGAACGACGGCGTCGTACGCCGCCCCAGTTAGCGACAAAGTGTTCCAGACGACGTCTCCGGTGGCTGGCTCCGTCATTGTCCCCCACATGACCCTGGTCTTCCTGGTCCTCTCGGTGATCGGTGGTGTGGTCCTCGGCGCCGCACGATACGGGCGCAGGGAGTTCGATGCTGATCGCGAGCGTGACAGGATCCATCGCCTGCGCTACGACGAGTGGATCTCTGGCGGAGACCTGCCGACAGCGTTCTCCAAGCATCTAGAAGTTATCCCGATGGATTCGCTCGAAGGCCTCGTCGATATCGCTATCGACTCCGAGACACGCGTGATCCACGACTCACAGCAGGGTCGTTATGCCGTTTTCACAGACGCGGCCGTGTTTGTCTTCCGTCCGGATACCACTGCCGGGTTTTTATTCAATAGGGAGGTGCAAGACACCGACAAATAACGGTATCGAGATCTCACTTCAGACTGCCGAGGCTGATGGACTGGATGCAAGCGATGAGCGTGCAGTACTTCAGTTCGGGACCTATGACGATCTCGTCGACAGCCTCACTCCGCTGCGCCTTGATCTCATCCAGGCGATCGCCAAAGAGCGTCCATCCAGCATGCGTGAGGCTACACGACTCGTCGACCGCGACGTCTCCGATATCCATGCAGATCTGAAACAGCTGGACGTGCTGGGTATCCTCGAGCTCAAGGAGGGAGGCCTTGGCGGAACGATCCAGCCAGTTGTCCCCTTCGATAAAATCGAGATGCACATCGATTACCCACTTCTCGACGACGTCGACGTAGACAGTACTCCCGCTAGCGCGGACTAGCCACTTGTTTTCACCCTCTGAAAGGGTGCGAGGGCTATCAGATGGCTCTCAGTGACACGACCAACGAACGGGAGGTGTCCAGAAAGGAAGCCACGGAACCATCCAGAGAGCGACTCGACCGTCAGCACTGCGAGCGATCAACTGCCCATCGATTCAGTACCCACGACTCGGTCCCTGATGAGACGTGGACGGGGCAACCGATCTGGGAGTGCCACGTATGTAGCACAGCTCGTCACGGGCCCGCTCGCGAATAGTGGAAAACGGACTCGTCGATTAACCAATAGAGACGAACGAGACCGCGTTTTGTTGGTTAACACTGCGAACGCCCGCAAGGCCGACGTCAGTCACGGTGGCCTATCCGCGCCGGCGAGCGGTGAGGCGCTTCCAGTGGAGCAACAGTTCCAACAGGGTAAACGGATGCACTGTGTGCTCAGCAATCTCAATCGGCTCGACGTCGACCGGTTGGACGACGCGGATCGAGAACGAGTCGAGATCACGAGAAGCCTCCTGGGAGAGGTGAGCCTTCTCACACGGCCGGATGCCGGAGACGAGACGAACATTCACGCGGACCCCTCACTGGCGTCTCCATCCACGCTCAGGGGAGGCGTTCCAGAGCCGGTACAACATCCCTCGATGAGGGTGTACGGAGCAGTCGACGCACGCTCGGCAGTTCCAGTATCGGAAAGCGATCCGGTGCGCGCGACACGGTCACGCGGGGTGTCCGGCAGCGTATTCTGCTATCATGTGGGTCGGTACCTCTTCACAGACTAACAGAGACCACAACGGTGCAGTCCCTCGATTAGTCCGAGTTAAACGGGATTAAAACCGTGAATCCGAGGGAAGACGACTGAATCCAGATACAGCGTTTGGACGGTTCATACGGGTTGGCGAGAGAGGTGGCGACATAATGAACACCGAACGTATCGCACTGGTCGTGGTCACGCTGGCGCTCCTCGTCGGTGGGGCCGCGACATTGTTCGCACCGACCATTCTTTCCGAGCCGGGTACCGCCCCCGGCCACGCGGAGGCAACGACCACCGCCGTCATGGATGGTGGGCTCGCGTCGTTGTTCGGATTCACGCTCTGGGGCGTGACGCTCCTTTTCGGGGCCACCGCACTCGTTTGGTTCGTCCTCACGACTGTCGTTGGGGCGGGCTACGAGGCGCCGCCGAACGAATACGGCCTTGAGAACATCCAAGTTCGAATTATGACTGTCGACGCCGCTGAGGTCGTCCAGGAGACCGTCGATTCCCTGCCCGAGGGGCTCGAGGACGTGCACGTGATCGCGGAATCGGCCATCGACGTGACTGGAGCGACAGTCCACGTCGTCCCAGAGGACTTCACGTGTCGTGCAGTCCGGAAGGGCCGCGCACAGGAGTGGGCGCGGCAGGCGCTGGACTGTCAGGAGGAGTTCGTGTTGTATCTCGACGAGGACAGCATCGTCGAGTCACTAGACGGGCTCCCGGATGCAGATATCGTCCAACTCCGCGAGAAACCTCGCCGCACGGGATCGAATCTGAGCTATCTGGCCGATATGTACCGGATGGGCGTCCAGTTCGAACAGCGCGCATTCGCGCGACTCTCGATTCCGCTGTTCGCGTGGGGTGGCGGGATCGCTGTTCGCACCGAGGTCGAAGAGAAGACGACATGGGATCGTGAGACGCTGGTCGAGGACACCGCGTTCGTCTGGGCAGCGTTTCAGGAGTTCGACGTGACGTTCGCACTGGCGGATGCGGTCTGCCGGAACGAGGCGCCGCCATCGCTGTACGAGATCCTGCAGCAGCGTCGCCGCTGGGCGGCTGGCAACGTGCAGGCATCGGCGATGCTCCCGCTGCGGTACGAGGTACTGACGCGGGTGCGGAACTACGCCTGGGCGCTCTCGCCGATCGTCACCCTGCTCGTCGTCCCGCTGTCGCTCCTGAGCGTGACGATCGTCTATAGCGGGTTGTTCTTTGTGGCGTCCATGGGACTAGCGCTGTGTACGCTCGGCTGGTTCCTTCTGGGTGTTATCTACTACGGTGACAACCACCGTCAGTGGATACTGGCACTCCCGCTGGCGCCGGTGATCACCGTTATCCACTCGATGGGGACAATCGCAGGTCTCCTCAACCCACCGGAGACGTTCCGCGTGACGACGAAGGTAGGTAGCAAGTGATCAATTACGTCCAGCAGCTGTCTTGATTTTCAGGCAAGCGACGCATCTGCGGGTTCGGTTGGCGTCGAGTGTGTCGGTATAGCTCCTGATGGGTGAGAGGCGCTGGCCTATCCCGCTCGTGTTCGATAGCGACGGACGAGACAACCGACCGAAAGGGACAACGATACACCAGAAATCGTCCACTGGTCAAACACGACAGCCACAAACGCCTGGTTATCGCTGAGTTGCTGGAGGGGGCGGAACAGACCGACGTACGGCGTCGAAGCCCTCCGCGCGGATTTCAGTTCCCCCGAACCGATCGACGAGTAGTGTTGTTCGTCCCCCGGAAGGGGTGCGGGGCGAACCAGTCGCGGGTTGCCCTGCAAGGTGATTGCTCGATGGGACATCGCGCACTCGTTGCGTACGAACGAACCGACGGACAGTACACGCTTCACTACAGTCACTGAGGTACTGAGAACCTGAAGCTGAAGCACCGAATCTCGGCTGAAACGCCGTTCGGTGGCGAGGACACCGACTCGAAGTGGGTAAAACAGCTCATCGCGGAACTGGCCGATGGCCTCGAGGCAGATGCCGTCGACGGCTACCTCGCCGGCGAAGACCGACCGGCAACTCTCGTCGAGCCGAAGCCCCGCACCACCGGCCTCACGCTGGAGGAGATCATCGCTGACCACCTCGACTACCTCCACCACGAGGCGTTCTACGTGGTGTCGACGACGTTCGAAGTGACTACGTATCGGACGCTGTGGTTCGGCCTCCAGTACGACTCGGAGACAGTCGAACAGGGAGAGACGGTCGGGAACGGCGCGCTTGCGACGGTGCGCTGGTACGACGGCGAGCCGGTCGGCGACGGCCACCTGAAAGGGCAGTTCGCGGCCCTCAAAGACGTCGGCGGCGACATAATCGACAAAGGCGTCTTCACACCGTCGGCGGCGAGGCAGTATCTGAAACGGAAGCTGGCCGAGTGGGTCGCGATCAACAAGAACTGCTCATTCCGACCAGGGAATCGCCGTTCGAAAGGGCGATCCGGCTCTATTGAGATCCTCTGCAGTTGATACGAGTCGCGTACAAGATACAGAGGTTCCGTTCACCACCTGGGGGAGGTATCGCAGCAAGAGGCTCCGTGCAAGTCAGTCGAAGCTATCGGTCCGATATTGCAACGAAACCTGCCATCTGACCGCGCATGTTTTCTTTAGTCGAGTATATCGGGATTGTCCTGGTCAAGTGGGTCTTCGAGGTCACCGATGATCGTCTCCAGCAGGTCGGTGACGGTAACCAGCCCGACCACGTCGCCGTCTTCGATGACGAGGGCAATCTCCTGCCGTTCGGCCTGGAACTGATCGATCGCGTCGCTCACGTCGGTATCCGGTGAGAGTGTCATCGTCGGTGCTGCCAATTCAGTAAACGCACCGTTGCCAGCAGACAGTTCCTTACGGCGGTTGAACAGGGCCGGGCTGTAGACGATGCCACGGAACTCGGTGAGGTCCTCACCGATCAGTGGATACCGCGTGTGTGGGTGCTCTTCGAGTTTCCGGAAGTTCGATTCAGGATCATCCTCAGTAGACAGCGCCACGATTTCCTCGGGCGGAATCATGACTTCTCCCACCGACTGCTCGCCGATGGCCAAGGCGTTCATAACCTCCTCACTGCGTTCCTCGGCCAACTCACCCTCGTTGAGCACCGACCCAAGCTCGTTTCGGAGGTCCGCACGGGTTTCGATAACTTCCTCACCGGTTTCGGTCCACGATTGGGTCATCTTGATGCCGAACAGGCCGAGTGTCGCTTTTGCAACCGAGTCACCGACCCAGATGGCCGGAGCGAGTATTTTGGAGAACCAGTACAGTGGTCGCGCTCCATACTGAGCGACCTGTTTGGAGCGCTCAACGCCGAGGTACGTCGGTGTCTGTTCGCCGTGGGTGAGATGAACCAGGTTGATGAGAAGAAATCCGAGGAGCGAACCAGCCCCGATCGATGCGAGGGTCGTGTTCTCGAACAGGGTTCTGAACAGGGCTGCGAGTCCGGGTTCGGCGATGATCCCCAGCGCAATACTGGTCCCAGAAATCCATACCTGACACGTCGTCAGATAAAACTCCAGGTCGTTAGTCATCTCCCAGGCGAGTTCGAGTCCAGGCGTGTTGAACTCCGATTCGGGATACTGCCTGAGACGGGTCAGGGCGAATTCAATTGCAACAAAGTAGGCGTTTACCCCGATAAGGACGATACCACCGAGAATCCGTAGTCCGATCTCGAGCGGTTCCATCATCTATTATACCGACAGTAGACAGAAAATAGTGTTCACATCAGGACAATGACGAAGGCACAAAAGGCACGGTACACAGGCACAACCAAGGCACGAGGTACGCGCCCTGTATTCAGCAAGCCAGCTGGAATATATAACTGATTGAGGAATTCTACAAGAGCAGCGAGCTTGAATCACTCTTGATCCTGCTTGCTTCGTGAGTGCTGCTGTTTTTCAGGGGCCGGAATGGGTGAGCCCTGCCGTAGGCTCGTGATTCGATGACCTCAGACGACCCGTTTCACGACTGCGAGTTGGATCCCGAGGCGATCCTCGGGACACACCTTCGAAGACGTCCTGTTCACCGACGAGACGGAAACCCCGGTGAACGTGCTCACCGGTGAGACACCGGCGCATTCGCGAGCGACCGTGGAGGAGGCAAAGGAGTTCGCTGCGAGTATCGACACGGAGACGCCCCAGATCGCGCTCCCCGCATCCGTCGAGTCGCAGGTCGAAACCCAGAGCAAGCCCTACACGGCGGCCGCATTCTTCCACTTCAAGGCGACTGGCTCGCTCGAACGCCACCGTGCTTACCATGCCGCCTACGAGGCGGACGAATTCGTCGTCGACTTCGAGGCCGACTACGAATCGGGCGACCTGACCATCACTGTCGAACGAGCGGACGAGTCCTGAGAACCCTCCGTCACGAGGGGAGTTTTTCGAGCGCCGGCGATGGGTGCCGACGCAGCTGGAGCGAGCAACGATCCCCAGAGCGTCGGCGCTTCGAGGTGTTCGAGATGCATATGGTCATTTACACACTGGTAGAAGTATCGACGCACGACGACGCGCTGGCCACCGGAAAGTCAGTGTTCGACCGCCTGGTCGGGGCGGACCCACACGCCGGCGCCGTCTTCGATTACTACGTGACCTTCGATGAGGAGGACACGTCCGTTGCGGGGAAGGCGCGATGGGGAGAGTTGCCGACTGCAGCCCCTGTCGACTCCGATGACGGCCAGGACCTGCTCGAACGTGGGTGGGAGGCGACGAAGGAAGAGTTCGAGCGCAATCTCGACCGGGTGAAAGAGGCCATCGACGAACTCTCCGACGAGGAGATCATGCGCGACGAAGAGCTCGCCCGGCACGCCTTCCACCAGGTCGGCGCCTACGACGGCCCGACGATCTTCCTGTACACCGAACACGCAACCGGTATTCGCCACCGCGAGCAGCTGGATCGAATCCTCGAGGAAAGCGAGGACCTCTGGATCGTGCCCGCCGACGTCCACTTCTGAACAATGCCCCGAATCACCAACTGGCGACGCGAGTGCCGCTCGCCAACACTCGTGTATCGGAACACCGAGACCGGTGCGCGAGCCGTCCTGCATCGAGCACCGGACTCGTACCGGCACAAGTGGCGTGGGGCAATCCTCGTCGACGGCTACCCGATCTGGTCGCGGGGGTACGAGACGAAGGACGCGAAATCGTTCCGTGACGAGCTCCGGGAGCGGCCAGCGCCTGAACTGAGTTGTCCCGAGTGTCCGAACGATGACGTCCTCGTCGGCGAGAAGTCAGCAGACGGGGCGAGGGTACAGCGCTGGTACGACTGTCCCGACTGGCAGCAGCGTTCACCCGAAGGCGGCTGCAAGCACCTGCGTCGCGCCGATCACGAGATCAAACGGGGGCGCGTTCCCCGACCAGACGGCCGCCTTCCTTCCCCGTAGGGCAGCGATTGAGCTACTCCACGGGATGGACTGTGTCGCCATCTCGACGGACCCGGTCGAACGTTGAGAGATACGCGATCCGGTCCCGAACCTCCTCGTCATCCAGCTCCAGTTCCGCGGCCAGTTCGTCGACGGCCATCGGCTCGTCGAGTGCCTGGAGGACTTCGAGCCCCCGGTAGTACCTATTCGTGAGCTCCTGGACGCGGGCCTCGATCGGCGTGGTCACTCCGTACCGCTCCTCGAGTTCAACTAGAGCCTCGTTCGCGAACGTGGCGAACTGATCGTCCCCCAGGCGTTCGATCTGGGCTTCGAGTTCATCCCGGACGACGTCGTAATCGAGGCCGGCCTGCACGAGCATACTCATGTCCTCGATGTCGTCGTCGCGGCCTGCGATTGCCTTGAACAGGAAGATATCCTCGTTGCTAACCAGCCGGACCGTCAGTCGATCCAGGTTGAGGAACGGCTCACTGCGCTCTTGCATACCGTCGGTGAGCACGAGCTTGTTCGCGACTTGCTGGTTGAAGATGTCGAGGCGACACCCATCGTCGTTCTCGACGCAGCTCGTCGCGCCCAGCGCCCGGTAATCTGGATCCAGCGACTGGACCTCCGCATACCCGAGGTCCATCAGGACGGCCCACAGCTGACCGTACGCGTCGCCATCTGGGACGACAAGGTCGATATCTTTCGTCGCCCCCTTGAGGTCGCGTAGCGACATCGCGCCACCACCGATCAGGTAGACCGTGAGCGGTTCAGATAGCCCGTCTCCGATTCGCTGGAATTCGTTCTCGATGTACTCGCGTCCGAATGTTGGTCTCATTGTGGTAGTGGCACCTCGTAGTCAGCCGCCAACTCCTGGAACTCGTCCCACTCCGGGAGCCGGTCGTCGTCGATCTCGCCGTGCGTCTCGAGGTAGCGGAGCAAGGCGTCGATTTCGTCTTCGAGGCCATACTTCGCCGCCTGCTCTCGGAGATCCTCCTCGTCGACGTCGACGTGGCTGAGCAGGAGGAGACAGTACGAGCGGTGTCGGCTGCCGTCGTCGATCAGCAGCGTGTGACAGCAGAGCTCCGCCGGCGAGACTGCGTCGAGGTCTTCGGAGTAGACGTAGTAGCGGTGGCCGGTGAGCAGGAACTGGAGGTCATAGGCCGCGAATCGAGCAAGGCCGGTTTCGTGGAACGCCTCCGCGTCGATCTCCATCTCGGCCTGGAGGAGGAATTCGTCGTAGTCCTCCCAGAGAATCGTGCCCTTCGGGGCGACGGCTTCGAGGCGTTGGCGATGCAGATGGTGTGCGAGTTCACGGGCGAACGCGTGTAGGCGGTCGAAGTCGGCATTGAACTCGTAGCGGCCGTCGGCCGTCCCGACGAGACCACGGTCACGAAACCGCTTGAGGACACGGTTGACCGTGTTGCGGTAGTTGTCGCTCCGGTCGGCGATCTCGGAGACGGTTCGCGGCTGGTCGAGGTAGTACAGCACCTCGAGTGCCTTGCCGGTCAGCAGCTCGGGGAACTCGATGTGGGAGTACTGGCGGACGAGGTCCTGATAGAGTTCGACGGCGCGAGCATCCGACGGGACGACTCGTTTTCGGCGGCCGTCGCGTTCCGTGTAGACGAGCCCCTTCTCGACGAGGTCGCCGACGGCACGAGAGAGGTAGCTCTCGCTGTGGTCGAGCTTCGTCGCGAGTTCGGAGATCGTGTCGCCGCGGTCGACCGTGGCGAGGACCTCGAGTTCGATGCGCCGGAGCACGGTGTAACACAGTACGAAACTTGTATATAAAGAAGTTTCGAGTAGTGTTACAGACAGAGAGGAATAAGAGCTTGCCCCATCGTCTCGCTCTTATGTAGAATTGCGGAAAACCCCGATAACGAGACAATCAACGATTGACTCGACGGATTCACCCGCTATGTTGAATGAGCGAACGATTCCGAAGGTGTGAGCGGCCTGTTCCAAGCCCTGCTTGGACAGGCCGCGGAACTTCCGCAACCACGGCTGGACAAGCGAAAACAGGCACTCAGCTTGGTTAATATGAACGCTTTCTGGCGATACATACCTCTCTTTGTGGATGACCGTTCGGTGGTCAAAGTCCATCTGTCGGTACGCCTGGAGTCCGTCGGTTCAGACCTCTCCCAGCGGCTGGGAGAGGTCTTTAGCCTCCTGTATCACCGGTTCAAGATCGCTGCTGTAGTCGATCCCAAGTTGGCCGCGAATCACGCGAAGCGAGTCGCGGCACGCCGCGACCAGCGTTATCTGATCACCGTGGCGGCCTCGCCAACGAGATCGACCAGTTTGGGACGAGCCGCCGCGAGAACGGCTGTTCCGCGGCGGCTCTTGGCCTTTGTAGCCCGAATAGACCTCGCCAGATTCGTCGACTTGCGTCGGTCCGTCGATGGTTTGATCGAGGAGGCTCCAGACGACGGGGAAGCCGCGCTGAACCGCGGCTTCCACGTCTCGAATGGCTGTGTAGACGGTTCTATAGGCTCGACCGAGAAACGGCGCGATCTGGTTGATACTGAGCAACGTATCGGCGTACAGCGTGAACGCGAGAAGCACCTCCCAGCAGGCGAGGTGTTTCTCGTGGAACGGCGTTCCGTAGGTGAAAACCGGCTTAAAATTGCAGTTACGGCACCAGATTCGGTCGATACTCTCCCAGGTCACGATGCTCTGGTGGCCGCACCGTGGACAGGACGTATTCTCCCAGAATTCCTTGAGTCGCCGCTCGATGCGGACATCGAGCGGCTCCGTGTCGATCTCGACAACGCCCAGCTCGATCAGCTCTCGAAACATCGCTCCGAACGCTGGCTGAGTAGAAGACATATTGCCAGATTAGCGCCGACTCAGTGTAACAATACGGTCTTTCCGCAGCTTTGCATAAGAGCGAGTCCTTCAGCGCCCGCCCGAGGTGGAGGCGTATCCTGATTTTCGTCCGAAACCAACCCTGATATCGAGCAAATCAGTAAGGAATTTCGCTGAGTATCCGCCACACTACACCCCGTGTGCAAAATGAAAAAGCAGAATATTTTGTCTTTTTAATTGATCAACTCGATTTTTCGAGTATTGCGATTACGATGACGATTAACCATACGTAAACTATCTTGAGCAGGTTCCGAGACATTTGATCTGGCACGCGGTGAATTCGCATATCAATCCAAGATCTGGTTAGCATATGTTACTACAACTATGGTATTACTAACAGGAAATCCCGGTTTGCGAGATAAATATATTATGGCTTATAGGAATATACACCCCCCGTGTGCGATATGAAATACCAGATCATCACTCGGACAGGCTATCTTTCTTCGAGGAGGGAATCCGGGCCACTCACTCAAGTATGACTAATAGGTCTTTCAAACCCTTGATCGGTGATAGGTTCCAATGGTCATGCTGAATACAAAGCGTATATCGGTCAACCGTTATCTCCTCCGTGCGTCAACTGGTGGTGAAATACCTTTGTGTACCAAGCAGTAACGTGATATCAGTGGTCTACGTTACTGACTGACATGGACGTGATTATGAACCAAGTCACAGGAACAGTCCACAAACATGAGGGCGGTAAGTCGGATTGTCAGACTCTTTGTGGAATCCACTATCATCTATCGCATGATAATCTTCACCCCACCACAACCGACCAGTCAAATACCGTCACGAGCGCCAGTAAATGCGGGCGGTGCTTCGATGGTGGAGGCGGGTACTGAAACGTCCATCCGCAAAAGTTAGCAGTAACCGCAGAACAGACTCCACAGTGAATATATGCTCTACATCTTGTACACGAATTCTGACAGATAATCAGAACGTTTCGTTGCATCGCCGGAGGGGAACTACTAGCAGATCTCAGTTCCCGTGACCGCACATTTTTAGAGGGACTCTTTCGGAAAGCGGTATTCATCAGCGTTCTCTTCCCGACTTCGATAGCGAGAGTGGCGTTTGGGATTGGCCCTCTGCTGAACGAAAGCAACGGCATTGCGTTCAATCGACGATCTACCCCCCGCTGTACTGTGATTCTGGAGAAAATATTCGTTATGGGCGCTGCAGGCTCGCGTTCGACGATCGAAGGGATCGACCTTTCTGGCGTGAGGTGGCCGAAATCGGCCATTTGAGAGTCGGGTGATCTGTCTGGTTTTGAATATGTCTTGGAGCCTGTGCTGACTACAGCGCGCATATCTCACACAGAATCCTGCACAGATTCCGATCCCTCGGATCGGTCGGTACAGGTGATTCAAGTATCGGTAAGGATAAAATCGCAGGGGAGACCGGTATCTATCTGCTTGGAAAGACAAGAAATTTGATGTTCCTTTAAAATGGTATATGTATGAGTCGGTTTATTGACCACGCAGCATCATCCGGTATATCTGATCATGTCGGCAGGATATGACGCATTTCCGGCAGGTTACATCCGCTTCGACAAAGTCAGGCGGTCAGTACCAGAGCCGACCAAGATACAGGTATCCGATGACGTTGCTCTCGAAACGCTCCATATACCAGGGGCCGATGAGGCGCTTGTTTTCATTCATGGAGGCCTTGGTTCGTTATGGAATCCGTATCCACAGTTGCATGCGTTTGCTGGAGAACGGGACCTCGTGACGTACTCGTTGGCGGGCAATGGCAACTCAACGACCCGACCAACGCAATCTATTAACGGTCACGTGGCCGATCTCCAAGCCCTACTCAAAGAACTCGATATTGATCGGCCAATTCTCCACGGTCACAGCTACGGTACAGCGGTCGCTATCGAGTACGCGAAGCAGCACCCGACAAGCGCACTCGTTCTCCATGCGGGCGGTGATCACGACCTCACACCAGCGTGGGAAAAGCCCTTCTTACGGCTCTTTCTTGCCCTCAGTCTGTACAGGTTACCGTCAAACAAGACCTTGATGCGTCGATTGGCTCACAGCGTCGGTGCACACGAAGAGACCTCCAGGGGTGTCATCGAAGACTTCCTTCAATCGAACCCGATGCCGCACCGCCGTTCGGCGTGGACAACGGTCACGGAGGGGTTTTGGGGGTATGACGGGCGTGATGATATGAGCCTCATCGACTGTCCAGCGCTGGTCATCTATGGACCTGCTGATGGGATCGTCCCTCTTGACGTGGCACGAAGTACTGCCAGCCGGATTTCGCAAGGTGTATTCTGCCAGTTAGAGCGAACCGGTCACATCGGAATGATCGAACGGCCCGCGATATACAACAGTTTGCTTCGGGCGGTCAGTACAACCGTCAAAACAGATCAACCATTAGTAGAATCGATGACGGAGGTACGGGATGCAGAAATTTCAAACGAGTAGTGAACAGAATCGTCGTTATCACTCCACAATTCGATTCCACTAAGATCAATATCTAAGACACTGCTGTAAGAGTGTTGGCTGCGGTAGTTGCCGGTCTCACTTTGGCACCTTCGTTCTCCCAGATCGCTATCGGTCGGAACACCACCCGCTGAGAGAGCAGTCGTATCCCACTATAAGGATCTGATTGGGCATCGATTCAGTCGTTACTTTCCGTAGCTGTCTATTTTATACTGCGACAACCATTGCGATCATCATACCTGTTGACTGGCACCAAGTGGATCTTGGGGCAAGCTAAGTACACAGTATCGAAATTTCTAGCAAGTCGGCAGGGAGAGTTGATGATGTCTCAGGATACACCGCGGTACGACGCGTTTACGAATCGGGCACGTAGCTACGGGGTTGAGATCACCGAGTGTCCTCCGGACGACGTCGCGGCAGCGGTCGATGAGCGGATCGAGGGGCCGGCCATCGGCACACCATTGCCGTGGCCAGACGTCGAGTTGCCGGAGCAAGTAACAACTGCGCCCACGCCAGCGGATCTGGAGAATGCAGCCACTGGTGTTACGGCAGCTTCGCTGGCGATCGCCGAGTACGGGAGTCTCGTTCTCAGGATGGACGAACTCGGGAGCGAGCCGGTAAGTCTGTTCAACGACCGGCACGTTGTCGTCCTTCGGAAGCAAGACATCGTTCCGGATATGGCAGCAGCCTTCGAGTGGCTCGGCGACGAACTCCGGGAAACACGCGGTTCGGCGATTCTCGCAACCGGTCCTTCAGCAACTGCGGACATGGGCGCGCTGGTGCAGGGTGCGCACGGTCCGAAAGAAGTGGAGGTGATCGTTGTTTCATGAGCTCACAGCGAGAGTCGAAAGCAGCCCATATTCGACACATCCTGGAGACGGAGGGCGAGGCAGTCGCCGCTAACACGAGAGGATTTAACGCGGGACGATACGAATCTGTTGCCGATCTCGAGTCGTACGAGCAGCTTCGCGCGGAAGCGAGGGCGATCAAGGAAGACGCCATCGAACGGCTACCTGCTCTTCTCGACGAACTCACTGAAACGGTCGAGGAGAACGGTGGAACCGTCTATATCGCTGATGATGCCGCCGATGCCAACGAGTACATTTCGGACGTCTGTTCGCAAGCGGAGGCCGACCGCCTCGTCAAAAGCAAGTCGATGACGAGCGAGGAGATCACGGTCAACGAGCACCTCGAACGTGAGGGCGTCGACGTCGTCGAGACCGACCTCGGCGAGTGGGTCCTTCAGGTCGCTGACGAGGCTCCAAGCCATATCGTCGCTCCCGCGATCCACAAGTCTCGTGAGGATATTGCGACCCTCTTTAACAAGCAGTTCGAGCCTGCCGACGAACTCGAAACGGCCGAGGAACTGACGATGTTTGCCCGGGAGAAGCTGGGTGAACAGATCCGGGGCGCCGATGTCGGAATGACTGGTGCGAACTTTCTCACGGCGGATTCCGGGACCATGGCGCTGGTAACGAGCGAGGGCAACGCCCGCAAGACTGTGACCGTTCCGGACACGCAGATCACTGTCGCTGGCGTCGAAAAGATCGTCCCGAGCATCGAGGACCTGCAGCCCTTTATCGAACTGATCGGCCGCTCCGGGACGGGACAGGACATCACGAGTTATATCTCGTTGCTCACGCCCCCGATCAACTCTCCACCGGTCGATTTCGACGATCGAGAGACACCGATCGGCGGCGATGGCGAGGGCCGTGAGTTCCATCTCGTCCTCATCGACAACGGGCGGTTGGCGATGCGAGAGGACGAAGATCTCCGGGAGACACTGTACTGTATCCGGTGTTCGGCCTGCTCGAACACCTGTGCGAACTTCCAGTCCGTTGGTGGCCATGTGTTTGGTGGTGAGACGTACTCCGGCGGAATCGCCACGGGGTGGGAAGCTGGCGTACATGGTACCGACACCGCAGCGGAATTCAACGATCTCTGCACGGGCTGTTCGCGCTGTGTCGAGGCCTGCCCGGTCAATATCGATATCCCGTGGATCAATACCGTCGTCCGGGATCGAATCAACACCGAGACCGACACCAGCGCCGAGTTTCTGGTCGATGGATTGACGCCTGATACCGAGAGTTCTGGGCCGGGACTCCAGAAACGCCTGTTCGGCAACTTCGAGACGCTTGCCAAACTCGGTAGCGCGTTCGCACCCCTCTCGAACTGGGCTGCAAATTCTCTGCCGGCTTCGTACCTCCTTGAACGCGTCGCAGGCGTCGACCGGAGGCGGGACCTCCCCGCGTTCCGCCGGACGACATTTGTCGAGTGGTTCGAAAGCCGTGACGATATTCCACCGAGTGATCCGGACTGGACAGTCGTGCTCTATCCCGACCTGTACACGAACTACATGCTAGCCGAGCGCGGAAAGGCGGCTGTCAGAGCGCTGGAAGCACTTGGTGCTGAGGTCGTCGTCCCGCCGGTACCAGGGGCTGGGCGGGCACCACTCTCGCAGGGAATGATCGATACGGCCCGGACGAAAGCAGAACGCGTCGTCGAGCAGCTTGGCCCATACGTCAAGCAGGGAGACGACGTGGTCGTAATTGAGCCGAGTGACCTGGCGATGTTCCGTAACGATTACGCCAGGCTCCTTCCGGAAGAGCAGCACGAACCGCTCGCGGCGAACAGCTACGAGATTCTCGAATACATCTACGGGCTCCTCGAAAACGGTGCCAATCCCGACGAGCTGACTGTCGCTGCCGACGGGGAAACGGTTGCCTATCACGCCCACTGCCAACAGCGTACGATGGGACTCGACGAGTATGGCCTCTCCGTCCTAGACCGACTGGAGTACGAGGTGACAACAAGCGATGTCGAGTGCTGTGGAATGGCTGGATCGTTCGGCTACAAGCAGCAGTACTACGAGCTTTCGATCGACGTCGGCTCGAATCTGGAGACACAGCTCGACGAGGCGGACTGTGAACATACCCTTGCAAGCGGCATGTCTTGTACGGACCAGATTGGAGACCTCGTGGGCGACGAGCCGATGCATGTCGTCGAGCTCATCGCTCCTGATTGAGCTGCTCTTCGCTCGGTCGCTTCATTAGCAAGCTCGCTCTTGAGGAACATCACAACCTCGAAGGATGGAAATGATGCGTGGCTTCAAAGCGCAATATTGTTCGTGAATTGAATTATAGAAGGTACAGGAGAAAACCCACGGCTTTAGCCGTGGGATGAATCCGACAACACGGAACCAATCCACGTTTCGATACCTGTCCGAGAGTTCCAATCCATACTTTCAACTGACAGGCACTCCGATTCAAGAATAGGACTCAGGCGAGAAGAGAGTGATTCTGCCTTGTCCTCCGATGGCGGCTTCGCCGCCCCAAGCAACCAAGCAGTAATCGAAACCAGTTGATGACCGCCCGATTCTCACAGAGTCGGCGTGGAGTTGACTGTTGCACGCACCAGGAAAGTAACTCCGAGTCCGTCGAAGCCTGTCGGACTCTCCGAGGCAAAAACAACTCTGGGAGTCCGAACATGACAGAGGATAGGAGTACCGGGGGCTTGGCACTCCCAGCAGTCTCACTCGTCACAGTCCGTGAACTCTACACGGATTCTGACCGTGTCAGGGTTCGGTGGGACTGCAAACCTGAAATCTCTAACACTCAGGATTCCTCCGCGTTCACGCGGAGGAGGATGTCAATCCGTCCGGGGCCTGATACTGCGCGGTGCGATCAGGGCAAGCGGACTCGAAAGAGAACGGCGGGGTGGTCGTCCGCGAACGTTCTGGGTGCTCTCAAGCGTGGGCAGTGTATCCAGCGTCTTCGACGGCTTGTACAAGGGCCATGACGTCGGCGTCACCATTGACTCTCGCCTGTTCGGCCTCACGATCGGCGGTGGCGTCAGTCACGCCAGATACGTCTTGAAGGGTCTCTTTAACGGTCTGTTCACAGTGTTCGCACGTCATCCCCTCGACGGTGATCGTTTGACTCATTCCGGTGAAAAATACGGACGGCTCCTCTTTGTCATTTGCTGCTTCGATACTGTTGTTCGAACGGTTATGAAACGACGTATTCCAAAGTATCTTCAGGGAAATAGTATTGTATCCTGCGTCCTTTTGGGCCAGTATGCGGGACTTGGATGAAACCGACATGGAGATTCTCTCGCTGTTAGCCGAGAACGCCCGTCGCCCGTTCAGCGCGATCGGCGAGGAAGTTGGCCTCTCGGGGCCAGCCGTCTCAGATCGCGTTACACGGCTCCAAGAGACCGGAGTCATCAACAACTTCACTATCGATGTCGACCGTACTAAACTCAGAGCTGGTGTACCGGTACTCGTTCAACTGGATCTCCCGTCTGAGTCGTTCGACGCGGTACGCGAGCGGGTCAGAAACGACGACGCCGTCGAACACGTGTTCATTACGTCGGAGGGCGACCTCTGGTTCTATGGACGTGCAGAAGCACAGAACGTCCGAGCATGGGTGAACACGCTTCTCGATGGCGCTAACTCGGTTGATTACACAGTCACGTTAGTCGACGAAGTCGAGTGGACACCGTCGATTGACGGCGTCGAGTTCGCACTCACGTGTGCCGAGTGCAGTAATACTGTGGATTCTGAGGGGGAGACGAGTCGTATTGATGGAGAGCTCTATCATTTCTGTTGTCAATCGTGTCAGAGTCGATTCGAAGATCGACACCAGCGTCTCGAAGAGGGCATATAGCGCTGACTTCGGTTTGGAACCGAAAGTAAACGCCGTCGATTACCCTCACTATCCAAGTGAGAACTCACCTAACGGGGTAGCTCCTACAGTATGATATGGAAACACGCACAGCACAACTGGACATCACAGGAATGACCTGTGCCAACTGCTCGGGGACAGTTGGGGACGCCCTGGAGTCACTCGACGGCGTCATCGAGGCGAACGCCAATTTCGCCACGGACGAGGGCTCCGTCGAGTACAACCCTGACGAGGTATCGCTCGCAGAGATCTACGGGGCGATCGAGGACGCCGGCTACGGTGCGGTGTCTGACACGGTGACCATCGGCATCTCCGATATGACCTGTGCCAACTGTGTGCAGACGAACGAGACCGCGCTCGAGAACACGCCGGGTGTTATCGCGGCCGAGGCGAACTTCGCCACCGACGAAGCGCAGGTCAGGTACAACCCCGCGGACACCTCACTCGACGCGCTCTACGACGCTATCGAGGACGCTGGTTACTCGCCGGTTCGTGAAGACAGCAACAGCGGTGAATCGGGTAAAGACGCTCGGGACGCTGCACGACAGGGTGAGATCTGAAAACAGCTTCGACTGACGCTGTTCGGAGCCGCGCTCTCGGCCCCGATGCTGTTTTTCCTCGCAGAGAAGTTCCTGCTCGGCGGGGGAATTCTCCCGGAGACGGTCCTCGGCGTCGAATTCGGATGGGTCGAGTTCCTGCTGGCGACACCAGTTCAGGCCGTGCTCGGCTGGCCGTTCTACAAGAACTCGTACAACGCGCTGATCAACAACAGGCGCGCCAACATGGACGTTCTCATCGCACTGGGTTCGTCCACTGCGTATTTCTACTCAATCGCAGTACTCGCGGAATTGATCGCGGGGGGGCTGTACTTCGACACTGCCGCGTTGATCCTCGTGTTCATCACCCTCGGGAACTACCTCGAAGCCCGCTCGAAAGGGCAGGCAGGTGACGCCCTTCGAAAGCTCCTCGAAATGGAGGCCGAGACGGCCACCCTCGTCGACGAGGACGGTACCGAAGTGGAAGTGCCACTCGAAGAGGTCACCGTCGGCGACCGTATGAAGGTCCGGCCCGGCGAGCAGATTCCGACCGACGGCGTCGTCATCGACGGGCAGAGCGCCGTCGACGAGTCGATGGTCACCGGCGAGTCGGTTCCCGTCGAGAAAGGCGAGGGTGACGAGGTCGTCGGGTCCACTATCAACGAGAACGGTGTGCTCGTCGTTGAGGCGACGAAGGTCGGTGCGGACACGGCGCTCCAGCAGATCGTCCAGACGGTCAAGGAAGCCCAGTCGCGCCAACCCGACATCCAGAATCTGGCGGACCGCATCTCGGCGTACTTCGTCCCAGCGGTCATCGCGAACGCGTTGCTGTGGGGCACTGTGTGGTTCCTCTTCCCCGCGACTTTCGCGGGCTTCGTTGAGGCACTCCCGCTATGGGGACTCGTCGCAGGTGGCCCCGTCGCCGCTGGAGGCGTCTCAGTCTTCGAGTTCGCGCTCATCGTCTTCGCATCGTCCGTGTTGATCGCCTGTCCCTGTGCGCTGGGGTTAGCGACGCCTGC
The DNA here is from genome assembly GCF_042663585.1 of Natronoarchaeum sp. GCM10025321. Lineage (NCBI taxonomy): Archaea > Methanobacteriati > Methanobacteriota > Halobacteria > Halobacteriales > Natronoarchaeaceae > Natronoarchaeum > Natronoarchaeum sp. GCM10025321. The sequence continues at coordinate 23,749 of NZ_JBHTAN010000001.1, forward strand.
TGCAACGATGGTTGGGACAACGATCGGTGCCCAGAACGGCGTCCTGTTCAAAGGCGGGGACATTCTTGAACGCGCGAAAGACGTCGACACGGTCGTCTTTGACAAGACCGGGACGCTCACAAAAGGTGAAATGGAGCTAACGGACGTCGTGGTCTTCGACGGTGACGGCCAACCTGTCGCTGACGGTGGAGAGCCGGCAGCCGACGGCGGAGCGCTAACTGCACGCGATCGTCTCAGTGAGGACGACGTCCTCCGATTCGCAGCGACGGCCGAAAGTGGAAGCGAGCATCCGCTTGCGCGGGCCATTGTCGATGGAGCTGAAGCCCGTGGTATCGACGTGACCGACCCGGACGCCTTCGAGAACGTCCCCGGCCACGGCATCAAAGCGACGGTCGGTGACAATGAGGTGCTGGTCGGCAACCGCAAGCTGCTGCGCGACAACGGGATCGACCCCTCGCCCGCTCAGGAGACAATGGAGCGCCTCGAGAACGAGGGGAAGACGGCAATGCTCGTCGCGTTGCGCGGTTCGGAGCGAAGCGGCGACCGCGATGCGAGCGGCGAACAGCCGCGAGCGGAGGGCAAACTCATCGGTGTGGTCGCTGACGCCGACACGATCAAAGAAAGTGCAACCGAGGCCGTGAGCCAACTGCAGGAGCGCGGCATCGACGTGATGATGATCACCGGCGACAACGAGCGGACCGCCCTCTCCGTCGCCGAGCAGGTCGGGATCGACCCCGAAAATGTCCACGCGGAGGTGCTCCCCGAGGACAAATCCGATGCCGTCGAGGCCATTCAGGACGAAGGTCGCAAGGCGATGATGGTGGGCGACGGCGTCAACGACGCGCCCGCGCTCGCGGTGGCCCACGTCGGGACGGCCATCGGGAGCGGGACGGACGTCGCTATCGAAGCGGCGGACGTGACGCTGATGCGCGACGATCCACTCGACGTGGTGAAGGCTATCCGTATCTCGGACGCGACGCTCCAGAAGATCAAGCAGAACCTCGTGTGGGCGCTTGGGTACAACACGGCGATGATCCCGTTGGCTTCACTCGGGCTGCTCCAGCCCGTGCTCGCCGCCGGCGCGATGGCCTTCTCAAGTGTATCGGTGTTGTCGAACAGTCTACTGTTCCGCCGGTACACTCCGGATCACGATTACGAGCTCCTCGGTCGACTCCGCTAATCAGCTGGTTTCACCAGCAGCATTCTTCGTCGTGTCCGGAAAAAACGACTCTCTGGAGAGAGACGGCTACTCCTGAGTGACAATTCCACGAAGAACCGGATAGTACGCTGTCCCAGTCCAGACCCCTACATGTGGATGACCGATGTACTGGAATCGGCCGTGGAGGTCGGCGTACGTCCCAGCGACCTCTTCGGCCTGGTGAAATGTCGCATCCTCTCGGGGATGGTTATCGGGCGTGTTGTACTCAAGTCCGTAGTGTTCCTCGGGGTTCGACGCCGTCCAATGGACTGGGTCGGTTACGTACTCCCATACCTCCTCGGACGATGCGTCGATGATGATTTCGGCTTTGTCGGTGACGTACCTGGATTGACACCTAATCTATGATACGAAGGCGTTGTAAAGCCACGCGAAGGCATACATCAAGACGAAGCTGATCACCGCTGCCTCGACCATGCCCGCCACAGTCCCGACGATGGTCGGTTCGAAGAACAGGTGCCACTGCTCCATCGCTTCGACTGCGCCCTCATAGACGCCGATCGCTCCGAACACACCCAGCAGGAGCATCGCGGTGGCAGAGACGACTGCTGCTGCGCCCGCCAGTGCCAACGAATCGAGATGCATCACGTTGGTCGTGGAGTCCATTTCGTACGCATCTTGGTTTGTGGTAGTAGTGCTCATGACTACAGATACGCTCTACTCCTTCAATCGGGTTTCTCTTACAATTCGAAAGGAGCGATTCCTTGGTAACACGGAGGAAAAATATCGTGGGGGAACCAGCGGTCCAACACCCAGATCTGTATGGCCGGTCCGTCGGAAGACCAAGGAGCCACCACCGACTGGAATCAGTGACACGCAAAAACTGATGAGCGCGAACGCAGTCCTCGAACGCTTGACCACCTCTGATAGCATGAGTCACCTTTGAATGCAAGATTTACTCCGCCCACTGCCCCGGTTTCTTAAGAACAAATAACAAAAAAGATGGCTGCGATCGTCTAAATATGCAAGCCGCCCTCGTCGACGGAATCCTCGAGTCGTTGCGGATCGGCGTCGGTTTCCTCTGGACTGCGGCGTGGGCGATCATCATGGGGCTCGTCATCACGAGTCTCGTTCAGGTTTTCAAAATCGTCGTGTTCGCGCTCTCTGGCTTTCTCCTATACGTCTACCGTCGTGGTCTCGGTGTGCCCGGGCAGTACTGCGACCCCGTGGGATGCGAACCGACGATAGTGGACCGAGCCTCACCCACGACGGCGAGCCGATACAGTAGTCGGTGGCTTGGTCGCTGTCGTCCTCATCGTCTCTGGTGTGCTCATCTGGCAAGCATACCAGCAATAGCAGGCCTTCGACCAGATGGGATCGATAATGGGCACGTTGATGGGGTCCGTTCACGGAACGAATCCACTCTGGTACGTCCTCGGAACCTTCCTCGTTTCGGCTGTCATCGATGGGGGGTATCTCGTGATTCGGGATGAGGTCACCAGCATAGAGGTAAACGACCGCTCACAGAGTTAAATGGCGAATCCGACCGATCCTGAGGGTGATGAATCGCCAGAGGTAGCTGTCCAATCGAATCGAGCCATCAATCCGGAGTCTCAGCTACAGGCTCGCGTGTTAGACCTCCTGCCAGATGATGAACGCCGTATCCTCGAACCAGTTATCTCCTCGTCTGGCATCACACAGATCGAACTCAGGGATCGCTCGGACATCTCGAAGAGCAAGGTCAGTCAGACGGTGAGTGCGCTTGAGAAGCGTGGCCTGCTGTACCGCGAGCGCCAAGGGCGGACGTATCGCATCTATCCGAGCGACGACCTATAACGAAAACAGGCGAACTAGTGGGGCGTTCCCACGAGTCCAGCCCCGTCCAAAACGTTGTCCACTATCACGTCTGCACAATCTCGATGCAGGGATGGCGCGTGTCGTAGAATACGTCGAATGACCTGGTTACGGATCGTTCATACTGTTGTTCCTGGGGCCGTGGTCCTGTCCCGGGAGAAGGATTGAGTACCAATCCGGCGAATTCGGGCCGGAGGAACGGTCCTTGTCCTGAAAAACGGTTAGGTCCTCTTATACATGTTCTCGAACGTTCTCCTGTGTGGATTCACACCCACGTCGATAACCCCCCAGCAGTCCTACGAGTAATCGAGGAGAAAGACAATGACCAACTTCAAACTCGGCCGCTGGCTGCTCGTGGCCCTCGCGATCGTCGGACTCGCGTTTGCCGCGCCCGTTGCCAGCGCACACGGCAACGACACGACCGCTGACGACACGCTCACGGACAATACCACCGCAGATGAATTGGCCACTTGGATGGAGGCGCAGATGGCCGAACACATGGGCCCTGGTAGCGTCGAGTGGATGGAGTCGCACATGGGTGTGACCGTCGACGAGATGGCCCAGGACATGTCTGACGAGGAATACCACGACGGAGCTGACGACGACTACAGCGGCGAGATGTACGGGCAGGGCCACTGCTGACAACCCTGACCGTTTCGATCGCTGCAACCGAACACCACAACTCACCAACTCAAGATAATGACACAACTCACCACTCACATCGGACGCACTGCTCGTCGACTCGCAATCCTCGCCGTCCCGCTGCTGGTCGCAACGACTGGAACGGCTGCTGCCCGCGGTGGTGGGAGCTACGGCGGCGGTATGATGGGCGGGAGCGGCTGGGGCCTCTTCGGCGGAGCGATGGGCCTCTGGGGACTTCTCTGGATGGGGCTCCTCATCGTCGTCCCGCTCTACATCGTCTATGCGCTCCTCAACCGAGGATCCGGCGGGAACGAAGAGCAGTCGCTGTCAGTTCTCCGCGAGCGCTACGCCCGCGGTGAGCTATCGGATGAAGAATTCGATCGACGGCGAAAACAGCTCGAACGAACCGGATGACTGGAACAGTTGCTGTTCCAGCCGATACATCACACTCCCAACGCTCGCCGTTGCGGCACCCAACCGTTAACCCCGTGGACGGGGTATAATATTACATGGAATACACAATACAGACTTCAGTCACTGGCGATTTCGACGACGTCGTCGACACGACGATCGCAGCGCTCGAAGACGAAGGATTCGGCGTCCTCTGTGACATCGACATCCAGGCGACACTCAAGGAGAAACTCAACGAAGAATTCCGCCAGTACCGCATTCTCGGTGCATGCAATCCCCCCCTGGCATACGAGGGACTGACCGAAGAAATCGAACTCGGAGCACTCCTCCCGTGTAACGTCATCGTCTACGAAACCGATGACGACGATATCGTTGTGAGTGCCGTCGATCCGCAGCAGTTGATCGACATCGCAGACAACGATGCGCTCGAGTCTATCGCGACCGAGGTCACCGAGCGATTCGAACGTGTTCTCTCGGCCGTCACCGACGAACTAGGATCCAGATCGGAGACCTGATCTTCGATGTCTTCATCAAACCAGCTCGACGTCACGACGATCGTTCTTCTGATCCTCGGAGCGATCATCTTACTCCCGTTGCTCACAATGGGGATAGGATTCGGCGGGATGATGGGGTACGGTGGGATGATGGGTCAGTATGGCGGTACTGGCGGGTGGTGGCCGCTCGTCGGGATGCTCGTCCCGCTCATCTTCCTCCTTATCCTCCTCGGCGGTGGCTATCTCGTCTTCCGGCGTATTAGCGAAACGCAGACATCTCGAAATCCCGCGATGGAGGAACTCCGCACGGCATACGCTCGTGGCGACCTCACTGATGAAGAGTTCGAAGCCCGCCGCGAGAGACTCGAACGGTCGGATTGAGCCAACGAGTACGCACCAAGTGCGTATTCACACGCCTGCGTGATCGAATTTGTGATGCTACTCCCGGTCACCACTGTGTGAACGCCCTTTCAGATCGAAGAGATGGAGTTCTCTCAGCTTACGATTCTGAATAGTAATGTGGTTAAGTCCCAATACCGTATTATACTATGTGACCGAAGTCATCCTCTTCACCCAAGAGACGTGCGGAGCATGCGCAACACAACGAGAGAAAAACGACGGCCTCGAGGAGAAGTATCCGGACATGGAGTTCCGGGAGATCGATATCCAGAAAGATCTGGAAACGGCCGAGGAATACGGCGTCCGGAAGACGCCGACGACACTCGTCTACGCGAGCGGTAAACAGACCGCCGAGTTCATCGGCATTGTCGAGCGGAACGACCTCGAACCAGCCATTGAGAGCGCGACCGAACAGTCGTCTGGACTCGTCCAACGTCTCGTCGATGTCGTGCGAACATAACGACCACCCGACCAATTCAAACCACATGACGAACTATGATCGACGTCAGTTCCTGGGAGTGCTCGGTGCCGGCGCAGTCGCCAGCGCAGGCCTCTCTCAGCCAGTGAGCGCACAGGAGACGCCCGTCGTGAAGATGGGCAACAACTATTTCGACCCGATCGGGCTCCACGTCCAACCCGGCACGACCGTCCGCTTCGAGATAGCAGCCGGTACACACTCGGCGACGGCCTACGAGAACCGGATTCCGCTCGACGCCAGTCCATTCGATAGTGGGGTCATCTCGTCGGGAGGGTACGAGTACACGTTCGAAGAACCAGGTACGTACGACTACTACTGCATCCCGCACAAGACAGTCGGGATGGTTGGTCGCATCGTCGTTGGCAATCCCGGCGGCCCGGCCGAAGAGAGTCCGATTCCGGACGGTGACGTGCCCGAGAGCGACGCGATCGTCGAGCAGGGCGCGATCGCGTATGGATCTGGTACCGGGGGTGATGGGAACTCCGATGGCGGAATGATGGGTCCCGGAATGGGGTCCCGCCCGGGGATGATGAACGGCCGGAACGGTGGATGGTTCGGTGGGCTGCCGTTCGTCGGCGGGGCATTCGGAATGCTGGGGCTGGTCGGCGGACTCCTCTACTGGGCAACGGGTCGAGGTGATGCACCTCCAGAGAGTGACGATTCCGCGATGGAAACCCTTCAACGTCGTTACGCACGAGGCGAGATCGACGAAGAAGAGTTCCAGACGCGTCGTGAACGGTTGGAGGACGGGCAAAACGACCCATCCCTGTGAGGAGAGTCACCGAACCCCGTTGGGAGACGTCGGTAAATCCGTCCGTCTGCGGAGATCGTCCTTTTTCGATTGCGTCGTCACGTCGTTCGAGTTCCTCGGTAGTACACCCATATAGCGAGGAGCCCGATGACGAGGAGATAGCTGAATCCCCAGCTGAGTGACACAGCAGTATCCAGGTCCGTTGTGAGCCCGGTATCGACTATCACGCGGACGGGATGGTAGCCCGGGAAGAGTTTCATCCACCACTCGGGCTCGGACTGGACGAACAATGGGTCCTGAAAGAGCCCGATATCGATCATCGGGAGGATCAACATGATCCACAGGCCGGCCAGTCGATTGAAGACGGCACCGACGAGCATCCCGATCAGTCCGTAGGTCACCGAGAGGACGAGCATCGCGGCGACAAACCACCACAGCTGCTCCGGCCAGAAGTCGACGAGCATCACTCCCACTGAGACGCCGACAACGAGGAGTGTAATGACGACGAGGACGCCGAACCGGGCCGCGATAACCTGCCGTGCTCGATAGCCCACGACCGAGAGGCGGCCGTCCGTATCTCTCGCCTCGCGCATCAGGATTGACATCCTCCTCCGCGTGAACGCGGAGGAATCCCACGGCACCGCTACCGCTGGTTTGGGATATTAGGGTCTACGACATTGCCTGTTCTTGAGGCTCAAACGAGCCAGTTTCCTTGTCAAACAGGTACGTCGATGGCTGTGCCAACCAGCCGTTACTCCTATCACCGCCATCCGTGGCGAGACTCGGAGATACTTGTTTCCGAATATTCTCAGCACCATTCACGTCAGCATTCGCAACCAACTCGCACTCGGCACACACGTACAAGCCACGCTCAACACGATTCGACTCACGCTCACACCCGCACGAAGAACACGACTTTGAGGTGTTCTCCTCAGATACGCGCTCAACGGAAATGCCAGATTCTTCAGCCTTGTATTCGAGCAGGTCAGTGAATCGGTCGAACGCCCACGAGTGCAAGTCCAAGTTACCGTGCTTGCCCCAATCCTTCGTCTCACCGTCTTCATCCTCACGGATCCCGCTGAGGTCACCAATTGCAATCACACTGACGTTCTCGTCAACGCATCTCTCCACGATATGTTTCGAGAGCGTGTGGAAATAGTGCGCACGACGATTAGATTTCTTGGTGTTCAACCGTACTGATTCTTCCGACGAGGAATCATCACAGTGAGCAATATGCTTGCTGTAATAGTAATCGTCCTGTTTGAGGCAGTTCAACGGGTATAGCTCAGACTCTTGGTGTTCAAAGGCGAGAGCGGCGAAGTTACAGATACCCAGGTCGATACCAGCGGTCTTCTCAGCGTCGTTCTCTGATGCATTGATTTCGACATTGCAGACGATGTGGAGTTCCCATTCGTCTCGCTGCTTATTCCAGACAGCGCGTACCTGCTGGACGCTCTCAATCGCAGAGAGGTCAACGTCAGGTCGTGTTTGGATGTTGCAGAGAACGAAGTCCGACCAGTGCTCTTTCAGGTTCTCACCTTTGGAGAGTCGGATTCGACCATTTTTGGTATCGAGCTTGAAGCCAGCGCCTTTGAACGTGAGCGTTGAGCGTGGATGTTCGTCGTTGTGTTTGCGATATGCTGGTGGATTCGCTTTCGAGTCCCCGTTCTGGCGTTTCTTGTACCAGCCAGTGAACGCTTCAGAGAGTTCTTCAAGAACTCGCTGACTTGACTGCGAATGTAGGTCACTATAGCGTTCGTGGGATTTGAGGTACGATTTCAGGTCGCCGTCGTCGGGGATGTGGCCAGTTTCGTTCCAGACACGCCCGCTTGTCCAGCGGGCGACGTTCCAGAGTTTACTGGCGGCGAATCCAAGCGAATCAAGGTCGTCCTGCACTTGCTGATGGTTCTGTATGGAACCAATGAAAGTGCGTTTGACGACCTGTTTCGCCATACATAACCTATGTTTCTTAGCTTATGGACAAGTGTCGGTTTCGGGTCGCGTGGAATATCCAGAAATGCCGAACAACGGTTATTGTATCATCAGTTGGCGGCGCGTATCCACGCCGTAAACGACGTGGTATTGCGCCTGCTCAGCGTATAAACAGACGTTCGATCCGGAGTTTTTTGATGATGCCCACATCGTCACTGCTGGCATTCGGATGGCAGATGGCTCGGTATATGAGGGTGTGGGTTTACCGGCCAGTATCGGACGGGCCTCGGTCTGTGGAGAGCCAGTTGCAGTTGGCTCAGCCATTGCAGACGGGTATGACCATGACGAGATTCAGACGTCCGTAGCCGTATCGTACCCATTGCCCTATCATGACGCAACCGAAGCGCGCGTTATCCCGCCGTGTGGCGTCTGTCGAGAGCTATTGGCTGACTACAACGAGCAAATGCGTGTGATCGTACCCGTCGATGGTGACCATCAGGTCGTCAGTGCAATTGGTCTTCTCCCGACCCGGACCTGGTAAGCCGTTCATCTGTATCGACCATTTCGCCCGTGGTTCTTTCTGACTGAAACCTCCGAGCGGTCGATCTGCAATCTGAGCGGACAGGTGAGAGCAAAGCGGGAGTGGGGGTGGAATTTTGGTATGGAGGCCGTACGTGTACACGTGACAGACCAGAGCCAGAATGCGAATGATGCGGAAGAGCACGAAGAAGAGGAATTCGAGTTGGAGGGCCTCATGACCCGCGAACAGGGAGAGAACGTCCTCCGTCGCCTCGCCACCGGCGTTGCGAGCGGGTCAGTAGAACTGGGCCGCGATGAGGGCCCGGTGACCGTTCCCGAGCAGTTCGAAGTGGAAGTTGAGTACGAGGAAGAAGAGGATGAGGCCGAATTGGAAGTCGAGCTAGAGTGGTCGATGGCTGACGGTGAGGCAGTCTCACCCGAAGAAGACGAGAGCGACGGGACGGAGGAACCCGAAACGAGTGAGCAGGGAGCAGACGACCAGGAATGAACAGCAGGACAGTCGGACGCAGTGAACACTGTGAGGCACTGTCACGGGAGCGAAACCTACTGTCAGAGAAAAAGTGAACCCCACAGGGGAGATACAGGACTATCAGTATCGAGCGTGCCCGCATCTACCGACGTACCGGACGGTCACGTGATTTCAATCTCGAAACGAGCACCACCGTCGGGACCGTTTGTGGCAGTGATCTCCCAGTCGTGTCGGTCAACGACTTCCTTGACGATACCCAGCCCGAATCCGGTCCCGTCGTCAGCGGTCGTATATCCCGCTTCGAACACGTTCGTACTCTCTGAGTCGGGGAGTCCGCCCCCGTCATCAGCAACATAGAAGCCAGTATCTGTGTTCCCAATCGTCACTGTTACGTCTGGCCCGCCGTGTTCGACGGCATTCTGGAACAGATTTAGTACGAGCTGTTGGAGCTGATCGGGATCTGCCTCGATGGTACGGTCTGTCTCAATCGAGAGCGTCGCATCCTTTGTCGATAGTGTTCCCCAGCATAGCTGGGCGACGTCCGGCAACTGGACTGCTTCGAGGTCCATTACTGCTTCCCCGGCCTGCGCGAGCGCCAGTAAATCGTCGATCAGGGCATCCATCCGGCCCAACGCGTAGTCGATCTCGTCGATGTTGTCGCTGTCGCAGTCCTCTCGCAGTAACTCCAGGCGGCCTTTCGCGAGCTGTAACGGGTTCCGGAGATCGTGACTTACGACACTCGTGAATCGGTCCAACCGCTCGTTCTGCTGGACGAGTTCACGCTCGCGTCGCTTCTGGTCACTGATGTCACGGTCCATCGCCACGATCCGATCCTCTCCATCCAAGTTGAGACGGATAAGGTGGATTTCGATGGGGAATGTGGACCCGTCTTTCCGTTCGAGTTTTCCCTCGAATCGACGCGGGGTATTCGGCGGGAGTGACTCCCAGAATGACGACGCGCGCTCCGGATCGGCCGTTGGATCGAGATCCCAGACATACTGTCCGATCAGTTCGTCTTCAGTGTATCCGAGTTCGTCACACAGTCGCTGGTTGGCATCCCGGATGACGCCGTCGAAGTCGTGGATTATAAACATATCCGGCGAATGCTCGAACAGCGCCTCGAGACGCGCGGTATGGGACTGTAACCGTTGTTCGTACCTCTTGTGCTCCGTAACGTCGTCCTGGAATCCGACAAAGAGATCGACATCGCCGTCAGCGTCATACAGTGGTGCGATGCGGACGCGATTCCAGAATTCCGTGCCGTCCTTCCGGTAGTTCCGCACCTCGACGGTTACCGGCTCGCGATTATCAATGGCTCTTCGAAGCTCCTCGACTGGCTCATCATCAGTGCCATCGCCCTGGAGGAATCGACAGTTCTGCCCAAACACCTCGTGTTTCTCGTAGCCAGTGAGTGCCGTGAATTCGTCGTTCGCGTAGATAATCGGGTTATCCTCCTGGTTGGGGTCCGTCAATAGAATCCCGATCGGAGCCTCATCCATTGCTTGCTCTTTCGCCGATAGATGCAGCGTCCCCGCATCAGTCGCTTGTGGTGGCGTGAGTGTACAGATCAGCGAGTTATCGGTAGTAAACGAGAGCGTGTGCTCGAGGTCGATTGGTTCGCCGTGCTTCCGGACGAACGACGTAGTGCCGTGCCAACGCCCATCGCGTGCCTCCGGAAGGAGGACGTCGTAGACGTGATCGACATCCTCGTCGTGGTAGAACGTTTCCCAATGGAGGCCGATAAGCTCCTCGGGTTCGTAGCCGAGAAGCTCCGCACAGGCGGAATTCGCGTACTCGATGTAGCCATCGTCATCAAGAATGCTGATGCCGTCGTGTGCGGTTTCGATGGCTTCGAGACCACGGTTCATGTACCGTTCGGCCCAGTATCCTTCGACAGCGTTCTGCACGCGATTCGCGAGGACGCCATACTGGTCCGTGCTAGTGGTCTTCTGGAGATAGTCAGTGACGCCTGCCGTGATGGCTTCGCTAGCGATCTCCTCACTACCTTTTCCAGTGAAGAGGATAAACGGAAGATCTGGATAGGACTCACGTACTCGTTCCAGTACCTCCAAACCGTCTACGCCCGGCATCTCGTAGTCGCTCACGATACAATCAACAGACGACTCGTTCTCTTTGAGAACGTCTAGGGCATCGCGAGAGTCTGTTATACTGCGGACATTGAAACAGTCACGTTCATGTTCAAGGAAGGTGGCGACAAGCCCGGCGAAACTGGGGTCGTCATCGATATGGAGGATATCGATAGTTTTCGAGTCCGGAAGGATTGTTGAGTTCTTACGGACTCTTCTATCACCGTTCATACTGCTTACTCGTCCGCAAGCATTAATTGGTTTATTGATTAGCTCCGTAGCACTTGAACTTTCTGAGAAGTGGAGAACTCACCGTTGCCACTGCACCGAGTCCCGCTGATCAATCTGGCGTTTCACTCTCATCCATCAGGGAAGATATGATGAGTCGCTTGATTCCACGTCGAAGCAGACCACTTGCTGCAGGTTGAGAGATATCCAGATCAGCGGCGACCTCGCTGAGAGTTGCGTTCCGTGGTTCTTCGAAGTACCCCGATTCGAATGCGGCGAGGAGTGCTTCTCGCTGGCTATCGGTCAACCCGGCGTCCGTATTCCCCAAACTAGCGTATTCATTCACGCGCAGCAAATCGATATCAATGTCGTGCTGTTGTGCATAGTCCCAAAGATGAACTAGATCCGTTCGCTCGGGCATCCATACTGTTAGGATCCAGGCGCTTCCATCGTTTTCCATGTCGAGGATAACACCATTCGCGGCCGAAATTACTGGTGAGAGGATCTTCGCTTTGTCTGTATACTCAAAGCTATATATCGCCTCCTTGTCTCTGGTTTCAATAACTCGTTCAGAATTCGCCAATGGTACTATCATTCCGTAACCCGTCCTCGAACCGCTGGAAATCAGATGATTCTATGTAATAAAAGAACTTCCCCGACGTCGGGTCAGTTCCAGCCTCTGACACCGACTTGACTTTCTGAACTTCGATCGTGACTGACTGACTGTGTGAGCACTATGTCAGGATGCTCGGCCCGGACAACGGCTTTAATATCGGTCATTGTTCTGTAAAGTGATGGTTTCGTACATTAGGTGTTAGGATTATATTTGAGATACTTGATGTAAATATATTGCGATGCTTGTTACCGGGCTTATACGGAGGTCGTGTGGTGGCTTAACTGAGTCGGTCAGTCGTAATTCTTGAATGCGAGGATGGGGTTCAATTTTTTCACGTCTCATGTGTCTCGTCAGAGCGGAAGATCAATTCAGAAATCACACACTTCACTCTTGAATTAGCTGGTTCAACGGACTCGTTCGCAGTTCTATCCCCTTTTTCAGATGCGACGGCTGAACAGCGTTGTCCAGATGTACTCAAACCAACTGGCTTCGGACGACGGGGTGACCCCGGCAGGGAGGTAGATTTTTGATTCAGTAGCTCTGTCTTGATCATCAGCATGGTTTCTCTGTGTCATACAACTGAATAGAAGACTCGTAACCGCATTGTTCTGTAGCTTAAGCGTATAACCTGCTTATAAATAGCAAGGAGAATACCTGCGGCTTTAGCTGCCCCCAGACATCACAGATTTCTGGTGTGGGAACGAGACCTGCGGTCTCGTTAACGCAGGCTGAATCCGACAACTCGGAATCAGTCTACGTTTACTGGCCCCTCCGAGATTTCTCAATCCGTGTTTTGAACTGACAGGCAAGCCTACTCAGGAGCAGGAATCGGTTAGGAACGGACCGATTCCCGCCAGTCCTACGATGGCGGCCTGTCCGCCCCAAACAATGAGACAGTAATCGGAACCAGTCGGGTGAACGGTCGGTTCCTACTTTTCAGCAGCGAGAGAATCCCGCCGTTCACGGCGGGCGAGGATGTCCCCCGGATATTAATCACTCCTCGCGATCGGACAACCGCTCGGACAGCCGATCCAGCTTCTCTTGAGCGGACTCGCGGCGGTCTCGTGTTACCTCCGGTTGGTACTCCATCGAGACGATCTCCCCCGCTTCGAGCGTCACCGAAAGCACGCCCCCATCCGTTTGAGCGGGTTCGGGCAGACGATCAGCCGCGATATCCAGTTGCTCGATTACCTCCCCATCCTCCTCGAGCAGGATCACGGCGATATCGCCATCTTCGATCCGGTCGACAACGGCAGTGTAAGTCCCCTCCATTGTTCACCCCACAACAGACGCGACAGTCCCATCAATCCCACTGCCCGAACTCCCTGCAACAAGCGGGCTGGGTGGCTGAAGGTTCGCCGTGTCGTCGGCGTCGGGCGTCTCCTCGAGGATATCCTCGGGAGCCGTCGAGAACGACTCCTGGGTCTCGATAGCAGTCGCCGTCCCATCGGTTCGGACCACGATATCGCCGTGGACGCCCGTCCAGTACGTCTCGATATCCCGGTCGGCGAATCGGTCGAGCACGACGTCGTTCGGATGGCCGTACTGTGAGTCGTAGGCGCTCGAAATGATGGCCGTCTCGGGAGTCATGGTGTCCAGCAAGGCCTCGCTGGAGGAGGTCGAGGACCCGTGATGGCCGACTTTGTACACGTCGCCCTCGAGATCGCTTCCTTGTTCCTCGATCAGTTGTTGTTCGACATCGGTGTCGATGTCGCCGGTTGTCACGTACTGGAACTCGCCGATATCGAACGTCAGCACGATACTGTTCTCGTTGACGTCGCTGCCGGTCTCCGTGGGCGGGTGCAACACCTGCGCGGAGACGGTCCCCGCAAGCGGCAGTTCGTCACCTCGTTCGACGAGAAGGAGTTCGACGTCGTGCTCGTCGATGGCATCGAGGTAGTTAGTGTAGGTCGCCGAACTCGAGGGCACGCCCGAATCGTACGCGGTCCCAATGCCCTCACCGTTCGTCTCGAAATGCTCGATCACAGCAGCGTGGCCGCCGATGTGGTCGGCGTCGGCGTGCGTCGCGACCAGGTGGTCGATCCGGTCGATCTCCTGTGCTTCGAGGTAGTCGATCACCTCACTGCCGTTCTGGCACCAGTCGCCGCTGTCGATCAGGATCGTCTCGTTGGCCGGCGTGACGATGAGGGTCGAGTCGCCCTGCCCGACGTCGATGTGGTGAACTTCGAGTTCGCCTTCAACAGTACTCTGTGTGTCGCCATCGCTCTCGTCGTCGGTCTCGTCATCGGTGTCGTCGGTCTCATCGCCGGCGTCGCTGTCCGACTCGGTTCCCACCATGTCGCCGTAGGCGTGCTCCATCACGACCTGGCCATCGGCGTCGACGAGTCGAACCACGTCGCCGTCGCCTCGCCAGATGTTGACGTTGTATCCCCAGTACAGCTCGGTCTCCGTTGCCTCGCCGTCTCCGGTCGTTACTTTCACTGTCTCCCCGGGTTCGAGGACGAACTCACTGGGAAACGAAAAGGGCGAGAGGCCGCCATCGACTTGGCCGCCCTCTCGGTCACGGAGCTCGAATCCGGAGAGGTCGGCGGGCTTATCGGCGGTGTTTTCGAGGACGATGGACTCCTCGCCGGGTGAGACGTCCGCGACGTTCAGGTCGACGATTTCGACGGCGTCTCCCACCGCCTGCGGGTCGTCGATCACGTCCTCGGTCTCGCCGGTGCTAGTCGTACATCCGGCAAGACCGACGAGCAGCACTACGGCGATTATGAGGATCGCTCGTTTCATACTCGGTGTATTCAGGGGCAGTGTTTGAGTGTTCCGTCCGGGACGGTAGTAGTGGTAGCGCCAAACCTGTAGCATGGTCCCTTCGGAATGGCTGTCTCTAACACCTCTTTCAGAGACAATGGACTGAGACTACTGTTAAACAGAGCTGCGAACTGACCGGTGAGGGAACTACTAGATAAATATAATAAATGTCTTGGTATGCAAGATGTAAGGCGCGTATGGGTCACTCAGCTTTTTGGACACCGGTAATTTCAGAGCGGGCCCCGCCCCCTTTGCTCTCAGTCACGGTAATCTCCCACCCATGCGCGTCGGCAATTTGTTCGACGATTCTCAGGCCGAACCCAGTTCCGTCCTCATTCGTTGAGTATCCTGCCTCGAAGACCTCCTCACGCTCACTTTCGGGTATGCCGGGGCCCGTGTCCGCCACGTAGAAGCCGTCGTCCATCGATCCGACAGACACTGTCACGCCGTCACCGCCGTGTTCGACTGCGTTGCGATAGAGATTCTCGAACAGTTGCTGGAGCCGGTTCCGGTCGCCTTCGACAGACTGAGACGTCTCGATTTCGAGTACTGCCTGTTCTGTGTTCGCGGTTTGCCAGCTACTCTTGACGATGTTCGCCAGGCCAATCACTTCGGTCTCATCGATTTGCTCAGCCTCTTGTGCCAGTGTCAGCATGTCCTCGATGAGCGTGTCCATCCGGCCAAGTGCCTGTGCGACGTCGTCGATATGGTCACTCTCACACACGTCCCGAATCAGTTCCAACCGTCCTTCGGCCACGCTGAGTGGGTTCCGCAAATCGTGGCTGACTACGCTGGTGAACTCCTCCAAGCGCTCGTTCTGTGTTTGTATTTCGCGCTCTCGTTCGACCTGGTCAGTCACGTTCCGGGCAATACCCACGATCCGAATGACATCGCCATCGATAATGACTGGCGCGAGGCTTGTCTCCCAAATCCGAGCATCTTCAGCGATGTTGAGCTCTTCACGGTACGATATCGGCGCGCGCTGCTCAACGCATCGAGTGTAGTTGGCTTCGAGTTCGGCACCTCGTTCGCTGCCGAAGACCGCTTGCGGTGTTTTCCCTCGAACTTCCTCGGTTGAGATTCCGGTCTGCGTCTCATAGCCAGGACTGAGTCGGGCGAACTCGAACGCTGGATCCTCGCCAGTTGTATCCACATCGAGCATGAATACCGCGTCTCCGGATGTTTCCAGCAGCGCCTCGTATTCTTCGGCAAGCGCTCGATACTCGCGGTTTTTATTCCCGGTTAGATTTCGTCCGATACCGACTATTCCGGTCGTATTCCCATCAGCGTCGATCAACTGTGCGCCGGTGAACTCGTAGGGAAGCCGCTCGCCGTCGGCAGTGAGCAGGTTAGCTTCGACAGTGACTGGTTCACCTGAGACAGCCGTTTGGATCGCGTCGGCGATTGTCGGGCGGTCGTCTTTGGGAAACAATTCGATAGCCTGCATATCGGCCAGTTCCGAGTCGGCATACCCCGTCGTTTCCGGAACCTGGTTGTTCCACCGTCGGAGGCTGCCGTCCGTGTCGAGCACGTAGAACAGGTCATCGAGTGTGTCGAGTGCCTGCTCGATGAACCGTCGTTCCGCTGC
Organism: Natronoarchaeum sp. GCM10025321; assembly: GCF_042663585.1. NCBI lineage: Archaea > Methanobacteriati > Methanobacteriota > Halobacteria > Halobacteriales > Natronoarchaeaceae > Natronoarchaeum > Natronoarchaeum sp. GCM10025321. Next base: position 40,163 of record NZ_JBHTAN010000001.1, read on the forward strand.
GAGTTCCCGTTCGCGTTCTTTGCGGTCGGTGATGTCGTTGCCAGACCCGCGGAGTTTCGTTACCTCACCGTTTTCGACGACTGGAGTGATCGTGATGTCCAGAAGGCGCTCGTTGCCGTCGTCTTGCTGGAGTCGCCACCTATCGTGCAGTTCCTCGCCAGTTTCGAAGGCTCTGTCGAGTGTTTGCTGAATGCCCTCGCGGTCGTCCGGGCGGAACAGTTCGAGCGCTTCCTCAAGAGTGATTTCGAATGTGTCGGGACGCCCGATGATTCGCCGGGTGCCAGCGGTCAACAGAATCGTGTTGCTCTCTCTGTCAAACTCGAACCCGCCGGTGTCGCCTGCGAATTCTGTCAATCGCATCAATTGTTCTTGTCTGTCGGCCCGCTCGGCCTCGCCGCGGGCCCGAACGGCGTTGCGGATCCGGTTGGCCAAGAGTTCATACCGTTCGGTGCCGCTCCCCTTCTGGAGATAGTCGGTGACACCGGCAGCAATGGCGTCACTGGCGACTGTCTCGCTGCCCTCGCCGGTGAAGAGAATAAACGGGAGGTCGGGATACTCCTCTCGGACAGCCTGCAGGAATTCGATGCCATCCGTGCCGGGCATGTTGTAATCCGAGACGACGCAGTCAGGCGGGCGGTCATTAATATTCTCCAACCCCTCGTCGGCACTGGTCGCTGTCTGGACAGCGAAGCGGTCGTCCTCGCGTTCGAGAAACGTCCCTGTTAGGTCCGTGATGGAGGGGTCGTCATCGACGTGGAGAATCTGAATATCTTGATGAGAACTGAGTGGCATAATCTACAAAGTGTTACTATCATCAAAAACCTACTGTAGCAGAATCAGGACTGAAATTGGCCTTGTCGATACCGAAAAATTAATTCATATTTAAATATTCAAAATAAAAACGTTCTGATACTGACTTTACGCTCTGTATGTTACACCAATGTTCTGATCGATTCCAGACAGGTTGTCAATCGTCGCGGTATGTGTGTACGCTATACTGACCGATTGAGGGTAGTTGCGAATCGGTTGTGCGACCGTTCTATGACACCCTATCCGGCTACTCGGATCTACCTGTTCATTCCCAACGTAGGGCTATCAGAGCCTCCTCATTCAGCGTATAACGGAAGGCGTGATTGCGTGCCGTCAAGAAGTCCCGCGAGTTGCTCGAAGTCCCACTGACGAAATTCGTCGAATTCGGGAAGCGATACACTACGTTCGCGGAAGAACATCCGGTCGGCGTCGCTCTCGGCAATCGCCTTCGCCGCGTCAAACAACGCATTTGTGAACGTATTTCGAGTCACCCACAGCACGCTGTATCCATTGACGAGATAATCATACGTAGCGGCGTGGAGATCCTTCTCTTCGTTTCGATGTTGGATCTCGAAGGCGATTCCATCCCCGAACTGATCGTGCTGCGCACCGAATCGAAGAAGCACATCGGCGTGTCGGGTAGTTGGATCCGTTGGAGTATGTGAGACATCGAGCTTCCCTTCCATGCAGAAAAAGAGCGATTCTTGGTTGGGAAGATGCAAATCGTGTAGTGCACGGAACACCAGGTGCTTCCACCGACGATGTTCCTCTGACTCGCCGCTACACTTCCGGCTGTCGGGGTAATGCACGAAGTGACGAAGCCGATCCGTCTGCGGCCCACCTCTGACGAACATCTCTTCCTCGCACTTCGGACAGATAACTGTAGTTCCGTCTGATACCCATCCCGGAAAAACGATAGTTCCTCGAAAACGGCCAACAAAAGGCATTATTGGCTCCAACGTTACTAACCAATGTCAATTTATCGACGATATTGTAGTCTCTGCTATGCTCAACGTTACCGTACGTTTGCTCAAGTGGACTACTGTCCTTCGACGACTTACCAGGGGAGATCACGTCACTTGAGTTGTCTATGTAGACCGGAGCGTATACACATGCAGCTGCGAACCACCGGTGATCAATCGCCACCAATTGTGACAGGGAATCATCTCTGTACACGTCTATCTGTCAGGGAAAGGATCATCATCTGTCCGGGATACCGTTTTTGTATGAGTACGGATCGACTGCGCAGTATCGTACCAATGTTTGGCGGTGCAACACGATACGTTACAACGCTGAATGCGATTCTTCAGTTTGTCGAGGCACATCATCCGACGTCGGATGAGCTCGTCGGATGGCATCGTGGAACGTTTTCGAACGTATCCAGTCGGCAGTCGATCATGCGGCGGGTCAGCTATCTTCAACAGGTCGGCTTCTTGCACCAGGTGGGTGAACAGTGGGTACTGGGAGATGCTGGTCAGGAATATATGGCACAGGGAGAGATAGCGACACTGCTCCGTATAATGTGTGATCGGAACGTTGGGCTACGGAGTCTCCTGTATGCGTTGTCTGCTGGATCAATGACACTCGAGACGGTAAGTGAACAGCAGTTGGACACGCATCCTGAGTTAGGGTGGAGTCGTGGAGAGACCGACATGGCGAGACAGCGAGTGAACTGGTTGCGGAGCATGGATCTCGTCGAGGAGCGCTCGGACATGTTCGCATTGACGGACGAGGGGCGATCGTTCGTGGAGAGTGCGGTTGCGGAATGGAGTGATTCGGACTGGAAACCGTCGATGATCGACGACGAACTGAGTGCTGGGACGTACACGACGACAATTCACGCCCGTGCGGTTGATCCTGAGTTCCGTGCGACAGTGATTTCTCGGTATGACCGAACATGCCCGGTCTCAGGTGTTGACCACCCGGGGCTACTGGACGTCGCGCACGTGTTAGCGTGGAGTGAGCACCCAGATCACCGGGCGGATCTAACGAACGTCTTACCGCTGAGTAAGACACATCACGCAGCGTTCGACCGTGAACTGTTCACGATCGACTGCGACTATCGGTTGCGCGTGAACCCGTCCTTCGAAACGGAAAGCGATCTCTTGCAGCGAACGATTATTCAGCAGGCTGGTGAACGAGTCGCACTTCCCGAGAAGAGTCTGAGCCCCGGATATCTCGCGGAGCATAACGCGGGACTCGCATGGGTGTAGATCTACTTTTGCTCTGGAAAGTGAGAGCCGTGGTACTCTCGTTCGATTAGTTTCATCATCTGACCTTGGAGACGTCTGCTAGATCGAGGTGATAGATGACTCGATCAAGAGAGAGTAAGTAACAACACCGACGACGTCGGTAATCACTCCTCTGCCTTCGTCGAGACGATCTCCTTCGATCCGCATTCCGGGCACTGGTCGTCGGTGGCATTGAACCGCGCCTGACAGGACTGACACTGCCAGTCCGCGTTGTCGTCGGCTGCTTCCTTCGCGGTCTGTTTGAATTGCTCGACCTGTCGCCCGACACTTTCGAAGAATCCCATCGGTTGTTTTCTATTAGCCGGCCGAACGGGATAAGCGTTCATCGGGTGTCGGCCGGTAGTTTCGCACGGGTATCTAGTCCGAGGAGTTCCAAAACGGCAGTGATGGCCCAGATCGTGTCCCCGTTCTCGTCGAAAATACTGATCGGGGCAAGCGCCATCTCAATGCGGCGCTGGTTTCGATTGTGGCGTTCCTCATCGAACAACGACTCCTGGCGAAGGCTCGTACGAATACGAGACAGAATCGGTTCCGTTGCGGCAGGTTGGGGAATCTGATCATTCACCTCAATGACGATCGCGGTACTGGCAAGCAGGTCACTCCCCTCCCACGGTGCCAAGACGAACGGTGGGGTCCGGGTTTGGAAAATCGATGGCCTGTCGCACGTTGAGACCGCTGAGATCGGTACGATCGGAGTCGCTCTCGACGCAGCCCACGGGGTTTTGTTCGACCGGTTGCGACACTCGCTAGCGGTGTCAACGACAGTAACTGTGGCTCCGGTAGCGGCTCACTCAGTTTTCACACTGAGCAATATAGGGTATCGCATGCTGGACTGGACGTCGATGAATATCGGATCATAGCCGGTATGAGCCATCACACGGCGTCAAAACGGTAGCTAGACGCCAGTGCGATAGTCACGTGGTGTTCATAATCGGCATTTTGCACCGCAAGAGCGGTGCTGAAAGGGGTTTGTGAGGGTGAACTAGGACGGATGTCGTGACGAAGTCGTGCTGACGCGATAGCCAGGCCGTGGAGTAAAGCGCATCTCGCGCCTGTTTCTGGCTGTTTCGGACGCTTGGGGTGTCTGCTTGGAGCCGTCGTCGTCGTCGAACATCCCCGAAATCGCACGAGGGGATCCGATTATGAGGCTATGGGTGCCTGTATATCGACGTCGTTGAGCACATGGTGGTACGTCCATTCGAGCGATAGCCGCCCGCTCCAGGCGTTTCTTCGTCGCTCCCCGACTGGGGAGTGGCGTTCGAGCGCCCGTCCTAGTTGGCTTGCAATTGCGGCTGTATCAGTAATTAGCGGTCCGTTGGAACAGATAGGATCGATCTGAAACGCTACATATTCGGTTTAGACTCCAAATAAAGCGATTTCTTGCCCTGAATCTGATTATGATGTATGGGCCGAAGTAGGGATCTGACCTGCCGTCGACGAGGGCTCACGAGCTCCGCCTCCCCCATGAGACCGGCGTCTCGCTGACCACCCGCGAGCACGAAACCGAGTACAAGGAAGTGACGATGGCCGATCTGATGACTGAATGTAACTATCTGAATCCGGACGTCGAAGTGATCGCCGAGATCAACACCGCGGCCAGTTTCGAGACGTTCGCCGAGTTGCTGAAACCAGGTGAACTACCGGTTTGTACCGGCATCAACGGTGTCGAGATCGGGTTCGTCAAACTCGAGTGCTTCTGCAACAGCCGTTGGTAGCTCTGGACGCGGGGCCGATTCGTGGCGTTCGATTTTCTCGGTCTTACGCGTGTTCTCGTAGAGGGCGCGAGCGACCGGGAGCCCCCGGAGATACTTGTAATCGTGAAGGACCTCGACACCTCTCTCTGTGAACCCGTAGAACTGCGAGGGGAGATCGCGTTTGTCTTGACTGGGTTCGTACGTATAGCGTGCAAGGAGCCCGGCGTCGCTCAGTGTCTCAAGCTGGTCTTTGATGGCCGCTTGGCTCTTGCCAGTCATGTATTCGAGTTCAGCGAGCGACATGAGGTGTGCAGGATGGCCCAGCAGCTCCTGGATGATGAGGTGGCGCGTCTCTTGGGACAGCAGCTTGAACAGTCGCTGCTGCTCCGCGAACGGCCCCGCATCGGCCGCGCCAGTGTGGGTTTCGCTCATACATATCCGTACGAGGAGCGAGGCAATAACAGTTAGGGTGATCCAAGTTGGTTATTCTTGAAAATACCAAAGTGATTCAGAAGAGACATAGTGGTGTGGTTCGAACCAGCAGCCAATGACTGATCCCAGCCCCCCGCCTGACGCTGCGAACATTATGGCAGTGGTCCACGAAGCGGTCGGCGGTATCGAACTCGAACCAGCGGAAAAGCGTGAGATCTGGCAGTTCGCCCAACATGAACTGCCGTATCTCTGGAGCCAGCGAACATCGTATTTTATTCTCGGCAGCTATCGTGATCCCTACATCCGCCGTCTCCGTGCTGTGCAGAACGAACTCACCAAGCAACTCGGCGCGTACCCGTTCATTATGGGGGATCTCCTGGAGCTGCCAACTGAGCGGCTCAATACGTTCGATATCATGTTCTCTTTGTTGGCAACCTACAGCGACTACATCGTTGGTGTCTTCGAAAAGGAAGGCGGGGGTGAAGCACCGGAATTAGGCGAGATCGATGACCCGCCGTATTTCGACAAATCGTACGTGTTTCCACGCGACTACGCGTGGGTGACTGACGCAAATCTCACATCGAAACATCACGTCACTCAAGCTGCGCTCGAAATTGCGTTCACGGATGAGTTGAAGCAAGATGAGGTCCATTCGAAGATCGACGCGCTCGTCGACCGCGCACAAGAGTCTGGGATCGACGTTACTGAAAAAGAGGTCTGGGATGTTATCGACGACCGAGCGGTGGAGGGAGACGAACCTGCGAAGTACAGTTGGGTCCATCTGAACAAGTTCCGCAAATTCGAATTACACGCCCAGTGCTTTCCATGGTCTGCTGAGGAGGAACTCCGAACTGCAGTTTCCGAGCTTCCGTCGCCGACACCACGCCCGGAGTGGGAAGCGCGTAACGAACCGTGAACTACCCCACCCTACTTACTGTGTCTATCGGTCGTAGCCAACAGTTCAGTAGCGAAACGCCACTATTTTTTCGCATGCGAACTGACCACATATACACACACACGTGGCAGAATTACTAATTCTCGTGGGATTGCTGGTGGCGGTGTTCGTCGGGTACAATATCGGCGGGTCATCAACCGGTGTTGCCTTCGGTCCGGCAGTCGGCAGTCGGGCCGTTAGAAAAGTCACCGCCGGAGCCCTGTTTACCGTGTTCGCGTTCCTCGGAGCGTGGACGATTGGGCGGAAGGTCATCACGACGATGAGTACCGAAATCGTCGATGCAACAGCCTTTACACCCGAAGCGAGCGTCGGCGTCCTCTTTTTTACCGGGCTCGCACTCCTGATCTCGAACGTCTACGGTGTCCCGGCGTCAACCTCGATGACAGCCGTCGCAGCAATCGTCGGACTTGGATTAGCAACGGGGACGCTCAACACTGCCCTGATGTTCACCATCCTGTCGGCATGGATCGTTGCCCCACTGATCGCTGTCTTTACAGGTGCGTTTATCGGCAGATATCTGTACCCGCACCTCGACGCCAAATTCGAATTTGGTCGCCTCACGAACCCGTTGATCGCAATCGATACCCAGGGGAGGCTCCCACGGCTATCGGTCAACGATAACGTGGCACCTCGGGATCTGATCGGGTCGGCGCTTGTAGTGGTAATTGCCTGCTATATGGGGTTCAGCGCCGGAGCCTCGAACGCGGCGAACGCAGTCGCCCCGCTCGTCGGCAACGGTTCCCTCGACCCCAGCCCGGCGATTCTCCTCGCAGTCGGGGCCATCAGCGTGGGTGGCTTCACAATTGCCCGGCGGACGCTGGCGACCGTTGGCAACGATATTACTGAGATGCCGATTCTGGCAGCGCTCATTGTTTCGACCGTGGGTGCGACGATCATCACCGTCCTCTCGTGGCTCGGAATTCCAGCTAGTCTCGCCGTGAGTACGACCAGTTGTATCATTGGGCTCGGGTGGGGCCGTGCAAGCCGACAGCGGACGCTCGCAGAAATAGTCACACAGTCCCCTGCCGATGAATCCGCTCCAAAGTTTACGACTGGTGCACTCAAACTTCACCCAGTTGAAGGCAACAAGGGGGTCGCTGCGGGCCCGACTGTGGGCGAACTCGCTGAAGGCGAGACTCCTCACCCGGATAGGCAGCAGGCATCCGGGGATGATGTGTCTAGTATCGGTGAAAAAGACCCGGGGGAACTGTCCGCCGAAGGCCTGTTCCACCACGCAGCGGCAGCTCGCGTCGTAACACTCTGGGTGATCACGCCGATGATGTCCCTCGTGGGGGCCTATGCCTTGTTTTTACTTCTCGGCTAAGAGAATACCTCGTCTGTCCATCGGCCTCAGTCGTGGGTAAACAACCTCGGGCGCGGGGCGGTGTTAACTTAGCCATTGATTCCACCAGACGGCGTGAGCTTGTAGCCATGATTCTGCGGTGTCTGGATCAACGTGGCTGAAGCAGTTTGAAAACGAAGATGTTCGTCGTTCTACCTCACGAAAGACACGTTCGACGGCGTTTCGAAAGTCGTGTTGCTGGACGCGGTAGCTGAGATTTTCTCGTCGAAGGCCGGCGATGAGGTCATCTGCGTCATCGACGAGAAACACGGCGTCTGTGACGGCGTGTTTCTCGGTCAGTTCAGTGAGAAACTCTCGTGCAATCGGCACCGTATACGTTGGGAACAGTCGTGAATGGAGAATTTTGTTGGATTCAGGATCAACCGCGGTGTACAGCCAGTATTGCTCGTCGTTGATCCGGATCGATTTTTGATCGACCGCAACTCGATCCAGATTCTCACCGCCGCTCGGCTGTAAATCCGCTTTTTGAACCCAGTTGTGAACCGCAGTGCGACTGCGTTTGACACCCGACTCCTCAAGTAACACAACTGTATTCGAGAGTGATAGGCCCGCAAGATGGTGGCGAATACCCTTTTTAATGAGCTGCGGGGGTGTCCTCTCACGCTGCACAAACTCCAAGTCGATCCAGTCTGTAGATTCGTTGAGGCGGTCGGTTTCGGCCATGAACATCCGAATCTTCGACCGCCTCGTTCCTAACTTAACACGACCGCGAGGGGCGCTGTTAATCTTTTGTGAGTGTATGTCTGGAAGGCATCGAGAGGGTGACGCCTCGGTACAGAGGTGATGGGCTTTCGTCTATGGAGGGCCATAGGTAAGATATGCCGCTGGACGAAATCGCACTGACAATGGGGAAGATCGGCGCGGGGGAATGAGAGCTCCACATTGAGGACGGCGAGACGGTTCGCGCCTTCTTCGATGAGGTCGAGGTGAGCAAAGAGAGCGTATTCCACGCCGAGGGCCGGAACGAAGACCAAGCGATGCTGTACGAACTGACGACCGGGAAGCAGCCCGGCGGCCCCGTCCGTCTGCGTCGACGGGCACTCGATGAGGAGTGGGAGGAGGCCGGGGAGGTCGTCGAGAGCATCGACCGGGACTGAACGACGGGCGTTGGTCCGGCTGCAGACCCCACCGACTGCCCGCCGTCCTAGAGCGGCTCGACCCGCAACGGAAGTCGCTGGGGGTAGCTACCTACATGCCGCCTGACCTGCCCATACGAAACGAACTCGGGGAAGGAATGCTCGGGTGATTACTCATACGATGGAACGACCACCAAAGTTCATATCGAGGCGTCATGTTTCTTCGAGTCAATGGAGTCCGATCACAGATCATCGACGTCAAAGAACCGCGGCACGCAGGTAGACTATGTGCAATCGATCGCTTAGCTCTCGCTGGGGGGCGGTTGCCGTTAGCACAGTTGTGCTTCTCGTCGCCTCAGTTCTGCCATCTCCTCTCAGACGTCATCCGGGATGGAAGTGGGTGGGTCCCGACAAACTCCTGCATCTCATCGGCCATGCAGGCTATGTGGTGGCCCTGGCAAACGCAATCAGCGCTGGTCGACGTACTGACGGAGGGGCCGCCGTCCTTGCAGTGTGTATCTCAACAACGCACAGCCTCGTCACGGGTCGGCTTCAGAAGCGGGTTCCTGGACGAGCGTTCGAGCCGATAGACGTCCTTGCTAGCTTGGTCGGTGCAATCCTCGCCGCTATTGGCTGGTACGCTGTGAACGAGACGTCGACTGACGAATGTCAGTGAGGAGGGCACAGCAGTCAGGATGACTGGGATGGATGTGCCCGTCCGAGGAGCAACACGTCGCCGTCGAGCACTATCACCGTATCGGTCGCAAGAGCTCGAACCTCGACTAGACAGGATAGTCAGTTGATGTATAAAAGGGGATCCGGGTGCGCGTTCGGTGTCGGTTCCCCTCTCGTATGCTCGCATCTCTAACCAGCGTTCTCCCCTCGTTAGTCAACTCGCGAACTCCACCGACCCGGCGGATGAAGCCCAGGGCATCCAGCCACTCCCGGTGCCGGCCTGCCGGTCCCGAAGTAGACGCTTCGCTTCCTCGAACTATTACAGCAATATTGATCTTCGGAGTGATCCCTGCCTGTTGATCGAGAGGTCCCGTGCGCTGTGGCCGTGCGCTTTGCCGCCCCACTACGTAGTGCTCCGAGGTTGTTGGGTTTGTGTACGGCCCCGGCGGGCATAACTCCGAAGAAGGCGGAGTGGAAGTTGACGCGATTCAGGCCCGTCCCCAGAAGTCGTAGAGTTCTGGTGTGCGAACAAATCGCTCTGCGATTTGTTAACGCCCTGTTCGGGGCTCGGTTCCACCAAAGCGTCGGAACAGTCTCGCCTCACGGGAAGGGCGGGACCCTCTCGCTGTTAAAGATAGTGTCAACTGGACCACCCAGTTCGTCCCGAATCCGTGAAACGTAGTCGACGAAGTCGTGAGCTATCAGGCCACCCGAATCCTCAAGGAGGCAGTATGCAACTTCAGAGTATGGAGACGTACGACGTTGCGATCGTCGGTGGTGGCTGTATCGGGTGCTCAGTCGCGTACTATCTGGCGCGAGACTCGGCGTTAGACATCTGCGTCATCGAAAAAGAACACCACCTAGCGGAACACCAGAGCGGCCGAAACTCCGGCGTCCTTCATCCTGGATTCAATTACCCACCCGGATCGTTGAAAGCCCAGTTCGCCTCTGAAGGCACTCGACGAATGAAGGAGTACTTTGATACCAACGATCTGCCCCTCGATGAACTCGGCGTACTGGTCGTCGCAACCGACCACGAAGAACGACGACGTCTCACTGAGATCCAGCACCAGGCCACCGAAAACGGCGTCGAGACCGACCTTCTCGAAAGCCAGGCTGCGATTCGAGAGCACGAACCGCATGCCGTCGGGGAGGCCGCCCTCTACTGTCCCGAAGCCGCATCGGTTGACTCACAGAAATACGTCTACTCGCTCGCTGGTGATGCGGAAAATGCGGGCGTGGACTTCTTTAGCGGCTACGAAGTCGAGACGATCGAGACTAACGACAGCACCCATCAGATCCGAACCTCAAACGGGACGATTACCAGTTCGTACCTAGTCAATACGGCGGGCCTGTACGCGGATACACTTGCTCATCAGATGGGGGTCGGACAGGAGTACAGGATCGTTCCTTTCCGTGGTGAGTATTACGAACTCGTCCCGGAGAAGCGCCACCTCGTACAATCAATGATCTATCCGACGCCTGATCCGGATCTTCCCTTCTTGGGCGTACACTACACCCGGCGGACCGACGATAAAGTTATTATCGGACCGAACGCCGTCCTCGCGTTCGGCCGTGAGGCGTATGCGAACACGCAGTTCGATCTCTCCGAAGTCCTCGACGTGCTTGGCTACAGCGGATTCTGGAAACTGTTCACGTCTCTCAAGATGATCAACGTCGGGATTACTGAACTGAACAAGTCATACCGGAAGACGGCATTCGTCGATGCAGCACAGAAACTGGTGCCCGAAGTCGAACCCGATGATTTCCGAAAAAGCTACGCAGGCATCCGGGCCCAAATCGTCCGTAGTGACGGGACACTCGTCAAAGATCCGCTGTTTAAGCACGGCTCACGGTCCACCCACGTGCTCAACGTCGTGTCGCCAGGACTGACGTCCTCTTTGCCCTTCGGCGACCATCTTGCGAGTGAGGTTCTCAGTCGGTTCGAATGAGTGAGGTGTCGCGTGCTGGGTCGTACAGAACGTATCCAGTCCGATACCGATATCCTCTCGACTGACGATATCGCCGGTCGTCGCGCCCCCTTCACCGGGTGATGTAACTCGCTTAATTAAACACGATGGCGGTATATCCCGACGATCAATACGATGGTCAGGAGAGTAAAGAGCCCGAAGCCAGCGCCCCAAACTGTTACAACGTCGAACTCGACAAGTATCCAAGCCCCAGCAAGTACGTACGCGCCGACAAACATCGCGAGAACGTAGAGCAAACGCCTCTCGATCACGTTAATCCGCTCTTCGATTGGAACGTCGTCCATATTTGGGAACACTATTGCGAAAACAAATATGCTAGGTACTGGAACAATCATTCGCCCGTGGCATCCAGGCGATACAGGACGACTGGGTGAACTACCGCGTCCTTCTCATCCGATGACCCAGTTCCGTTACGACAATGGGAACTTGATTCGAAGACATACTGTCATACGTGCGAACGTTTCGTGTGGTTGTCCTGAAGCGTTCCACCGAGATCATCAAGTATGTCGTAATCTGGATAAGTCAGAGGTCATATAGCGATTCACCACGCCTCCCGGTTTCCGTGGTCATTCGAAGAAAAGGTCTGTCCCTGGTGGTTCCTCTGCCTCATCCGGGAGCTCATCGAACCATCCGATATCCGCTGGCTGTTTTTCAGCAGGAACATCTATCATAGAAAGACTAGACTGCTGACTGCTGTCTTGGGGCGATGCACTGAAGACAACAAAATGACGAGTTGCCGTTTCTCCCGTCTCTTCAGCCGTCAACTCTATTCGCCAGATTCCTTCGACACTCTCCAACTCGATCTCCAAGCCAGTACTCTCAGCAATCCATTCTTTTACAGCAACACCGTAGGGTTCGTCTGTTCTAACGGCCTTACTGGGAATCTTCCATGCACAATCGTCTTCGACACGCATGAGAAGAACCGATCCATCTGAACGCCTGATACCCGTGGGTGCCAAATCATCCATCTCGGAAACTGTTTCGACAATTTCCTGTTCTACGGTGTCGGTATCTACATGAACTGGAACATCGAGTTCTGTGAATCTATCTGGAGTAGCAATCTGATCTATCGACGTATGAGGGCTTTCAGGGCACATTGTTCTATCAAAACCCGATAAAAGCCGAGACTACATGTGAGGACAAAAAATTTACGTATTTATTTAATATGATTTTTGCACAACAGTATCCGACAATCAAACAATCTCAGGGGTGATGAACTCAGAACATATTCGATATTGCTCTCACAGCTCCGTGAAGACGCGATTGCGCGGATGGAAGCCGGTAACATTGAGATGGTCGCTGACGACGCCGTCAACGTCCGTACAGAAACGTCTGAAACCACCACGGACATTCGCGAAGTCGGGTGCGCGTCTCGGGGCTGTTGGCGCTCCACCAGCGAGTCGTAAGCAGTTGCCTGTGGTATCCGCACTGCCCGGGCAGCTCCGAACGGCCAGCGCCCTGTACAGTCTCCCCCGGCACGACAGCGACAGGGTGTTCACTGTAGACGCCTGAGATGTGATGTCCCAGTTATACTTCGGGGCGTCGAATCATCTGACTGATGGCGACGAGAGTACGCTCGTGGTCGACGGGTACGACGACCTGAGCAGGTTCACATACTCGAACTGCCGGACGGCACCACACAGTCGGTGGGAAAGCAGGTGAACTACCCCTGCCTACTCAGCCGCTGGCGCGGCTTCCTTGAGGCAGGGGCTTCCTGTTTCTACGACGCGACTTGCAGACACAGACTCTCGCTGAGTCGGGTCCACAGCGGTCGCAGTCTCCACAGGCGTTGACGAGAGCGGGGCTCTCGTTCGCACACCAGAATCGCCGTGCGATTCTGAGGACGTTGCTTTGGAGTGAACCACTCCTAGTTTCGACAAGCCACGCGATTTCACGTTCAAAGCGGCGTTCCAATCCCTATCAAGTTCGAACCCACAGGACGGACACGAGTGCTCACGCACCCACAACGGCTTCTCTGTTTCTACTCCGCATGACGCGCACTCCTTCGTCGTTCCTCGTGGATTGACCTCGACGGAGTGCGTGCCGTGCTTGTCACAGTGGTGTTCGAGAATCGCTCTGAAATCACTCCAACCTACTTCAGCCTTGTTCCGAGCGTTTCCATCGGCTTCGAGCATCAATTTCACATTGAGGTTTTCGACAAACACGGCGTCGTACTCTGTCGCATAGAAGTGCGCGAGTTTGTGCTTGTAATCGCGCTTCTTGTTCGATATACGAGCGTGAACCTCTGCGACGCGGCGGCGCTGCTTCTCCCAGTTGGTCGACTCGTACTGTTTGCGAGAGAGCGAGCGCTGCTCGCGTTCGAGTCGCTCGCGCTCATCCGACAAGTCAAGACGGTCGATAGACCGTCCGTCGGAGTCGTGGATGAAGTTGAGTACGCCGAGGTCGAGGCCCACGGTGTCTTCGGAATCGATGTCTTCTTGCGCTGGGTTCTCTGGTTCGTCCGTGCTGATGCAGAACGAGGCGTACCACGCTCCCGTTGGCTCTTTCTTCACTGTGACTTCCTTGATCGCGTCATGCTCTGGAAGGTCACGATGTAGTCGGATTGGAACCTCTAGAGTTTGACCGCGGACTTTTTTGAGTCGGAGGATTGTTCGGTCTCGTGGGCCACTCTTTTTGTCGAGTGTGAAGCCCGATTGCCGATACGTGAAACTCCGATACTCACGCGGCGCTTTCCAGTTCAGCGAGCCAACATCGTATCCCTTGGCTTTCAGTTTACCGAGATTCTTAATGTTGGTTCGAATGCGTTCGACAGCTTTCTGCAACACAGTGGAGTAGACCTGTTGTATGTCGGTCCACCGTTGCTTAAGTTGTGGCAGAGTGTCGCGGACCTGCCAGACGCGCTGTCGAAGCGTGCCTTCGTCTTCTGGTATCGTGTTGAATTCGTGGAGCGAGTGGTTGTACACTTGTCGCACGATGTCACGAGTCCAGTCAAGACTCTCCCGCTGTTCGGTCGAGGGAAATAGTCTGTATTTTGGACTGTACTCCATGCGACGTGTCCCCTGCTAGTGGTTGTGGTTTGTTAAAAATTTTGATTAGAGTGGTTGAGAATCGTGCGGGTGCTGTATCCCCGCCCTACTGTGCTCCTCACTCGCTTCGCTCGTTGCGGTGCTCCTTGAGGACTGGGGCTTAGCGCCCTATTCTTCAGCTAAGCCGTCCACGACGAGGTCCGCCACCGCCCGGGAGAGGTAGCTACCGACATGACCGGTCTTCGTGGCGGACTCGGAGATGGTGTCGACGCGTTCGACGGTGGTGAGGACATCGAGAACTTCCGCAAACTGTCAGGGAGGTCCACATCAGCAGGCTTATTTTATTTGTTCGTCGAACTGTATTGTGATACGTAGTTCAATATGACGAGCGAACTGATTCCACTGGTGGCAGCGATTATCGCCATCGGGGTTATTGCGCAGTTGCTTGCCGATCGCTTCGAGGTGCCCAGCATCGTGTTTCTGCTGGTCGCGGGGGTTATACTGGGTCCGGAGGGTCTCGGATTCATCACGCCGAACACCTTCGAATCGCTCCCGGCTATCGTCGGTCTCTCGGTTGCCATTATCGTTTTCGAGGGGGCGTTCCACCTCCGAATAGAGAATCTCCGCCAGGCGACGACGGAGAGCCTCCGCCTCGTCTCGATCGGGGCAGCCATCTCCTTGCTGGGAACGGCACTTGTCGTTCGGTTCGCCCTCGGTGCCGACTGGCTAGTGTCCTTTCTCATCGGCTCACTGTTGGTCGCGACCGGTCCGACCGTCATCACACCGATCATGCAGGTCGTTCCTGTCCGTGATCGGGTGGCGACGGCGCTGGAGACGGAAGGCATCGTCAACGACGTGACGGCGGCCATTCTCGCCGTCGTAGTGTTCAAGATTATGCAACTTGAGGAGCCGACGGTGAGTGCGTTCCTCCAACTGTTCATCGAGCGGATCGGGACCGGCGTCGGTGTGGGCGTTATCGTGGCCGTCATTATCTGGGTCGTTCTCCGATACATCGATCTCTCGCCGGGCGATGCACCACGAAACGCTCGTCTGGTCGTTCTTGCCGGCGCTCTTGTTGCGTTCGGGGCCGCCGATACCGTCGCCAGTGAGGCCGGAGTCGCTGCCGTCGCGACGGCCGGGATCATCCTCGGCAACACGGAGATCCCGTACGAGGAGGAGATAGCCGATTTCAAGGGCGACATCACACTTATCGTACTCTCGTTCGTCTTTATCGCGCTGGCGGCGTTACTCGAGTTTAGCGATCTGCTCTCGCTTGGTGTCGGTGGACTCATCGTCGCCGCCGCTGTTATCTTGCTCATCCGGCCGCTGGACGTGCTCATTTCGACGCATGGGGGCGGATTCAGCACCTCCGAGCGGTTGTTCGTCAGTTTCGTCGGACCGCGTGGTATTATTCCAGCATCAGTCGCGACGCTGTTTGCGGTCGAACTGCAGGCGGCCGGCCAGACCGAGGCCGCAACTCTGCTCGTTGGCACCGTCTTCCTTGTCATCTTTTCTACTGTTGTCATAGAGGGCGGATTCGCTCGTCAGATCGCGGAATACCTTGACGTGATACCAATGCGTGTACTCATCATCGGCAGCGGGCGGGTCGGCCGCGAAGTTGCCACTCGACTGGAGGACAGGGGAGAGAACGTCGTCTTGATCGAAAACGACGAAGCAGCCGTCCAGCGGGCACGTAGTGAGGGGCTTACGGTGCGCATTGGTGACGGAACCAATGTTGAAGCGCTCCGTTCGGCCGGTATCGAGAACGCCAAGACCATTATCGCCGCAACCGGCGACGACAAGGTGAATCTATTCATCGGTCAGCAAGCGACCACGAACTTCGACGTCGATCGGGTGGTCTGTCGGGCGAACGACCCGGACAATCTCGAAGCTTTCGAGGATCTCGGCGTCGAGACGATCTCGTCGACGCACGCGACGGCGCAGGCTATCGACGATTCGATCGAGCGTCCTGCAATGGCCCGGTGGGTCGATATGCTCGGCGAGGAAGGCGACGTCCAGGAGGTAACGCTCCAAAACGAGGAGTTCGTCGGCCAACCGCTCAACGAGGTTGGGCCCGAACTGCCGGGGCGCTGTCTCATCACCCTGATCACGCACGGCGAAGATACGTTCGTTCCGGAGGCGACTTACACCCTCCAGCCGGACGACCATCTTACGCTCGTCGGTGAACGCGATGCCGTCCAGTCGGCAGTGTCGCTGGTCCGCGGAGAGCGAGCAGGCGTCCCCTGACTTGCCAGTTCAGGAGGTAGGTCGATCGATTCTACAGCAGCTATTTCGACAGGTTTTGGATACAAGGTTTCAGAGACCACTTCTCAAGGTGTTTGAATTCAGGCCTTTGGGGAATAATCACCTAGTCAGTACGTTTGCGTATCAAACGATGGTGGTATATTGAGATTGGACTCACTGAGATAGTTCCCTGCAAATCCCATCTCTGGATTCTCCATGTGAATTTGTAGCAAGGATTCAAAAGGTTCGCTCACGAACGGGACGACATGGTCGACAATCAATTGGACAACCTCGACCGTCGTATCCTCCACATGTTACAGCTCGATGCTCGTGGTGCCAGTGACACAGATATTGCTGAGAAAACCGACGTAACCGGGACGACTATCAACAATCGCATCAACGAACTTGAGGAGCAAGGAGTCATTGTCGGATATAATCCGGAAATCAATTATGAGGAGGCAGGCTACCCGATGAACGTCCTGTTTATCTGTTCGACTGATCTTTCCCGACGGTCGGAGATGGCCGAGAGAGCACTCGACGTGCGGGGGGTCGTCAATGTCAGGGAGATGTTGTCCGGTGAACAAAACCTTCACATCGAAGTCGTAGCCGAAGCAACTTCGGACATCAAGCAAAGCACCAAACAGTTAGATGAACTCGGTCTACGCGTTATTAGTAGTAACATCTTGGCGGAGGAGCATATCCAGCCCTGGAACCACTTCCACCAGGAGATGACGGGCGAGCGCGATAGGCTCTCGGAAAGCGAATCTACAGAGTAATAGCGTGTGCCAGTAGGAGTCCATTAGTTGGACTACTGAAGCTATCCCGTACCGCTTGACTGCCACTCCGCATTTTGCTTGAATAAGTCAATCGCTTACCCCGATCCGTTTAGAAATATCAATAGTGTAAAATTACAGTTAACGAGACATTATACCGCTTCGGACGTACCAATAGATGATGGCAGCACTGAATACATCACGACTGAACGAGACCTTCGATATAATGACACATCCGCACCGGCGATACGTGTTGTATCATCTGCGAACCCAGGCCGGGGAAGTTAGCATCGAGGCGCTTGCAGCCGCAATCGCCAATTGGGACGAGGCACACTCAGGGAAGGAAAAGCCTCTCAGTACCGACGATATCAAAACAATGCTGCATCACAACCACATCCCGAAGCTTGCGGACGCCGGCTTGATCACTGTTGGGCCTGCCATGGATTCCATTGGCCTCGCAGGAACGGACGGACTTGACCGTTTTCTCGTCGACGCGGCCCCTATTGACGGACCCGACCAGGTCACCGCTGACGACTGACCGACAGTACCTGGATTGAGTACAATCCATTATGCTCTAGCTATTGTCCATACTGACCGATCCTGATTGGTCGAAGACAGGTCTGTGAACTATTGAATGACACCCTTATCCCAAAACGAACTGCCCAATCACTGCTAGCTACTGCCGGGACCAATGGTAACACAGCCATGCAGGCCCAATTATACTTATGACTCTGTCCGCCGATTACCGCGCAGGGTTCCGCACACAGACCGAGGAAGTGGTGAACGCCCAGCTACCCGTCGAAGGATCGTTCCCGGACTGGCTCCGGGGCGACCTCATCGGGAACGGCCCCGGCCAGTTTGAGGCCGGTGAGACGCAGTTGCGTCACTGGTTTGATCCGCTGGCGATGCTTCGCCGGTTCCGAATCGACGACGGGGCGGTGACGTACGCGAACCGGTTTATCAGAAGTCGAGATTACGAGTATGCGGCGGGCGGTGGTGGCGTCCGGACCCCGTTCCCCGGCACGCCACCGGACCGTCCTGTTTGGACGCGACTCGCACAGGCCCTCGGCGGGACCTTCCCGGACAATCCGGTCATCGGCATTCAGCAGTTTGGCGAGGACGTTGCGGCGGTGACGGAGTCGCCAACCGCGCTGTTGTTCGACCCCGACACTCTAGAAACGACGGGGCGAACGGA
The DNA here is from genome assembly GCF_042663585.1 of Natronoarchaeum sp. GCM10025321. Taxonomy (NCBI): domain Archaea; kingdom Methanobacteriati; phylum Methanobacteriota; class Halobacteria; order Halobacteriales; family Natronoarchaeaceae; genus Natronoarchaeum; species Natronoarchaeum sp. GCM10025321. Next base: position 58,610 of record NZ_JBHTAN010000001.1, read on the forward strand.
CCTCACTGCGGGCCTCGATAGTGATCTCACGCTCGCTCACGTTCATTACGATCATGACGAAGCGGCGTTTTTCAACCTCGGCGTCTCATACGGCCGGGACACGACGTACACGCTGTTCCGCCGGCCAGCCAACGGTGGAGCGCCAACCCCGCTGACGCGACTCCGCTTCGACGAGGCACCGTATATCCACTCGTTCGCGCTGACTGAGCAGTACGCCGTCGTCACGGTGAACGCGTTCGGTCTCGACATCGCGAGACTACTCCGTGGTGCGGTTACGCGAGAGACGTTCCTGGATGCGTTCCAGGCGCTGGACGCACCTACGCGGTTCATCGTTCTCGACCGCCAGACGGGCGAACACGAGACGACAGTTACTGCCCCGCCCGCGTTTGTCTACCACCACGCGAATGCGTACGAGCGTGATGACGAACTCGTGGTCGACCTGGTGGCCTTCGAGGACGAACGGGCAGTCACCGGGCTAGCACTGTCGAACCTCCGGAGCGAGGATCCCGACCTGCCGGTGGGCGACCTCTACCGATATCGGCTCCCGCTGTCCGGCGGTGAAGCGGATCGGGAATGCCTCCACCGGGGTCCCGTCGAGTTCCCGATGGTGAACTACCGGCAGGTGAACGGTGAGCGACACCGATACGTCTATCTCGCGGAGACGGATACCGGATCGAGTCTCCCGACGGACCTCACGAAGGTCGACGTCGAGAGCGGGACTGTTCGGCGGTGGCGCGAATCGGGAACTCACCCGGGAGAGCCGGTGTTCGTGTCAGCGCCGGACTCCGCGGCCGAGGACGATGGCGTCCTCCTCTCGATAGTTCTGAATCCGGAGGCCGATCGGTCCGAGTTGGTCTGTCTCGATGCTGAAACGCTCAGAGAGTGTGGTCGTGCTCGCCTTCCTCACCGCCTCCCATACGGGTTCCACGGCCAGTTCTATGGCCCGTCGTCGCCGGGTCAAAGCATGGCCTGACCCGCCCGCCCGGGATCAGCTACCCATCGTCAAATCGGTGGCTTCCGCGCTGGCGCCGCTCTCGAGCGTCTCTTCTCTCTCCCTGCGATTGATGCTGTTCCTGAGTACGAACCAAGGGATTTATGTTTTGGACTGGCCTGTTGTATTTCGGTTATGAACGATATACGTACGGGTCTGAGCTACGGCGACGTATTGCTCGTGCCACAGCGCTCGCAGGTCGACAGTCGGAGCGATGTCGACATCTCGACGCATCTGACGCCCAGTATCGAACTCGATACCCCGCTTGTATCTGCCGCGATGGACACCGTCACCGAGGCTGACCTCGCTATCGCGCTCGGCAAGGCCGGCGGTGTCGGGACGATTCACCGTTTCCTTACCGTCGAAGATCAGGCCGAGGAGGTGGCGGCAGTCGCCGACGCCGGGGTTCCGGCCACGGCTGCGGTGGGTATCGATGAGGACTATCTCGCCCGGACAGCCGCCCTTGTGGACGCTGGTGTCGACGCTGTCGTCGTGGACGTAGCCCACGGCCACATGGAACTGACACTCGACGCAGTCTCGGACCTCCGCGAGGCGTACCCGGACCTCGATATCGTCGCCGGTAATATCGCGACTCCGGCGGGTGTCGAGGACCTCGCGGCAGTCGGAGCCGATTGTGTGAAGGTCGGCATCGGCCCGGGATCACACTGTACGACACGGAAAGTCGCCGGGGCGGGCGTCCCGCAGTTGACTGCTGTCGACGACTGTGCCGATGCGGCGGCGGATCTCGATGTAACGATCTGTGCTGACGGCGGTATCCGGACCTCCGGCGACGCGGTCAAGGCGCTGATGGCTGGGGCGGATACAGTAATGATGGGCAGTCTCTTCGCAGGGACGGCCGAAGCCCCCGGCGATGTGGTGGAGGCCGACGGGATGCGCTACAAGCGCTCACGCGGGATGGCGACGACGGCGGCCGCCGAAGAGCGCTCGGATAAGCCAGCGGACGTAACTACGGACGAAGGCGTCGAAGGGCTGACCCCATACAAAGGAGCCGTTGCAGATGTCGTGGGGGAGTTCTGTGCAGGTATCCGCTCAGGGCTGTCCTACTGTGGTGGCCACGATATCGAAGCGGCTCGCGAGAAAGCAACGTTCATCGGCGTCGCAGCCAGCGCCAAGAAGCGTGAAGGTGCCCACTCCGACAGCGAGTGGGAGACAGTCAGCGTCGATAGCACGACACACGCCGAAGCCAACGCGGACGACTGATTCGATTCGCCCCGAAGTCGAACCACGGTGATTCAGAGCGAAGACAGTGGGGACGTTCACGTCTCCGGATCGAGTCGGAGTATGATGTCGTCTTGCTCCGTCGGCTCAGCCCTTCCGCCCCGATTCGAGGTCAGCAGGTAGATTGCTCCCTCCGGCCCCTGAGCAACGTGGCGGATACGACCGTACTCTTCGACCAGTAGCTCGTGTCGAACCGCGAGATACCGATCATCGTACCAGTCCTCGCCGTAGACGGCAGTCGCGTCGTCCGGTGGCTCGGTTTCCTGGTCCAACAGGGTGAGGACGTGCAACTGCCTCGACCGGAGGCCACCGAACAGAAACCGGTTCCGGAGGTATGGGAGGGCATCGTCACCGTACCAGGACCCTCCTGAGGGTGCCCAGGTTACCTCGGTTCCGGAGGATGCGATCGGCGGCGCGAACTCCGGGGTCTCCCCGTAGGCGCCGTACTCGGAATCGTCAGGCCCGCCGCGGGCTGTCGGCCAGCCGTAGTTGTTGCCCGGCGAGAGGAGTTGCACCTCGTCCCGTGCATCGGGTCCGTGCTCGGTTGCGATCGGCGTTCCGTCGGGTAGCCAGTCGAGTCCCTGCATGTTCCGGTGGCCATGGGTGACCACGCGGGGATCGGCGTCCGGCGGCGCTTCGTCACTGCCCCTCGGCTCGCCGTCCTCCGACACTCGCAGGAGTGTCCCGACGGGTGTATCCGGATTCTGGGCCTGATCCGGTTCGTGTGTATCTCCTCGCGTAATCCACAGCAGACCGTCCGGCCCGAAACGGATTCGGCCGCCGTTATGATACCCTTCCCCCGGAAGGCCATCGACGATGATCTCGACGTCATCTTGAGTGGTTGCATCGTACCGGGCGACCCTGTCGACCCGTTCCTCCAGCATGGCAGTATAAAAAACGTAGACGTAGGCCGGCTCCGGATACTCGGGGTGAACGGCGATTCCGAGCGTTCCTCCTTCACTGTCAGTAACTACTCCGGGAAGGTCGATCTGGTCGGTGTCGATCTCGGATTCGTCCGTTGGCGAATCGCCGGAGAGGACCTCTATGGTCGTGTGCCGTATACGTCCCGATCGTTCGGTGAAGAACACGTCACCGGTGGGTGCAAACGCGATATCCCACGGCAGTTCGAGGTTCGAGACTGCGACGACCTCCTCGAAAGACGCTTCGAGTGGGGAGCCCTCCACCTCCATATCTGCGGGGTCGGTTTCGTCTTCGCCAGTCTCGGTCTCGTTGGTCGGTTCGTCTGTTGGTCCGTCTTCCTCCGGCGTGCCATCAGTATCGTTGGTGTCGTTAGTGTCATCTGTGTCGTCGCCGTCGCTGTCGAGACACCCGGCCAGTGTCATACCACTCGCTCCCGCCAGCGTGAGCACTGACCGACGTGTATGATGATCTACCATTGCTATATACTCAGGTCGTTTGACAGCAAGTACTCATGGGGTGTTCACGATGTGGTTCTTCCAGCAACAAACGCTCTGAGAAGTCCACCGCCTATCGAGCTACAACCGGTCAGCAGGTAGTTTTCTCGAATCGATACCTTTTTTGAATCTGTCAGTAGCGTTTGGATGTGAACAACGCCGACCGACGGATCCAGTTCTGGGCACTCTATCTGACACGGTTTGCCGAGGGATTCGGTTTTGTCACTCTCTTGACGTTGTTGCCGACGTACATCAACACGCTCAATCCCGAAGCAACCACTATCCTTGGAATCACCGTTTCTGCTGGTGTTATTATCGGGATGTATACGACCGGATTTACGCTGGCCCAGACCGTGGCGGTAATCCCGCTCGCGTGGGCCGGTGATCGGTTCGATAAGCGGACAATCCTGTTGCTCGTGCTCGGAGTCGGCGCCGGGGTGTACGCGCTGTTCCCGCTCGTCGACTCCTCGGCCTCGTTCATCGGGATCCGCGCCCTCCAGGGTGTTGTGGTCACTGGTACCGGGCTGATGTCGCTCTCGCTGGTCGGGCAGGTAGCCGACGTGGGCACTCGCGCAGACAAGATCGGCAAGGCAAACGCCGCTTCGTTCGCCGCCTCGATCGTCGGGTCGCTGTCAGCCGGGGCCATCTACGACGAGGTCGGTTTCGGTCCGATCTTCACGATTATCACGGTAATGATGATCCTCGCATGGGTCGTGCTCTGGTGGTTTCTCGACGACGATCCCACTCGTGTCAAGGGGTTCCCGTTCTCTGATCTTGCGGTCAACCGCAAGCTCCTCACGATCACGAGCTTTCGGTTCCAGTATGCGTTCGCGGTAACGATGGTCAGGACGTGGGTGCCGATCTACGCGGGAACAGCCGTCGCGGGTGGCGGCCTCGCGGTCGGTGCGACCGCTGTCGCCGTCACCGTCACCGCCGAGAAGGCGACAAATATGGTCGGTCAACTGTTTACCGGGCGACTCTCCGACCGCGTCGGCCGTTCGCTGTTCGTCTTTGCTGGCGGGGGCGCGTACGGAGTGATCGCGATCTGCATCCCCTTCTCACGAGCCATTGGCGACGTCCTCGGTGCAAGCGCTACGGTACCGTTGCTCGGGACGCTCCCACCGGCGTACCTGCCGCTTGTCGCGTTCTCGGGACTGCTCGGCGTCGCAGATTCGTTTCGTGAGCCCGCCAGCATGGCGCTGTTTGCGGATGAGGGCACCGACGAAGGCGGTGTTGCCTCTAGTTTCGGGATCCGCGAACTCGTCTGGCGGCCCGGCTCCGTCGCCGGCCCCCTCATCGCCGGGTGGTTGATGATCGAAGTAAGCATGGGCTCGGTCTTTTATGTCGGTGGAGCCTTCGCCGTGACCGGCGTACTCGCGTTCGGTGGCATTCTGGTGTACGATTACGGAACACGCGCACTCACTGCGTGGTGACCGGTCTCGGGACGTGAGTTCGGCTCACGCTGTTAGACGTGCACTTCTGAAACGATCTCACGACAAGATGTCGTGAGAAGACCTCGTCGAACCAAAGTGCTATACTCGCAACATCGAATGGAATCACGGATAAAAAAGCCGCTAGCAGCGCCCTAACTCAACTGGATCGTATTCCCGTTCTGCATGATATGAAGGTTCTGCCCGACTTCGTAGCCCTGTCCCTTCGCGAGGTCGACGTATCCAGAGACACCCTCGATATCCTGATGAGCGGGGATGATGTGCTCAGGCTGAACGGCGTCTAACATCTCGTAGTGTCCCTCTTTCCGAAGGTGACCGGAGACGTGAACGTCGTCGTAGATTCGTGCCCCTTGCATCTGGAGGAGCTGCTCGGACTGGTACCGCTGCCCCTCGTTTGTCGGCTCCGGGATGACCCCCGCGGAGAAGATGACTTTGTCCCCGTCAGTCAGTTCGTACGGTGTCTCGCCGCGACCCATCCGGGTGAGTATCGCTCTCGGTTCGCCCTGATGACCGGTCACGATCGGGAAGAAGTTCTCTTTGCCCTCGTTCATGATCCGCGTAAGCGCCTGATCGATGCTGCCTCGGTGACCGTGCATCTCCAGCGTATCCGGGAAGGAGACTGCACCGATACGCTCTGCAGCCCCGGAGTATTTTTTCATCGACCGCCCAATGAGGACCGGTTTTCGGCCGATATCCTCGGCGAACTCGACGAGACTCTTGACACGAGCGATGTGGCTTGCGAACGTCGTCGCCACGATCCCGCCGTCGTAGTCTTCCATGCTGTGCATAACGTCTTGAAGCTGCTCTCTCGCGACCGCTTCACTCGGGGTCCGACCCTTCCGATTGGCGTTCGTACAGTCTTCAATGTAACAGAGAACGCCCTCACGACCGATCTCACGGAAGCGCTCCATATCGATCGGGTCGCCGACGACCGGCGTGTGATCGATCCGCTTGTCGAGTCCGTAGACGACTGCCCCCTCGGGTGTGTGAAGTACGGGGTTGATCGCACCGATCACAGAGTGGGTGACGTTGAGGAATTCGAGTTCGCAATCGTCACCGATATCCATCGTTTCGCCCGCATCCATCTCGACGAGATCGTTGTCCACCGCGAATTTGCCTTCGTCGTCGATCTCCTCACGGACCAGTTCGAGGGTATAGGGAGAGGCGACGATCGGTGCGTCGTATCTATGTGCGAGCTTTCCGATTGCTCCGATATGATCGAGATGGCCGTGAGTCGGGACGATGGCCTGGACGTCGCCGTCGAGCTCGGTCATGATGCGGTCGTCCGGAATCGCACCCATATCGATCAAATCGAGTGAGTGCATTCGTTCGGTCTGGACATCGTCGTGAATCAGTACTTTCGAGAGATTGAGTCCCATGTCGAAGATGACGATGTCATCCCCGGCACGGACAGCAGTCATTTGGCGACCGACTTCTTCGTAGCCGCCGATTGTTGCGATTTCTATTTCCATAGGTGGAGTCCGATCAGAGCAGTCCCAGAACTGCGAACAGTCCGCCTGATAAAGGAAAGCTGGTGTGCATCTCGTATCGAGAGCCGATATCGAGAGTACACAACCCGCTCGGGGAATACGCGCGTTTCGGTTATCTAAACCACGATGCTCACGACATAAGTACCCGCGTATTTGAGCGGCAAGAGACTTTCTGGAGTAGTTCAGAGAATGATAGCTATGTTGAGACCCCTCTTAACTGACACAAACCGCGTACTGAATCCAGAGAATAGATACAGTATGACGGCTTCGCTTATTCCAGCCTGGAATCAGTGAACTATCTGTTCAGTAGAGATCATCTGTTGATCACTGAGTCTCGTTACGAATAAGTAACATAACCTTTAATATATGCCTATGGATGAAACTCTTTATCAAAGCGTCATTGGGTTGTATATTGTGTGGCTCCTGTTGGTCGTCTTGATGATTGCAGGGCGATATACCTCGTTCCCACTGTTCGATGAAGTTCACTCAGGTGTCGTGTTTGGTGCCGCTGTTCTGGCTGTGCTGGGAGTTACGCGACTGATCCAGACCGGGTATCAACGAATCGTAGAATGATCTATATTCAGCACTGTCCGATGGGTGGCATCAACCTATCTCCTGCTGAGAAGTTCAATACTGCGAGGATGATCGACTTCTTCCGAATCATCTGCTCAATGCCCTTCACGATTGATCCCTGACGCACCGTTCCCGCCGAACGGCATCTCTCCGAGTCCGGCACCAACAAAAAGAATATTGTATTAGATCGCTTTGGAGCGCTCGATTGGATTCGAGCGATCCAGATCAGCTACGGGGGACTGTCACTCTCTCCAGGCACACCGCGCCCCTGGTAGAAGTCACCGCCCCACTGGCTGATCCAGATGTCCTGATTCGCCAGATACATCGCCGCCTCGGCATCGAACGTGTCGTCGACGACACTCCAGTCATCGCTCGTCGTGTCGTATTCGACAGCGCTGTTGTAGACCGTGGCCTGCCCGAACTCGCCGCCAGCCATCGGCGGCAGCGGCAGTGTAAACTCCGCGTTTTCGTCGCGCGATGGCGGTCGTTCTGCACGCTGCAGTTGACCACGGTTGACCGTCTGGTTGAAGAACTCCGCGTACTGGGCCTGAACCTCGGACCGGCCCAACACGGCGTCGGCGGCGTTGAGTCCTCCCGTGATATCGCCCGCGTCACGGGCGGTGATCCGATAGGTGGTGTCCTCGGCACCGGATGCGAAGGTTCCTGCATCCTCGTCGAACAGTTCATCCGTCAGGTAGCCCAGCACGTCACCAGCCGTATCCGTGTAATCGACACCGTCGATCTGTGAGGCCCAGAGGAGTCCCTGCCCGACGACTCCCTGTGTCGCAGCCTGGTTTTCGGTTCCGCTGGCGACCCGCCCGTTACCGTCGAGATTCGTCTCGATCCGTCCAGCGAGACCATCTGCGTACTCTATGGCACTGTTCTGGAGAGGATCCTGGTTCGTCTGCGTGCCGAACCAGCCGATTGCACCGAGCAACTCACCCACCAGTCGGGTATCGTCGAGTTCGGCGGGGTCGATGGCGTTCATCGTCGTCTGCCCCATCCCGTTGGTCAGCATCTGGATGTTCTCGGCGGGAATCAGCGGTTCTGGGTTCTCGTAGCCAAACCACCCACCCTGGGCGAAGCTATTGAGATTCGAGAGGAACCACAGCATCGCCGAGTGATGTCGGGGACGTGGCGTCTCGTCGACGAGGCCTTCGCCGGGGCTGAACGCCGATCCGAGCAGCAGGTTCTCCTCGTTCAATCGGAAGTTGCCACCACCCTCCTCGGTGACGAGTCCGAACACCGTCCCGACCTGTGCCATCGTCGAGAGCAGCATCGAGCGAAACAGCGGTGCGAGATCCGGCGGGAGAATCTCTGCATGCTTCTGGAAGTTTTTCGCCCAGGTGATACCCTTGAGGTGGGTCCACCCGAGAGAGGACGGACTGACAGTCATCGATGACGCCGACTGATCCCAGGTTAACGTCGAGGCGTCCGGTCGCCCGTCGCCAGCGTCTAACGCCGGTTGCTCGGTGAAACTCGGAGCACCCGAGGTGAACGGAGCCATATTCAGATTGGGTTCGATGACCGGTGGTTCGTCGGCGTCGGCAGCCTGGATGATCTGTGGCAACCGCTGCTGGAACTGTTCCTCTTGTTGCTGGTTCGCGGGGAAGGTGATCCCGTTACCGGAGAGCGTAATGACTGTACTCATGTTGTACAGCGAGTACCAGTACGAGTCCCACGTGGCGTCGATCCAGTCGTAGCCGGCTTCAGACTGTTCGATCTCGACTCCCGCGAGTTCGAGCAGATCTGTCAGCCCGGTCGCTTCCGCACCGTCGACCTCCTCCAGTGGACTCGTTCCGGGACCCGCTGCTACCTCCTCGACGATGACGAGGCCCACCATTCCAAGCCCTCTGTGCGGTTGACAGTAGTAGTTGTACACCCCGGGTGTCTCAAAGGTGTGTTCGAAGCTATCTCCCTCGACCATGATCCCCGAATCGAACGGGCTGGCGTCCTGCGGGATCCGCAATGGCCCGTCAGTATCCGGGTGATACGACGTTGCCGAGTGGCTTCCGCTGGCGCTGTCCCACGTCACTGTGGCTCCCGTTTCGACCCAGACAACCGCCGGCGAGAACACGTTCTGGCCGGCACCCTGATCCGAATCGAGTATCAGTGCTTCGACTGTCGGCGTCGATTGGAGGTCGTCCGGTCCACCGAGGACATCGGCCCCTGGAACTTGCCCGTCCTCACCGGTCTCTTCCGTTCCGTTCTCCTCCTCTTCCGCTGTTCCGTTCTCCTCTTCGTCGTCCGTATCGGTCCCGTCACTGGGTTCATCTGTTGGTTCGTCCTCACTGGCTCCGCACCCTGCCAGTGCGACCATTGTTCCTGCGCCAAGGGTTTTCAGAATCGTTCGTCGATGCGAGTTACGGGTTGGATCCATTCTTCTACACGGCACGATTCGATACGTCAGGATATGAGTCCGTGTCAGATGTGCACATCTACCGTCTTGCCCCGAAGGTTTTATATACTTGTTTAAAAACATCCGATTCTCGGACGCTCGTCTGCCTCTGGTCTTACAAGCGAAAGCCCACGGCTTTAGCCGTGGATGAAGCCGTCACCTGATGTGGCTTGAGAGAGAGAAAATACGCGATATCTGTTCTCAGTGCGCGAGAATACGGACGGGTGGGGATCCCACTCGAGATTAGCCCTCTCCACGATGGCCAACGCCGGGATGGCCTAGGAGTTCGGTGCCTCTCCCGCCGCCCGCATGTACTCGTCGAGTTTCATAGCCATCGCTGCCGCGAACGCGTCGTCGTTGATATCGGTCTCCCGTTCGATTAGTTCCATGGACTCGTCGAGATGCTTGCGAAGCGCATCAAACAGGGCCGAATCTGCCTCGGGGTCGTGGAAATCCTCCCCTTCGACGTCGAGCATTGAAACGCCTTCTAACGGGAGGAACAGCGCGGTCGGGCCCCTCGCAGTGTTGAGTTTCTCGGCGATGATCTCCCCGAGTTCTGCTGTCTCCTCGGGCGTGGTCCGCATCAGCGTCACCTGGGGGTTGTGAATGTGGAACTCTCGTCCCTCGAACTCCTCGGGGACGGAGTCACGGGGGCCGAAATTGACCATATCCAGCGCACCTGTGGAGACCACCTGAGGCGTGCCTGTCTCGGCAGCAGCGTCGAGTCGCTCGGGACCGGCAGCGAGGACCCCGCCGACCAGTTCGTCGGCCCACTCTGTCGTCGTCACATCCAGCACGCCGTCGATGACCCCCTGTCGGATCAGGTCTTCCATCGCACGACCGCCCGTTCCCGTGGCGTGGAAGACGATGGTCTCGTAGCCGCGTTCTTCGAGATACTCGCGGGCGGTCTGCACGCAGGGCGTCGTAACGCCGAACATCGTGACCCCGATGGTGGGTTTTTCCTCTATCTCGACGCCAGAATCGTTGGTAACCATCCCGACCATCGCGAGCGCGGCGTTGGCGATGACTTTGCGTGACAGTTGGTTGAGCCCCTCGATATCGGCGACCGAATACAGCATCATCACGTCTTTCGCGCCGACGTAGGGCTCCGTATCTCCCGAGGCCATCGTCGAGACCATCACCTTGGGAACCCCGACAGGCAGCGCACGCATCGCCGTGGTTGCAATCGAGGTGTTGCCCGAACCGCCGAGTCCGAGCACCCCGTTCACGGTACCGTCGTCGTGCATTCGCGTAACGAGGGTGGCGGCACCCTCTCCCATCGTTTCCATCGCTTCCCCGCGGTCGGCATCCTCGCGGAGCTGATTGAGGGTGCTGTCGGCGGCCTCGGCGACCTCATTCGCGCCCGTGTCGGGCTCGAACTCCGGTTCGCCCATCACGCCAACGTCGACGACGTGAGTGTCGACTCCCTGTGCCTGGAGGACATCGCGTGCGAAGCCGATCTCCTCGCCTTTGGTGTCGAGGGTTCCGACGATGACGACGCTCATTCCTCTCCCTCCACGTTCTCGGGGGTCGGTAACTCACCTGGCGGAACGATCTCACACCCGGGAAGCTCTCGAAGGACGTCCTCCGGCCCGGGTGGCGCGTACACTGCAAGCAGGAGCAACGGCTCCCAGCCGGTGTTGACTGTTCCGTGTTCGACTCCCTCCGGGACGAACACCATATCGCCAGCCTCGATCTCTCGAGTCTGCTCGGCGACTTCTTGTTCGCCTTCGCCACGGATCACGAAGAGGATCTCATCGCTGTCGGGATGCGTGTGGCGCTCGTGGCCTTTCCCTGGTTCCAGCTTGACGACGCCCGCGCTGAAGCGCTCGCCACCGGTCACCTCGGGCGTACTCATCCACTTCAGGACGCCCCAGTCGAATAGCTGGCTCTCGACGTCGTCCGGGGTGATAAAGTACTCTTCGTCGGCCATCAGAAATCCATCTCCTTGAACTCGCGGGCCTGGTCCTCGATAGCCTCCTCTGTTGGGAGGCGCTCGATGCTGGACGCGCCGAAGAACCCGACCACGCCCTCGGTGTGCTCCAGCACGTACTGTGCGTCGTCAGGCCAGGCGATGGGACCGCCGTGGCAGATGACGAGGACGTCCTCGTTTACCGCTTTCGCGGCATCGTGGTGGCTCTGGACCCGTTCGGCTGCAGTTTCGAGGTCGAGTGCGGTTTCGGCACCGATATCGCCGGAGGTGGTCAAGCCCATGTGCGAGACGATTACGTCGGCCCCTGCCTCGGCCATCTCCCGGGCCTGTTCCTCGGAGAACACGTACGGACAGGTCAGCATGTCCTGGTCGGCCGCCTCCCGGATCATATCGACCTCTTTGTCGTAGCCCATCCCCGTCTCTTCGAGGTTCTGTCTGAAACCGCTGTCCTCGTCGATTAGTCCGACCGTCGGGAAGTTCTGGACGCCGGAGAACCCTCGTCGCTTGAGATCCTCGATAAACACGTCCATCTCCCGGAAAGGATCGGTCCCGTTGACTCCTGCCAGCACTGGCGTATCCTCGACGACCGGAATTACCTCGTGCCCCATTTCGACGACGATCTCGTTGGCATCGCCGTACGGGAGCAGGCCGGCTAGCGATCCGCGGCCGTTCATCCGGTAGCGCCCGGAGTTGTAAATGATCAACAGGTCGACGCCACCACGCTCGGCGAACTTCGCCGAAATACCGGTGCCTGCACCCGCACCGATGACTGGCTCGCCGCTCGATACCGCTTCACGAAGTCTATCTAAGGACTCCTGGCGTGTGAACTTCATGGCTCATGCATACTGTTCGATAAATCATTACATAGTACTGTGTATAACCAGAGGACATACAATCTGTGACCACGGGGTCGCCGATGAGGTCAAAAGTCTAGAGTCAAATACCTGCGATATGGATTCGTCCGTCTGGGTAGTGAGACATGGCCAACGGCGGGATACCGTCGACCCCGAGTTCGAATCGTACGCCGACCGGATCCACGACCCCGATCTGACGGAGTTCGGTCGCTGGCAGGCATGGCGGGTCGGCCGCCGGTTCGCTGAGAACGGTGTCGCATTCGACGCCGTCTACGCCTCTCCGTTTCTTCGGGCGGTCCAGACGGCCGACGAGATCTGTCGGGAGATCAATCGGACCGTCCGACTCGAACCCGGACTCGGCGAACACCGCAACCCCGAGTGGTTTGACAGCGACCCCGAAACTGCCTCTTACGACGACCTCGCGGACTGGTTCGATACCGTCCGGCTCGATCATGATCCAGTCGTGATCCCCGAGTTCCCGGAACACCACGAGGAGGCCGAGCGCCGAGCGGGGGAGGCCGCCCGGAGACTCGTCGAGACGACGCGAAAGGACGGGTCAGACACCGGAAACGTGCTTCTGGTTGGTCATGGCATGACCGTCGGCGGTGTCGCCAGTGGACTCGTCGGGTCGACTGACCGGGTTGAGGCACCGCTCTGTGGGATTACCCGCATCGACCGGGATGGCGACGGGTGGGAACTCGCCTTTTCGGGCGACACTGATCACCTCTCGGAGTAACGCGAAAATCGGCGGTCGGTGATCCAGCCAACCGTCTCTCACGGGGTGCCCGGCCGGAGGAATGCTGAGCAATGCGTCCTGCTTCCGGCCGGTGAGTCTGCTACGTCTGTCCGCCCGCAATCTGCCGAGTAAGTAGTATACGGGGCTCTGGTCGAATCCTGCGTTTGGCCGAACTGTGGTCTCCGTGACGGGTGTCTATGGCGCTCGTGATATTCTGAAAAACAACGGTGAAGACGGTCGGACGCCGCGATTAAGACCCGGACGGGAGACCTTTTCCATGCGCCGTACGACCCTTCCAGCCTTGTATGGCGGTAGCCGGTTTCTCCCGGCATTGCCCTTCCGGGCTTTTGCTGGACTCACACCAGCGGTTGCCAGCAGCCGGTTTCCCGAGTATTGGTCACCCAACACCCGATAGTTGGTCTTCGCACCAGTCCAGCCGGCTGGACTGGTACTGGCACACTTCGGTTCTCCTTCGAGGCGTTCATCTCGCTGCCCTGTTACGGGCACTTTGATTTTACCTCTAATCTGAGCAAGCCCACCGTGAAGGGCGCACCCACTCAGATCGTCCGGTTTGTCCTCGCCGCGTCCGCACTTGTGTGATACGGTAGCAAGGGTAATGAAAGTTTTCATATGACGGGAAGATGACTATAATGAATCAGTTGGTGGATGGGCGTTACGTCGGTGTTGAGTGCCCTTAAATGCCCCTAGAGAGAAATAGAACGACGAGGGATTGCCTAATATATCACAAATACGTCTTATCGGCAGTAGCCTCACAGCGGTGTCCGTGAATCCACTTAGTGAAGCGATATGTCGCTCGGATCCGAGGCAATATCACCGGTGAGTCTGTATTTAAGCCAGTCTTTACAAAAAGACGATGTCCGCAGCCATTATCGTCTCCGTCTCGTGTTCGCGCAACCACTGCAGGAGTGCCAGACTCGTTCCGAGGAACTGGCCCCTCACACAGACGTCGTACAGGCGGTTGTTGATGTCGGACTCCTGCCTCTCGCCGATGCTATCGCTCGCATGCTCGTCGTACCAGAATGCATCCCGGGCCGGCTTCCCCTCGTCGTCGATGACCCACTCACCATCCACCTGTGCTGTCACCCCGAGACCGTGCTCCCGGCATCGAATCTGAACGGGACACGGACGGACGCTGGTCACTCTCGAAGGCCTTCTCGACGCGCTCGAATCGGTTCGTGTGCAGGACTTGGCAGTTGAGCCTAAAAAGTAGTAGCTGACACGCCGGCGTATTACGATATCTGGAGCGCTCTCGGTCAGTTAAAAGACGGTTACTGTATTTTGTGTTTTACCAGATTGGTCAAATCGGCAAACGAAGCGAATACTGACTGCCGTTGGCCTTGTACTCGTGTCTGCTGGTACTTGCTTGATCAACAATTCTGGCACCTGGTCGAAGAGACATTACAACCATATGTGCGTAAAAATAGCCTATAAGACGAGAAAGGAGTTTGTGCATACGATCCATTCGTGTACCACGTCGAGATGGTACCATTCGGCGTCGAGACGTTGTCTGACCTGCAAGGACTGTGTTGAGCCAGTGACGTCGGTAGTCTGCACGCCGACGTATACCCACCCAACGGGACCTGATCGACCCTGACGAGTTCGCCACGCGGAGCACGCATACCTCTGCAACGCCGCCCAGCCAGCGTGTCTCCGGGAGAGCGCACTCATAGAACCCCTCGAAAACAGTGAGATCTGGCGATCGGGGACGTATGTCTAGCACCGCGAACAGATTGCCGAAGACGACCCACTGCTTGAGCTGGAAAACGTCGTTACGACACCCCCATATCGTTTCGGCCTTACAGGACGTTATCAACCGATATAGTGGACTCAGTTCTGGATATCGAGGCCGACCTCAATGATGAGGTTCCGATGCACGTCAAAAACCCCGAAACGCCCGAACACTTCGAATTATAAGACAAATATACAATAGAACAGTTTATTGATAATAATATTTATGTTTCTTTCGATGGATTGTGATTTAGCTCCGGTCGTTGTCAGGCTATCAGTTTTCAGTAGCCGTCAAGACGGTCGCAGTGGACCCGTCCAAACATTACAGCACAGTAAACTCTACAATCCAGGTATACCCGTCGACGTCGCGTTTATTCATAACAAAAACTGGGACGTGAGGACTTTCTGGCGCTTCTTGCCAGATGTAACGCTCCTCAGCGGTAGTGACAACTGAATGAAAGTGGCCCTTGAGAGTGCGAGAAGACACGGATGGATCTGATCATGTTGGGGAACCGTCCGTAACTAGTTGATCGTTTAAAATACAGCTTTTGAAATTGATATGATCGAGCTTTTATCGCTCCAATGTGGCGATATAGAACCGAACTCACACGTTATCCGAGAATCAGTATCTCCTGGTTCGTCGACGCTGCTCATCCTGACATACAACACATCGTCGTTGTCTAGTTGGCATCTTCCGCCGACCCGCATCTTCGTCTTGTAGTTCCCCAGCAAAAATCGCCTTAGTCTGTGACTACTCAGCATACTCGGTACCGAATCCTCACAGAGCCACCCTGGTGAGTTCGCTCGTTCCGGTAGCTGCAGAGTGTCTAACGGCCCTTCTCTCGATTCGATCGTAGCACCAGAACCGTCGTGGCGTCATAGTCGACGACAAGATTAGCTGAATACAGGCGCTAAGCCCCCGTCCTCAAAGAGCGACCAACGGGAGCGAGTAGGTCGGGGATACAGCGCCGTCATCATCTCACATACACTGTCCTGTTGCAGTCCCACAGGCCAACGCGAACCACAACATTCAAATGCATAAGTTACGTAAAGTGTGAAGTGGCAAAGCGCAAAACAATTTCCATCCGCGAAGACCAAGAAGAGTGGATTCAGGAAAATCACTTGAATCTCTCCTCGTTCGTCCAAGAGAAACTAGACGAACTGATTGAAGAGAGAAATCAGTAACAATGCACTATACCAACAGGTATCGGCTCCACCCAACAGAAGACCAGCGCGAGACACTGGACTACCACCGCGATACCTGTCGGCAACTATACAACCACGCCCTCAACAAGTTCGAGCAAATCCCTGACTCAGCAGGCACCCTCAACCAACGAGTTCGCCAAGTCCGCGACCAACTCACCGACCTCAAAGACTGGTGGGATGAGTTGACCGACCTGTACTCGACAGTGGCACAAGCCGCTGTTATGCGAATCGAGGCCAGTATCAAAGCACTTTCACAACTCAAACAGGACGGCTACAACGTCGGGAGTCTCAACTGGAAGGCACCGAGCGAGTTTCGGAGTTTCAAATACGTTCAGTCTGGCTTCGAGTTCGACAAGAAGAACGGCCAGACCGTCCTCTCACTCTCGAAACTTGCTGACATTCCAATCAGTTACCACAGAGATATTCCCGATGATGTCACAATCAAAGAGGTCTGTGTTAAGAAAGAACGGACTGGTGAATGGTACGCTTCCTTCGCTGTTGAAGGCAAAAAAGAGCCACCGATCCCAGAGAATCCAGACCGCTGTGTCGGAATTGATGTTGGCATCCTCAAATACGCTCACGACACGGATGGACGCGCTGTCGGCTCACTCGACCTGCAAGATGAACGAGACCGCCTCACGCGTGAACAGCGGTCGCTCTCTCGGAAACAGCACGGGTCGAACAACTGGGAGAAACAACGGCTGAGAGTTGCTGAGTGCCACCAGCGAGTCAGGCGGAAACGCCACGACTTCTTGCACAAACTCTCGAACTATTACGCCACGGAGTACGACTTGGTGGCCGTCGAGGATTTGAACGTGAAGTCAATGCTGGAGTCGGCTGGAAACAGTCGGAATACTGCATCGGCGGCGTGGGATACGTTCACCACAATGCTCGAATACAAGTGCAAACGAGAAGGCACGCATTTTGTTGAGGTGGAGCCAGCGGGCACGACCAAAGAATGCGCGTCGTGCGGCGTCGGGTCAGACAAACCATTGTGGGTGCGCGAACACTCTTGCCCCGCCTGTGGGTTCGAGATGGATAGAGATGCAAACGCTGCGATTAACATTTTGTCTCGCGGTTTCGAGAAGCTAGGACTGGGACAGTCCGAAGACACAACGCCTGTGGAGACTGCGCTCCCTATGTTCACGTCATCGGGTGCTACCGATGTCGTGGATGTAAAGCGCGTCGTAGAAACAGGAAGCCCCACCCTCAAGGAGCGAACGGCGAAAGCCGTGAGCGAGTAGGGTGGGGTAGTTCACATGAAACTGATAAAGGTTTGAGTATCCCGATGTTACGTCCTGCTTGTCGCGACCCAGGTTGCACTTGCCTCAACAGCGTTTTCGAACGCGAGTTGGGCCACTTCTGGCGGCGAATCGGTGTCGCCGCCTGCGGGGAGAAACTGGAAACTTAGTTTATCCCCAGTCTCGCCGAGTTGCGCTTCGAGAGTTACGATATCACCCTTCTCAGCGGTGACGAACTCACGACGAACGATCATCTCCCCGCCGGCGACTTCAGTATCGAGTGAGGCGTCATATCGGTCTAATTTTGTGTTCACAGAGACTCCTACAGGGCGGTCACCTGTGTTCTCAACGATCAGTGTGCCTCCCGGATACTCAGGATCTTGATTATAACCCGGGAGGATTTCTGCGCACCCGGATACTGAGATCGCACCGAAACAACCTCCGATGCCACGTAGATATCGTCTTCTTATCATACTGTACGTTGAACCGACTTTTTGACGAACTTCATTGTCTGAATTTATTGTTGGTGCTGTTTCTTTTGCTTTGTGGTATGTCCTCCAGCGTCCCTTGCCTGATTCTGGCGATATAGCTATCAGATGTGTGATATTGTTACATGTTGGCGTGCAAGACGTAGGGCGCGAATCTTTCATGAGAGTCCGTTGGCGGGCCAGGCAAGTCACGTTAACTGTCCGTCCCGGGACTGGGAGGATGTGTCCGCAGAGCGTGTCGGGGAGGAGCGACCTATCGCTTACCACTTCATCCGGATTACCTTCTCGTGGAATCGCTACTGGGCTTTATTATCGTGCTTATTCTACTATTCGTATGACACTCGACGTAGCCGTCCCGGAGCCACCCGATCTCTCGAACCGGGGACGACCGCGAGGTTTCGACTGGGAAGAATCGGAAACCCTCGGATCCGAGGAATTCTACCGCGAGGACCTCGAAGACCTCCTCCAAGAAGGCGCGTGGCGTGAGGGGTTCGAGGAGTGGGCGGAGTACACGGACCTCGACGAGGAGAAGGTCCGAGTCGTCGACGACCTTGACCTGTTCCAGGACTTCGACTTCTACCGTGATCCAACGGACGAACACCTCCGCTTCGATGCGCCGACGGTGCCTGAGGACTGGAGCGAGCACGACGTGACCGAATCGCTCGATTCGAGTTCGGTCTCGGCCATCAACGGCGAGTTACATGACCTCGGCCGGTCCGTCCACGAGACGCTCCAGAACTACCTCCAGCGGACCCGCGACACCTCCGACTGGGGTGAGGAAGCCTTTGGCGAGCGCGAAGAGTAGAGCGAGATAACGGAGGAACGCGGACGCTGGTGGGCCGGGCGGTGGATTGGCGGGTGTTGGTGGGGGTCAAGAAGCTCCAGAAGGTGGCTCGATATGACACCCTAAGCTTAGCTAAATCCACCGAATGCTGCGCGCGAACTGCATGAGTCGGGGTCCCGAGCCATTGGCGACTCAGGAGGACCTTTCGATCCAAGAGGTCTACACCCAGCGGTGGGAACCGAAGACCAGCAACAGCGCCAGGGGTGCCGGGATCGCGTTCGTCGGCGACGGGGCCGTATTCCTGGTCCTGAACTTCCTGGGGAGTGGCTTCGAGATCCGGGTCAGTCGGGAAGGGAAGTTCGACCCGTATCTCCGATAGGCAGCCCTACTGTTATCCGCCTGAATCCCCTACCATGGTATATGGCAGATGATAAACAGGGCCGAGACGAGCAGGCGGATGATGAAAAACGTCGCCAGCGAGAGCGGATGCAAGAGGAGGTAAGTACCCGCACCGATGAAGAAGAGCCGGTGCGCGTCGACCCTGGTGAGGGCCTTGGTGATCTTGATGAAGCGCTCAAATCGCACGACTATCCAGCCACGACAGATGAGTTAGTTGAGGCCTATGGCGATTATGAACTTGAAACTCAGGGCGGCAAGAAATCCCTGGAGGACGTACTTCCTTCAACTGATGATCAAATATATGACTCAGCTGAGGACGTTCGCAGACGGATACTGGGACTCATAGGCCGATAGCACAACGGACCAACACACTCATTTCGCGAATTGGACCGCCTGTGCCGAGATCAACTCCGTCTGTGGTTCCCTCTCTGCTGAATCCACTCTCTATATTCAGCAGCCGATTTGTCACAGCCTCTGGGTGAGTCTTACATAATAATAGGAGAAAGCTCGCTACTTTAGTCGTGGGATGAATCCATCACTTTTGAAACAACTACGGCCCCGTAGCCCGACTGCAATCCTAACGTGTACAATCTATAATCTGATATTTACCGTGTGAGCGACCGACCGCGACGTACGAACGAGTACACTGCCGAACCCGCTACCGAGCGGTACAAGCAGTGTTTGTTCGAATGGTTGATCGCCCACGCCCCCTTGTGGAACCAAATCAACTACCGACGCCGACAGAAATACTTCGCCGAGAACGGCGACGTCTGGGATACCGAGTACGCTGACCTGTACGACGAATACGCTCCAATACTCGGCAAGGCAGCGTGCCAGCAAGTCGCCCACAAGAACGCTGAAGCATGGCGGAGTCACTTCGACCTCCTCGACAAACACTCCGACGATTCGGACTCTTCGGTCACCGAAAAACCCAGTCCACCGGGGTACTGGGGCAGCCGTGAGGACGGGTACGAACTACACAGTCTCGTCCGCAACGACCTGTATACATTCGACTGGGCCGAAGACAAGAGTACGCTGGAGTTTGGCGTCGGTGAAGCACTCGAAGAGGAATACGACTTCGAGCATAACGAACGCGTCACGCTCGAAATCCGCGGGAATCCACAGTGGGATGGTGACGACGCGCGGTTAGAACTCGTCTACGACGAGCCAGCAGACGTGCTTCGTGTCAAGCATCCAGTTCGCATTCGGCCAGACACATTGCAAGAACAGCGACTAGATGCCTTCACTCACACACTCGACACCGAGAACACAACATACTCTGCCGCCATCGACGTGGGCGCGAACAACACACTCGCAATCGTCACCACCACTGGAGAAACCGCCGTCTATCACGCTCGTCCAGAATTCGACCGCTTCCAAGTCTTGTCCGGGCTAATCGCCGAGTTGCAATCGGAGCTGCCCGACGACCAGTACACGAGCAAGCGTATTCAACGAGTGTATGATGACCGCGGACGGAAGCGCGACCACAGCCGTGATGCTGCGGTGAAACATGCGGCAGACTGGCTGCTCGAATGTAACGTGGGCACCGTGTACGTTGGAGACCTGACCGACGTGTTGGACGCGCACTGGTCCGCGACCGTGAACGAGAAGACGCACGCGTTCTGGTCGCACCGACAACTTGTTGAACGACTCTACCTCACACTCGGCGATGTTGGCATCAGTATCGAGCAGATGAGCGAAGCTGATTCGAGCAGTGAGTGTCCGAAGCGCGGAAGCCAGCATACGTCGAGGAATGTAGATTCGTTCCGGTGTCACGACTGCAAGTTTGACGCGCACAGTGACATTGCAGGGGCGTGGAATCTGCTACAAACCACGGTTGGGCCGATGGCGCGGCCTGCCGCCCTATCTGCTGAACGCGATAGGGACGCACCCACCGATGGGACGTACTGGGAGTGGAATGGAGACGACTGGGGCGGTGTTAACTTAGCCATTGATTCCACCAGACGGCGTGAGCTTGTAGCCATGATTCTGCGGTGTCTGGATCAACGTGGCTGAAGCAGTTTGAAAACGAAGATGTTCGTCGTTCTACCTCACAAAAGACACGTTCGACGGCGTTTCGAAAGCCGTGTTGCTGGACGCGGTAGCTGAGATTTTCTCGTCGAAGGCCGGCGATGAGGTCATCTGCGTCATCGACGAGAAACACGGCGTCTGTGACGGCGTGTTTCTCGGTCAGTTCAGTGAGAAACTCTCGTGCAATCGGCACCGTATACGTTGGGAACAGTCGTGAATGGAGAATTTTGTTGGATTCAGGATCAACCGCGGTGTACAGCCAGTATTGCTCGTCGTTGATCCGGATCGATTTTTGATCGACCGCAACTCGATCCAGATTCTCACCGCCGCTCGGCTGTAAATCCGCTTTTTGAACCCAGTTGTGAACCGCAGTGCGACTGCGTTTGACACCCGACTCCTCAAGTAACACAACTGTATTCGAGAGTGATAGGCCCGCAAGATGGTGGCGAATACCCTTTTTAATGAGCTGCGGGGGTGTCCTCTCACGCTGCACAAACTCCAAGTCGATCCAGTCTGTAGATTCGTTGAGGCGGTCGGTTTCGGCCATGAACATCCGAATCTTCGACCGCCTCGTTCCTAACTTAACACGACCGACGACTGGAGACCCAGCAGTTTTGGGAAACAGTCGAGCCCGCTCAACCAAACCAGAATCGGCGAACCCGGAAGTTCACAGCCGGGGTAATCTGCTGGCCGGATTGCCCACGGAGGAATCCCACGACTTCAGTCGTGTGGAGGACGTCGATCCATCTCGGCATCAATCACTGGTTCTTCGCTGTCGTCAGTCTCGTTCGAATGTGCCGCCCGGTAGGCATTTTTATACTGCTGGATTTTTCGGTAGAGCAGGTAGCCAAAGCCCCCTACATACAGCAACACGTAGATGAAGAAGGCGGTAAGTTGGGGGAGGCCCGTCCCGGCCTGAATCAGTCCGCTTCCGATTCCCACTGTGGTGTTGTAGGTTGCGTGGATTACCGCGGCGATGACGAGCCCTTTTACGATGATTGGACCGCGGTTCTCAGGATTAAATTTCGCTAACCCGAGGTAATAGCCCGCGAACGACGAGTAGATGACGTGCCCGGGCCCGGCTAACGCGCGAGTTGCAGTGATATCACCGCCGATACCGATCAGATCTAGGCCGAGAGACAGACCGCCGACTTCTCCAACTGCTCCACTGATGTAGATGGCATTTTCGATGGTAGCGAATCCGAGTCCGGCGACAGCGCCGTACACTGCCCCGTCGATAACTGCGGCGAACCGAGTGTCGTTATACGCATAGAGCCGTACAGCGAGCAGTTTCACCGTTTCTTCCACGGGGCCTACGATGAGGTAGAAAAACAGAATCATTCCGATACCACCGAGCATCGTGAAAACCGGCTGAAACAAGCTATTGACAACGGCAGCAAACCCTGCCGTGAGCACGCCTAACATGAAGGTAACCGCGAGCAGCGATAGCGGCTCACTGGTCGTTACATCGCTGTACCAGACGTACCCCGCCAATGCCAGCGCAGGAAGGGCAGAGAGGGCCGTTAGCACGCCGATTGAGGGCTCTCTCAGAATACTGAGTCCGCCGACGGCCAGGAAAATCAACAGTGCGAGCAGGATCAAGAGAATCTGGCCGGTACGAACCGCCAACCAGTAGATCGCGACCGAGGCGCTATCGAGGAGGGACCGCCGTTCCCACGATGAGATCCCGTAGAGATCTCGCTCGTCGTCCGCGGCCTCGACAGGATCCGTCTTATCTGAACCCATGGTTTGTTGAAATCCTTAAAAACTGATAGAACTTGCGTACTGAATGCAGAGATTACAGTCTGCTGAGCGAGAGCCACTCACAATGAGACACATCGTCCCGTCTAGTACCCACCTCCTTCTTCGAAGCACTGTCCACACTTGCTCGTGTTGTCTTGCTTGGTAACGTCTGGGACTCCGATTATCCGTAATTTTTCCTGTCCAACGTGGTTGAGGTGTCCACATACAGTCTGGAACTTGCCGAGTCCCAGCTCCTGTTTGTGAAGCGTCATCGTTGTCTCGTTCAAAATCAGGCTTTCCCCCGTGTTCTGGGCGATTCCCATAGTGTGTTATAATGTACCACACCTAAAATTCTATAGCATGGTGCACAATGATCTTTGAGCCGTGGTACTGAGCTGGGTAATAATTCACAACATCACCTGAATGTCTTCATACATTTTAACGAATATCGATTCCGTATCTCCCAGCTATTCAGCACGTCGCCCCCCAGAACTCGGATCTGCTGAGAGTGACCTGTGAATATGTGTTTAGTACTCATCAAGCAGTTCCTGGTAGCTCTTGAGGGTTTCACCAGAGCCTCACAGGACCAACGGACACGATGGATTCAAACAGACAGGGCGGTACCACACGGCTAGAATGGTCTCCCAGGCCGAGATCGAGCGCCTCCGTCTGGAAGCCGATACGATCATGACGCGCTACCAGCAGGTCGAGCAGGCACTGGATACAGCTCGCACCGAGTCCGGCGCCCACTGGGAGTCCGGGGAGCTCAGCGTCATGCTCGACACGCCACGCGGTGAGTCGATCGACGTCACGCTTGATCTCGATGCGGATACTGCAAGCAATGCTCAATCCCGGTACGAACGAGCGAAAGAACTCGAAGCCGAACTCGATCGCAAACAACGGGTCGTCGGACAGTTGGCGCCGCTCCCGGCAGATCCCGTCGCATACCTGATCTGTTACCATCTCGACGCCGTCGAAGGAAACTATCCCCGCTCGATGGCGGGACACCTCGATGCAGAGCGCGGCCACGTCGAAACGCTGTGCAAAGAAATGGAAACAGCGGGACTACTCGAACGCATCGAATCTGGCACCGTCAAACAACGCCGCGTCAAAGCCAAGCAGGCGGACGAGGTCCGCCAGCACCACACATACTATCGGCTCTCCCGGGATGGTGACCATCTCCTCCGGTTCCTCTCCGAAGACGAGGGACGAGTGAACGTCCTCCGGCACCTGCCCGATGGACAAACGCTCGTCGAGCGTCTGGCACGCGCCGGCCCGGATTACGCCCGCATGACCGCCGACGAACTGGACATTGAGTTCGAACGTGTCCGCCACCTCTACCGTGCGCTCCGACAGACGGGCCTCGTCACAGAGTACGAGGGCAGCACGATCAAGCAGAGCGAGCGGAAACTGAAGCCCAAAGACGAAACCCATCGCAAGCACACGTACTACGTGGCAACCGACCGTGCTGAGGAGGCGCTTCGGACGATGATGAGCTAGAAATTCACTCTGCGGTATTTGGATCTCTGTAGACCTGCCAATTAGTCATCGCTGATGATTTCTCCGCTCCATACCGAAGTGGGATGTCAATCAGTCGATTATGAATCCAACGACAGATCTCTTTTTGATTGTCCCTGCGGTGGAGAGCCCGCTGGCTCCTCGAGAAACCGTCCAGTCGGACTGTACCGCCAGCGAGCATACTCTCGACCGTAGGGGTGTCTGATCAGCCCCCAGTAAACGAAAATCCCGGTAGTTCGTTTCAAGATGCGTCTCCGAATGTGCATGCTGGTTCTGTCGGAACTACGGGAATCACAGATATAATTGTCAGATAACTATATAGTAACGGAGTAACCGTTCTACCAGCGGGATGGCTTCCGGTCTCCCAACACCCGGTTCGCATAGCATTTCCTGGGAGAGATGGCACCGCTATCCGCCGAACGACACCGTCGGCGTCATCTGGAGCGTGCGAACCGGGAACGCCGCGGCGACGCCCAAACCGGTCCGTTGCACTCGAAAACACACCGCGCTTTCGAGGACGAGGACTCCTGCGGTCGGCTTCTGAGGTTCAATCGTCTTCCTGACCACGCCAGGGGCCGCCGATCATCTCACGTTCGACCGTCTCGTACTCCCCATCCTGAAAGACAGTGATACGCCCTGACTCTTCGCTTAACGTGATGGTCGTTATCACGTCCGGTCGGAGCGAAGTCTCGTACGCACTCATATGTCGCGCTCCCATCCAGTCGGCGTAGTTGAGGCTGTCGAGACTCAGTCCCTCCGCTATTTCGTCGTTACTGATGTTCTTGAACCGGACCATCTGTTCGAGGATCCTTCCATCGACTCCGATACATACTCCGCCATCGCAGGAGTGTGCAACCTGCTTGGTGGCATCGTAGAAGGCGTCGATATCCGCGGACGCTCTCCGACAGGTATCTACTGGCCACGTGTTCGAACCCATCGGCTCTGCGAACTCGCCGACAGAATGATTCGAAACGATGGCATAGTAGAGCCCTGGCCCGCGGAGATGGTCCTCGTCGTAGCCGTCGAATTCGAGGCTCAGCGTCTCGACGCAGTCACGAATCCGATTGGAGAGGTCCGTGACAGTCGTTGCTTGTTCGTACTGGAAGTCCAACGAGTGTGATGTCATGTTTTTGTGAGGCTTTTGCTTTGGGTGCTTTGCGAGTTGGAGACCGATGGGATACGTATCGGTCATTGGTCCATCTTGGACTCGTATCACGACGCTGGTTCATTATCACCGATTGTCACTGTCCGGTCGCTAGTGAAAAGCGCAAAGAGTGCAAAGAGAGCGTACAGTGCTGGTTCGTTCGTCCAGACACCGAGGACGCCCAATACGCCGATGACACCCAGCTTGTTGACCCGGATCTCCATATGAAATCTTACGTTCACTATCAAGAAGTACCTTCGGCCCAAATCAAATTCTCTGGAACCGATTCATCATTACAACTGCGGAGCGAGCCGTTCTGTGGACGCATAACGTTCATACTGTCGAGGACCTATGGATACGTATGAGCAACCGGGTTGCAGACGACGGGCAACCGGAGACCGAATCCGACTGGCGAGAAGTGCTTTCCGACGAGGAGTACCGCGTGCTTCGCGAGGCTAAGACGGAGCCTGCTGGCACCTCTGCACTCCTCCACGTCGACGATGACGGTGTATTCGAGTGCGCTGGCTGTAGAACCAAGCTGTTTCACACCGACCAGAAGTACACGTCGGGGACTGGCTGGCCGAGTTTCTGGGACCCCATCGACGACGATGCCGTCACCACCCAGCGCGAGACGGGCTTGCTAGACAGACGAATCGAGGTCTGCTGTGCCGAATGTGGTGGACACCTCGGACACGTCTTTGACGATGGGCCTGAACCAACCGGGAAGCGATACTGTCTCAACGGCGTCGCGCTCGAGTTCGCCCCGACGAGTGACGAAGAGCAGCCTGGAGAATGAACCGTAACGTCGGACGCCTCGACGCGATTGCTCGGGTTGTAGCCGGGGGTGCACTGGCGGTGCTCGCTGCACTCGCCGCATTCGGTGTGGTGACCGTGCCGGTCTTCTCGGCGCTCGGGGTAGGAATCGTCGCAGTTGTATTGGTCGTTGAGGGGGCGACACAGCGATGTCTGTTGTATCGCGTGCTCGGTATCGATCGCTGTCCGGTCGATTGAGGTCGGCGCTGAGGAGGTCAAGGACGCTGGTTCTCGGTCGCTACACCGACGGTTGCAGTGAATCCGACGTCACGGAGTCTGTCGATGAGGGGGTCACCGATCGCCGAGACTGGGGTTAACACGCCACCGTCCAGTGGCGAGTCGGTATCGTCCTGGACGAGACACATCGCGGATTCGCCGAGCATGCGTGCGGTGGCGCCGTAGCCCGGGTCCCGGTCAGCCCCGAACTCGGCTTCCACGGTAAAGGGGCCGTCTACGGTCGTTCCCTGCCCGAGTATACGTACGGTGAAGTGACCGTTCTCTACCTGTTCGTCCGTCGGGCCCTCGCCGGGGTCCGGGAACACGTACTCACGGATCGCTGAACGGAGCGGCCCGACAGACATCGCGGCCGTGAACAGGCCGAGTCCGCCGGTGATAAGGCTCGCACCGGCTACGCCTGTGAGTCCACGTCCGGTCGGGATGACCTCCGTACAGCGGAACTCCCGGCCCCAGGGGTATCCGAGGAGTGCGTTACTCCGCCGGACTACGCGTTCGTTGACCTGGGCCATCGGTGAGGGTGCGGTCCACGCTGATCGCAACCGATCCCTTCGCGGACCGCGTTGTGTGCCCGGGTCGACGCCGGTCCGTTCTCCCGGCGGAGCCAGCGAATACGGATTCCGGAGTGTCTGCCGGGCAACCGGGTCGGTCGATGCGGCCTCGAACTGCTCGGCCATGCTGGCCAGCGTGCCGCCGCTGACGCCGCCACTGGCGTCTTCGACGTAGATCCGAACCATGTCACAGGGCGTGTCGAACTTGTCAGTCGCGTACGACTGGACGAGCATGGTCCCGAGGTCCGCAGGGACGGAGTCGAAGCCGCAACTGTGCACGATACGCGTGTCGGCATCGACCGCCGCGTCGTGATAGCGGTCGATCATCTCACGGACCCAGGTTACCTCCCCAGTCAGGTCGCAGTAGTCCGTTTCGGCGTCGATACACGCCTCGACGAGCGGCGTTCCGTACGCCGTATACGGCCCGACAGTCGTGCAGACGACGCGTGTGCTGTGAGCGATATCCTGAAGGCTCTCAGGATCCGTCGCGTCGCCGAGTAGTATCGGGATCTCACCCCATTCGCTCCGACGAGCGAGATCCGAAGCAAGCGCTTCGAGTCGGTCCGCGTCCCGCCCGCCGAGAGCCAACGAGAGCGTGTCCGGCGAATACTGTTCCGTGAGGTACTCAGCCACGAAGCTCCCTGCGACGCCAGTCGCGCCCCACACCACCAGATCGTACTGTCGGTCTGTATCTGACACGTCTATCACGGTCCAGTACGCTGTCGAGCGGCTAAATTGTCAGGGTTACCACAACGATACCGGTGAGGCCCCCTGGCTCGTCGGGACGTCCGACTCGAAGCGGCATCCAGCGACCCGGTCAGTCGACAATCTCCGCGACGAGTTCACGCGCGCTCCGGCGGACGGCTTCGTCGCTCGATAGCGACGGCTCCCAGCCCAGGTCCACGAGGCGCTCGATCGAAAGCCGCATGCGCGGGACGTCGCCGGTCCAGCCGCGGTCCCCGCCGGTGTACTCGTAGGTCGGATCCACGCCGAGTTCGTCGCTGACGACGTCGGCGATGCTCGTGACCGAGGTTGTCGTGTGGGTGCCGAGGTTGTAGACGTTCAGGTCCTCGTCGGCGTGTTCGACGACGTGACAGATGGCATCGACGCACTCCGTAACGTGCATGTAGGATTTCTCCTGCCGGCCGTCACCGAGGATAGTTAGCTCGGTCGGGTCCGCGTCAAGCTTCTGGATGAAGTCGGGGATCACGGTGCCGCGCTGATTGGGCCCGACGATGTTTGCGAACCGGAACACCCAGGCGGTGAGATCGTAGGAGTGGGCGTGCGTCGAGATCAGCGCCTCGTCGGCGAGCTTCGAGGAGCCGTAGATAGAGATGGGTTCCAGCGGGCCGTGGTCTTCCGGCGTGGGGCGTGGTGCCTCGCCGTAGACGGTCGAGGAGGAAGTGAACGCGAACTGATCGACGCCGACCTCGCGCATCCGTTCGAGCACGTTGTAGGTCATGGCCGTATTCGCCTCGAACAGTTCGCGGTCGTCGTCGTAGTTCGTGTCGGTGTACGCGGCGAAATGGAAAACGATGTCCAGTTCGTCAGTGACGGCTCTGGCGACGTCAGCGGTGTCGGTGAGATCCGCCTCGACGAACTCCGCGCCGTCGGGCACCCTGTCGGGGTCACCCTTCGAGAGGTCGTCGGCGACGCGGACAGTTGCACCGCGGTCGAGAAGCTCTGCGACGAGATGGCTCCCGACGAGCCCTGCACCGCCAGTAACGAGAACGTTCGAATCGGGAAACATGCGCGGTGCTCTGTTCGGCGGCCACAAGTACATGTGGGATTCGAAGGACCGGGGGCAGTCCGGCCGCCCGCCGTCAGAGCCCTCGGTTGCTCCCTTCGCCTGCGAGAATGACGACCATCGAGAGCCCGGAAATCACGAGCAGGATGAGCGTTGGTACGACCGCGTACTGGTAGAGCTGGGTCTTCTGAGCGCGCCAGATCTGTGTGACGATGGTCTCGAAGCCGGACGGGCGAAGAATGAGGGTAACGGGAAGCTCTTTCATCGTCGTGAGGAAGACGAGGGCGGCGCCAGCTACGATCCCCGAGCGGGTGAGCGGGAACGTCACGCGGCGGAACGCGCCCACCGAGGACTCCCCGAGTGTGCGACTCGCCTCGGCCAGTCTGGGATCGACCCCCAGGATCGAGGTTCGGGTCGACCCGACGACCTGCGGCAGGAACCGGACGACGTACGCGAACACGAGCAGTGGGATCGTCTGGTAGATCCACGGGAGATAGCCGGAGCCGAAGTAGACCAGCGCGAGCGCTAACACGATCCCGGGCACAGCAAAGCCGACGTAGGTGGCCCGCTCGAACAGGGTCGACAACGGCGAGTCGCTTGTCGCGGCGAAATAGGCGACAGGGATGGCCACCAGCGCGGCGGCGATGGCGGCCGCCGCGGCGACGGAGACCGAGTTGATTACCTGGACCCACTCGAACGCCATCGAGGGGCGACGCCCGGCATCGGAGCGGCGCAGCCACAACAGGAGGATCCAGATGGGGACGACGAGCGCGATTGTAGCCACCGACGCGGGCAGCAGGGTTGCCGGCCAGCGCCAGCGTCCCAGACTCACGAGTCGGTCGGTGCTGCCGGTGTCGTCGCCGTGGGCGTCCCGGTCAGACCGGACCAGCCACTCCAGCGCGAGGACCACGAGCACGATACCGAGCAATTGCAAGGAGAGCAACGCGGCGTAATCGCGGCCGAACGCGTTGTACTCGACGTAGATCTGTCGCGTGAACACCGGCAGTTGCATGATCGACGGCGTACCGAAGTCGGACACGGCGTACAGCGCCGACAGGAGTGATCCAGCGGCGATCGCCGGTCGGATTATCGGAAGCGTCACCCGGCGGAACGCCTCGATGCGGCCGTGGTTCAGCGTCCGAGCCGCCTCGATCAGCGTGGTATCGAGCGAGCGGAGGGCTGCTCGAGTGGTGAGATACACATACGGGTACGTGTACAGGGTGATCACGAAAATCGTCCCCGGAAGCCCGTAGATCTCCGGGAGCTGTTCGATCCCGAGTGGGGCGAGCACGTCCTGAAACTCGCCTCGGGGGCCAAACGCGGAGACGAACGCGAACGCGCCGACATAGCTCGGAACGACCAACGGGAGCGCGATGATAACCGACCAGAACCGGCGGAATGGGAGATCGGTCCGCACCGTCAGGTACGCCAGTGGTACCCCGAGGATGATCGACAGCGTCGTCACGCCAGCCATCAACAGTAGGCTGTTTTCTATTACCTCGGCAGTGCCACGGCTGAAAAGCAGCTCAGTCGCCCGCGAGGGATCGACGGTGACGGCCTCTATCACCAGCCACGCGAGTGGGAAGACCATCGTTCCGGCGATGGCCGCGGAGAGCAGCGTCAGCCCCAGCGGTAGTTGGTCGTCGCCGTCGGTCAGGACGTCGCGTATCCGTCGTGTCCAACTCATAATCCAGGAAACGGCTGTGCTTGAGGGAGAGAGGCTGCACCGACTGTTAACGATTCCGATCCCGTCATCGAACGAGTCCGATGGATATAATTGTTTAGGGGGGCCTAAAACGATTATGAAACTGACGAGGCGCGACGCGGTGGCCGCCCTGGCCGCAGTCGGAGCGACCGGCGGCGTCGCCCTCGCCGCTCGACGGCGGGCTGAGAACTCGACCGACAGCGACGGAGAATGGGATGACGGGCTTCCGGACGAAGAGACCGTCCGGGCGTCGATGACCGCGATTGCAACCGTCGTCTATCCGGACGAGGTGTCCGGCGTGGAGGCGTTCGTCGACCGGTTCCTCGACGGTCGGCTCGATAGATCGGCTCACGCCGAGGGTGTTCATACGGCGGTTGCCGATCTCGACGAGGTGGCCCGTTCGTGGCACGGCGCACCGATCACCGAACTCCCCCCGGAGGACCGGGATACACTCCTCAGAGAGACCGGCGCCGATACCGCAGAGGAAGATTCCGAGGGCTCGCTCGCCGAGCGGGTGCGGTACTACGTCATCAACGAGTTGCTTCTGGCGCTGTACACTTCGCCCACGGGCGGCGAGTTGGTTGGTCTGGAGAACCCGCAGGGCCACCCCGGCGGGGCCGAGAGCTATCAGGAGGGACCGCAATGACTGGCGCTGAGATGGATGCGAACGAGGCTGTTGACGGCAACGGGCCGGCCGTCCGCGACATCGATCGGTCACCGGTCACGAACGCGGACGTTTGCGTCGTCGGCGCGGGCCCGGCGGGAGCGATGATCGCGGACCGTCTAGCTGCCGACCACGACGTGGTGGTTCTCGACGCCGGTCCTCGATTCGATCCTGCGGACCGCCTCGACCGACAGGAACGGGCGATCCGACCGAGCTACAATCGACCGGACGTCTGGGACGTCGGCGGCGAGCGCGACGCCCACGCCAACTCCGGCGAATGGTTCTACCCGTTGAATCACGCTCGTGTCAAGGGGATCGGCGGGTCGACACTCCACTGGCAGGGAATGGTGATGCGGCTTCACGAGGCCGATTTCAACTCCGGGGAACAGCGGGGTGTCGGTCCGGACTGGCCAATCGACTACGCCGACCTCCAGCCGTACTACGCCGAGGCCGAACGCGAACTGGGCGTCGCCGGAGCCTCGGACAATCCGTACGCGCCGCCGCGCGAGGAACCCCACCCGATGCCGGCGTTTGAGCCGTCATACAGCGACTCCCTGTTTGCGGAGGCTTGCGAGGAGTTGGAGATAGACATGCATTCGGTGCCGAACGCACGCAACTCCGAGCCGTACGACGATCGGTCCTCGTGTGTCGGTTACGGGACGTGTCAGCCGGTCTGTCCCTCCGGAGCGAAGTACGACGCGACCGTCCACATCGAACGGGCGGAAGAGAAGGGAGTATCCGTGATCGACCGCGCGCCGGTCCAGCGGCTGGAACACGAGGCCGATCGCGTGTCCGCCGCGGTGTACGCGACCCCTGACGGGGAAGAACACAGACAGGAGGCGGACGCCTTCGTCGTCGCCTGTGGCGGCGTGGAGACGCCGCGGCTCCTGCTCCTGTCCGATTCCGAGACGTATCCGGACGGCCTGGCGAACTCCAGCGGTCACGTCGGGGAGTTCTTCATGGACCACCTGTTTGCGGGCGCTGGCGGCGTCCTCGACGAACCCACCCGCCAGAACCACATCGGGTTTTACACGAGTGCCTCCGACCAGTTCTACGACGACGCCGACGAGGAGTTCGCCCCGTTCAAACTGGAGTTCTTCAATTCCATTCAGAACAACTACGCCGGTCCGTCCCCCGTTGGCATGGCGCTGACAGGCGATGACTGGGGGAACGAACTGCTCGACCGCCTTCGTGAGGGCTACGGCACTCGCGTGGCGATGGGTGGGCTGGTCGAACAGCTTCCTCGATCGGACAGCTACGTGACGTTGGACCCCGACCGCACCGATGACCACGGTAACCCAGTGCCCGATGTTCACTGGAACGTCGGTGACCGGGCGCTCAGGACCATCGAACGGGCGAACGAGATCCAGCAGGCGGTACTGGAGGAACTCGGCGCGGATATCGAGTGGGTCGCCGGCCCCGATGCGACTGGCCCTGCATACCATCACATGGGGACGACACGGATGAGCGCGGACGCCGAGAACGGCGTCGTCGACCCGGACTGCCGGACCCACGACCTCGACAACTGCTGGATCGCGTCTAGTTCCGTGTTCCCCACTGGCGGTGCGATGAACCCCACGCTCACCATCGCCGCGCTGGCGTTACGGGTCGCTGACGACATCGCAACACGGCTCTGAGTATTTTTAGGTAAACCTAAAAACTAAAGTGGGTGCGGGAGCACCTATCGGTAATGAGTGGATCACTCACGCCGCCCGCCGACGAGTCGGGGTCGGATGCGACTGACGAAAGTACGACGGCAACAGACGATACAGCCACGGACACCACGAGCGATACCGAGAACGCTTCAGGCATGACCGACCAGGACCGATACACCTTCGACGACGTCAGCGTCGTAATGGGGACGTACAACGAGGAGGCGGCAATCGCAACCGTACTCTCCGACATCGACGACGTCACCGGTGGGCGCGCCGAGGTCGTCTGCGTCGACGGCTCCTCCGACCGGACGCCCGAGATTGCCCGCAAACACGGTGCGACCGTGATCGAACAGGAGCCCCAGGGGTACGGCGTCGCCGTCCGCGAGGCGATACTCACGCCCGACCGCCCAGTCGTCGTTACGACCGACTGCGACGATACGTATCCGATGGAACAGCTTCCGGAGTTCCTCGACGCAATCAACGACGGGGCCGACGTCGTCAGCGGCGACCGGCTATACTACGGCGCGGACACCATGCCCGCGTTCAACCGTCTCGGAAACCACTCGTTCGCGGCAATCGCGAGCCTCCTGATGGGCAAGCGCGTACACGACACCACTACCGGGATGCGCGCATACCGACGGGACGTGATCGAGAACATCGAATGGACAGAGAACACCGGGCTCTCCGCCGAACTCCTGATCCGCCCGCTGATGCGCGGCTACGACGTCCGCGAGCATCCCATCGACTACGCCGAGCGCCTCGGCGAGACGAAACTCGATCCGATCGAGGGCGGCGCCGCAATCGCGAAATCGATCGTCAAGGTCTGCCTGGAAGAACGATTCCGGTAGATCGAGCTCTGACACCTTTTTAATTCAGCTTTACCTTCGAGGCGTCCGCTCCGGTCGGCTCGTTCCGACAGAATCTCACTCCTCGGCTGACTCTGCGCTCGTCTCGAAGACGACCCACTCGGCATGTGCGTTCGGATCGTCAGGGATGTACGTCCCCCTGTTCCCGCAGTCCGTGACGAGCCGGCAGACCGAGCGCTCGGGCGGCCAGACGGCCTCGATGCCCTCGCTGGATGCCCGGACCGTCGTCTCCTGTCGATAGGTGAATGTCGATCCCGACGGATCGACGAGGGTCACCGTCATGGTGACGACGTCGCCGTCCGGGTCGACCGGGATGGAGGCGTTCGGAGCGCCGGCCAACCGTGCCGAATCGCCGTCGAGCGACCAGTCCACCGTGAGCGATTCGTTGGGATCAGTCACGGCGTATCCCACACGGTCGGACCCACCGGCGACTCCGCCATCAGGGCTCTCTCCGCCCGCGGTCTCGAGGCGGATCCGCGCTTGGTCGACGCGGTCCGGGATGCCGACGGTCGTCTCCGCATCGAGCCGTGGTCCTTCCCGGACATCGAGCGTCTCCAGTTTCGGAACGACGCGTTCGTATGGGTTCGGCGTCCACTCGCCCTGATACCCGTACCGATAGAGAGTCCGGTCCGGGTATGCATCCAGCACCGCAAAGTCCTCGCTCGGATCGCGGTCGAGCGCGTACACGACCTCTCCGTCCAGCCCGGGATCGTTCCGGAGCGCCTGGAAGGGGTGGTTCTGCCACTCGCCATACGGTGTTGGGACGAATACGAGCGCGTTATCAAACGATTCCGACTCGATCGGCTCGTAGGCCGCATCGTATTTGTCGGCCTGCACCGAGTGCCGGTCCAGGGGAGCGCCGACCGCAGCCGCAGCCGCGAGAGTCCCGCTGAGGACGACGAGGACGGCCGCCACGGCGACGACCGTCCGCGCCGTCTGCGGGGTGACACGGGTAGCGAGCCGTTGCCGGACCCCGGCGAGCGCCCGGCCACCTGCGACGACGGCGACGCCGCCGAAGACAGACAGCGGGACGAGAAGATCGAAGTGATAGACCGGGCCGAAGCTCGCGACGAATCCGTCAGTTGGGTCCGAGATCGTCGCGAGGAGGTTGTGAGTGCCCCAGAAGAACAGGTTCCCGACCACCACCGTGACGACCACACCGCCGAGGAGGAGCCCGGCAATCCGCTCGAATCGGCGGTCATCAGCGGTGGAGTCGGTGGCCCCGTGGTCGTCGCCCTCCGAATGGTCGGCGGCGAGCGCCCGTTCCCCGAGCAGCCAGTGCCGCGCGGCTAGGCCGCCGCCGACGAGTGCGAGTGCCGCGCCGACGGGACCGGCGACGAGCCAGCGTGTTGCGAGATACCACAGCGCGTAGCCATTCGTGCGGAGCGCCAGCCCGGGCGTGTAGTCGATCGAATGGTCGAGGATCCGTCGCTCACCGAATCCGGGGCCGTCCATCGGGGCGAACGCCTCGTAGGGGAACGTTAGCGGGGAGCCAGTCAGGCGGAGGTTGTACGCGAGGGTGACGCCCACGAACAGCACCCCGAACAGTGCAGTGAGCCCATGGCGGTTGATCGGGTCGGGAAGGCCCCGGAGCCCCCTGTTCACGAGTGGAGTGAGTCCCTCGGCCCGAACCGCCGAAACGACCTGGACGAGCGCGTGGCCGATGAACGGGGCCGCGAACAGCACTGCCGTGAACGGCCGGGCGAAGAACGCAAGCCCGATAGCGACGCCCGCAACCCCTGCAGCCAGAACCGATCGGTCACGGACGCTTCGGAGGTACGCGACCGCGAACAGCAGGTTCAGGAACGTGGTAGGGGCGTACGGGAGGAAGACGGACGAGGTGACGACCGCCATCGGCGAGGCTGCGAACAGGACGGCGGCCGCGAGCCCGACCCGTCGGTCGAAGACCATCGAGCCGAGCAGGTACACGAGCGCCGCGTTACCCGCTGCGATCGCCGCAAGGGTCAGCCGCGGCTCGCCGAACAGTCCCATCGAGACCGCGTACATCGCGGCCGGAACGGGGCTGTACTTCGGATAGAGCCTGCCGCCATCTTCAATGAAGAACCACGGGCGAAAGGCGCCGACTAGCTCGCCAGCATGCAACTCTAGCTGCCCGGACAGAAGCATCGCGGCCTGCGTGAGGTAGACACCTTCGTCGTGGTTAATCGAGTGATGCGCGAAGACGGTCGCGGCAAGAACGAAGGTGAGGATACCCGTCGCACAAGCGACGAAGACGGCCGCGAACGTCAGGCGGTCCGCTCGGGCGACCTGCTCGCGGCCGTAGCTCGCGAGTCGTCGTGCGAACCGGCGTGGACGAAGGAGGGCCGAAAGGGACGACACGGATGTCGGTGGCGGAACTCTATACCTCGACGCCGGCCTCACGCATGAGGTCGACCGTTTTTTCGAGATCGGATAGCTCCGTCAGGTCGATCTCGGGGACGTCGAGTTCGTCAATCGTCGGTAGATCGCCGATCGGCTCGACATCCGGGATCAGCGGGTACTCGAACGTCGTTCGGGCGAAGTAGTCCTGCGCCTCGGCCGACAGCAGGTGTCGGATGAAGTTCTCTGCGAGGGTGGGGTCGTTGGCTGTATCGACTACCGTGGCACCGGCGACGTTGAACACTGCGCCGGCGTCGCCCTCGGTGAACTCGGTGCCGATCGAGGCATCCGGGTTGCCATCCAGGACGCGCTGGATGTAGTAGTGGTTCGTGAACGCGGCGTCGATCTCCTCGTTGGCGATCGCCTCACAGGCGGCGAACTCGCTGGGGTAGCTGCTGATGCCGGAATCGACGACTGCCTCTAGCCAGTCGAGGGTGGCCTCCTCGCCTTCGATGAGCCGCATTGCAGTGACGAATGCCTGACAGGAGCCGTAGGAAGGGGCCCAGCCAAGGTCGCCGGCGAACTCATCAGGGTACGCCATGATGTCCTCTGGCACCTCGTCCTCGGAGAACGTCTCGTTGTCGAACGGTACGGCGCGTGCCCGCCCGGACGTGCCGATCCAGTCGTCGGTGTGGAACTCCGCCCGGACCATCTCGGTGATATCCGACGAAAGTGCCTGTGTGCGCCCCTCGTTGGCGAGCGCACCGAGTGCGCCTGCGTTGACCGAGTAGAAGACGTCGGCCGGGGAGCCGTCTCCCTCGTTTGCGATCTGGTTCACGAGATCAGTAGAGCCGCCGTAGCGCTTCGTCAGATCGAAGTTGTCGTACAGGTTATCGATGTAGTCGAGCAGTTCGCCGACGAGGAACTCCCCCCGACCGGAGTAGACGTGGAGTTCGCCCTCCAGATCCGGCATCTCGTCCATCGAAGTGCCGCCCGGGGCGTCACGCCCCTCCCGTCCCGATCCAATCTGTCCGATATTACTCTCCGGTTCATCGTCGTCGCCGCCCAGACAGCCGGCGAACCCGGCGGCACCGAGCGCGCCCGCCGTTGCCAGGAACCGGCGTCGGTCGACATCGTTCTCGTTTCGTAGGTGTCTCGTCATTGTTTTTAGGTTTACCTAAATCGTTTTAGTGGTGTCGGTTTAGTCGTCGGCAACCGCCGGCGTTCGCCTGAGGGC
Organism: Natronoarchaeum sp. GCM10025321; assembly: GCF_042663585.1. Taxonomy (NCBI): domain Archaea; kingdom Methanobacteriati; phylum Methanobacteriota; class Halobacteria; order Halobacteriales; family Natronoarchaeaceae; genus Natronoarchaeum; species Natronoarchaeum sp. GCM10025321. The sequence goes on from NZ_JBHTAN010000001.1 coordinate 95,784, forward strand.
GTCGAGGCAGTCGAGCCAATCGCGCATGTATTCGCCGACGTGGGTAAAGAACGCACCGTTTCGGTACTCGTCGAACTCGCCGTCTGCAAGCCGGTCAGCCATCGCGGCGTATACCGCGGCGTAGCTTTCGGCATCAGTTCCGGCGTCATCGACGAGTTCCCAGAGGTGCTCGTTGAGTTCGAGCCCGGCGACCTCGTTGTGGAGGTCGTCGAACGTCGATCGAGCGGCCTTGTTGTGCTCACAGAGCGGGCGGCCGTTGTAGATCCGTCCGCCTAGCACATCGCAGGCGCGTTTGAGGAACACCCCGCTCCAGATGTCGTCGAACCGTCCGACGTCCCACTCGTTGTCGTCCATCGGAAGCTGGTAGAACGCGGGGATTACTTCTCGCCGGAAGGCGAGGTTCATCGAACAAACGGTCAGGTAGTTGCCGCGAGCGGCGACGAAATCGTGGTCGAACTCCTCCGCGGTCGTCCGCGTCTGGGCCTGACCCTCCAGGTCCCCGTCCATCAGGATCCGGACCGCATCGAGGTCGGGGACGTTCGTCCAAAGTCCCTGTGAGGCGACGACTTCGCCGCCTTCGATATCGACCGTATCCGTCTCGACTGTCTCATCCATCGCCGAGTAGGGGTAGCCACGCGGGTAGAGCCCGTGCTCGTCGGCGTTCTGGTAGAGAACGTTTACCCAGTTCTTGTCCGACTGGACGCGCTCGACTGACCCCTCGAACGCGAGGTTCTCCATGTGTTGCCCGAAGTAATCCTCGTCCTCGTGCGGGAGCGTATCATCGTCGATGAACAGTCCGTACTCGAAGCTCTCGTCGGCCCACATGTACAACAGCCCAAAGCTCGTCTCGGCGTGGCTTGCGGCTGGCACGACGTGACCGTACTGCTCGATGTCATTCGCATCGTACCATTCCTCGCGCCGACTGCCGTCGAAGACTTCACCGGAAACCCCGAGATCATCGAGCATCGACTGCATCTCGTCGACATCACAGAAATCCTCCGTGACGAGAACGAAGTGGAGCCGCGAGATATCGAACCCGTGCTCGCGGGCGTTCTCCACGTACGAGCGAAGACACTCGTACTCTCGAATCGTCGGGACGATCACGCAGATGTCCCGTTGTACTACCTCTGAACGGTTCCCGGTCATACATTCGAATTCTTAGGCTGACCTAAAAGTCTGATGGTTCGGCATTGGAACTATCGCTGTCCTCGGGCGTGAACGTCGGCGAGACGTTGAACGCGACAGCCACGAGGCCCCCACCGCCGAGCGTGACGGCGTTTTTCAACGCGTGATCGAGGATCGCTGCGGCGAGCGCCGTTTCCACCGGAATCACCGTCGTACTGACGACTAATCCGGTAAAGGCCGCCTCGTAAAGCCCGATCCCGCCCTGTGAGAGCGGGAGCACTTTCGCAAGGTTACCGACGGTAACGGCCAGCGTTCCGACGGTCAAAAGCGTCACTGGGGAGACGAGGCCGCCGACCGGTCCGCCCACGAGTGCGGCGAGTACGAAGACTGCGGTCAAAACGTCCAGCGCCCACACGACCGTGCTCCAGAGATAGACCGTCCCGAGGCTACGGGGATCGGCGGCAACGACGCGAACGGCCGCTCCGAACCGTATCAGAGCGTCGACGACCTTCACCATGCGCGGCCGCCGAACACGGTCGCGGAACACGGGACCAAACTCTCTATCGCTGCTGGCCGCCGCGAGAGTCAGGGCCGAGAGAGCCACGGCCACGGCCGCGATCACTGCTGCGCCCATGACGGCGGTTATCGGTTCGACCGATCCGACTGATTCGGCCGACCTGATCGACCGACCATCCAAAAGCAAGAAGGCGAACGCGACGCCGCCAAGGGTGGCAAGCGCAACGAGATCGAACGTACGCTCGACGGCGAGCGAGGCGACGCCCGTTGGATAGGGCACGTCACGCTGATCGTTGAGCAGATAGGCACGGATCCCGTCGCCGGCGCGCGCCGGAATGACCAGATTCGCGGTCTGACTAGCGAATACGATCGCAGTAAGGAAGCCGGTTCGACAGTGATACTCCATGGCCCCGAGCACGTCGCGATACCGTCGTCCCCTGACCGGCCACGAGAGGAGGTAGGCGACGAGGGCGGCCCCCAGAAGCGCCGGGTTGGCCTCGACCACTGCCGTGATCACCGCGCCTATGTCGGCGTTTCGGGCGAAGAGTACGCCCCCAAGAACGAGAACGAGCACCGTGCCAAGGACTGTGAGGCGCTTGCGCGAGAGGTGGTTGCCCATCCACGCCCGAAAGTTGCGACCGGTCATTTCTGCGTGGTCGCGTGCCTGAAGCGACGCGTGATCGGATGTCGGACGCTCCCTACGCAAGCACACGCTGGAGTGGGCGAGCGTAGATATCCGGGCGTCGCGCCGGTTTGAGGGCGTTCAGGCGACTGTTCGCCGGTCATGCAGTGATTTAGGTCGCCCTAAACATATATCGCTGACGATTTATTCATCTCAAGAGAATCCTCACCATTCCACCAGCGAGGGGGGCGTTGGCCGGGAATCTGGGGAGGATACCGTCCGTTCTTCATCGTTCAGCAACAGTGGTACGTATGGACAAAAACACTCATCAGGGAGTTGCTTGCTGACCACTCGCGGAACCGTTCAGATTATCGGTGGCATTTGGTAGTGTTCAGTCAGATTCGATAGCACTGGCAAGGACGTGCTGAGTGATACTCACACTACCGCTGGGCAACTGCCTGCCCGTGTTGCTACTGTGATTTTGATGCAGCCCACCCATCTCTGACACACCACTCCGCACAGTGGTACAGTATTGAGTCAGTCGGGTCTGACGACTCCTTGCCGAATCCTGTTTCTGCTTGTGAGCCGTGGACTGAACGCCAGTCGAACGGGCACCTGTATCTCCGTCCACAACAGGCGATGGAAAACTGGCGTGATTTCCTGTCTCCGTATAGGCGACAGGTTTCGCCGCTTCCATCTTGCTGTCTGAAAGGTACTTTCGACCGACGTTGATCGCGCCAACCACGTCACGGTCGCACTCGTAGCCGCAACCGGGACAGTGGAAGTGACCACCGTGACGACACTCAGTATGGTCGTCTGGGGCTTTCACCGTCTCACCACGTTCGCCACATCGAGGACAGTATCGGCTTGTGCCCCACGGATTCACCGACTCAACCTCAACACCCACGAGTTCAGCTTTGTATTCGGCTAACTCTAATAGGTCGCCTCTCGCCCACGTCGATATTGAGTGGGCAAGTGTTCCATCTACGTCGGGCGATTCAATCTGTCCGAGCGATTCAAACACGATCGTCTCACACTCATAGTGTATAGCCAGCCAGACCAACTGGTTCGCTACGTCGTGTTGAATCTGGGTTCGCAGGCATGTTTCCTTCCGTCGGAGATGTTCGTATTCACTATGGAGGTGGTTGAATCGGTCAGTATGTGCCTTCCCCTGTTTCCGCAGGGCAGCCAACCGGTCGTTGATTCCCTCGGCCTCTGTCGTCAACCTGAACAGTTTTTGCTTATTCGGATGATCGATAATCTCCGGCGGGGCGACCTGTCCCTTATCGCCATCCACAACCACCGCCGTGGTCTGTTTCTTCACACCGAGATCAACAGATAAAACACGGTTATCGATGGTTTCGGTGTCTTGTTCGGGTATCTCCACCGGCACGTCGAGCGTATAACCGCATTCTGATTTGTGGAGTGTCGGCGCACCCATCGCCCCGTGTTCAAGCATATTGGCCAACCGAGAGTGAACTGGGAAGGTGATTTTGTGGTCACTCCAATCGAGGTATGAGTCGGGGGTGAGTGAGTTTGGGGCGTTCAGAGTAGCTTGCAGGTGTCCATTTTCGATTGTGACTTGGTGGATGTGGTGGTCACCTTTGTCGGGAGCATACGGCAGTGTACCATTCGGCTCCGGCGTTTCTACCATATCGGTATAACAGTCGGGAAACGCACCGTGACAGTCGTAGTAGTTGTTTAACTGTTCAACTACTGACTCAAGGATGCCCCACTGGAGATATGGACTATCCTCGGTGAATAGCCGATCTCGGAGTTTCTCCCAACCAATCGTCTTGATTTTCCGTTGCTCGACTGTTTCGGTAACGAATTGGAACGCCTGATACTCGTCGGCGTGTGCTTCAAGCACGCTCGTCACTCGCTGGTACACGCACCGCTTGAACCGACTATACAGGTATTCATCGACGCCATTAAAAGCATCATACACGTCGTCACGGATGTACGTGTAGGACTGTCCACTGTGACTGGTCACGCCTGCTATGTGGGTTGCTGTCCAATACTCATCTACGAGTAACCGGCCTGCGTGGTGTTCGACCAGTGTAGTGAGTCGGTCACAGGCGTCGGTATATTCGTCGGGGATGTGGAACTGTTCGGTGAGTTGCATTAGTCTGAGTTGTCGGGGTCTGGTTCGGAGACACGCACGAGTTTGACGGTGGCTCCTTCCCATGCAACAGGGGCATAGACGTGTGCGCCGCCACTCCCGAACGCTTTGACCTCTTTTTCGAGGATTTCCTCACCCTCAATTTCGTAGCTGTCAGGCATGAGTCTACATATGTCTTACATATGCAAAATATATTTTGATACGGGATACACCCATATCATACTATATTACCTAACAGTTGGCTACCCCTGAACTCCGATACGGAGTGGAACTCGAGTCATCTCCGGGCAAAAGGGCCCGGCGCTAGTCGATCACAACTGTCAGGAAGGAAACTATGTGTGCGGGGCCGAAAAGAGGGGGTATATGATGAGCATCGACGAGGCGAGTGCACAGTGTGATGCCGTGCTGACCGAGGTCGAAAACGCGGTTATCGCTGACCGATCGTTTCTCGAAACGGTTCTCCTCGGTGTGCTCGCGCGAGGGCACGTGCTCCTCGAGGACGTCCCGGGAACGGGCAAAACACTGACTGCTCGAAGTATGGCCACCGCGTTGGGCCTGTCGTTCTCACGCGTTCAGTTCACTCCTGATCTCCTCCCGTCGGACGTCACGGGCACTCACGTCTTCAACGAGCGTGATCGTACCTTCGAGTTCAACGAGGGCCCGATTTTCGGGAACGTCGTGCTTGCTGACGAGATCAATCGGGCGCCACCGAAAACCCAGAGCGCACTGCTGGAAGCGATGGAAGAACGGCAGGTCACGGCCGATGGGGAAACCCGTGAACTGCCGGATCCGTTCTTCGTGATTGCGACACAGAATCCCGTCGAACAAGAAGGAACGTTCGCACTGCCCGAGGCACAGATCGATCGGTTTGCCGTGAAAGCCAGTATGGGCTATCCGAGTTACGAGGGTGAGGCGGAACTCCTGTTCCGACGGGCCGACCGAGAGGAACGAAGTCCATCCGTCGAGCCTGTGCTCTCCCCTGATCGTGTTCGTGCGGTACAGCGTGTGCCGGAGACCGTCCGCGTCGACGAGGATCTGATTATGTACATGCTCGATATCAGTCGAGCAACGCGCGACGATTCACGAGTGGCCGTCGGGGTGTCACCGCGCGGCGCACAGCGATTGTTCGAAACAGCACGAGCGCAGGCAGTTATCGAGGGGCGTGAGTACGTAACGCCGGATATCGTCAAGACGATTGCCAGACCCGTGCTAGCTCATCGACTTGTGTTGACTGCTGATGCACGCGTGAACGACGTGGAGAAGAGAGAGGTGATCGACAGTGTGCTCGAACGGGTTGAAGTGCCGACTGTCGACTAGCGCAGAGATTCGAGCAAGAGGACTGCGGCGATCAGCAAGAAAAAGAGTGCTGTGATCGGCTGGTTACCGATGCCAGTCACATAGAGACCGTATCCGACACTACTCGTTACGACCCCGACGCCGGTACTCGCAACCACGTGAACGACCTCGATACGTCTGGTGTTAGCATCTCGTCCCAGTTGGCTCCCGATGCTGATCGCATTCGTACCGATATCCCACGCCAGCACTGCTGCGGTGACACTGATCAGCACCGGCGAAACGGCCGCAGTCTGCATACCCGCGAGGATTGCACCCACGAACAGACCGAACGCGCCGAGCGTGACCGCATTATACAGTCCACGAACGAGTCCGACGACGACGAGAACCAGTCCAACCGCTCCGACGACGAGTGCAGGCCACGAGTAGAACGCGCTGACTCCGAACGCTACGACCGCGGCACTCCCAGAGAGCAGGCTGCTAAGCCGTGCTGGATCTCGATCAACGCGGTTCATCTTGACCACCGTTCGTTGAACCGGGCCAGCGTGGCAGCAACCGAGTCGTCCCACGACCAGTCCATGACCGGAATTCCGGTGCCTCGAAGCGTCGAGAGGCGGAGTCGCCGGGCAACCTGTGCGAATCGCTGAGCAGTCGTCCGGCTGGCGGTCGGATCGAGGCTGATAACCGTAACGGGATAGCCGTGCTCGTCGAGTCGTCTGGCGAACTGGCTCCCGTATTCGTCACATAGCGGGGTGAGGAAAATGACCTGAGTGCCTGCGGATAGTCGTTTTCTGAGGTGGTGCTGCTGTCGTATCAACGCTGACTTGGTCTTTGTCGGAACGGGTGAGAACGCCGGATGTGTTGCGAGCAGTTTGCGTGCCGTGTCTCTGTGATCCACACCGGACCCCGGGGCCAGCCAACAGGACTCCTCGCTCAGTGCAGCGATCCCGACCCGATCTCCCGCATCGGCCAGGGTCACGAACAGCTGTCCGGCAGCGTCGACTGCACGATCAACCGCATGCTGTGCATGCGCCTCGGGCGAGAGGTACGCTTCTTCGCGTGTATCGACCACAATGACGACGCTCGCGGCGCGTTCTTTCCGGAATTCGACCGTGGTAAGCTCACCCGTTCGGGCGCGACGGTTCCAATCGATCCGACTCATCTGATCGCCTGGCCGGTACTCTCGGGTTGCATAGAACTCGATCCCGTCTCCGCTGGTCGCCGTCTCGACGCGACCCACCTCCTGGGTGGCCTGTGCTCGAAGGGGGACCGGTTCTGCTAACGCGCGTAGCGCCGGGATACAGGTCAGCGTCGTCTCTGCGCGAAGGATTCGTTCCTGCTCTCTCGCGGACGTAAGATCGCGTGTGATCACTGTCGTTGGACCGAACGTGTGGACGCCTCGACGAGCAGTAATCGAATACGTGAACGACGTACTCTCTCCTGCTCGAAGCGCCGTGCCGATACGCGGTGACGTATCGGTCACAGCCAGCGTTTCTGGCACACCGTCGATGAGACGCAGATCGGCGAGCAACCGATCGCTGTCGTTCGTGATCGTAACAGTTACCTCCACCTCGTCGCCCGGTTCCGGCCGCTCGTCACTGAGCGTCCGGGAGATGGAGACGCTCCCGGGTGGCAACGCTGACGAGCGGGCGTACGCAGCGTAGCCGATGCCGACGACGCCAGCAAGCAGTACCGAAGGCTGCTCGACGAGAATCCCGACGCCGATACCCACGAGCGCAACGCTACTCACGCCGGTCCAGTGTCCCGTCGAGTGTGTTGCACGCATGAGCGCGTCTTTCGCCTTGCCGTCAGATCCGCTGCTGTCGTTGGTCCGTCTCTGAGATGACTCGGTATCGGATTTCGCCTGCAGGTCCTCCTGCTGTCGGGGGTCCTGGGACGTATCGTTGTTCGAGGGAGATGGCACGCCAGCAGCCGCGGCAATCGCGTCGACAGTGTGTCGACCACCGCGCTTGAACGGTGACTCTCGACGAAGCGCGTTCGGAACGCGAACGCGGAGCGGAGGTGTCGGGGCCTGCTCGCCACCGATAAATGCAGCAGCGTACATATCGTCAGTCCACGTTCCTGCCTCGACTGCCGCCTCGGCTTCAGCCGTAGACTGCGACTCGTACTGGCTGAGCACAGTAACGGCAGCCTCACGGAGTCCTTTACGAAGACGAGTCTGGCGATAGTATATCTGTCTGGCGTCGAGAAATCGCTCGAGTTCGCTTTCTAAATCCTCTCCGGGAGGCGGGGTCGCAATCGGGAGTTCCGGGTCAGGAGTCACAGCCTCGTCACGGTCGTCGCGTCTGCGGGCCTGAATAACGCGTACTGCCTGTAGCAGGACCAATCCACCGACCCCCGATACCAGTACCCGATCGAGATTGAACGCTACAAGTCCGGGAGAGACGATTGCAAGTAGACTGAGTCCCAGAGCTACAATCCCGATAGCGAGCGCGAGGCGTCGGTAGTTCACGGATCCTCCTCCGTGTATCGGTTCTCGATCCGTCGGAAGATGCTGATCGCCTGGCGTTCGCGCTCGTCGGACGGCTGTGCGTTTCCGTACCGAACGTCCTCGAACAGACGGGTGAGTTCGGTGACGTCCTCACGGCCGAGACCTGTCTCGACGGCAGCAGCAGCGAACTCTCCGGGCGTGCTCGTTTCGGGGTTGTCGACGTCGGTCAGTTCCACCATCTCACGCCAGGTCTTGTACACCTCATTATCGACGTCCACCTCCCCTTCGAGCCGGTCGGCAGCGCGTCCTGCCGCTCGGCCGATGGCCGCAGCATTCTCACCGCCGCCAGTAGACTCCTCAATAGACTCGTCGGTGTCGCCAGTTTTTCTCCTCGACAGCGCAACGAGACCACCGATGACGGTGAGCCCCAGAACGAGCAGTACGAGTAGTGTTGGTGGGGATGGCTGTGTTGGATCGACGCCGCCACCGTCGCCCCCGCCCTCGCCCCCACCGCCACCGAGTGGAGTTCCGTCTCCTGGCTCCAGTCCCGGGAGCCCCGACGAGATAGTTGCCGTATCCAGAATTCCGGAGAGCAGGTACAATAGTACGAGCGAGGCGACGATTGCGAGGAAGACGCCGATAGCTTGTCGCCGATAGATAATCACGTAGGCAATGACCGCTATCGTCAGGATAATGGCGAGAATCGTGAGTATTTCGCTGAGGTACGGAATCGTCACTGTTTCGCTGGGAGGTGTTTCCGATTGCGGGACTGGTAGTATTCCGCTGCCGCCGTCACCCCCACCGCTACTAGCTCCGTCTCCACCGCCACCTTCGGGGAGGACCGTCGAGTCGAGCGTTGCTGCGGCGTACGCGACTGCAAAAATGGCCAGTCCGGCGATGATCGCCGATCGGGTGGATTCATTCATCGAGTCCGAATCTGGCCCCCCGGTTTGTGACGATACGATCGCATCGTGTGATTACTACCTGTATTGTCAACGTCAAGAACCTTGCTACACAACCGGGGATGGTTCGGTCGGAGGGAGGCCGTGAGCGGCTGAATCACGAAATTCAGGCGCTCGTCGACGTAATCGAGTCGCAGTCTCGCCAGTGTCAGTGTTCGTATCTCTTGTTGTAAAGCTGAGAGTAGTGGTGACTTTGTTGGTTAAGAATGTGCGGTTGTTGGTTAACAGAGCAGGTACAGCCAACCGCTCGCTGGCGCGCCAACAGAAAGCCCCTGAGTATGTTCGAAAGGCGAGTTAGTGAACATTTTTATTCGATGAATCAAACACTATACGTATGTCTCCTTTGGGGGTTTCCTTCGGTCGTTTCCTCGTCCTGGGCGAGGGAAAACGTATTGACGCTTTGTCTGAGTGGGCCCAAGAGGACAACCGGATGGTTGCTGTCGAAGTCGCAACCGCTGAGTCGACGACGGACGAAGAAATCCAGGAGTGGGAGTTAGACTGTCTTGTCGTGGATAGCGGCGCTGTATCGGTGGACAGTACTGCCGTCATCGAGCGATGGCGTCGCGAACGACCGGACGTGCCCGTCGTGTTGCTCACTGACGAGTGGAGTGCCGAACGCGTCACTGGCGCGTTGTCAAGCGGCGCGACAGCAACGCTCCCGCGGCGACTCGTCGACGAGGATCCGGAACTGCTCGCGGATCGACTGCTCGCGGCTGTCGAATTCGAACACGGCTGGCAGAGCGTTCGAGAACTGTACGATACCGTCACGGGGTTTGCCACGGTTCACGACCCGGAGTCCGGCGAGATGGTCCACGCGAATCAATCGTTCTGTGAGCTACTGGGACACGACCGGGACGTGGTCCTCTCGATGGACGTGGGCGATTTCACAGCGGATGTGTCCGGGTACGACAACGAACGCGCGATGACGGTCGTTTCGCAGGTGGCCGAACAGGACGGTCCGAGCGAGGTCGAGTGGCCGGTGACCACCTCTGACGGGTCGGTCCGATGGGTGGATGCGCGTCTCCACACGGTCCGAATCTGCGGAAGGGAAGTCGTTCTCTCGACGTCAGTAGACATCACCGAGCGCAAGCGAAGAGAGCACGAGTACGAACAGATCTTCAACGGGGTCACCGAGGGAATCGCTATTCAGGACCCCGAAACGGGCGATCTTCTCGACGCGAATCAGACGTTCGTGGACAGGCTAGGCTACGACGACGTGGAGACACTCCGAGAAGCAGGTACCGAGGCACTCAGCGTTACCGAGGCTGGGTTTACGAAGGAGAAGGCCCGCCAACTCTGCCAGCGCGTCATGGAGTCCGGAGAGTCCGAGACAGTTGAGTGGCAACAGGAGACGAAAGACGGCGATCGGATCTGGATCGAGGCGACAGTGAATCCGGCGGTTATTGGGGGCGAAGACAGGATCGTTTCGATGCAGCGCGATATCACCAAACGCCGCCGCCGCGAGCGCGAATACGAACAGATTTTCAATAGCGTCAACGACGCAATCGCAATATTCGACCCCGATACCGCCGATATCGTCGATGTCAACGACACCTACCACGAGATGCTGGGTTACGATGACCTCGAGACCCTGCAGGAACTGGGTATCGAGGGGCTCAGCGTGACCGAAGAGGGGTTCACGCGCGAACGCGGGCAAGCGCTCGTCCGGGAGGCAGCTAAAACCGGTCAGCCGAAGATGGTCGAGTGGCGTGGCGAAACGCGTGATGGGGACCAGATCTGGCTGGAGGTGACGCTCGCCCCCGCCGACATCGGCGGCGAAACACGCGTGTTGTCGATGCTACGTGATATTACCGAGCGCAAGCACCGCGAACGCGAGTACGAACAGATCTTCAACGACGTTACTGACGCGATTACCGTTCACGACCCCGAAACGGGTAGGCTCCTCGACGTCAACGACACGATGTGTGAGCTAACGGGCTACGACCGCGAAGCACTGCTCGGCGAAGGGCAAGCAAGCATCAACGTCGCCGAGGAAGGCTACTCCACTGACCGCGCAAAAGAGATCGTTCAGGAGGTCATGGAGCAAAACGAGAAACGGACGCTCGAATGGCTCATGGAGCGAGCGGACGGGGAGCGGCGCTGGCTTGAGGTCAACGCGACGCCAACGACGCTCAACGGGGAGGAACGGTATCTCGCAATCATGCGCGACGTGACCGAGCAACGTCGTACCGAGCGACGACTCCGCGAAATCCTCGAGCGTATCGACGAAGCGATCTATCTCACGCGTGCGGCGGAAATCACGAATCCGACGTTGCGCTCGGACGATCTCGGTGCAGGCTACGAATCGATCTGGGGTGAATCCCTCCAGGGCATTTTTGAGCGCTATGAGAACGGCTTCTTTGATACCCTGCATCCGGACGAAGTCAGCGGCTACAAAGAGTTCATCGATGACCTCGGAGCCGATTTCGACGAGGGAACGTGGGCCGATCGATACAGTCGTGAGTACCGTATCGTTCGGGCGGACCGTGAGATCCGGTGGGTCAGATCGGACTTCTACCCGATCGAGTGGCCCACCGGGTCGCTCCGCATCGTGATCGTCAGCCGCGATATAACTGATCGAAAGGCCCGGGAACGTCGTATCGCCTCGTTCGACGATGCCACGGACGACCTCGCCACGGCTGACACCCGCGCGGAGGCGACGCGGACGGCTGTAACGGCCGCGACTGACTCACTGGAGCTCCCTGCAATCGGTGCGTTCCTCTACGATAGTGACGACGGTGTGTTGCGCCCGGAGGTGCTTGAAGGCCCCTTCCCCTCGGAGGTCGCTACTGATTCGATTGCCCCCGGTGATGGACCGCTGTGGGAAGGCTTTGCGACCGGCACTATCGTCGGCGCGGACAGCACCGGCGACGAATCCGGAACCGTTTCGGAGAGCAACCGAACCCGAGCACTTGCCGAGTTGACGGACTGGCGGGCGATCTCGCTGGGGAACCACGGTATACTGCTGGTGGGGTCACCGGACGACTCACTGGGTTCGGAAACGATTCAGTCGGCCCACGTGCTTGCGGCGACGCTCGAAGCCGCACTCAACCATCAGCGGGGCCAGCAGCAACTTGCTGACCAGGAGGAACAACTACGCACACAGACCGAGCGTGCGGAGCGATTGGATCGGATCGCGCGCCTTGCTCAACAGGTCGAGGCGGCTATCACGGATACATCGAACCCTGGCCAGGTAGAGCGAGCGGTCTGTGACCGACTCGTCAACGCCGGTGCGTACGACCTCGCGTGGATCGGGGGTATGGACGTCGGATCCGTCCGTCTCGCCCCGCGTTCGGTCGTCGGTGCGCCGGAGCAATACGTCGAGGGGATGGACCTGACGACGGCCGAGGACGCCGGTGACCCCCATCCGGCGGTCACGGCCTGGCGGACCGACGAGCCCCGAGTTGCGGACTCTCTCGTCGCGAACGGTCCCGCGGGAGACTGGCGTCAGCGAGCCCTCTCCGAAGGCTATCAGTCCCTGTGTGCAGTCCCACTGACTTACGACGGTGTCACTCACGGCGTGTTGACCGTAGGCACTGACTCGCCGAACACCTTCGGTGACCGCGAGCGCGACGTTCTCGCTCAGCTAGGGGCCTCTATCGCAAACGCCCTGACTGCCATCCAGCGTCGTCGAGCACTCGAATCCGACGAAACCGTCGAACTGGAGTTTCACGGCGCCGGTGATAGCCTCTCGTTCGCACGCGCTGCGGACGCGGCCGACTGCCGTGTCAGGCACGACCGGACCGTGACCCGACAGGAAGGCGGCGTAAACGTGTATTTCAACTTTGAAGATGACGTCCCCGACGACAGACTTGACACCGCAATGGAACGGTTACAGGGGTCGGCTAGCGTCGTCTCCGAGGCGGCGTCGACACTCGTGGAGGTGAAGACGGACGACTGGTTCGGGTCTCCGCTGGCCGAATACGGCGGCGTGTTGCGCGAGGCGACGGCCGAACCCGGCGAGACGACTGTCACCGTGGAAGTCCCCAGACAGGCCGACGTCCGGTCGTTCGTCGAGCGATTGCAGACAGTCGCACCGTCGCTCGAACTCGTAGCCAAGCGCCAACACCAGCGACAGGACTGGACGCCCGCGGAGCTCAACGACCACCTCCGCGCGGAAATGACCGACCGCCAGTTCGAGGTTCTAGAAACTGCCCTGCTGGCGGGGTACTTCGAGTGGCCCCGGGAGAACGACGGCAGCGAGGTGGCGAGCCGACTCGACATCACGCAGCCAACGTTCAACAAACACTTGCGACTCGCAGAAAAGGCGACGTTCACGCTGTTGTTCGATGCCGACGACTAAGAAGTGGTCCGCTGGAATATGAGAATCGACTTATTAGGCTCGGGTAACCACTATGCCGTATATGGGCCGCGACTCATCCGTTTCGAGTGGACGAAATCCGCGGGAAAATATACAGTTCTACCTCCTTGATCACAGGACAGTACCCGGGAAGATCATCGATATCGCCCTGTTGGTGCTGAATCTCGTATTCGTTGCCATTTTTGTCGTCGAAACCTACCCGATTGCGGCCGAGTTGCGATCTTTTCTGTGGAACCTCGAAGTCGGCATCGCGATCGTGTTCTTGGTGGAATATGTCCTGCGGATATACGGGGCTCCCGACCGGAAGGCGGAATTTCTCAACGGATACACAATAGTGGATTTGATCGCTATTCTGCCGACGCTTCTGGTGCTCGTGTTTCCTGTGACCGCTGGCGCGTTGCAAATCGGGTTTTTGCGGGTGATCCGAATCATCCGCGTGTTGCGTTTTTATCGTTTCACCGATGATGCAGAGTTTTTCTTCGGAACAGTTTCGGACAACAGCCTGCGTGCTATGAGGTTGCTGTTGACAGTTGGGGTGCTCCTGTTTATATCCGCCGGGGTATTTTTAAGTGTAGAACGCCCAGCGAATCCCAACGTGACGACGTTCGGTGACGCGTTCTATTACACGGTTATTTCACTTTCAACGACTGGATTTGGCGATATCATCCCCGTCACGACTGCAGGCCGGTGGGTGACCGTTGGCTCGATTCTGGCTGCAATTATAATCATCCCACGACAGGCGAGTAAGATCGTCAGAGAGTGGTCGTCCAGGGACAAGATCAACGTCACATGCCCACAGTGTGGATTGGAGTATCACGATTCGGACGCATCGCATTGTAAGGCCTGCGGGCAGGTCATTTACCAGAAAATCGACTCTCGGGAGTAAGTTTCACAGCTTCACAGGTCAAGATCGGTGACGACAGTCTTTCTAGTCGGCGGAGAACCCTTTTCCTGGATACTGGATGCCCCTAACAGTCAGTGATCGGGCTTTTGTCGACCGGTTTGAGTATATGTGGATGTTGGTACCTGCTACAGTCTAGACCAACCGCGAAAACAATATTAGTCATCGTCCGGTCAACAGGTTCCACCCCTCGAGTGATGGCTGCGCGTCAGATGTAAGTGGGATATGAGATCTCTTTCCAGAGAATCGCCGATCCAGGCCTGTAGCGGTTTGACCTGAGACACTGAACACCAACGCGATTGCCGGGCAAGGTATCTTCCAGCCGAGCCTCTCGGTATGCGGATAGTATTAAGCCCCAGGCAATCAAATGTGTTATCCAAACTGAATGAACGACACTACCAACAGTGAAGGTACGACCACTCCTGAGGTCGGCCCCCAACTCCCCGAATTCGTCGATTGGATAGCCGCTACGGTCATTGCATTGATCGGCGTTGCTCTCACGGTTGGAGGGACTGCCCTCGCCTTCGCCGTCGACCGAGATCTGCTCGAAAGCGGCGTTGAATCCGGCCAAATCACGGTGATCGTCTTCGAACGAGATCTCACGGAGGCGGAGATGCTCGAATTCACTCAAGAAATCGTGACATGGACAGGCTGGGGGCTCTTGGTGACAGGTATCGGCTTGGTCCTCTTTGCGATCGGGTACGTGGTCGTCCGTCACCGCGCGTATCGACAGCTTCCGGATGACGAGTCGGCCGGGTCGTATCTGTCGTCCGCCGTGCTCGGTGCTCTTGTCACCGGGATACTGTCCTTTCTCCCGTTCTCGCCCGTCTTCGGTGGCGGGGCCGCGGGGTATCTCGAACGTTATGGGAGCGGCCGCACGGTCAGTGCTGGTGCGCTCTCAGGGTTCCTGGCGATAATACCTGCTCTCGTAATTCTCGTCTTCGTCACTATCGGACTTTACATTGGTTTGGCCGCTGTTCAATATTCGGGCCTCGGAATCGTGGCAGGAGCAGCCATGCTCTTTGGGGTGCTCTTCACCGGGGCGTATGGTACTGCATTCGGTGCTCTCGGCGGATTCGCAGGTGGTCGGTTAGCAGAGTGATTGATATCTGGCCAATCCGAGCTACCTGTTTGAAACCCTGAATTCTGGCAATAGATTCCTTCTTGTTCTTATATTATAAAATTGATAATCACGGTTTTGACCGTGCTGCTCGAACTATTACACATGAGTGATCAGAACACGCTGCGCAACACAGTCCTCGGTGCTATCGTAACGCTGCTCCTCTCGTTCACGACGGTTTCGCCGGTATTAGGGGGTGCTCTGGCTGGATACCTCGAGGGGGAGTCTCCCGGCCGCGGCATGAAGGTCGGTGCTATATCGGGCGCGCTAGCGAGTATTCCCTTCATCCTAGTGCTCGGTTTCGGGGTGATCCTATTCTTCGGGATACCGGGAGCAGGGTTCGGTGTTCCTGGTGGTCTAGAACTAGCCATCATCGTACTATTCATGTTACCTCTGCTGTTCGCCTGGACTATCGGGCTGAGCGCTATCGGTGGCTACCTCGGGGGCCTCCTTCGGGAGAGTTCGCAGCCAGCAACCGGTGACGCGGCCCCGCCGGAACAGGAAGCCTGATCGAGGGCTCAAAGACCGTGTCGGAAGGTCCAGCCTCCATTATGTCGGCGGACGAGAGGGACAGAGTCTCGGGCCTTGGAGGCGTCATTGTCACATCTGATGTGTCATTTTGTGCTTTTAAAAATCATCGTCAATACTCCAGATGCATAGTGTGCCGGCTGGTGATCCAGCGGCACTGAGACCTACTCGAACGCATCCCACTGTAACGTCGATAGCTCAGACTCGACAAACGGTCCGAGCGTGACTGTCCGGAACAGACTGAGTGTGGCCAACAGTGAGTGCGATTGCGCTGGTGTCGGATAACCGTGATCCCCACGAGCGGTCTCGGCTCCACGAAGCAAAGTGTCATACCGCTGTGCACGGCTATTCGTGTAGCTATCGATGGCCTCTGAGACCGAGCTCTCGTTCCGAGTCAGTTCCAAGACCAACGACAGTGCATCTCCGGTGCCGAATGAGTCGTGAAACCCGCCCGCGGGCGCGACGGGGCAAGAGGCAGGCCCGCAGTGAGCCACGCGACCCGTTCCCCACCAAGACCGGTTGGTCTCTCCTCTCTGTCGTTTGTACTGCCGTATTTTCGTCATTTCGGCGGGGTCCAGTTCATCCACCAGATCGACTGGTGACTGCTCATGCAACCGATCGTAGGCTTCGTCGTGCAGTGACGCTTGTAGATTGGAACGAGTCGTCGTGATTCGAAGCAAACTCCCAGTGTCCGCCCGTGGAAGGCACTGCACAAGACAGTCGGGATACCAACGTTCCTGGATGTGGTTCGTGCTGTTGCTATCCGTTCCGATCACCGTCTCGTGCTGATACAGAACGGTACACTCCGGAGACTCCACTCGGTCAGACTGATGTGACGGATCAACACCACTGCCAGCGTCGACCACAACGTCGAACCACTCGCGCACTCCGTCCTCGAAATCGACGGCGAGCCCATCCGAGTGATGCGTCACCGTGTCGACAGTCCGTCTATCATCGCTCTGACGGTCGGGAAGTTGCTCCGTGAGTGCACGACGAAAGGCCTCTGTCTCCACGACCAGCGGGCGGTTCGGTTCGATACCCGAGTCTGTCGGTAGTTCGAAGGTTCTGTCCTCCCGTGCAGTCGGACCGTAGACGTCGATTCTATCGATGGTGGTGGCATGATCATGCAGCCACTCTCCGACACCGATTGCCTCGAAGACACGACGAACTGGTGGCCATAGATACGTCATTCGGGAGTCGACACTGGGTGTCGTACCCGCTGTGAGCAGTGGATCATACCCGGCGTGATGGAGAACGCAAGCGAGGGTGAGTCCGACTACCGTATCACCAGCCACGAGAACCTGTCGATCCGGACTCCCCCCGAATACGTCATGCTGTGGCAGCCGAACCGACGGTGAAGCCGCTGTAGCCTGGGATTCGTCGTTTGATCCGGGTGACGAACCATCCGGCGATGAGTCAGCAGGTAGTCGGTTCTCTATGGAGTCCGATTGGTCCGCGCTATCGTCTTGTACCGCCTCTTCTCGCCACTCGTGGTCGTCTTGAGGCGGCGCAACTGCACGGTATCTGGACCGGTGCCCACGCCTCTGACTGCGGGTCCGACCGATAGGGCAGGCCTGCCTACCAGCCTGTGAACAGCGCCCGGGGACGCTATCTCTCAAGCACGATAGTAGACGGTTCATGTCCGTATCTACTAGCCGTATCTATCTAAAGTGGTGACACTTGTTTCAAACACAGAAACAGTCGCGGTAGGCCCAGGGACGCTCAGTATCTGCAGTGGTCTGATCAATACACCTAGCCGTCGCGTGTAGCGGTGACAACGTTAGTTGTGAGTAGCTTCGAGGGTGTGGGAAATGAAACAGGAATCGAGTTCAAGATGAGCCAACATATACAGCCTGTACAGGATACGCCCTCGGAGGACTCAACAGTGGTTGACCGTGAGCTCACGTCCGAAACGGTTCTGGAACTGTTGAACGCGTCGTACACACAGACAATACTCGAAGCAGTCAGTTCTGAACCCAAATCTGCCCGAGAGCTCACAGCAGACTGTGGTGCTTCACGGCCGACAATCTATCGACGACTCAACAGACTTCAGGACGCTGACCTCGTCGAAACCAGTATGATGTACGATTCCGATGGTCATCATCGGACGGTGTTCAGCGCGACGTTCGAGAAGGTTTCAGTCAAAATGAACGATGCTGGAGTCTCGGTTTCCGTGAGTATCGGGCCAGGCCAGCAGCAAACAGACCATTTTGTGCCGCAGTAGCATCTCAGGGGCTGAAGCTACGTATTCTGTTCCTTCGACCCAGCACACTTCGAGAGTTGATGCTCCCTCCTGAGGTTCTGTGAGATCAGCGGGCACAATATGTATAGCCCGCCTCCCCCACAGTGACGACTCATATAGACAGTACATTTGGGGGACTCGGATCCCAGGAACATAAACGAGAAAGACGAATGTCACAAACAGCAACCCCTCGAAAGACCTCTGAAGTTCTGGATCACGCGGATGACTCGACGTCCGACGCGGAGACGCTAATCGAACTCCTCAGCGACGAGTATGCCCGTCAATTTCTCTCAGCGATCCGGCACGAAGCGAAACCGGCGCGCACTATTGCCGAAGACTGTGGAGCCTCCCGTCCCACTGTCTATCGACGACTCAATCGACTCCAGGAGGCGGGTCTGGTCACCGAACAGATGGAATGTGAAGAAAACGGCCATCACCGTAGAACGTTCTCTGCGACAGTCGAGAACGTCGAGATAATACTCGGAGATGACGGCTTCGAGGCCGTCGTTACAGAATCCAATTCGCCATCTCCCAACAAGTCGTAATTCAGAGGCCGACAGGGGCTCTGTCGGGGTGAGTCTCTAGCACCCCCTCAATGGTGATGATTGGATTCCTGCGTCTTCAGGCCCAGGAGGATGTCAATAGTTCATCTACTAGCGTATGATCGTCAGTGAAAACCTTCTAACAGCCTTGCCCGGCATGTCTCATCAAACCGGTATTCAAGATAGGTAAGATATGCTAATAATTATGAGGCACATGCCGACGAGTCGATGGAGCCAAATCGCTAAACCAGATGGTTCAGATGGGTCGGAGTCTGTGTCGCGCAAGGAATCAAAGCCGAAGTGGTACACTGCTCTTGGCGTAGCGATATAGGCTATCCCAAGTATTGCAATCACAACCGCGCCAATCTGAACGATCGTGTTCACAACAGACCAGTCCTCTGCATAAACTTCAATGTATATGAATCGCTGTGATTCGCCAGTCTTCGGTTACCGGGTAACCGGCTGGATTGTGTCTGAACACGACGCCAATCTTCTGAATTCTTTACCTCTCAGTGTTGTGTTCAGGGTCTGAACGAGAATAACGAACGGAACAAATAGAACACTCAAAACGAATAAAACGAAGGTAACGAATAAGACGAACAAAATGCGCGCAACGATTCTGTTGCTCTGGGGGTACTCACTGGACTGATTGTTGACCGTGTCGAACAAAACGGGCAAAACGAATGAAACGAACGCAATCATCGTAATTTCCTGCCCTTAGAGAAGAATACTCTCCGTACACCCAGATATAACGAATATAACGAACGAAACGAACCACACGAACCGAATGAACGTGTTTCGTTCATTAACCTCCACGAACGAACCCGGGGCTACTTCGAGTTGTTCCCCTCATCAAAGGAAACGCCTTCACCGAGCACATCGAACAAAACGAACGCAATGAGCGAAACGAATGCAACGGCACACATGCGCCCACCGATCAAAACGAACAGGGGGATTTAATATCGGTGTGTTCCTTTCGTCAAGCGATACGCCCTCACCGAACGCATTGAGCGAAACGAACAAAACGAACCAAACGAAAGACATCATTCTATGAACTCTACACGAATCACCGTCGCGAACCAGAAAGGTGGCGCAGGGAAAACAACCGACGTGATCCACACCGGTGGCGCACTATCCGCTCGCGGGCACGACGTCCTCCTCGTCGATATCGATTATCACGGCGGACTCACGTGCTCGCTCGGGTACGAAGACCTGTACTACGATACCGAGCGGACCACGCTGTTCGACGTCCTCGACTTCGAGCAGATGGGGTCTATCAACGACATTGTCGTCGAGCACGAGGAATTCGATATACTTCCGGCCAGTGAGAAACTCGCAAACAACAAGAACATCCAGACACTGCTCGAAGCCCCCAAGAGTCGGGAACGGCTTGGAATGGCGCTCGACGAACTCGAATCCGACTATGACTACATCATCGTCGATACCCCACCATCGCTCAACGTTCTCACCGACAACGCACTGGTCGCGACAGGTAACGTCCTGATCCCCGTGATCCCCGAGAAACTCAACGCCAACAGTCTTCAGATCTTCGCCAAGCAGTTGAGTTCGCTCGAACCAGCCTACGGCGACATCAACCGACTCGCCATCCTCTGCAATCGTGTCGAGCAAAACGGCGAACATCGACGCACGATCGACGAGATCAACGACGCATACTCTCTGCCCGTCTTCGAGATACCGAAGCGGACGGACCTCTCACAATCGATCGGCGACGGCGTCTCCATATTCGGCTTCGGTAAGGAGAACAAGCGTGTCGAAGACGCCCGCGGGCTATTCAACGAAATAGCCGATCTGTTCGACGAGACCTTCGAAAAGGCTGCGACTGAGCAGGTGACAGCATGAGCGACGGCTGGGGGGATGCCTCCGGTATCGAGGGCAACTACGATGACGACGACTCCTCGGATACAGATGTAGAGGAGGAACCGGCTGAAGCCAGTTCGTCGACGGCACCGAACGAATCGAGCTCCACGAGTGAATCGACTGCAACGAACGAAACGAACGAAACGAACGAAACGAGCAAAACGAAGACGAACATCAAAGACGAGTGGAACGGCCGGACAATCTATATCCCGGACGGCATTCTTGGCGACCTGGAAGATACTTATCTGGAATCACAACTGAAGCTCAGGAAAGCGGGCCAGGACGAGTTCAAGAAAAATCGGCATTTTTACCCCCTCCTCGTCCAGTTTGGCCTCGAAGGACTCGCCGACGCCGATGCCGATGAACTGCAGAATCGATTATCCGACCTCTGAAAGGAGTAGTGGAGACTCATCCGGGGATTCCTACTCTACTCTGTCAGGGTTCGTTTCGGACTCGATCAGCGCACGCCGGAGGACCGTCAGCAACAGATACGTTTCGTATTTTTGTGTCCGGCAGTGCTCACACGGAGCCATCTCTGCCCCGACCGAATCGAGGACGTCGCCGTACTCGGACCGTAGTTCGGAAGCGAGTTTCGACACCTGAGGCGCAGCGGCGTCGATGAGCGGCCCGAGGTCCTCCAGCGCACCATCCGGTAGCTGGTACGAGAGCACGATCGTATTTGCCCGGTAGTGCTTGGTAGTGCCACCTCGGCGTTCCTCGAGGCGTGCAACGTCGACGAGACCCGCGTCGCGGAGCTCGTTCACGTGATGGCGGACCGTGTTCTCGGTGCGTTCGTACCCCCGGTCGGCTAACTCCTCGCTGATTGCGGCGATCGTCATCTCCGACTCGGCGAGCATATCGAGAATCATTGCTCGCGAAGGTTCGTCGACCGCGCTGGAGATAGCCGGATCGCGGATGGCGACGTCTTCGAGGCCGACGTCGGTGGTGAATTCAGTCATCAACTGAACAGTACAGTAGCCTCCCAGTAGAACCGTTCGGTTCGCTCAGCAAGCCCCAAACGAGCCATTGTACCGGCCCAACAGCTCGTAATTGTATCCAAACATATCATATCGATAATACTTATGGGTCGATGGGTGCTACGTATACTCGTCCAATGAACGAAACACTCCAACTCAGGGTGCTGGATTTTAGCTGTCCAAGCTGTGCGAACACAGTCGAACGAGCGATCGGGAAACTAGATGGGGTTGCAGACGTCGAAGTCCACTTCACGACGGGTCGGGTCGAGGTCGAATACGAAGAATCGGCGGTCGCGACTCGGGATATCGAGACAATTATCGAGAAACAGGGCTACACGCCCCAACCCGCGTGAGCAGCGATGATGGCTCGACTCGAACGAATCAAACTGACAGTCCGACGTAACCGTACCGCGGTAGTGGCGGCGATGAGCGGGCTGTTCTTCGTTGTCGGCTGGGCGCTCGATTTCGCTACGTCCTACCAGACGGCGAGTTCGGTACTCCTCGTCGCCGGGGCAGTCGTTGGCGGATTCGACATCGCAAAGAAGGCGTACTACACGCTTCGGAGCGGGACCGTCGGCATCAACACGCTGGTAACTCTGGCCGCAATCGGTGCGATCCTCATCGGCGAGTTCTGGGAGGCCGCCGGCGTTGTCTTCCTGTTCTCGCTCGGGAACTATCTCGAAGCGCGGACGATGAGTAAGACCCGGACGGCGCTCACGGAGTTGCTAGAAATGACACCGGACACGGCGGTGGTTCGCCGTGATGGCGAGCAAGTCGAGATCCCCGCCCGCGAGGTCGAGACTGGCGAAACTGTAATCGTCAAACCCGGAGCCAACATTCCGGTTGACGGCGAGGTCGTCGACGGCGAAAGCGCGGTCGATCAATCCCCTGTCACGGGTGAGAGCGAGCCGGTCCACAAGGCCGCCGGCGACGAGGTCTACGCGGGCACGATCAATCAGGAAGGGGCCATCGAGGTCGTGGCGACGGGGACCGGCACGGATACGACACTCCAGCGGATCATCCGGCGGGTCGAAGCGGCCCAGGAGGCCAAAGCCCCGACCGAGACGATCATCGAACGGTTCGCGAAGTACTACACGCCGAGCATCATCCTGCTGGCTGCGGGAACGTATCTGGTGACCGGCAATGTCATCATGGCGCTGACGCTACTCGTGATCGGCTGTCCGGGTGCGCTCGTCATCGGCCCGCCGGTCAGCATCGTCTCCGCTATCGGGAACGCTGCCCGCAACGGCATCCTGCTGAAAGGTGGCGAACACCTCGAACAGGCCGGCAAGATCGACGTTGTCGCCTTCGACAAGACGGGGACGCTGACGAAAGGGGAGACGGTCGTCGCGGGCGTCAAAGGGTTCGCGGGCGACGCCGAGGAGGCGCTCCGACTCGCTGCGATCGCCGAACAAAAAAGCGAACACCACCTCGCCAGTGCGATTCTCGACGCCGCCCGAACCAGTGGTGAGGGACCGAGCATCGCGACGGATGGCGGCACCGCTGTTCGTGACGTCGACGAGGAGGCTTCCGAGCCATCGATTCCCGAGTCGGATCGCTTCGAGGTGGTTGCCGGCAAAGGAGTCATCGCACGATACGACGGCCACGACATCGCCGTCGGAAATCGGACACTGCTCGACGAACGGGATATCTCGATACCCCCTGCTGTCGCCGACCACGTCCGCGAGCGTGAAGCAGACGGTGAGACGGCTGTTCACGTCGTCCACGACGGCGTTACTGTCGGTGTGATCGCCCTTCGCGACGAACTTCGCGAGACTGCACCGGACGTCGTGCAGGCGCTGAAAGACAGCGGGATACGGACCGTGATGCTCACCGGCGACAACGAGCGGACAGCCCACACAGTGGCCGACCAGGTCGGTATCGACGACTACCGGGCGGAACTCCTCCCCGAAGAGAAACAGGAGGCGATCCAGTCGCTCCAGAGCGAGGAGCACGTCGTCGCGATGGTCGGTGATGGGATCAACGACGCCCCGTCGTTGGCGACCGCCGATGTCGGGATTGCCATGGGTGCGGCCGGCACCGATACCGCCATCGAGACGGCGGATATGGCGCTGATGGCCGACGATCTGGAACGAATCCCGGAGGCAGTGTCGCTCAGTAAGGCGACTCGCCGCAACGTCTTCGAGAACATCGGCATCGCCGTCGCGACGGTCGGCCTGCTACTCGCGGGCGTGTTCACTGGCTACGTCCACATGACCACCGGGATGCTTGGCCATATCGGTAGCGTTCTCCTGGTCATTCTCAACGGGATGCGCCTACTGCAGAGCTAACAGACAACTACCCCGATCTCCACTACAATGATCCAACAGAACGAAAAGAAACAGACGAACTGGAACGTCGAGTACGACACCGTCGAACCGATTCGGCTCCGAGATCCTGTCGCAGAGGCGCTGGCAGTTCTGGGGCCGGGTGATCCGTTCGTCATCAGCTATGCGGACGTCGTCAAGGCGGCCGGTCACTCCTGTCCGACGGCCGCGGGGGCCTTCCGAATTACTCAGATCGGGCTTGGCGCGCTCTATCTCGAGGGAATTCCGGTCCGCGGCGAGATCGAGGTCACCATGGGCGGGCCGAAATCGGATCCCACCTACGGCGTGCTGTCCCGACTCGTCTCGTACATCACCGGGGCCGCCGAGGAGGACGGCTTTGCCGGCCTCGCTGGCGGCTACGGTGGACGTGATGAGTTGCTCGACTTCGGCGAACTAGAGGCTGACGGGCCGACTGTCGCCTTCGAACGAACCGACACGGGCGACCGCGTTACCGTCACCTACCACGTCGACGAGATCCCGGCCGCTGGACCTGCAACGCAGCATCTTCAGAAGATAATCGACGGGAGGGAAACGCCCGAAGAGCGCGCCGCATTTGCCGACGAGTGGCACACTCGCGTCCAGACGATACTGACTGACGACGACTGTTTCACCGTCTCGACGGTCCGGCGGTAGGCGGACCTAGAGCTACCAAAATCCGGTGACGTGAGCGTTCCCATTTTGGAGGAACCTATCTCACTTCTCAGAGAGTGATTGCGAACGTGTTCGCAACACGAGCCATGCAGTTACTCCACAGAGTAATGGATACGATGACAGAGATCGATGTCAGGGAGATCCCGCCCAACGAGCGACACGACCGGATCCACGCCACTTTCGACGGCCTCGATGCCGGCGAGACGCTCACGATAATCAACGACCACGAGCCCAAGCCGCTCTACTACGAGATGGCCGCTGAAGTGCCAGCGTTCGACGAAGACGGCTACGATGTCGAGCGCGAGGGCGCGTCGAAGTTCATCGCCCGGTTCCCGAAGGTCGACACTGACACCTCGGACCGAACGGAGCAATGAGCGCGCTTACAGCTTCCCTGACCAACCCAACCAACCGACCACGAGTTATAGACCGATGACAGAAGACACCAGACTCGACCGACGACGATTCGTACAGATCACCGGAGCAGCGGCCGCAAGCATGTTTCTTGCGGGTTGCTCAGGTAGTGCCGACGGTGACGACGGTAGCAACGCAGACAAATTGGGCGACGAACCGGACTACGAAGGCTGGTTCAGCGACGTCAGTAACTATGATGGGACAGTGGACAAGACCGGGAGCGACGAAGCGACCGTCGATGTCGGTGCCGGGAACGGTTTATCATTCGGACCTGCTGCAGTCGCTGTCTCCCCTGGTACGACCGTCGTCTGGGAGTGGACCGGTAAGGGCAGTGACCACAACGTCTCGGCGGAGAACGGTGACTTCGAGAGTGAGACCACAGGTGAAACGGGCTTTACCTTCGAGCACACCTTCGAGGAGTCCGGCGTTCACAAATACGCGTGTACCCCCCACAGATCCGTCGGCATGAAAGGTGCAGTCGTCGTTCAGTGACGTCGAGCGATCACAGATAATATCAACCTATGACACACAGACCACAACAACGACCGAAGACGACGAACGACGACGAGAGCAAAGCGGCATCCGACGAGGAATCCGACTGGCTGCTCCCCGGATTCAAGCGTCGCGACTTCATGAAGGCCGGCGCGGCTGCCGGTGGCCTCGGCGGACTGGCTGGCTGTACCGACCTGCTTGGGGGCGACAACAACGATGGAACGGCTGCTGCAGACGCCAACCACTCGGTTCCACCGGGCGAGCACGACGAGTACTACGCGTTCCTCAGCGGCGGCCAGTCCGGCGGCATCCGCGTCTACGGGCTGCCATCCATGCGCGAACTCGCCCGTATCCCCGTGTTCCAGCCCGATAGCGGGACCGGATACGGCCACGATGACGAATCTCGCGAGATGCTGGAGGAGGCTGGCGGATACACGTGGGGTGACACACACCACCCGCGGATCAGTCAGACCGACGGCGACTACGACGGCCGGTTCGCATACGTCAACGACAAGGCAAACGGTCGGATGGCTCGGATCGATCTGACGTACTTCGAGACGGACGCCATCGTCGATATCCCGAATCAGCAGGGGACCCACGGATCCTGTGCGCAGCTCCCGGACACCGACATCATCTTCGGCGTCGGCGAGTTCCGTATCCCGATGCCGAACGACGGGCGCGACCTCGATGACCCGGACGCCTACGAGTCGGTGCTGGCCGCGATCAACCCCGAGTCGATGAACGTCGAGTGGGAGGTGCGTGTCGACGGCAACATGGACAACGGTGATGGGAGCAAGGAGGGCCGGTACTTCTTCACGACTGGGTACAACAGCGAGGGCGCCGTCACCGAGCAAGGGATGACCCGCTCGGAGCGCGACGACGTCAAGGCGTTCGATATTCCCCGAATCGAGGAGGCCGTCGAGAACGGCGAGTACGAAGTCATCAACGAGGTCCCGGTCGTCGACGGTCGGAAGGACAGCCCGCTCAATCAGGGCGACGACCCCATCGTCACCTACATTCCGACGCCGAAAAGCCCCCACGGCGTCAGTGTGACGCCGGACAACAAGTACGCAATCGCGAGCGGGAAACTCGACCCGACCGCATCAGTCATCGATATCGACATGATCGACGAGGTCGACGACCCGACGGATGCGATTGTCGGGCGCCCCCAGCTTGGCCTCGGGCCGCTCCACACCGCCTACGACGGTCGTGGCCACGCCTACACCACGCTGTTCATCGACTCACAGATCGTCAAGTGGGACATCGAGGAAGCCGTCGAGGCGGAACCAGGGTCCGAGAGTCCAGTGATCGAGAAGCTCGACGTCCACTATAACCCGGGCCACCTGATCGCCGCGGAGTCCTACACCGAAGACCCCGCCGGCGACTGGCTCATCTCGCTGAACAAGCTCTCGAAGGATCGGTTCCTGCCCGTTGGGCCGCAACATCCGGAGAACGACCAGCTCATCTACATTGGCGACGATGAGGCGGGGATGGAACACGTAAAGGACTCGCCCGCACACGCCGAGCCCCACGACGCGTCGATCTGTCACCGCTCGAAGCTCGATCCCGCGGCAACGTACGATCCGGACGACCTCGACCTCGAGTATACCGACGAGGGCGACGAGACGATGGAGCGCGTCGAGGATGACCGCGTCGAGATCAAGATGTACTCGACACGGAACCACTACGGCTTCCAGGAGATGACCGTCAAAGAGGGCGACACTGTCGAGTTACAGGTGACGAACATCGAGTCAACAAGCGACCTGCTCCACTCGGTGGCGATCCCGGAACACGACGTCCACATGCGGGTCGCCCCGCAGGAGACGCGAAAAGTGACGTTCACTGCCGATGACCCCGGCGTCTACTGGATCTACTGCGCGCACTTCTGTAGTGCGCTACACCTGGAGATGCGCTCACGGCTCATCGTCCAGCCGGAGGACTGACTCCATGCGATCATCGCTCGCGCGTTTCATCGAGATCCGGCGGGCGCTACCGCTTCTTGCAGCGGTGCTGCTGATCGCCGCACTGTTGATCCCGGTCTGGGAGATCACGCTCACCGCACCACAGTATCCCGGCGATCCGATGATCATCGAGCTGTACGTGTATCCGCATCTGAGCGGCGATTTTGTCGAGATTCAGGGCCTCAACAAGTACGCTGGGTTCTACTTCCCTGATCCGGTGTACGTCGAACCGAACTACGACGTACACGAGAAAGCAATCGACACGCCGGAATGGGTTCTCGGCCCCGTCGTGTACCTCCTGCTTGCACTGACTGGGATATTCGTCTCCCTTGCGCCGACGGTGCGAAAGCTCAAAATGGGCCTGATGGCCCAGTTCGCCGGCACGACGAGTGTCTTTCTGGGTATGTTTGTCCTCATCCAGTACCGCCTGTATCAGGCTGGACATACACTCGACCCCGACGCCCCACTTCGGGGTATCGAGGGGTTTACGCCACCACTGCTCGGAAGCTATGAGGTCGCGAACATCAGCGGATTCGCCTGGTTCGGCCCTGGCGGATACATGACTATCGCCGCCATCGGCCTGCTAGCTATCGCGTACCTTGCCCGGGATACGGAAGCGACTGTTCTGGATCTCCCGGCACTACTGCGGACGATCCCGGAAACAATCCGCGAGAGAGTTACCCACCGCCGCCAGCGGGGGGATCATCACGATGACAGGCCAAACGGTACGGAGGACCGAGAAGACCATGCGTAAAAACTCTGCCGAGGTGGGGTTCCTGCTGGCAGTCTGTGCGGTCCTATTTCTCGCACTCGCGGTGCCGGTGTTCGCGGCAGGAAGCGCAACGCCAGCGGAGTCGGATTCCGCCCCCGAGGTCCGGACCGATACCGCTGCGACCTCCGTAACCGCGCCGGAGATGGATGGGACCGCAACCGTCGGAGATGAGCGCTACGAGACGGCAGAAGCAGCGGTCCAGGCGGCGGCTCCGGGCGAGACGGTCGTACTCAACGGCGCGTTCGACGAGCGATTGAACGTCTCGACTGACGACGTCACGGTCACCGCCGGCGACGACGGTGCCGTCCTCGATGGCAGCGGCGAGGAGCGCGTCCTGACGATCAGCGGCGAGAACGTCACCGTCACCGGGCTCTGGATCCGTGCATCCGGTAGCGACATCGGGTCCGAAGACGCCGGCGTGTTCGTCTCGGGCGACGACGCCCGGATCGATACCCTCCGGATCACCGACTCCGCGTTCGGTATCTGGATCGATAGCGCGGACGACGCCGTAATCGAGAACGTCCGTATCGAGGGGCGCGAAGACGTCTATCCGGTCACCGAACGTGGAAACGGCATCCAGCTTTACGAGACGACGGGGACGGTCGTTCGTGACAACGAGATCACGGACGTCCGTGACGGAATCTACTTCACCTGGGCGACGGACGTTCTCGCCGAGAACAATACGATCCACAAGGTCCGATACGGCGTCCACTACATGTACTCGGACGACAACCGCCTCATCGACAACGTCGCGGCCGACAACGGCGTCGGCTACGCGCTCATGGTGAGCGACGGGCTGACGGTGCGGAACAACACCGCGATCCGCAACGGCGACACGAGCGGCCACGGGATTCTGGTCAGGGATATCGAACGCTCCGAAATAAGCGGGAACGTTCTCGTGGACAACGCGAACGGGCTGTACGTATACAACGCACAGGACAACGACCTCACCGACAACCTTGTGCTTGGAAACGACATCGGGATTCACAGTTCCGCCGGCAGCGATGGACAACTCGTCGCCGGAAACAGCTTTATCGGGAACATCGAGGACGTCAAGACGCCGCGGAACTCGCTCGTCGAGTGGAACGCCACTGATCGGGGCAACTACTGGTCCGACGCGAAGACCGCGGATCGAACCGGCGACGGCGTGAGCGAGATCAGATACCGACCGTCAGGACTGGTCGAACAGATCACAGCGGAGCATCCACAGGCGGCCGTCTTCGCGAACAGCCCATCGTTCGAGGCGATCCGACTCGCGGAGAGTTCGTTCCCGGTCATCGAGGCACCGGGAGTTATCGACCGGAAGCCGCTCGTCGAGTCGCCACACGACTGGCAGCAGTACACGGACCGATCCCGATCGGAGGACGACGATTCATGAACGTTCTAGCCACTGACGTCCGCAAGACGTACGACGACGTAACTGCACTCGATGGCCTTTCACTGTCGATTCCGAGCGGTGCCACGTTCGGGGTCCTCGGCACGAATGGAGCCGGTAAATCGACCCTCTTCAGACTGCTTGTCGGCCACGACAGGCCGGATGGGGGAACCATCACCGTTGGCGGGCGGGACGTCACCGAAGAGAGCCGTCAGATCAGAGAGCACATCGGCTATCTGCCGGAGAACATCGGCTTCCCGCCGGCGCTCACCGGTCGAGAGGTATTGGAGTTCCATGCGACCGTTCGAGGACTCCCGGATGACGGTCGGATCGAGCGAGCGGTCGACCGCGTCGGCCTCGACCCGGCGGAAGCCGACAGGGCTGTCTCCGGGTACTCGAACGGGATGCAGCGTCGACTCGGACTCGCGACGGTACTGCTTCCGGATCCCTCCGTGTTGATCCTCGACGAACCGACCGCAGGGCTTGATCCCCGCGGTGTCGACGAGTTCCACCGAATCGTCGAACAGATCAACGACGAGACAAATGCGACAGTCATCTTCTGCTCGCACGCGCTTGCAGAGGTCGAGCGACTCTGTGATCGAGTCGCCATACTCCACGAGGGGAGCGTTTGCACGGCGGGACCGGTCGAGGAGATAGTCGGCGACGCCGTCGACGCCAGCACCGGCCGTTCCGGATTACGGAGAGCGTTCAACGAACTCGTCACGGACACCGGTGCCGAAGCGGCGGCGGAGGTGTCGCGATGACCGACTCGGATCGGCGAGACGTGGAGGCCGATGCTGCTGCGGAGGCCCGCTCTGACGGTGGCCACGCAGATGCACGTCTAAACTCGGGCGAAGCCGCTAACCCGACTACTGAGACGGTCGCTCAGTCGACCGGCAGTGACGGTTACCGGGCAGCACTTCGACACATGTTCACCATCGCGGCCACGGAGTATCGGCTCGCCGTTCGCGGCCGGTGGGCGCTCGCGCTGACAGGGCTGTTCACAGTGTTCGGCGCGATGCTGCTGACGTTCAGCGGCTCGGCCGTCGGCCCGGAGGGGGTGGATCGAATCATCGCGTCCCTGACGAGCCTCGTCGTGTACCTGGTTCCGTTGGCGGCGCTGACGTTCGGCTACGACGCTATCGTTGGCCGGGAAGAGGAGGGCTGGCTCGCAGTCGTCTTCTCCCTGCCGGTCCGACGAGGCGAAGTAGTCGTCGGGAACTATCTGGGCCGATTACTCGTGCTTGCCGGATCGATGGTTCTCGGGTTCGGATTTTCCGGGTTCTTGCTCGTCCGCGAGTACGGGACGGCCCGATGGAGCGCGTTTCTGACCTTTCTCGTTGCGACAGTCGCCGTTGGCGCAGTGTTTCTCGCGCTCGCCGTCCTGCTCTCGACTATCGCCCGGGAGAAGACCCATGCACTCGGTGCCGCGCTCTTGGTCTGGGTCTGGTTCGTCCTCGTCCACGACCTCATCGCTCTGGGCGTTCTCGCGGCGTTTACGCTTCCCGACGTCGTCCTCTCGGCGCTCGTGGTTGCAAACCCGGTAAGCGTCTTCCGCGTGCTGGTGTTGAGCGAGCTAGGGACGGCCGCCGGAGGCGGGTTCACCGCTGCACTCGCTGGAGCGGGGCTCTCACAGGCGCTTCTCATCGGTGCGCTCCTCGTCTGGTGTATCCTCCCTGTGGCATCGGCGTCTTGGCTCGTCAGGCGACGCCGACTCTGATCCACGTCCTCGCGTGGCCCCTTCGAGAAACGAACGCTACGGATCATCTCGGGGGAAGAACGACCATTCACCCGAACGGCTTCGGCACCTTTCCGGCGACGCCGAAGCGCTACCCGAATACCGTGAGCGAGTCGCCAGGGACCACCCGACGGTACTTAAATAACCGAATAGTTCGGGAGTAGATACCTGCAGGATTCGGACGAACTCATAGTCATGGGCATACCCTTCCGCTTGACGGTAGCCAGTATATCTTGGCGACCCGGTCCCCGTTCACGGGAAGACAGGTCTTGCGCCGCCCCCCGGGACGGCGCTGGCCGTTTCTTGCGACGGAGTACTGTCGATCGAACGACGGAGTCAGACACTGCACAGACCAATGGATAGACGAGCTATCGTAATCGTCCTCGTGGTGCTCGCGGTGTTGATTCCGACGTGGTTCGTCGCGATGCACGGTGAACCACCGTCCGAGGAGATCCGAATCGATCAGAGCGTGAGCGAGATCCAGCCACTCGATGGAGTCGTCGATACCCCGAACAAGCTCTCGCCGAGTCAGGTTGGCGTCATCGTCTGGGTCGCGCTGTTCGGCCTGTTGGGCGTCGTCTCGTTCTTCCATCGGTTCATGAACGAGGCGGCCCGGCCGACCGAGGAGAGTGGCGGATCGGCAGACACGACTGCCGCGGACGGCGGCACGACTGGTAGCGCACCGCATGCGCGAACGACCGTACCGTGGCTGGAAACCGAGCACCGCTGGATCGTCGAGTACAAAGACGCGAGCGACGCCAAAACGGGACTGATTGCGATGGGCGGCCTCACCGTCCTCGCAATCACGTTCGCGGCGCTGTTTACCGTGGAGTATCTCACCCTCGCTCGCACCCAGTACTTCGGATTCTACACGTTCGGCATGTTCATGTCGCTCACTGGCTCGACAGTCTCGTACTACGCGTGGTTCATGCCCCACGTCGAAGTCGCCGAACGGAGGGATCACTGATGACGGAGGATACCAACGACTCACGACCGACGGCGAACCGAACCCACACCGACGGACACCTGCACCCGGACGGCGGTGGCAACAGCGAGGTCGACGACTGCACCGAGACGGACGCGTGTGATGCCTGCCCTGACGGTAAGGGCCCTGATATCGAGCCGAGCATCTACGAACCGTTCTGGGAGGACACTCGAGCGGCACTCGAACGGCGCGACTACGCAAAGCTCCTCGCGACAGTCGGCGGACTCACCGCACTCGGGAGCCTCATCGTCCCGGTCTCCGGCCTCACGCAGGTCTTCGACCGCAAGTACCAGGGGCCGGTCTACTCCGAGGGCGTCCCGCTCGTCGACGAGACGGGTGCCCGGATCGCTGAGGACACACTCGACGTGGGCACGCAGTTAACGGTGTTTCCGGAGCCACGACCCGGAATCGGGGACGCCCCGACGATCCTCGTTCGGTTCGAGGAGTCGGCCTACGGCGACGACGTCCGCGACGAGTACACGGTCGGCGGCTACGCCGCGTTCTCGAAAGTGTGTACGCACGCCGGCTGTATGGTCGACGACCGTGACGGCGACGTCCTCGTCTGTCCGTGTCACTCCGGACGGTTCGACCCGTTCACCGGTGCACAGGTCGTCGGTGGGCCGCCGCCACGAGCGCTCCCGCAACTTCCGATCACGATATCGGGTGATGGCTATCTCGTTGCGACCGCCGATTTTCAGGGGCCAGTCGGCCCCGGAGGTGACTGATGTCTCGACTCGAAGCCGCCTACGACTGGGCCGACGACCGGCTAGACCTCGACGACGCGCAGGACTTCATGGGGAAGGCGTTCCCCGCGGAGGACTCGTTCCTCCTCGGCGAGGTGGCGCTGTTCTGTTTCCTCATCCTCGCCGCGACGGGCATCTTCCTCGCGTTCTTCTACGAACCGAGCACGACAGCCGTCGAGTACGAGGGCAGCGTCGCGCAGTATCAGGGTCAGGAACTCCCTGCGGCGTTCAAGAGCGTTCTCAACATCACGTACGACGTCGAGTTCGGGATGTTCATCCGGCGGCTCCATCACTGGGCCGCACACCTGTTCGTGGCG
Source organism: Natronoarchaeum sp. GCM10025321 (assembly GCF_042663585.1). NCBI lineage: Archaea > Methanobacteriati > Methanobacteriota > Halobacteria > Halobacteriales > Natronoarchaeaceae > Natronoarchaeum > Natronoarchaeum sp. GCM10025321. The sequence goes on from NZ_JBHTAN010000001.1 coordinate 129,157, forward strand.
TCGATAGCGCTTCACATGCTCCGCGTGTTCTTCACGGGCGCGTACCGCAACCCTCGCGAGCCGAACTGGGTCGTCGGCACCGGTCTCGCCGGACTGGCTATGTTCGCCGCCTACACCGGGTACGCGCTCCCCTACGACGAGTTCGCGAGCACCGCCGTCGGCATCGGCTACAACGTGGCGAGTTCGATCCCGATCCTTGGCGATCCCATCGCGAGCATCATCTTCGGCGGATCGTTCCCGACCAGCGCGACGATACCGCGGCTGTACTTCCTGCACGTCTTCGTCATCCCGGCGGCCATCGCGGCCCTGATCGCCGTGCACATGTTCATTCTCATCCGGCAGAAACACACCGAGGGCGTCCGTGACGAGGACGTCGTCGGGCCGATGCCGGCGGACGCCAGTTCGGAGAGCCCATCGGTCGAGGCAACCGACGGCGGCGTCGAGACCGTCGACAAGGACGACGACAGCATCGTGATCGGTCTGCCTGCGTTTCCGAACCAGGCCGCCGTGAGCGCGATGGTGTTCTTCGTCACGATGGCGTTCCTCTCGTTACTGGCCGGTCTGCTACCCGTGCACAACATCGCAGAGTATGGCCCCAACGATCCGGCGGCGACGCCCTCGCTCATCATGCCGGACTGGTTCCTGATGTGGGGGTACGGCTTCCTCAAACTCGTCCCCTCCTGGCTGAGTTTCGACCTGCTGGGCGTCCACTTCAGTTCGGAGTTCATCGGCGGGCTTCTGGTGCCCGGTATCGTGTTCGCGCTCGTCGTCGTCTGGCCCTTTATCGACCGGACGGACGAGCCGGAGCACTTCAGCCGGAACCCGCTCAACCACCCGTTCCCCACTGCCGTCGGCATCGCCGCCATCACGTTCATCATGGTCGCATCGGTTGCCGGGATGGACGTGATCCTCGCCGAGGTACTCGGCACGTCGACCGCCGCGCTCAGATCGTTCCTGATCGGAGCACTCGTTCTCGTTCCGACCCTATCGGGCGCCATCACCTACGCCGTCCTCGGTGGATGGGAGGACGAGGAACCGCCGGGCAACGAGAAGAGCGCAGCAGGCGACCGACCGGAGCGCCCCAACGAGGGTGTAGCCGACGATAGCGAGGTGGCGAGCGATGACTGACGCGACCGCTACCCGCGGGCCCGCACTGACCCCGCGTCGCTACCGCTGGGTGGACCGGCTGACGAAACTAACCGGCCTGGCGCTGATCTCCGTCGGATTCCATACGGGCATCACGACGCTTGCCGGTCTCGTGCTTGTGCTGCTCGGCCTCATCTCTGGCCTCGTAACTGTACTTATTGACAAACAATGACTGACTCAACCGACCCTACTGACGAACAAGCAACTGACGGCCTCGATACCGCCCGCCGTGACTTCCTCAAGGGAGCCGGCGCAGCCACCGTCGTCGGCGCAACCGGCCTCGGCATCGCCGACGACCTCCTGCAGATGGACGGTCTCGACGTCGTCGACGATCCGATCGGCAACTACCCGTATCGCGACTGGGAGGACCTCTACCGCGAGGAGTGGGACTGGGACAGCAAGGCCCGGTCCACGCACAGCGTCAACTGCACTGGCAGTTGCTCGTGGCAGGTGTACACGCGAAACGGGCAGGTGTGGCGCGAGGAACAGGCCGGTGACTACCCGCGCTTCGACGAGTCGCTCCCCGACCCGAACCCCCGGGGCTGTCAGAAAGGCGCGTGTTTCAGCGACTACGTGAACGCCGACCAGCGCGTTACGCATCCCCTGAAAAGCGTCGGAGAGCGGGGGAACGGGCAGTGGAAACGGATCTCATGGGACGAAGCGCTCACCGAGATAGCGGAGGAGGTCATCGACACCGTTCAGGACGAGGAGTACGACGCTATCAGCGGGTTCACGCCGATTCCCGCGATGAGTCCAGTCTCCTTTGCCTCCGGCAGTCGCCTCGTGAACCTCCTTGGCGGCGTCAGCCACTCGTTTTACGACTGGTACTCGGATCTGCCGCCGGGCCAGCCGATCACGTGGGGTACCCAGACCGACAACGCCGAGAGCGCGGACTGGTACAACGCCGACTACATCATCGCGTGGGGGTCGAACATCAACGTCACCCGGATCCCCGACGCGAAGTACTTCCTCGAAGCGGGCTACGACGGCGCGAAACGCGTCGGCATCTTCACCGACTACAGCCAGACGGCGATCCACTGCGACGAATGGATCGGCCCCGAACCTGGCAGCGACACCGCGCTCGCGCTCGGAATGGCCCGCACCATCGTCGACGAGGGACTGTACGACGAGGCCCATCTCAAAGAGCAGACGGATATGCCCCTGCTCGTCCGGGAGGACACCGGGAAGTTCCTTCGCGCAAGCGAGGTGCCCGGGCTGGACGTCGACGCCGACCGACCGGAGAAGGTGTTCGTCATGCAGGCCGCGGACGGCACTCTCCAGACTGCACCGGGGTCTCTCGGCGAGCGGGACGGTCAGCACGACCACTCTGTGAGCATCGAACTCGACTTCGATCCGGATCTCGCCGTCGAGCGCGACGTCTCGACAACCGACGGCACCGTCGAGACGCGCTCGGTCTGGCTCAACCTCCGCGAGGAACTCTCGGAGTACACGCCCGAGCAGGTCAACGAGATCACGGGCGTCGGCGTCGAGACCCACCAGAAGATCGCCCGCGAGTTCGCCGCGGTCGACCGCGCGAAGATCATCCACGGGAAGGGGGTCAACGACTGGTACCACAACGATCTGGGGAACCGCGCGATCCAGTTGCTCGTCACGCTGACGGGGAACCTCGGCCGACAGGGAACTGGTCTCGACCACTACGTCGGCCAGGAGAAGATCTGGACGTTCAACGGCTGGAAATCGCTCTCCTTCCCAACCGGGAGCGTCCGGGGCGTCCCGACGACCCTCTGGACGTACTACCACTCCGGCATCATGGAGAACACGGACCCCGACACCGCCGAGAAGATTCAGCACTCTATCGACGAGGGCTGGATGCCACTCTACCCGAGTGAGCGGGATACCGGCACCCGTCCTGATCCCCGGATGATGTTCATCTGGCGAGGGAACTTCTTCAATCAGGCCAAGGGTAACATTGCTGTCGAAGAAGAACTCTGGCCGAAACTGGATCTCGTCGTCGACATCAACTTCCGGATGGACTCGACCGCGCTCAACAGCGATATCGTCCTGCCGACGGCGAGCCACTACGAGAAACACGACCTCTCGGTCACGGATATGCACTCGTACGTGCATCCGTTCACGCCCGCCGTCGAGCCGCTGGGCGAGTCAAAGACCGACTGGCAGATCTTCCGCGAAATCGCCGCGAAGATCCAGGAACTCGCCGAAGAGCGGGGGATCGAGCCCATCGGAGACAGGAAGTTCGACCGGGATATCGATCTGCAGTCGGTCCACGACGACTACGTCCGCGACTGGCTCGACGAGGAACCGGGCGGGCTCGAAGAGGACCGAGCCGCCGCGGAGTTCATCCTCGAACACTCCGAGGAGTCGAACCCCGAGGACACCGAGGAACAGATAACGTTCGACGACATCGACGAACAGCCCCAGCGGCTTCTCGAAGCGGGCGACCATTGGACCTCGGATATCGAGGACGGCGAGGCGTACACCCCGTGGCAGGACTACGTACAGGACAAGAACCCATGGCCGACGTTCACGGGCCGCCAGCAGTACTACATCGACCACGACTGGTTCCTCGAACTCGACGAAGCCCTGCCGACCCACAAGGAAGGGCCGGTGCTTCAGGAGAAATCGGAGTACCCGCTCGGCTACAACACACCACACAGTCGGTGGTCGATCCACTCGACCTGGCGTGACGACACCAAGATGCTTCGCCTACAGCGTGGGGAGCCGACCGTCTTCCTGAACCCCGACGACGCCGAAGAACGCGGCATCGAGGACGGCGATATGGTTCGCGTGTACAACGACCTCGACTCCGTCGAGGTACAGGCGAAGCTGTATCCGAGCGGCGAACCCGGGACTGTCCGGCACTTCTTTAGCTGGGAGCGGTTCCAGTACCCCGACCGGAACAACTTCAACTCGCTCGTTCCGATGTACATGAAGCCGACACAGCTAGTCCAGTATCCCGAGGACACGGGCGAGCACCTGCACTTCTTCCCGAACTACTGGGGACCGACCGGTGTGAACAGCGACGTTCGCATCGAAGTCGAGAAAGTCGAGAGCGCCGAGAGCCAGGAGTCGGTCGACGGCAGCGGCGTCCTCGATGGGATCACGGGATTACTCGGGGGTGACGACTGATGAGCCAGTCCGATGACACCGGCGTCGACCTAGCCGACGGCATCGACCACCAGGTTGCGATGGTGATGGACCTGAACAAGTGTATCGGCTGTCAGACGTGTACAATCGCGTGCAAGACCAACTGGACCGAATCCGGCGGCCGCGAGTACATGTACTGGAACAACGTGGAGACCAAGCCCGGTGCCGGCTATCCGCGGGACTGGGAGGAACTCGGCGGTGGCTGGGACGAGGAGGGTGAAGAACGCACACCCGGCGAGTTGCCCGATCAGGAGGACTACGGTCGGGCGTGGGAGTTCAACCATGAGGCGATCATGTACGAGGGCAGCGACGAGCCGCTTCGTCCCCTCGAAAACGCGGACTGGGGCCCGAACTGGGACGAGGACGAGGGGGCGGGCGAGTACCCGAACTCCTATTACTTCTATCTCCCCCGGATCTGCAACCACTGTACCCACCCCTCCTGCGTGGAGGCCTGCCCGCGCTCGGCCATCTACAAGCGCGAGGAGGACGGTATCGTCCTCGTCGATCAGGACCGCTGTCGGGGCTACCGCTACTGCGTCGAGGGGTGTCCCTACAAGAAGGTGTACTACAACGCCCAGACGAAGACCAGCGAGAAGTGTATCTTTTGTTACCCGCGCATCGAGGGCGAGGGTCCCGAGGGCGAAGTTCGACCGCCATCGTGTGCCGAGGACTGCCCGCCACAGCTTCGTCACGTCGGCTTCCTCGACGACGAAGAGGGGCCAATCCACAAACTCGTCAACGAGTACGAGGTCGCCGTCCGCCTGCATCCGGAGTACCGGACCGAGCCGAACGTCTACTACATCCCGCCGTTCGCGCCCCCGCAGACGTCCGAGAGCGGGGAGACGGTCGATGCCGAGCGCATCCCGCGGGACTACCTCGAAGAACTGTTCGGGTCGCAGGTCAACGAAGCGCTGAACACGATCAGCCGCGAGCGCGACCGTGTCAGACGCGGCGAGGAGAGTGAACTCATGAACCTACTTACGACCGTCAACAACGACGATCAGTACCGCCTGGAGGTGTTCGCCGATGACGACTGAGGAGTCTGGGCTCGCTCGCCTCGGGACACGGGAACTCGTGCTTGCCGCCGTGCTCGCGCTTGCTATCGCGACGTCGGCCGTGGCATTCCCGATGCTCGTCGACGCGCGCCCAGCCTACGAGATTCCAGTCGATCAGCAGGGTGATCCGGCCGATCTGGCCGAACCGACCGGGGACGCCTGGGAGGAAGTGCCGGCCGCGAGCGTCCCGATGAGTAGTGCTGGCGCGGCCGTACCGGGGGGCGACGACACCGCCATCGAGGGCGCGCGCGTCGAGGCGGCACGCACGAGCGATCAACTGTACATCAGGCTCTCCTGGGGCGATACGAGCGAGAATCGGTCGACTGAATCCCTCAACGAGTTCGCGGACGCCGCCGCCGTACAGCTACCGGCGAACGGGACCGACCGACCGCCGATCGCGATGGGTTCGACCAGTAATCCTGTGAACGTCTGGTACTGGTCCGGGGACAATACCTCCGAGGCGCTTCTCGCCGGCGGGGCTGGCACCACGACCGAGATAGAGGAGACGACCCTTGAGACCGCCGCGACCCACGAGGACGGCCGGTGGAACGTCGTGTTCACGCGACCGCTCGCCGCCGATGGCGAGAACGTGGCAGACGCCACTGCGACCAACGAGATGGACGTCGCCTTTGCGGTCTGGGAGGGATCGAACGCCGAACGGTCCGGACAGAAGGCAACGACTGAATGGTACTATCTTGCGCTCGAACCCGACACGAGCGCCGCACCGTACGAGACGATCCTCTGGACAGTGGCGGGACTCGCCATCGTCCTCACGACGCTCGTAACGATCGAGGGCGTCAGACGAACGCGGGGTGACTGAGCATGTCCGAACCGACTCCGGACCGTGATAGCTCCCGTCCCGCTGTCGATATCGACACCGAGGCGCTAGACACCGCGACCGGAGCGCGTGGATCAGTGTACGCGCTCGCCGCCCGAGCGCTTTCCGATCCGGACCCGGAACTATACGCCGCCCTGGCGGACGGTTCGATCGATTCGGCCGTGGCCTCGCTCGTCGACCAGGCCGGACTCGACATCGAGGCTCCCGACCTCACCGTCGAGGACGACCGGGATACGCTCGCGGCCCGCTACAACGATCTATTCGTCGTCGGCTACTCGGAGGTGATCGACGGGACGGATGGGACGATCGACAGTCAGGGGCCGCCGGTCTCGCTGTACGAATCGACCTACCGGTCGGACGTCTCCTGGAACGACGTGAACCTCGATCTGGCCCGCGCCTACGAGTTCTTCGGCTGCGAGATCGGCGGCGAGGAGCGCCGTCACCACGATCACATCCGGCTGGAACTCGAATTTGTGGGCTACCTCTGTCGGGTGGCCGCCGCAAACGACGCCATCGGCAAGCGTGGCGACGACCCCAACGTGAACCGCGCTCGACTCGACTTCCACGACCGCCACCTCACGATTCTCGTCTCCGGGCTTCGCGAACGGATCGACGACGAACCGGGGACCGGGTTCTACGGTCGGTTCGCCCGATTCCTCGACGAGTTCATCACCGCGGACGTCGAGGATCTCGCAACACGGCTCGACGTCGGTGCCGGTAGCGAGCGAGAGCACGTCCAGCAGACCGGTTCGAACGCGGGTGGGAACTCGTGAGTTCTCCCACGGCAGATGTCGACAGAGACGGCGACGGTACGACAACCAGGACCGGACTGATCCGTGGCCGTCCTCTCGGCGTGCGACTGCTCGCACTCAGCGCGCTTGCGACGCTTGCAGTCGCGGCCACGACCGGGCTACACGTGCTCTACAACGTCCCGGTCGACCCGGCCAACGTCTCTACTCGTCTGCTCTCGACGGTGGGCACGGGGGCAGCGGCCCTCGTCGCGCTGGCGCTCGTCGCAGTCGCACTCGCGAGCACTCGTCCCGGCGTCCGTATCGGCTTCCTGTTCGCCGGCGTGTTCGGCATGCTCGCGACCCTTTCGAACGCCGCGGCGGTCCCGGCAGTCGTTGCGATCACGGGTGGCGCGGCGGTCGCGCTCGGCCCGGGACTCGGCAAGCCGTCGACGTACGACGAGTTCAGACGCCGTGCCCTCGGAATCGCGTTTCTCGCCGCCATCGGGCTTTCGCTTGCCTCGACGACGGGGGTCCTCGATGCAGGCTACCGCGGGACGGGGTCGGCCCTCTTTCTGGTGGCACTGACACTGCTCGTCGTTCGCACAGGGAGCGATCCGGTCGCACTCGTGGCGGGCGTGGCCGGCCTCGTCGCGGTGCTCGCCGTGAGTACCAGTGCGCCGTTCATTACGGGGAGCGCCCTGCTGATCGCGTTCGGCGTCGTCGGCGGGCCACACCTGCTCGCCGCGACGGCAGTCTTCGGCGGGGTGGCGGCCGCCGTGGCCGGACTCCGGGACGGCGACTACGCACTCGTCGTCGGTGCGGCCCTCCTGCTCGTGGCGGGCGTCCCGGCGTCGCCAGCGGCCGCGATGGCCGTCTGTCTCGGTGCGACACTCGCCTGCATCGACGTGGGGTCCGTTCTCGGGAAGACGGACCAGCGGGCGACACTCTCGGGGGTGAGTGACTGATGAGAGATGCTGACGAGGCGACCGACGGACCCACCGACCCGCGCGTCCACCCCGAGGAGAGCCCCGGCTTCGGCGAGGACGCCGACGGTCTCGAAGATATCGAGGTGAGCCGCGACGTCACGATTGGAGAAGCGACTCCGCGAGAACTCCAGGCGACCGACGTCGGGCCGATGGCGAGCGACGATGCCGCCGCCAAGATCGAAACACTCGCCGAGGGCGATGCCGTCGAACGCCGCCGGGCCGCCCTCGCGCTCGCTGACGAACGACCTACCGAGGCAGTCATCACCGCGCTCGTTCAGAACGGCCTTGGCGACGGTGACGAGGACGTCCGGCAGTTCGCGGTCGAAGCGCTCGGCCAACTGGGCGGCGAGCGGGCCGGCGAAGCCGCGGTTGCAACGCTTGACGATGACGATCCGTGGGTGCGCGCAGAGGCCGTCGTCGCGCTCGACCGGACCGACCGCGTTGCCTACGCCGACGCAATCGAAGCCGCACTGGACGACGACCATCACGCCGTCATCAGAAACGCGATGGTCTCGCTGTTCAAACTCCGCGGCGAGGCCCTGCTTCCCGTGCTCCTGGAGCACTCGGCGGCCGAGAGCGAGCGCCTCCGCGAGTGGGCGGTCCACCTCCTCGCCGGCGTCAAGGACGACCGAGCGACCGAACGCCTCGAAGCGGTCGCGAGCGATGACGAGGAGCGGCAGGTGGTCCGCAGCACCGCGGCGCGTGCACTGGAGGCCGACTCCGGAAAGTTCCGTCGCCAGTTCAGCGGGGGCACCGAGAACTCCAGTGCGGACCTCCCCGGAGAGAGCACGCTCAACCGACAACCCGATCTATAATGACCGAGAACACTGTCGATCCATCGGATGCCGACGCACCGACCGCCACCGACGACGGTGGTGAATCTACAGCAGGCCAGACGCTCTCGACGGCGGCGGTAGAGGCGGCACTCAAGCGCGTTCGCGATCCGGAGACCGACATGACCCTGTTCGATGCCGGCGTCGTCGAGAACATCGAACTCGACGGTCGGCGCGTCACGATAGAGGCGGATCTGCGGGAGTTCCCCCCAGAGGCCGCCGAGCAGGCCTCCGCAACCATGGTCCGGGCAGCCTCAGACGTCGAGGGTGTCGAGAACGCCCGCGTCGAACAGATCGATCCAAGCCCGGATCTCGACGGCCGGAGGTCCGGCATCGAGACGGCGGACCGCGTCATCGCAGTCGCAAGCGCCAAGGGCGGCGTCGGGAAGACGACAGTCGCAACGACGCTTGCGTGTGCACTCGCCAGCGAGTCCGACTCGGTCGGCCTCTTCGATGCCGACATCTACGGGCCGAACGTGCCGGAGGTCCTCGAAGCGAGCGGGCCGGTGTACAGCGACGACGACGGCAACCCGGTACCGGTCGACATGGACGGACTCGAAGTGATGAGCATGGCGTTGCTCTCCGACGGCGGCCCCCTCGCCTGGCGCGGCGCGATGGCCCACGACGCGCTCTCGGATCTCTTCGAGGAGACCGCGTGGAGCGATCCGGATACCGTCGTGGTCGACATGCCCCCTGGAACTGGCGACGTCGCCCTGACGACGCTTCAGGAGGTGCCCGTCGACGGCGTCGTCCTCGTCACGACGCCGTTTCACGCGGCCGTCTCGGACACTGGTCGCGCGCTCGAACTGTTCGAGGAGAACGAGGTGCCGGTGCTCGGCGTCGTCTCGAACATGGGCGAGTTCGTCTGTGACGACTGCGGCACCGCCCACGACCTCTTCGGCGGCGACGATCCGATAGCGGCGCTCGACGTGCCGGTGCTCGCCGAGTTCCCGTTCACTCCGGAGATGCAGACGACGCCCGAGCCAACCCCCAACGGGGTTCCCGAGTACGGGACCGACCTCGCCGCCGCCGTCGAGAAGCGCTACGAGGACGTCTGGACGGTCGACCCGCCCGAGGGGGCCGTCGACCTCCGTGGCCTCGACCCCGACACCAGAAAGGAGCGAGTGCAGGAGCGCTTCGAGGCGCTCGACGCCGGCGAGGAGTGTTTCCTCGTCAGCGACCGCGATCCCTCGCCAGTCCGTGGCTTCCTGCTCGAACTCGCCGAGACGGAGTCGCTGCCAAGCTTTCAGGTCAGACGACAGAACCCCGAGACGTGGTTCGCGCGAGCGACCCGTCCGTAACATCAAAAACACCACCTACCATCATGCGCTGGCCCAGCCAATGTCGTTGGCACTGTTTTCATGTCGTGAGAACGAACAACGATACTATACTTGAGAACGTAGATGCTCCAATTGGTATGGCAGACGGGATCCATGTCCGGTTGGCGGTTGACGGCTGCGATGGCTGCCCGGTAGCGACGCTATCGGAGCGGACGACGGTAGAGGACCTTCGCGTCGATTCCAGCGACGAGCGAGTCGAGTTCGTCACGACTGATCCGCCCACCGACCCGCCGGAGACGGTCGAACTCGTCGATTTCGGCGGCCAGACACATGGCCGGTACGACCTTTTGACGGAGCCCCACGCTACCGACGGCGGCGTACGGACGGCCGTGTCCGCAGAACAAGGAGCCGTCACCGGTGACGAACCCACGCGCGGCACCAACGAAGCCCCACCGGCTAGCGACACTGGCGACCACTCTGACGACCCCGGGTGCGACGACTGTTCCTGCCGGGGGATTACGTCCGTGTTCGAGGCACTACCAGTCAGACCTCGCGAGACGCGAATCGAAAACGGCGAACTACTCCTCTCGTTCGTTCTAACCGGGCACGAGGAACTGGAAGCCATCGTCGACGCCTTCGCCTCGGTTGGACTCAACGCCGAACTCCGGCAACTGATCGTTGGCCGGGACTGTGGCGATGACTGCGACGTCGTACCAGTCGATCTATCCTGTGTGACGACGCGCCAGGCGGAGGTCGCCGCCATCGCGGTCGAACAGGGATACTTCGAGCCCGGGGGCGCCTCCGCAGCGGAGATAGCCGCCGAGCTAGATCTCGCAAAATCCACCGTTTCGGAACACCTCCGGATAGTGACTGCCACGCTCTTCTCACAGTTGTTCGCGGACGAGTCTCAGTAGGTAGCAGTGGGTTCGGACACGGCAACTCCGAACGTGTTCGCGACACGAACCATGGACATAGAGAACCGAGTAGAGAATACAATGACCGAAATCGACGTCAGAGAGATTCCGCCCAACGAAAGACACGACCGGATCCACGCCACTTTCGACGGCCTCGATGCCGGCGAGACGCTCACGATAATCAACGATCACGATCCGAAGCCGCTCTACTACGAGATGGCCGCTGAGGTGCCGGCGTTCGACGAAGACGCATATACTCTCGAGCGCGAGGAGCCCTCAAAGTTCGTCGCGCAGTTCCCGAAGGTCGAGGCCGACCCGACGGTAGATCGGGCCGATATCGGCGCGCTCGACGGCGAACCACACGCCGACGTGTTCCCCGGCCAATCGCCGAAAACCGTCCGTCTCTCGCTGACCGCGGGAGAGAGCCTCCCCGAACACGAGCACCCCGAGCGAAACGTCCTCTTCCAGGTGCTGTCGGGGGCGGTAGATCTCTCTCTGGACGGTGACGTTCATCGCGTCAAAGCGGGCGAGATACTTCGGTTCGACGGTGACAAGCGTATCGAACCGGTCGCGGACGAGGACAGTACCGCGCTAGTCGTGCTGGCTCCGAAAGCCGCCGAGTGACCGAGAGGCGTCCGTCGCCGTTCGGCTCGGCCCGGAAGTATTGTGTTTCGCCTCTCGAACAAAAGACTCAGTCGTTCTGATACTCCTTTTCGAATCCCCGGAACTCGGTCCGGTGGGCCTCCTCGTCTGCAAGGACCGTCACAGCGAGGTCTTCGGTGACAGGGTCGTCGGCGTCCTTGGCGGCGTTGATAAGTGCGCGATACGTCTCGATAGCATCCCCTTCGGCGTCTAGAACGCCTCGGATAACCGAGAGGACGTCGGTCGAATCCTCCGGTGGTTGTAGCGAGTCCTGACGTGCGGTGAACTCCGCGGAACTGGGTGGTCGCGCATCCAGTTGCTTGAGACGGTTTCCGAGCTGTTGGGCGTGGGCCAGTTCCTCCTGAATGTCCTGCTGCAGGCTCTCTTTGATCTCTTCGGCGCGAACGCCGTCGAGAACGATTGCGTTCGTCTGGTAGTTCATCACGGTCTCCATCTCGTCGCCGTACGCTTTCTGGAGGAGTTCGATGACGCGGTCTGAGCTCATACAAATACGGATTCTCTCTACCTGAGGATATAGCCATCGCCGAATCCCGCTCGCTTGGAATACCCCACCGACTTTTCAGCCGCTTCAACCTGAGGCCGAAGGGATCTCGACCGTAGTTGGGAAAGTAGAGTTTGCAGTCTACCGCCCATTCCATAGTTTGCTGGCAGACCAGCCATACCAATCAGGGTTACCCCACGCGCAAAAATGCAGGTACTCTGCCTGTTCCTTATAATCACCATGGCGCACCATACTAAAGAAAAATATCGCAGGACGTTCTACACAACCATGACTCCCTACCACACCCCCTGCCCCTCAATGGGCGTTCCAGACGGTCGGGAGTCAAAATATGCTATTGGATGGGGACGGTGCTCATCCTACCGTTCACATCTTCTGACCGCGGGTGGAGCCGTCTGTCACATACGCCCCTCTCTCTTGGAGGATACTTTTGGCAACAATCGCATGTCTCAGTCGGGCAGTCACGACTCGCCGGGAGTATTCATCACAGGAGTAGATACGTCCGAGAAGCGGTCGGACGTAGGGCTCTGGCCCTCAGTTCACTCGTTGCTCTCTTGGAGTAACTCTTTGATTTCGCCGAGTTTGATGTAGGTAGCGAGTCCGAGAATCGTCCCGGGCCACAGGCCGATAAACTCTCCACGCTGTTTGTTCCCTCGGACGTAATAGTAGTAAAGAGCCAGAGCGACAGAACCGACAGCAGCCATCACAGTCAGATCGAGATTGTTTTCATCAACTTCTACCACGGTCTCTGCTGCTCCCTCTGTTGTTTCACTCACATATAAAATTCAGGAGTCTGTACGTAAACCACCTTCGCAATGACACACCATGCAGTTTATATAATCGCTTCGGTGCATCGGCTGCGGCCGAGTTTTTCGTCCTGCATGCGCGGTTACTCGGCAGTGTCTGATCTATCGCTTTCGATATAAATAGACTATAACTCTAGACCACTCGTAAGACGATGAGAACACCTGCACTACGTGGATGGGAAGTGTATATTAGAACAGATACCATACCACAAGGCATGCCTGAAGCACTTGCCGATCAGGACTGTGAAGCATGCACCTCCGAGGACGAACCCCTCACAGAGGAGGAATACCGCGAGTATGTTGCAGAGATCGACAGCGAGGTCTGGGATGTCGTCGACGACCACCATCTCGAGGGCATGTACGAGTTCGAGGATTTCCGCGACGCACTGGAGTTCACCTACGAAATCGGTGAACTCGCCGAAGACGAGTGGCACCACCCCGATATCCATCTCCAGTGGGGAGAGGTAACGGTCGAGATGTGGACGCACAAAATCGACGGGCTACACAAGACGGACTTCATTATGGCCGCACGGATGGATCGAATCCACGACGAGTACGTGCCGGAGTGAGCGACCCGCGGGATGCGGCCTGCACTACACTTCTGTTGGACCACATGTCTGGACAGAATACGAAGACTCCGTAGAGCCGACCGTTTAGAACGGGGCCTCGAAATCGGGCGTTGCCGTCCCTGTGGATTCGCCAATGTCGGATTTACCGATCTGGACTCTGAACTCGCCTTGTTCTTTCTTCTGGTACTCCCAGCGGAACTCCGCACCCGCTTCGGCCTCGAACTGGTGATAGAGCGGCTTTGGGTCGTGGTCGTTGATCAGCACGAATCCCTCCCCGTCCTGTAGCGCCTCGTAGGACTCGAAGATCAGTTCGTGGCGTTTCGCCGGTGGGAACTGCCGGACGTCGAGTTCGTCAGTAATCGTCAGTTCCTCGCTAGACTGTTGATCCTGGGACTCGGACTCTCCCGTGTCGGCATCCCCCTTCGTGATCCAGACACGACAGCGGCCATGCTCTTTCTCCCGGACGTCCCACTCGAACCGCTCGCCGTACTGCTGGCTGAACTCCCTGTGAAGCGGTCGTGGCTCGTGGGGAGCGATCAGCTCCAGGATATCCCCGGCCGAAAGGTTGCTGAAACGGTGATGGATGGTCGGATGTCGCTCCTGTTTCGGTATCTCGCGGACGTCGAAGGACGCCGCCACGGCCTCGTTCCCACTGGTGCTGGTCTCCGTTTTGAGTATCTCCACTTTCCAGGCGTCCGACTCGCGACTGCGATACTCCCAGTCGATACCCTCACCGTGCATGGAACGGAGTTCGTGATACAGCGGTTTCGGATCGTGATCGTTGACGAGAACGAACCCGTTGCCTGGGTCGAGATTTTCGAATGTTTCGGTCAGGATCGAGTGTCGTTGCTGTGGCGGTAGCTCGCGGACGTCGAACTCGGTCAGTTCTGCGGTACTCTCACCGGTCGGGCGAGCGGTAACAGCCCAGGTGTCCGGTCCGTCTTCCTCGTATGTCCACGTTAGCGATCGATCCTCCGTAATCTGGGCCTGATAGAGCGCTGGGCCGGGGTCTCGATCAGCAGTGATCGTCACTACGTTATCCGGTTCGGCCTCGTGGAGTGCTGCCAGAATCTCCATCCGTGCTTGACCAGGCGGCGTTTCAGTCACGTCGATATCGGATACCATTATCTCGTATCCGACGTCGCCGGCATGATGGGTAGGTCCTGTGGCGAACAGATTCGGGACATGCAGTTCGTGGCCAGCGTTCGGAACAATCGTTAGGTGCTGGACAGCGTATGGGAGCGTATGCATCTAGAGACCCTTTGCATCGACGGGTCGGTATCGGTACTCTTTCCGCCAGAACTGCTGCGCGAGAAGTTGAGCGACCTACCAGTCGAGATTGTCATCCTCGACGATTCGATAGACGAACTCTCCACAGACCAGGGTGTGGTGACACTCGCTTATCGCGAGGCGTTCCTCGACGCCGGATGGGTTCACTCGGTCCAAGCGGGGGTCGATCGCTTCCCTCTCGATCGGTTCCAGGAGGCTGACGTCTATCTTACGAACTCGACGGGCATCCATGGCGACGCGATCGGAGAGACCGTTGCGAGCTACCTTCTCGCGCTCGCCCGACGACTGCACGAACACGTGGCGAATCAGCAACGAGCGAACTGGTCACAGCCCGACTGGAACGAAGCGTGGACGGTTAGCGGCGAGACGGCCTGTGTCGTCGGTATCGGTGGGCTTGGGCGAGGTATCGTCGACCGACTGAACGGTCTCGGACTCGACGTGATCGGTGTCCGGCGAACACCGACACCGGAACCCGGTGTCAAGAAGGTCTACACGCCTGATCAACTACAAGCGGCCGTTTCGGACGCGCGGTTTGTCGTTCTGGCCGTTCCGCTCACGGAGCAGACCCGTCGGATGGTTGGTCGTGACACCTTCGAAGCAATGCGCGAGGACGCGTATCTCGTCAATGTAGCTCGTGGCAGTGTCGTCGATCAAAATGCACTCGTGACGGCGCTCGAAGACGGATCTATCGCAGGGGCCGCACTGGACGTCTTCGAGACCGAGCCGTTGCCCGAGTCCTCGCCCCTATGGGAGATGGACGACGTAATCGTCTCGCCGCACTGCGGAGCCTTCACGCGCGACTACTACGAGCACGTCGGAGCGCTGGTCCGCGAAAGCGTTACTCGAATTCGTACCGGCGATGAGCCGGTTAACCGAGTCGTTTGAGGCGTATATCTTCGACGAACACCCACGCAGTTTCGTGAAGATGGATCGGACAGGAACTACCGGGTGGATCAGTGCGGTCCAGCAGAGTATATCGCCACAGTGCTAGAGGAGTATCTCACTCGGACTGGAACAGTCGCCCACAGTCGGGACATTCCCCCTCAACTACCGCAACCTCCCGCTGACAGTCCGGACAGTACTTTCGGCGACAGGGTTGTTCGCCCATTGGCGAAATTTTCGTTCCGAGAGTTGAAAAATCACGTGCACCCCCTCACCGGGTCCGTGCTATCGGATGTTCCGTCGACGACAGAGGAGTTCCTCGCCGTTCTGAAGCCGTTGGTTGCCCTATAAAAACACTCGCGAAGATATTCGTCAAAGAGTATTCCCGGCATGGTAACAACACAATGAGATATGTCCAAAAGAGCGAGGCGATACGAGGGACGTGAACCGGTCACCCGTTGCGTACACGACCGACCATGGGTTGCAAATCTCGAGTCCTCCGCACACGCAATCGACCGCGGATTAGTCGTCAGCGAAGCTATCGACGCCATCGAGCAAACGGTTCCGGGGACCCGTGTCGACCTAATTACTCACAAGCGTCATGGAGACCCCGCCGCGTATCTGTATTCACGGCTCGAATCTCGGTTCGATCATATCGGCCTCTCGGCCGATGGGCGATGTCACTGTGGCGGATACGTGACCTCGGTGGTGGTCTAAGATGCCGCGAATCGACTTCGATGCTGAACGGTCCTACGACGACGAGCAGTTCACGGCAAACGGCGTCTTTCAAAGCGATCACAAAAAGGTCGTCTGTGGCTATTTCGAGCCGGAACAGTTCATTCCGGTCCACGCACCGAGCAGCGACCTGACGGTCATCGTTCGGTCCGGTCGGGGGGTCGTCCGCGACGGCGACACCGAACACGATGTCGAAGAGGGCGATATCGTCATCGTCGAAGCGGATACGGAGCGCGGCATCAAAGCCGATGAGGACTCCAGATTGGAGGCGGTACTGGTGACCGCACCACCGCCAACCGACGCCGAACACGACCCAGTACGCGAGGGGCTTCGGACCGGACAGTTCGATCCGCGCAGTGAGCAGTCATGACGACTGCTCATACTATCGACGACCACGACGGCGAGCCATGCGCGAACTCCGTTCCGAGAAGTTGCTCGGCGAGGCTAACTCACTCTTCGTAGTAGTATTCGCCGCTGGCCTGTTGCTTCCTGTCGAGTTGGCTCCCCGGCTTGTTGACCCGCGGTCGGCCCGTCCCTTCGTCGCGCCGGAAGGTGATGCCGAGCGAGGAGAGAAACGCGTTCATACCGTCTCTAAGTGACTGTGGCGGGGTTGCACGGCCGTTCTCTCCTGACGTCCCCTCGAACACAGTAACCCGGTCGGCAACCCGGTCGATCACGAAGAGGTCGTGGTCGACGACGAGAACGGGCTTGTCCGTCTGATCGCTGAATCGGGAGATCTGATCGGCGAGGGAGACCCGCCGGTCAACGTCCAGAAACGCGGATGGCTCGTCGATGAGGTACAGATCCGCCTCACGGGCGAGGCAGAGCGCGATGCCGACTCGCTGGAGTTCGCCACCGGAGAGCGAGTCGAGCGACCGGTCGTACAACGACTCGATTTCGAAGGGATCGCGGATCCGCGTTATGAAGGCCTGTGAACGGATGTCCGTGATCGGTTGGAACTGGCTCCGAACCGTTTGGTCACTGTCTGCGCTGAGATGCTGTGGCTTGTACGAGACAGTCGGCGAAACCGGAACGGTCCCGTCGTCAGCATCGAGGCTTCCGGCCAGGAGTTTCACGAACGTCGTTTTCCCGAGCGCGTTCTCTCCGACGATACCGATGGACTCCCCTGCGTGAATCTCTCCGGGGTGGACGGTGAGCGAGAACCCCGGGAACGACTTCTCCAGTTCCGGATAGTCGAGCACGGTCTCCGAATCGGAAAACGGATTTTCGAGAGCCTGGGCGAACTCGATCGACCGGCGTCGGATTTGGACGTTCTCCTCTTGCAGATAGCCCTCAAGAAACTGGTTGATGCCGTCACGGACGGATAGCCGCTGAGATACGACGCCGAAACTACCTGGTTCGCCGTACAGGACGTGAATCCCGTCCGAGACCAGGTCCAGTGTAGCCAGATCGTGTTCGACGACGAGCGCCGCCGCATTGGACTCCCGGACGTGATCGTGAATCGCCCGTGCGACGGTGGTTCGTTGCTTGACGTCGAGAAACGAGGATGGCTCGTCGAACAGATAGAGGTCTGCATCGGTCGCCAGCGTCGAGGCGATAGCGACCCGCTGGCGTTCGCCGCCAGAGAGATCAGCCAGGGACCGCTCCAAGATCGGTCGCAGTCCGAGTTCGTCGACGAGTGGATCCGAATCCTCTAATCGATCAGCCAGAAGTTCTCGGACCGTCCCGGCGTCGTCGGAGAGGGTGTCGACCCGCTGCTCTTTGTAGGCCGTCGTAATCTCCCCGTCCCGAAGCCGTTCGAGATGGGTCTGGAGGGTCGTCCCGCGGAACGATGTGACCGCCTGATCCCAGTCGAGTTCCTCCTCGGCGCCGAAGTTAGGGACGGAATCGCCGGCCAGGATTCGAAGGGCTGTACTCTTTCCGATCCCGTTCCGGCCCAGAAGTCCGACGACCTCCCCATCCCTGGGCGCAGGGAGGTTGTGCAGTCGGAACCCGTTGTCTCCGTACTGGTGGACGAGCTGGCCGCTCGCGGACGGGAGCGGAAGGATTTTGATCGCATCGTTGGGAATCTTCTTCTCGATGAGTTTGTGTTCGGCCATCACGTTCGCATCGTCGATGTGGAGTTCGCCATCGTCGGTGACGTGAAAGCCTTCGTGCCCTGATCGGTTCAGCGGGTCGTACTTGAGCGCGATATCCCGCACTTCGTCGGTGACCTCGTACTGGTCGATGATCGCGACGTATTCTTCTGATTCTGTGTTTGTCATTATCGTATTGCCGCTCGGGTCGCCCGTGCTGAGACGTGAGTGCTGCGTTCGTCGAGGAACCGACAGTGGGGCGAAGACGCCTCACCGATGCGGCGGTCGGTTACGGCACTCCGTCAAAAAATCGCGCTCGACTTCCCGCGTCTCGCAGACCCTCCCGGTACGTTCCTTGTTCGCCCTTTGGTGATCACCGAATGTGGGCTTGACGGTACAGATTGTCCGTGATAGGAGTGAACATCTCAAGACTAAGTAGCTCATTCAAATTATTTTTCTTTAGATATATAACAGCAAATTACTACTCACTATACGTCGAATTATTTATTGAAGATACTCTTAATTTCTAATACTATATTTTATCACACGCTGAATATAGGCCGCAAATCGTTCACTCCCCGCCTGCTAGATATTGATCTCGAACAACGTCTTGATATGGAATTGAAGTAGACGGACGTAGTCGTCGCGGCTCTCGTCTACCCTCCTGAAACGATTAAGCGGATCTCTCTCGTAGTTCTCGTATGTCGACAGTTGGTACAGATCGATCACGCGAACTCGATCAAAGTGAGGGGGTTCTGTGAGTCTCTTCGGACGGCTCTCGTTCGTCATACGGTCGTGGGCGAACGCTCTGTTGAACCGAGTTTCCGATCCAAAGGCTGAACTGGACTACTCGTATGAACAACTGCGCGACGAGTTACAGGCGATCAACCGTGGAATCGCTGAAGTCACGACCCAGAAGAAACGTCTGGAAATGCACCGCACTCGCCTTCGCTCGAACGTCGAGAAACACGACGATCAGGTCCGCGAAGCGATCCGTCAGGATCGGGACGATCTGGCCAGGCGTGCGCTCGAAAAGAAGCACACAACCACCGAGCAGATTGCGGATCTGGAAGAACAGATCGAGCGTCTCCAGGCGACGCAGGACCAGATGGTCGAACGTCAGGTCGCGCTCCGCGGCCGAATAGAGGGCTTCCGAACACAAAAGGAGGTGTTGAAAGCTCGCCACGAGGCCGCCCGGGCCTCTGCCCGCGTTGCCGAGTCGTTCAGCGGCGTCGGCGGTGATCTAACGGACGTGAACCGCGCCATCGAACGCGCGACCGAACGTACCGAGCAGATGGAAGCGCGAGCGGCCGCCCTCGAGGAACTAGAGGAGACCGGCGCCTTCGACGACATACTCGCCGAAGGCGACGAGATCGACCGCGAACTGGACCGTCTCTCAACAGATCACAGAGTCGAGCAGGAACTCGAGGATCTGAAAGTCCAACTGGGGCGAGACGCGGAGCTCCAGACGGAACTCGATGACCCGGCCAGCTAAATGTGGTTATGAACGGATCGTCTCTACGAGCTTCGAGGAACGTGATCAGTCAGACTCACAGGCACTGTCGGCTCTGTCGAAACCCTAAATCGGCGATGTATTTCGGAAGTCCTGCTGAACACAGGGCGCATAGTTTGCAAGGTGACGGGTGACGTTTCGTCAAACTGGGACGGTTGCTGTAGGCGAGATACAACTCACCCGGTTTTAAGCGATCACAATAATGGGGTGGAATATATAGGTTTTGATGGTGTATACCCAGTAAGATGGGGGTACTCGAGATCCTACGCGGTGAACGAGATGGCAGTAGCTGTGATCTCTACGAGTGTCGGAACTGTGGGGTGAAAGTCTCCCCAACGATAGATGAGTGTCCAATCTGTGGATCCGCCGAAATCGCTTGCTTCAACTTCTAGATTCTGCATTCCGACGCCACCGAGAATCCTCATTGAAGGCTTCCATCCAAAGAGTTCAGTCCGATAAACGTAGCCTCTGTATCTTGACACGCGTTTCTTTCCAAACTCGGAGCAGATCAACGACATCGGCACTACGTTGCCCATCTGTATTGACCGCACCATGGGTCTGAATGTGGTATCTGCTGAGGATTTCGACAAAGCCGACTGAATTGATGATTCGCTTCGCCGTCAATCACACCGGTAAATACCGAGCATCTTTTGATTTCCCCTACGTCTACGAAAGTATGGCCCGTACCGCTGTCATCGCCGGCGTCGGCCCTGGGCTTGGAGAATCGATCGCGCGACGGTTCGCCTCCGAGGGACTGGCAGTCGGCCTACTCGGCCGGAGTACAGACTATCTCGAATCGCTGGCAACCGAGTTACAGGGGGCAGCAGGCGACGCTATCGCCGTTCACTGTGATCTGGCCCAGCCAAGTGATATCGAGCAAGCATTCACCGAATGTCGGGAGGCGTTCGGCCCCGTCGACGTCCTCGTTAATCACGCCAGTTCAGCCTCCTGGAAAGGGATTACCGACGTGTCCGACCGCGAGTTCCAGCGAGCGCTCGATGTCGGCCCTCGCGCAGCACTGCACTGCTCACAGGAAGCCGTCGCGGACATGCGGTCGACAGATGGGGACGGCACGATCGTTTTCACGGGGGCGACCACGTCAGTCCGAGGCCGGGAGAACGCCGTCGGTTTCTCGGCGGCAAAGTTCGCCTGTCGCGGAATGGCCGAGTCGATGGCCAGAGAACTCGGTCCGGAGGGCATTCACGTCGCTCATGTGGTCCTCGACGGCCAGATACTCCCCCCGGACGGCACCGGCACACGCGACGAGGAGGAGTTCCTCGACCCGGATGCCATCGCCGAGAGTTACTGGCATCTGGTCGAACAGGACCGCAGTGCGTGGACTCTCGAACTGGATCTACGCCCCCACGTCGAGGAGTTCTAGTTCCCCGGGAGACGTGCTCCGCCTCGACGACTGGCTGTCAGCGCTGGACCTGTGGATACGATTGGCTCTGGCCCGAACTGTTCCGGGCGATGATCTCGGCGATGGCGTTGCGGCGGTCGTCATCGTCGACCTCGGTTCGCTCCGCGTAGTGGAGAACCGTCAGATCGAGACACGCGTGCAGCAGTTCGTTTGCACCGAACCGGTAGCGATCACTGGACGAGCCACGGTCGACCGGGTCGTCCGTCCTGAGGTGGTGCTGGACGAACAGCACGCCACCGGGAGCAAGCGCCTCCTTGATGTCCGGGAAGCGATCGATAGCCCTGTAGAAACTGATCGTGACGAGGTCGTACGTCGCTGGCTGGAACTCGTACCGCGTGGCATCGGCCTGGATCCAGTTGATCCGGTCCGCGATGCCGCGCTCACGGGCGTTTTCCCGGGCGATCTGCAGTCCTTCTTTCGACTGATCGATCGCATCGACCCGATAGCCCTCCGACGCGAGGAAGACCGCGTTCCGACCGGTGCCTGTCGCGATATCGAGCGCTCGACCGTCCGGACAGCTATCGAGATACCGACGTAGCGTCGGCGAGGGATCCGGATCCGTCGGATAGGATCCTTTCCGGAACCGCTCGTCCCAGGAGGTCATACGATATCACGCCCGAGTCTATTCCTCGGCAACTCTCTGGCGGGAGCGTCTGCTACCGATCCGGAATCACCAACCCTGGATTCTGAGACCAGATCGACGCCCTTCCAGCAGTCCGAATCGTCGACTTCGCCTGAAGCAGGCGCGTCGTGTGTTCGCAGGTCAGACATCGTATCGTCTGTGAGTGCCACGTATGATAACTCTCCCGTCGGTCGCCCTGTTTTTGCCAGTGGCATCTGATCGGCAAATACTCCTCATCTCGACGCCCTCGCTGTGAACAGTCGGTCAGACCACCGGAATTGGCGACACGAATCCCAATCCGAGATTCGACCCGCTCAGGAGGACATTATACCGCTGGACCGAGTAGGACTTCGAAATGCCCGTCGAACTCGAATGCGAGTCCTGTGGACTCCGTCACACTATGCGCGATCGCGTGTTCGATCGCGATGAAAAACGAATGGTGTGCCCCGAGTGTGGTGCGTACCCGTTTTCGGTCCATCGAATCGGCATTACGTGGCACCCGTCCTCAGACGGACAACCGTAGCACATGCCGGGTCGAATCTCTCGCTTGACCCCGTATTGGGTAGCCCCAAGGGGCCGGATCCGATAGAGGTGAGTTCTTTCCACGGGTAGTACGGCCAGTAGTCGATTCGAGGGCCTACTGCCCTGGGCAGATGCCGATTCAGTCGGCGACGTGCTCTGCCTGCCTCGTCTTATCGACGTCTAACGGATCTGTCGAGGACGTCGCAGTCACCAATCGTAGGAACTTCCCGGCGTTCGTGAGGAGCTTGTTTTCCGCCTTCCGGAGGTGTTCTTCGTATGTCGACCGAGCGACGGCCGTCTGATCGGCCAGATCACGGAGCGACGTCTTCCGTGGTTGCTCGTAGTAGCCGCTTTCGAGCGCAAGTCGAAGCGCCGCCATCTGCCGATCAGTTACCTCCTCGAACAACTGATCGACGGGCGCCAACATGCTGTGTGGGATCTGTTGTTCCGAAATAGCGATCTTCGAGAGCACTTCGATGTCCCTGTCGTTCTCTAGATTCTGCAGGAGGGCTCGAACGTCGGCCTCGTCGAACGCGATGACCGTGTAGTGTTCCCAGCCCTGTCGATGGATCGTCGGTGGCTGATAGAGGCTGTTAAACTCCTCGAACCGTTCGATAATCGAGTCTTCTAGCGAGCAAAGACAGGACTGTGTGACGACGTGGAGACCTGACTCGTCGTTCGAGCGGTGGAGGATCGTCCCCAGTTCCTCGATCTCTGTGAGTAGTTCGTCGGGTGGGGATTCCGGCGCGGTGATCTCGATCACCTGACAGTCACTCAGATACCACTCCCGGATCGTCAGGTCCGGGTACTGTTCCGAGATCTCTCGATACGGACATTCGTGTTTGACTCGGAACGAGGCCTCGTACAGGCTCATACG
The DNA here is from genome assembly GCF_042663585.1 of Natronoarchaeum sp. GCM10025321. Taxonomy (NCBI): domain Archaea; kingdom Methanobacteriati; phylum Methanobacteriota; class Halobacteria; order Halobacteriales; family Natronoarchaeaceae; genus Natronoarchaeum; species Natronoarchaeum sp. GCM10025321. The sequence goes on from NZ_JBHTAN010000001.1 coordinate 152,500, forward strand.
GGAGAAAAGGGGTTTGAAAATATTAAGGGTACCGGTCATGTCCGGCAGGACCCATATCCTGATACCCCGTGTATAACTGAGCACTGATGCCAGAGATCAACCCCAATCGACTCAGCGAGCGTTTGCGAACAGACGGCGACGACGTAGTGGTCCTCGACGTTCGCCACGAAGCAGATTTCGACGAGTGGCACATTCCGGACAGCCGCAACATCGATGTCTACGACTCACTCACTGCCGACCCCGACTCGGCGAAGGACGCGCTGTCAGATCTCCCCCGAGACAGGGATATCGTCACCGTCTGTGCTGCGGGCGTTGTATCACAGACCGCGACGGACGTACTTCGGGAGATGGATTACAGTGCCATTACGCTCACTGACGGAATGAACGGCTGGAGTCGCGTCCACCGGCATGCAGACGTTCCAACCGAACTCGATGCCACGGTAGTGCAGGTCGCCCGGCCGGGCAAGGGCTGTCTCTCACACGTTCTCATCTCTGACGGAGCCGCCCTCGTCTTCGATCTGTCCCACTACCTCGACGAATACGAGGCGATCCTCGACGACCACGACGCCGAACTGATCGGTGTCTTGGACACGCACGCCCATGCTGATCACGTCTCCGGGGCTACGGACCTCGCCAAGCGACACGGCGTTCCGTACTATCTCCATCCGAAAGACGCGCTTGCTATCGATGCGACCCCGATCGAGGACGGCCAGACCGTGACGGTCGGCGATCTGGAAATCGACGTAATCCATACGCCCGGACACAGCGAAGGGAGCGTCTCCTTCGATATCGACGGTGCGGCTCTGATCACTGGCGATACGCTCTTTCACGAGAGCGTGGGGCGCGTCGAACTCGGCGTCGAAGCCGGGATTGAGGATTCCGGCCTCGAAGAGAACGCCGGGACGCTGTACGAGAGCCTCCAGCGCTTGCTGGACCGGTCGGACGATACCGTCGTCTTGCCGGCACACGATCCCGGCTCCCCCGAACCGCCAGCGATGGCAACGCTGGGCGAGGTGAGAGCGCAGAACGCTGATCTCGGACGTGACCGCGAGGAGTTCGTCGAGACGCTTGCTGCCGACGTTCCGGAGCATCCACCGAATTTCGAGCGTGTCAAGCGAACGAACGTCGGACAGGAATCAGTTCCTGCCGACGAACTGGCCGACCTGGAGATGGGTCCAAACAACTGCGCTGCCGAGTAATCCATGAGTACGACAACTGAGCTCAAACAGGGAATCCGCGAGCATCTCGGACAGTTCTCGCTCCACGTCCTGCTGGTTTTTGCCACCGGGCTGACGATCGGGTCCGAGCGCGCTGTTGTCCCCGTCCTCGGTCGAGACGTTCTCGGCGTCGAGTCACTGTTCGTTATCGGGTCCTTCGTCGTCTCGTTCGGGATCGTAAAATCGATCCTCAACCTCTACGCAGGCAAATGGGGCGAGGAGTACGGCCGCAAGCCCGTCCTCGTACTCGGCTGGGCGACGGCACTACCGCTCCCGCTTATTCTGATCTTCGCGCCTAGCTGGGGCTGGATCACCGTCGGGAACATTCTGCTCGGCATCAATCAGGCGCTAACCTGGAGTATGGCGATCAACGCCAAGATCGACCTCGCCGGACCTGACCAGCGCGGTCTCGCGGTCGGTATCGACGAGGCGTTCGGCTACAGCGGTGTCGCAGTCGGTGCCTGGATCACGGGCGTCATCGCCGGCCAGACCAGTCTCCGACCCGAACCGTTCTACTTCCTGGCTGCCGTGGTCGTGCTGGCGTTTCTCATCTCGATCTTCCTGATCAAGGAAACGCTCCAGTTCGCACAGGCAGAAGGTGACGACGACCATCAGGATGCGAACCTGCCGTTCATGGCCGTACTCAAGCGCGCGACCTACGGCGATCGGACGCTGTTCGCCGCGGCACAGGCCGGCCACATCGAGAACTTCGTCGACACGCTCTTCTGGATCGCTGTCCCGCTGTACCTGACCAGTCAAGGGCTCGGGATCGCGGCGGTCGGCGTCGTGGTCGGCGTCCACAGCGCGATGTACTTCCTGCAGATCGCAACTGGGGGACTCGCAGACCGCATCGGTCGTCGTCCCCCCGTTATCGTCGGGATGTTCCTGGCTGGAGGCGGCGTGCTCGGGATGGTGCTCGTCAAGGGCTACCTTCCGTGGGCCGTTCTGGCGGCGGCCTCCGGGCTAGGGATGGCGTTGCTGTATCCCAACCTGATGACCGTGCCGAGCGATGCCGCCCACCCGACGTGGCGCTCCGCCGGCATGGGCGTCTACCGGATGTGGCGTGACTCGGGCTATGCAGTCGGCGCAGTCCTGATCGGCCTCGCGATGCAGTTCGTCACCATCGAGGCTGCGTTCTACATGACTGCAATCCTGATGTTCCTCTCGGGTGCTATCGTGTACATCTGGATGGAAGAAACCCATCCCGACTTCGGCACGCACGAACCCCCGTCACCTGCACCGGAGCCACCGACGCAGGTGATGTCTGAGGACTGATCTCTCTTCGCGGTAAGATCCAGAATCTGCGTCTCAGGCCACCATCACGGTCTGCCAGCCACGGTGGGTTTCGTACGTACCAGCGACCGAAGCGCATCGCTCCCGCCCAACGTGAGCGGTGTCCCGTGGCCCATACAGGCAACCTCGAAACCGGGTGCTCGTTCGACGAGTGATTTGATACTCTCGCGCACCTCGTCCGTGTCGTAGCTCATTACCCAGGGGGACGATTCCAACTCCCCATCCGATTCCGTGACCAGGTCGCCGAGGAACGCAACATCCCGCCGCTCGCTCACGTACGAGAAGTGCCCCGGCGTATGTCCGGGCGTGTGGTACGCGGTGAACGACCCGATCTGATCGCCGTCTTCGACGGTATAGATGTCCAGAGATGGCTCAGTCACGAGGAAGCCGATAGCTCGCTGGAGAGCACCTTTGTGGTTGGTGAACGGTGGTGAGCGGTTTCCGGTCAGGACACCGCCATCGAACTCGCCCACGTAGACTGGCGCGTCGAGTGCAGGCTCCAGCGCGGCGAGCGTGCCGACGTGATCGAGATCGTAGTGGGTTACCAACACACGTTCGATATCGCTGACAGCGTACCCAACCTCGGCGATTCCCGTTCGGAGGGTGTCTTCGTCGAACGGTGTGCCGGCGTCGACGAGCGTCAAAACGTCGTCGTCGACCAGATAGGCGTTGACGCCACGAAGGTCGAACTGCCAGACTGACTCGGTTACTCTGGAGACCATATTACTATAGTGTACACAGTGTGACAAAGTATATCTTAGGTAAATACTCCGCTGTGGGACGAATTCGGCAATGTGTTCCTGAGTGATTGGGAACGTGAGCAAGATGTGACTATGGCGATTCACGCCGCAGTAGCGGAAGCCAACACAGTCGACGCCGATACTCCGATTCCATGTTACTCGAATTCCAATTTTGCCCACTCCATCCCGGTCGGATCCTCGGGCGGCTCGAGCGGGCTCGATGGCAGGTCCCCTCTGAGCACCGGTTTGTTATATGCTCGCGGGGCGACATCGTTCGGTCCGCCGGGGGAGAACAGTGACGCGAGCAGTTGGATATGCCCACGCCCGACACAGAGTTCACACTGGCCCTCCCCGTAGATACTGATGTCCTGGTTCTCACAGTACTCGATCGTATCGAGGAGTGACCGGACGGTCCCGAACCGCGATGGGGCAATCGAACACCACCGCGGTTCGAACGGCACGTCACGAAGGTCGGCCACGCTCCTGATCGGCGCGCCCCACGAGAGGCGATCCGCATTCGCCGCAAGCAGGTCGCGAACGGCGTCGGAGACGGCAGGGTCTGCCACGACGGCGTCGGGGAACGTCTCGAAGACCCGTTGATAGAGCGTGGAATCCGGGGGGCGGCCGTCGTCGGACCCCTCGGGCTGGCCGTTCAGGTCGAGGACACGGACCGCATCGGTCTCCGCGAGCGTCGCAAACGTCTCTGCAGTCCACGCGTCGGTCGGTTCGAGTGCGAACTCGCAGCCGGGGTTGCCCGCGAGTATCTCTTCGACTCGAGTGGTATCACCCTCCGGGACCGGTGGGCTGGCGACGAATCGAACCGATGGTCGCTCCCGGTCGAGGCGAGCAGCCAGAGTCGTGTCGTTTTGCTTGAGTGCGAGGTCGAGTGCAGCACTCTCGACCGCCCAGCGCCGATAGGTCCGCGAGATTTCCTGCTCGGGGGGCTTCGTCGGGAAGAGGTCGACGTCTTCGAGCGACCGCGAGAACCCTTCGAGCGTATACTCGCCTTCGAAGTCGAACACCGGCGGCTCGGGCAACGCCTCGTGATCCACCGGGTCGTGCGTGACGTCTTCGCCGGCGCCGAACTCGTCGTCTGCCAGCAGGACAAACGTGGAGGTGACACGAGTCGCATCGCCCGCCATCTCTCGACGGCGGCTGGTCCGATCCGTGCCCGACACTCTCAACGGGAGGTCCGCAACGCGATTGTATAACGTCATCTCGCGGGCCCGTAAGTGTACGCGAGCGGCGACCCAGTTCCGGTGCCGGTACTACGGTAGAACACACTCGTGAACGAACACGACCAGTAGCCGTGGTGGGCCTGTAGTTCCATTGCATAGAGTATAGTGTGGTATTCACAAAACTATTGGGTTCCGCTCGGCAATCGGTATCCGGGCGGATTACCCCCCGCACCCTCAAGTCAAAAGGAAATGAATAACAGGCCACTCAGGACCACGACACCCAGCACGACAGAGACGAGCCTCCCCAACATGTAGGTGCCGAGAATCCACGCCAGAATGGCTTTGAGGAACGTATTCGCGACCGCGGCGATGACGATTCCCGTCGTGGCGACCTCTGTGGAAACAGTGCCTTCCGCTGCGAGTTGGCTCAGCGTTATCGTCATCGCATCGACGTCGGCAAGACCGGAGAAGAACGCGGTCGCGTATATTCCCGACGAGCCGAACCACTCGTTAGCGGATTCTGAGACGAGCAACACGACCGCGAAGATGACCCCGAAGAGGAGGGCTGGCCGGAGGCGAAACGGGTTGCTGAGCTCTTCGGCTTCGACCGTCTCGTCGGACGCAGTTAGCCAGTACAACCCGCCGGCAGCGACTGCTCCGACTACGGTCATCGCTCCTAATGGTACTGCCACACTCGGGAGCAACTCGGGGTTGACGACCGCGATTTCGATGAGCGCTCGCGGGAACATCACGATGGAGGCGGTGACGACCGCGAAGGCACAGACGTGATAGAGCATCGCGCTCTGAGTCGTTTTCTCCGCCATCGAAACCGTCGTCGCGGTGGAGGAGACGAACCCCCCGACGATTCCAGTGATCGCAATACCTCGCTCGGGACCGAGCGCCTGACCGAGCACGTAGGCCACGAATCCAAGGCCGGTGACGAACACGACCATCAACCAGACGAACCTCGGATTGAGTCCGTAGAGGAGATCGACCGACCGATCCGGCAGGGCAGGGAGGACAACGAGGACCACGAGAATGAACTTTGCCGATGCCCGTCGTTCGCTTGCTTCGATCTGATCGGCGAACTCGTGGACGGGATCTTTCACCGAGAGCAACACCGTGACAAGCCCACCGATGATGATCGCGACGACCGCTCCTCGGTTCGAGTGCATCGTCATCGCTCCGAGGACGACTGTGATGAGGGCCGCCACGAGCGTCGTCAGGCCGATGTCGCCTTCGTACCAGACTTTCCCGACGTACGCAATGGTAAGCGGCACGGCGAGTGTTCCCACAACGAGCGGAAGCATGCCCGGAAAGAACGCCTGAACGAGAGCCCCATAGAGTGCGATGAGCGGGAACGTCCTGCTCCCGGCGAACGATCCGCCCGACTCGCTTTGCTCTCGCTCCAGACCGATGAGTGCGCCGAGGCCACCCGCGAGAAGGAGATGGATGATAATTTCGGCGAGTGGAGTAGTCATAGGATCGATCATTATGTAATGTATCAATCCAGTGGGTTATCAAACAATAGTACGGGCGCATTGCGTGCGCTGATTCGTTTAATTCTGGCTAGCGTAGGCCCCGATCTTACGAGGGGCAGCTACCGCCTCGATTCGTAGCTCTCTCCAAGGGATCCGGCGGAACAATTACTGATACAAATGGTGGACAGAGAGAACATGAATCGATCAGTGCCGCCAAAAATTACCCTGTCTGATGCTTCCTCGTCGACGAGCCGTTATTTCACGTCGGAACTCGACGCACGGGAGAGCAGAATACACTGCGACACCACCGAAAAGGAGAGCGAGGATGGTCAGGACGGCCACACCGGGGACGACTCCATTCAGGGCACCATCAAACCACGTAACCTCGATGACGGTCATCACGTCCTGATCGACCATGAGCGAGCGTGTCGCATCGACGCCGTAGGTAACGGGGTTGAACCGGGCGAACGTCTGAATCCAATCTGGAAGTGCCTCGAGAGGGAGGAACGCACTCGAGAGAAACAGTAGCGGGAACTGCAGCAGGTTTGCACCGATGATCGTCGATTCCTGATCCCTCGTGAGAATCGCCAGTGCGTTCGAGAACGCGACGAACCAGAGCGAAAACAGAACGCCGATGGCGATGATGCCGACGACACCAACGAAACCAGTGAGAATCTCTGCGCCAAGCAGGACGCCAAGGCCGACGATAATCTCCACCTTGAGTTGGGGTTGCCGCTACCGACTTCGGAGTTAGTCGCTCTCGCTAGTTTCGGGACGCCATTCCCACTACCGCTTGCGTGAATCATTGTTCCCCAATAGCTTATCGCATGGTCTTACATCGAGGTCCACTGCTCGGGGCGCTTGAGCCAATTTTTCTCGAAAAGGTCAGTACCGTCACCGAGGTCGGTATCGAACTCGTCGAGCAGGCGCTCCGTGGGGGTAACGTAGCGGCGACGCTCCACGGCCCCGACAACCCTGGGACACGCACCTACGTTTCGGTACCAACACTACTCGTCACTGGTCAAGAGGACCTGCCCCACCGCTGACAGAATCCGTCGACGGGCCGAGCGGTTTTTTTCCTCGTGTGCATCCTGTGTCACGCCCGCCACTAAGAAATGCGACAGATACGAGCGGACGTCCGGAGAATCAGTTCCGAAACCAGCACACAACGGGGCGGCCCTATCATCACGGATCTGTATCTCTCGTCGAAATTTCGGGGGCGAAAAGATTGAAATCTGTCCTAAGCGGCCTATACTGTGGGATGTGTGGGGAGTAAGCCCAGCAATTTGTTCTATTGAGAGCAATTAACTATAAAGTCTTACACAAAGGCAGGCGTATGAGTTCACTGGTAGTACTCAAGTTTGGCGACATGGACGGTGCGGAAGCGATGCGTGACAGGATGTACGATTTACAGAAAAGGGAACTGATCAAACTTGAGGATGCGGCGGTGGTCGTCCGCAATGAAAAAGGGCGCGCGAAGGTCAAACAGGCATACAGCCTCGTTGGCGCAGGAGCCCTCGGCGGCGCCTTCTGGGGTATGCTGATCGGGTTGCTGTTTTTCGCCCCGTGGCTTGGCCTCTTGGCCGGTGCTACTGCCGGTGCAGTCTCCGGAAAACTCGGCGACATCGGCATCGACGACGACTTTATCAAGGAGGTGCGGGACGCGATCGACCCCGGAAACTCCGCGCTGTTCCTGCTAAGCCGGGAGGGCAACCTCGAGCGCATCGAGGAGGAACTATCGGACTTCGAGTACGAATTCGAGATCATCGATACGAATCTATCACCCGAAGACGACAGGCGCCTCCGCGAGACCTTCGCCGCAGAAGAAGTGTCCGGGTAAGCCGACAAGGCCCCGGCCACCCCGGCGGAACCGATTTATACGAGCGGAAACCCCACCGACTGATTGTCTGGAATGCTTGTACGACTGGCACCTTACCATCACATGCGACTGGCCCAGATGTCGATCCCCGAGAGAACCCGATCCGCCCTTTTCGACGCGATCGGTAACCAGTTCACAGGAGAGGTCGACCGTAATACAATCGTTCGCGCCAGATATGTCGAGACGAATATATTTGCCGGGCAACTGCCGGAACTACAGACCGCGCAGGTGGTCGCTCCTGGGGCGACGCAATGAGTTCTGACGGGGATGAACTCCGGGACGAAGTCGACGACGTGGAAAAGCATCAGGGTGCACTATCGTACTGGGGTCCGGCCATCGCGGTGAGCTTGTCAATGTTCATCGCAGTCATAGATGCGACCCTGATGAACGTAGCTGTCCCCGCTATCGTCTCGGATCTGGACACCACCGTGCCCGTCGTGCAGGGCGCGATAGCGGTTTACTCACTCGTGATGGCGGCACTGATGCTTCCCGCTGGTAAGCTCCCATCGAGGTACGGCGTCCGACGGCTGATGCAGGGTACGCTCGTCGTCTACACCGTCGGGACGCTATTGGCAGCTGTCAGTTGGAGCCCTGCAGTCCTATATTTCGGCTGGTCCATCGTTGAGGGCGCCGCGGCGGCCGTGCTTATGCCTCTGACGTTTACCGTGCTCGTGGTCACCTACGAGGGGAAAGACCGCGCGAAGGCGCTCGGGCTACTGGCGGGGGTGAACGCTACCGGCGCGGCCATCGGGCCGATACTCGGCGGAGCACTGACGACATTTGCTAGTTGGCGGTGGGGGTTCGCCCTCGAGGCAGTCGTCGTGCTCGTCGCGTTGGTGTTCGTCCGCTACGTGAGCGCGGCCCCGCTGACGCAGGATAGCGACTCCCTGGACATCGGTGGGACGGCCCTCTCCATGGTCGGCGCGACGTCGCTCGTCGTCGGCCTTCTTCTGGCTGGCAAGTTCGGGTGGCTGGTCGCGACGCGGCCGTTCGTTGTCTTCGGCGTCCAGTTCAACCCCTTCGGCACATCGCCGGCGGTCTGGGTGATTGGGCTGGGGTTGCTCGCGTTCGCCGCATTCACCCAGTACGAACTCCGCCTGGAACGAGCCGGTGGCTCACCGCTCGTCCCGATGGAGATTCTGACGAACCGCCCGTTCGTTGCGGGGTCGCTCACGTTCGGTGCCCGGTCGCTCGTCATGGCCGGGTTCATTTTCGTCATCCCGGTATACCTCCAGTCAGGGCTCGGCTACACTGCGTTCGAGGCCGGGGTCGCAATGCTCCCGTTTTCAATCGGGACGCTGCTCGTCTCGACGTTCACGACTGGCTGGAGCGCCTACGTCTCGCCGAAGATTCTCGTCCAGACCGGCATCGTGCTAATGGGCGTCGGCCTCCTGTTGCTGTTCCAGGGGACGACCCCGGACCAGACCGTCAGGAGCATGGCCCCCCCGATGGCAGTTATCGGCGTCGGCGTCGGATTGCTGATGCCCCAGCTCGTCAACACGACGCTGTCGGCCGTCTCACAGGCGAACTCCTCGGAGGCATCCGGCGTAATGAACGCTACCGGGATGCTCGGATACGCGCTGGGGACGGCCGTCGTCGGTGCCTTCCTGCTCGGGCAGTTCTACCGGGGAGTGATAGACGGCGTGCTCCGGGCGAGCGACGCCGCCGTGTCGGTAGAACAACGCGACGAACTGGCACGGACGCTCCAACAGGCGTCCGAGACGGCAACAGAGGCGACCCGGCAGGCGTTCATTACCCGGCTGACCCCTGCCGAACAGGAACTGCTAGAGGGCATCTTCAAGGCCGCCATGGTCGACGCACAGCGGGCGACGTTGCTACTCCTCGTTGTTTTCGTGTTGCTCACCCTCGTCACTTCGGCGTTCATTCCACGCGACTCAGGGCGGCCCTGATCGGCTCGGCCGCTCCTTGGAAAACGCTGCGAATTAAGGCACACGACCGCACCGGGACCTCTCGGGTTTCGTGATGGCAGCGATGAGACGCCAAGAACGGAGGTGGTGACACAGCCTGACCGCGTTCGTCAGCGGTTTGCCGACCTCGACTCGAGTCGATCCCCCAGTTGGTCGGAGATGCCGGTCAGGTACGTCGTCCCGAAGACGGCGACAAGTATGCCACCAATACTGTTGTACATGAGGTCCAGAACGGTGTCGTCAAGCCCGTACTGTGTGAGCACTTTGGGGATGCCGAACAGGTCCGCGCCCACGGCGATGTAAAACTCGAGGAGTTCCCAGATCACGCCGAAGGCTAACACGAAGATCAGCAGGTAGACGAACATGAACTTCGGTCCCAGATGGATGTGTTCAGTGTGTTCTTGGAAGGCTCGCGTCACCGCATAGCCCGAGGCGACGACTATCGACGAGGACAGCGCGTGGGTCAGATGGTCCCACCACCACGTCGCACCGTACAAACTCTGGAAGTCGAGTCCAGGGAGCGGCACCGTCCCGAGCGCATGCAAGAACACCGCCATCGTGATCCAGATGACGAGCCACACGTCCATGACGATCTGGTATCGACCCTCCAGGATTGCGGGTAACTGTGTGACGAAGAGCCCGATTGCGGCGTAGAACGCGAATACGACGTTGCCGGAATACAATCCAAACCCGAGCATGGCGACTAACAGGACCTGGAGGACTCTGACGATAACCACTTGCGTGCGATGAGAGACGTGCATGCGGGCCCGAATGTTCATTACGCACTCACCCCTTCGCCGCCGACGTGGTCGAGGTTAGCCTTGAGTTGCCGCTGGAAGTACAGCCGAAAGATGCCGCCGGCGACGAACGCTGCTAGTGCCGCGGCGTTGAAAATCATCATCAGCTCGTCGTTGGTTTCGACGAAAGCCGTATCGAAATAGTAGGCCGAACCCGCCGACAGAATCGCCCAGAGGCCTGCAGTCGCCATCGTGGCGAACACGACGAAGAACACGGCGAAGTTCGGCGTCATCCGAACTGACCCCGTCGATTGGAACGCAGCGACCACGAGCATCCCCAGCGCGGCGATACTGAGACCGGTGACGACATCGACGAAGAAGCTGATCCCGAGCGCTCCCGTCGAGAGGGGGATCGTACAGATCAGTAACAGCGGCCACGGAACCGTTCGAGTCCACGTTCTCTCGACGAGCGCCGGGGTGATGGCGACGAACGCCGCAAAGGCAGCGAGCGCCATCCGGGCGAGCAAGAACTCCAGAAACGCGGTTATCGCGACGATGACGAGAGCGCCGACGAGCACCCACGTGATAGCCGCGTTGATCCGAGTGTCCTCGAGAAACCACTCTTCGGGTAGTTGTTGACTCATGCTCGGGGTTGCTCCTTGAGACGATCAGTATGGACTGTGTCGAGCGGCGACTTCATCCTTGACTCCGTTGGGTGGTGTGTTGTGCGACCGAGTTACGACTCTCCCATCCGAGGAGGATCACCGAGACGCCGGTCACGATCAAATTAATCCCGAAGAGAACACCGATAGCCCAGACCGCGTCGCTCGGGAATCCGATCCAGAGGAGACCGCCGAGCACGAACGAGATGCTCCCGCTGGCGAGCAGCCACGCGGATCCGGGCCGGCCGCGGCTTCGTATCCCCCACGCGACCTCCACGATGCCGTCGGCGATGAAGAAGCCGACAGCTAGTAGGGTCAACGTCAACAGCCCGACAACGGGGTTCGCCATAAAAACAATTCCGGCGACGCCGTAGAGTACCGCAAGTATCACTTGACCGAGCTTGTCTCTGAGCGTCCCTGCAGAGAAGGCGTGTGAAACGTGCACAATCGCGCTGGCAACGAGGACAATGCCGAGTAAAACGGACAGCGAAATTCCTGTAACAAACGGAAATATCAGCGCGAGGGCTCCGAGTACCGCGAGCATCGCTCCGGCCACTGCAGCGGTGCTGCTCCCAGTACGGTTCGATTCTGGGTTGACTGTGTTAGCTGGACTCATCGGGTATATCTCGCCGGCTTACATTAAAAATAGTATATATCGTTCATTACATCACAGACCTAGCTAGAAGCACCTTTATTTTGATAAGTGATCCAAATTAAACATGTTGGCCGACTCAAGACGCCTTACTGCGGATCGTCGCGAGGGACTCCGGTTTTCAACCGAATCACGGCCCAATAGTGTAAAGTAACATATGATTTATGGCTACAATAACACAGAGATACCTCCGACCGGTCACGACTCGGTTCGAAGCGCGCCGATCCCCGCGTAAACTCACGAAAGCGACCGGTCAACGGGCGAATAACAGAGTGTAATCGATACCACTGGAACGTATAGATGTTCCTGATACAACAATGGGTTCCAATTGACCTGCAGCAGTTCATTCCGTCGCTCACGAACGCGATTGTGACGACGCTGCTATTCATCATCGTGTTTCTCGTCGTTTACCGACTCGGGCGGTCCCTCGTGACTCAAGCGGTCGAAAGTAGCCTCAAACGCCGGGACTTCGACGAGACGCTCGTCGGCTTCGCTGTGAGTATGACTGTCGGGGTGATGACCATCTTTGCAGCCGCGCTGGCCGCAACGATTGCCGGATTCGGGAGTGTTCTCGCCGCGTTTGCGACCTTGGGAGGTGCACTCACGCTTGCGATCGGCTTCGCCGCACAGGATCTCATCGCGAACTTCGTTGCCGGCGTGTTCGTCATCAAGGACAGGACGTTCACGGTCGGCGATTGGATCGAATGGAACGGGAACGACGGCGTGGTACGTGAGATCCACCTGCGGGTAACGAAACTCGACACCCTCGACAATCAACTGATGACGGTGCCGAATAGCGACCTCGCTAACGCGGCGGTGATCAACAACGTTGCAAACGATCGACGCCGGGTGTCGGTCGGGTTCGGCGTCGAATACGACGAAGATATCACCCGAGCACGGAACGCCATCGTTGAAGAGGGCGCCCGTATTGACGGCGTCCTTGCTGTTCCCGAACCGACAGCCCCCCTCGTGGAACTGGGTGACTCGGCGGTTAGCCTCTCGGGACGAGTCTGGATCGACCCGTCTGAAAGCAGTTACCCGGCGGTTCGTTCGCAGTTTACCGAAGCAGTCAAACACCGCTTCGACGCCGAGGGGATCGACATCCCGTATCCCAATACGGAACTTTCGGGCGGCCTCGAGGTCACAAACGTCGCTTCCGAGGAGGGGAGTTCATCATGACGGGTTCTGATCCTGTTTTCTGGGTGATCGAACTTCCCTAGTCAATCTTTTCGGCAACACTCCGAAGGTGCGACGCGATTTCGTCTCGGCTCTGGGCGCTCTCGGATTTGAACAGTACTTCTTCGTGGATACGCTATCTTGGTGTGTATTCAGACAGTTGACATCCTCCCCGTCCTGAACGGGGGGTTTCGCCTGTTCCTCAGATGAACCTGACAGTCGATGGCAGTCCGAGTGGTCAAAAGCGGCGATAGATATCGAATCTTTTTGTTATCGCTCGACAAATTCACACATGTGAACCTCAGTAAGGGGTTTGTCCTCGCCCTCGTCGTCGCCCTGCTGGTGTTATCGGCCATGGTGATCCAGCCGTTTCTCCAGTACGTCCTCGGTGCCGTCCTCCTCGCCTACGTGCTCTATCCGCTGCAGATCCGTCTCGAAGCGTATGTATCGCCGATGATCGCCGCACTCTCGCTCCTGATTCTGGCAGTCGCGGGATTCGTCGTCCCATTCGTGGTGATCCTCGCGACAGTCGTGGATGGTGCCGACCGGATTCTGAAAGACTTCGACACGAACTCGCTGCAGATCGAAGTGGTCGAATCCCGGATCGAGGAACTCACCGGACGAGAGATCGATATCGCCGGAGAACTCGTCAGCTCAGGGCGGGAAATCGGAACGATCGTATTCGAGCGGTCGACCCAGGCGTTCGGTACGATCACCTTCCACCTCATCGGGATCGCGTTAGCGCTCTTTCTCGTCTACTACCTTCTCAAAGACGCCGATGACCTGCTCGACTGGCTCCACCGAACGATCCCCCTCCCGACGGACATCCAGCGCGACCTCTACGCCGAGATCAACGACGTGATGTGGGGTGTTCTCTTCGGACACGTCTTTGTCGCCATCGTCCAGGGGGTCGTCGCCGGAATCGGACTCGTCGCTACTGGCGTTCCCAATGCGGTGTTCTGGACGGCCGTTATGATCGTTCTCGCGATGGTTCCGCTCGTCGGTGCGATCCCCGTCTGGGGTGGGGCGGTGGTCTACCTGTATCTCACGGACGAACCGGTGCTCGCCGCCGGATTATTCGTCTACAGTGTTATCGTGGTTGGACTCACCGACGACTATCTCCGACCATTCGCCGTCGACAGGTACGCTAAGCTGAATCCGGCCGTCATCCTCCTCGGTATCCTCGGAGGCGCGTACGCATTCGGGATCATGGGACTGTTCTTCGGCCCCGTCGTCCTCGGCGGACTCAAAGCCGCTCTCCGCATCGGCTTGGATAACTGGTCACGGATCGACGAGAGAGAGATCGGCTGACCGAGCGTTCGTGATCAGTCGAACAACAGCAGTCCGAGCCTCGTCCTCAGATTCGGCGTGTCAAACCGGCGGCAAAACTCCAGGAGAACCTGTCCGGCGACGAGGGGGAGGACGTCATTCTGATGCCCGAGATTCGAATATTCGGCTATTCAGTACGGATAAGACCACGTTGAGCAGGAGGAATACGACGAATCCAACGGCTATCCATCCCCACTCGAGAAGGGTGAGGGGAACGACTTGGTAGAACTCGTGAAGTGGTGTGTACAGGACTGCGAGGTGGACGAGAAGTGACACGCCGATCGCACCGACGAGCCAGAGATTCGAGCGAAGTGTCTGATCGTACCGCGAGCGGATCACCTGGATGCGGATCAGCTCGACGACGACGATGAAGGTGAACAGGAGCGACTGAGCGCGAAGGAGCGAGCCCGTGCGGTCGAGGGAGTAAAAGAAGATACTCAGACCAGTCACTGCTAACAGAACCGCGATAGTCAGTATCGACACGAGGACACGCGTGTTAATCACCCCTTCATCCGAGGGTCGTGGGGGCCGATTCATAAGTCCCTCTGCGTGTGGGTCCGCACCCAGCGCGAGCGCTGGAAGCGTATCCGCGACGAGATTGATCCAGAGAATCAGGATCGGTGTCAGAATCAACGCCTGCGACGTCCCAGAGAACTGTCCGGGGAAGAACAAACTCCCGAGCAACACACCCAAAAACACCACCAGTACCTCACCGGTGTTGGTCGAGACGAGATAGTTGACGAACTTGCGCACATTCTCGAAGATGCCCCGCCCCTCTTCGACGGCATCACGGATCGTGGCGAAGTTGTCGTCCTGCAAGATCATATCAGATGCCTGTCGAGCGACGTCGGTACCGCGCTGTCCCATCGCAACCCCGACATCCGCTTGCGTGAGTGCTGGCGCGTCGTTGACGCCGTCGCCCGTCATCACAACGTTGTGTCCGTTCTCCTGAAGCGCATTCAGAATACGGACCTTGTGATCCGGTGACACCCGGGCAAAGACATCGACATCCTCGATAGTTTCCCCCATCTCCTCGTCCGACTGCTCGGCGACATCGCCGCCGGTGAGCGCACCAGCCGGGTCAAGCCCGATTTGCTCGCCTACAGCCCTGGCTGTCATGAGATTGTCACCGGTCGCCAGCACAGTCCGGATGCCGGCCGACCGACAGTCGGCGATTGCGTCCTCGACTTCCTCTCGGGGTGGATCGAGCATCCCTTGTAAGCCGAGAAACACCATTTCGTCCTCGATTCGATCCGCGTCAGCCGATGGGTTCTCAACGGGCTTCGAAGCGAAACCTAGCACCCGGAGTGCGTCCTCTGCGAAGGATTCCGTTTGGTTCAGGATCTCCCGGCGCTGTTTATTGGTGAGTTCGTGTACGTCGCCGTCTTCGAGGTAAGAGTCACATCGCTCGAGGACGACTTCCGGAGCTCCCTTCATGTAGGCCGTCGGCTCCCCGTCTTCGACGATAACGGTCATCCGCTTTCGCTCCGAGGAAAACTGGATCTCCCGGATCCGTTCTCCGCTCGGGTCGATCCCTTCGTCATCCGCTACTTTTCGGAGGGCAATCTCGGTCGGCTCACCACGATACTCGTCGTCGTCCGTTCGGTCCACGTTGTTGCAGAGAGAACCGCATCGCAATAGCTGGCCAACGTCTGGATCACGACTTTGATCCCCGTTCGCAACAACCCGCCGGCCGTCAACGTCACCATTCCCTGATTTCGAGTTCGATTTAGACAAGTTAACAACGGATCCCGAAGCGTATAGTCGAGTTACTGTCATACGGTTTTCCGTCACCGTGCCCGTCTTGTCGGTGACGATAACGTCGACCGAGCCCAGGCTCTCCACGACCGGAAGTCGTCTGACCAGCGCATTCCGGTCGACCATCTCCCGTGCACCCAGTGCCAGGGTAAACGTTACGACTGCAGGGAGCCCCTCCGGGACACCCGCAACGGCGAGGGTGATGCCCACAAGCAGAATCGCGGTCGACTCTGTCGCCGTGAACAAGAACTGGACAACGACGACCAAGACAATCAACGACACGACGAGTCCCCCGATCTGTTTGCCAAGATGTTCGACTTCGGTCTGGAACGGCGTCTGCCGGTCGTCGGCCTCCTCCAACTGGGTGGCGATCCCACCGACTTCCGTCTCCATACCGGTTTCGACGACAACCGCTCTTCCCCGGCCTTTTACGACGGTCGTATTCTTGTAGACCATATTGCGGCGCTCGGCCAGTGGCGTGTCGTCGTCAACGCATTCGGTCGTCTTCTCGACAGGTTTGCTCTCCCCGGTGAGTAGGGACTCGTTCGTCCGTAACTCCTCGGCGTTGAGTACTCTGGCGTCGGCCGGAATTGCATCTCCCTGTTCAAGATAGATGATATCCCCTGGGACGACCTGCTCTGCGTCGATTAGCTGTTTTTTTCCGTCACGGAAGACGGTCGCCTGCGGCGTTGCGAGTTCACGAAGTGCTTCGATAGACCGGGCGGCCTGGTAATCCTGGACGAATCCGAACACCGCATTAGCAGTGATAATAAGTACGATGAACACCGCCTCAGTGTAACTCGGCTCACCACCGGGAAGGAACCCTGTGCCGAGTGACAAAAGCGCCGCTACGACGAGCAAATAAATAAGCGGGTTACGGAACTGGGAGAGGAGTAAATCAAGCGTCGACGTCCGTTCGGCCTCGTGGATGTCGTTTGTTCCGTACTCCGACAGTCTGCGATCCGCCTCGTCTGTCGAAAGCCCCTCTTCGTCGGTCGCCAACGCCGAGAAGATGTCACCCATTGCTGTCGCATGCCAGGGTTCCGAAGGGGTCGTGTCCGCATTTGAACGAGTCATACTGTCAAAGGCTCCGATTGAGAAACGCCGTACTTCGGTTGGGTTCTATCCTTAGAGTCGTACAGTTCTACTCTCTCACATATTACGGGTGAGGTAAAAACACAGTCGGAGGACCAAAATACGTCCCGAAGACCTTCCATTGTATTAGTGGATTTCTTCTGTGTCAGGGTCGGGTGCTGGAACCGTCAATACTGGAATAGGCGACGTCCGAATAAGATACTCGGTGACGCTGCCAAGGACGTATCGGTCAAAGCCCGTGCGCCCGTGGGTGCCGACGACGACGAGGTCAATGTCGTGTTTGTCGATATACGCGAGGATCGCTTTGTGAATGGAGGCGCCGTATTCGACCGTTTTCGACGTTTGTTCGACGCCAGCGTTTTCCGCAACCGTCGCGGCCTCGTCGAGAAGTTCGTGAGCACTTTGCTCCAATAAATCCATCTGGATATCGGTACGGATATTAACCCCCAACGCCGCAACAGCAATAACAGAGAGGAGATGCAGTGCCGCCCCCTCGGTATCTATCAGATCAACTCCGAGAGCGAGCGCTTGATTCGCACAGTCGCTCCCGTCGGTCGGGACGAGGATATCCTGATGGGGATACGTAATGGTGCCATCAGCGTCTGGGTGTATCGTGAGCACAGGGACATCCGCTCGGCGGACGACTCGCTCGGTCGTGCTCCCGAGCAGAAACCGTTCAAGTCCCCGGCGTCCGTGCGTTGGCATCACGACGAGATCAAGCCCGTTTGTTTCGGCATACCCGACAATTTTGCGGTACGGCTTCCCCTGGAGAACCTCCGTGACGGTGTCGATGCCGCGCCGACGTGCCTGGTTAGCCGCCTCACTAACGAGTCGTTCCCCCTCCTGTACGAGTGCGTCAACCTCGTTTTCCTGCATCTGTGGGACGCTGACTGGTGTCGTATTTGCGACGTTAAGGATGTGGATGGTCGCGTTGTGGCGTGTCGCGAAATCTAAGAGATGGTCCAACGCGACTGCTGCCCCGTCACTTCCGTCGGTAGGAAAGAGAATTCGGTTGAACATAGCTTCGATAATGACACGAATACACAAAAACGGGTGTGGGGGTATCGCCGTGATGGTGACGGTAATGGCTCCTCCGGTGAGTACGAACGCTCGCCGATAGTGACAGCCGATAACACGCCCACGCTACTGAAGAAGGAGACCGGAATTGGGTAGAAGGCTGCTCAGTCCGGGTGAACGCCGAGGTTTTGAGTGGCACCACTGGTAGCAGACTCGGAACTCTCCCGAAATAGTTAGTAGTATAACTGGAATGGCCATCCAAGAGTTGAACTGAAGAAGTCGTCGGTCACAGAATCCACCGAAACCACGCATGACAGCACCAGTGAACTACCCCTGCCTACTCGGCGGCTTGCGCCGCCTCCTTGAGGCAGGGGCTTCCTGAATCAACGACGCGACTTGCAGATACGGCAAGCGTATCCACAGTGGTCGCAGTCTCCGCAGGCGTGTCTTCGGAGTGAACCACTCCTAGTCGAGTCCAACCACGTTGTTGGACGTTCAACGCAGCGTTCCAGTCTCGGTCGATTTCGAAGCCGCACGACGGGCAAGAGTGCTCGCGGACCCACAGCGGCTTCGCGGTTTCTACACCGCATTCAGCGCATTCTTTTGTCGTGCCTCGCGCTTCGACTTCGACGACGTGACACCCGTTCTTGTTGCCGTGGTGTTCGAGAATCGTGAGGAACTCACGCCAGCCCACCTCGGCCTTGTTCCGAGCGCTCTGGTATCCTTCCAGCATACTCTTCACATTGAGGTCTTCGACGAACACTGCGTCGTACTCTGTCGTGTAGAAGTGTGCGAGTTTGTGCTTGAAGTCCTGTTTCTTGTTCGACATCCGCGCGTGGATTTCGGCGACGCAGCGACGCTGTTTCTCCCGGTTGTTCGAGCCTTCCTGTTTCCGTGACAGGGACCGTTGTTCGCGTTCGAGCCGCTCACGGTCACGTGACAGGTCGAGACGCTTCACTGAACGTCCGTCCGAATCGTGGATGAAGTTGAGGACGCCGAGGTCGAGTCCCACTGTGTCTTCAGGGTCGATGTCTTCAGGCTCGGGGTTCTCGGGAGCAGCGGTGTCGATGGTGAACGACGCGTACCACGCGCCCGTTGCGTCTTTTTTTAGCGTGACTTCCTTGATGGCGTCGTGGTCGGGGAAGTCGCGGTGAAGTCGAACTGGAATTTTGCGGGTTTTACCAGCAAGTTTCTTGAGTGTTAGGAGTGCGTGTCCGTCGGGGCCACTCTTCTTGTCGAGTTTGAAGCCCGATTGACGGTACGTGAAACTCCTGAATTCACGTGGTTTCTTCCAGTTCAGCGACCCTACCTTGTACCCTTTCGCTTTGAGTTTCCCGAGGTTGTTGATGTTGTCACGGATACGTTCAACGGCTTTCTGCAAGACTGTGGAATACACCTTGTTCAGGTCGGTCCACCAGTCTTTCAGCGCGGGGATGGTGTCGCGGACCATCCAGACGCGCTGCCGGAGTGTGCCAGCGTCTTCGGGGATTTTGTTGAATTCTCTGAGTGCGTGGTTGTAGAGTTGTCGTATGGTGTCGCGTTGCCAGTCCAGTGCGTCCTGTTGCTCTTCGTTTGGGAAGAGTCGGTAGCGTGGACTGTATTTCATGCGACGTGTCTCCAGCTATGACTTATTGATAGTTAAGTATTCTGATTAATAGCATATATAACTCGTGCGGGCGCTGTATCACCCGCCCTACTCGCTCCCTTCGGTCGCTCCTTGAGGACGGGGGCTTAGCGCCCACACTTTCAGCTAACCCCGCTGTTGTCTCAACTTTCAAATTCTAGCAGAAGTTGAGACTGGTGTTTTCAATGCACAGCTGGTAGCAATTCAATCCACTTCGATCGCTACTCCGTGATCAGTCCGACGACGTCATTGACAGTAAACAGATGAAGATCGTCCCGTTCCGATTCGGCTTCCTTGACTGCGGACGAGAATCCAGACCGACTGAATAGCGCATACGTGTACTCTGGATCACCACTGCTTTCTGGATGCCAATCTACTTTCGGGGCTTCAGATTCGAGTTGACTGAGGACATCGTATCCAATCACGTCCTGTCGGAACTTCACCTCACCAACGAGGAGTCTCTCTCCATTCGTCGGAGCCACGATGTCGATCTCGCTTCCACTACCATCCCACCAGTTCCCAGGTTCCTCTACGAAACGATACTCGTCGCCGAACGCGTACAGGACAGCGTGCTGGCACAACTGCTCGAACGTCCCACTGACGAAGTCCGGCAGTTCTGGATCGATGAGGTCGGTGTAGGCATCCTCGCCATACACCTCGTACCGTGCTGTCCGCCCATAGACGAATCTGAACTAGAACCGGAACAATGGATCTGTGATCGTATACCGACCTTTCCGGCTGCGATCCGGATCGACGGTGACTGGGTAGTCTCGTTCGATAAAGAAATCCCGTACAGCGGAGTAACCTGAGAACCAATAACGCTTTACAACAACTGCACTAATCTGAGGATATGGATAGGAATCTCCCGCTCGCCGTCCTCTGTGGGCTGGTGATGGGTCTCGGCATATACTGGTTCCTCTCCCCTGACTGGTTCGTTGCGGGGGGGACAGCGGCGGTGCACGCTGGAGCGGGGTACTTTTATTTTGCCTTCGATATTTCTCTCCTTGGTAGTAGTATCCAATTTGACGATCGAATAGACAGGTTGGGCTACGCTATTGGCCTGTTCGGTCTCTGTGTGAGTCCAATGGCGTTCGCACAGTACTACGGGCAACAAGGCGCTACGACGCTCCCATTCGTGATTTTATTTGTGGGCGTAATTGCGTTTCTACTTTTCATCTCAGAAGCTCAGCGACAGACCGAATATATCCACTGAGACACGCTATCAAGTACGGCCAACGGGGCATCTGAAGACTCATTGGTACTGGCTCTGTCGACTGGTGTACAAGGATCCGCTGTGAGGTACTTTCACTGCATTGGAAATATACTAAGTTGTCTTTGTTGAAATCCTCAGAGAGTTACAGGTTCGCCCAGTAGTCCAACCGGATGGAAGCCCTACCGAAGTCGCGGTTACTCCGAATTGTTGAGCAAGCGATGCACTTGGGTCGTCGAGCTGTCGCTCGCTACTCCTCGAAATTCTCGAAACGACGGTACCCAGTTCAGCAACACATCGTCTTGCTCTGTCTCAAAGTTCGGAAGAATACGACGTACCGGACGCTTCTTGACGAACTGATCGAGATGCCTCGGATTCGGTGTGCCCTCGATCTTGAGGAAATCCCGTCTCCTTCGACGTTGTGTGAACTCGTTGTTGGCTGTCTCACTCACAACACCGACAAGGCCCTCTGAACGTTAGATGTAGTGTGTGGAGTTAGTACAGGTTGGTTGTGCTGTGTATCTATTGTGCCGCAAGTGTGTTCGCCACCCAACCACCGATGCGACCGAAGGACCACCCGAATACGGGCGACAAACACAGCACTACCACACCAGCAAAGGCGAAGAACATGAGTCTGGGCACCGACCACGTCGCAGTCACGGCTTCCATGAAGACAAGCGTGAAAATTGCGATGACACCACCGAGGAATCCTGCGCGGAGTCCAGCAGCACTCGGATCTGCCGAACGGGTGGCTGCGATAGCTCCAGCAATCGACGCGCCAATTATCATTACCGCACCACCAATGGTCGCTTCAGAGTTCGGTAGCCAATTCATCACAGCAGCAGCAGGTAGTGAGGCCCCCGCACCGAGAATTGCAATCCGCCATACTTGAGGAACGTTACGGGGGTGGAGGACTGGAAACATATTCCATCTAATACTGTACCTGAGAGACATCATATGGTTTTTGAAGTGTCAACCTGCGATTTGACTTGACCAGTGAGACCGCTGTTACATTCGCAGCTCTCAGTGCTAGATTTCTATATAGCACTATACGATATACAAAACCCATTAACTGCTTGGATAAGTGGTTAGAGTCTCTCTTCCGCCTATAATCCGCATAATCCTCCCTGTTCCCAATTGGTCGTGATTACACTGATAATCACGACCACTTTGAGGTACCCCACCGCCGTCGGTGAAGCACGAATTCTGTAATCGGCTCCCGACGCCGCTTCTCCCAGGGTAGAGCCGCCGAGACCAGGGGTCGAGTTTGGTCTTGCTCTCCGCAGGCGAGGTCAAGGCGATGGCCAAGAATCGAGTTCAGTATAGAACTAATGACCTCAACCTATATTTAAACAAAGCGCAAACGGTGTTATATGACCGAAGACGAATCGAATTCCGAGGACGTGATGGAACGCCAGACCACGGGTGAAGACCGGGTGCGGATGATCGCCCGACAGCTATCCGAGCCGCGGACGGCAAACTGGATCGGCTCCGAAGCGGGCTGGTCACACGAGCCGACCAAACGCGTCCTCGAACGACTCGTCGACGATGGGATCCTCCATCGTGACGAAGGCGGCACACACACGACGTACTACCCCGATCAGCGCCGCCTAGCGATACAGGAGGCGATGGGTCTTCGAGACAGCGAGCACACTGTCGAGGAGCTCATGGACACTCTCGCCCACATGAAGGCGCAGATCCGGGACTGGGAGGACGAGTTCGACGTCGAGTCGCCGAACCAGCTTCGCGGAACGCTCGCTGACCAGGCACTCGACGTCACCGAAGAGGATCGTCCCCGTGAGATCGCACGCGAGTGGGAACACCTGCAGCAGCGCATCAAAATCATTGGATTCGTGATCCGCGAGTGGGACTTCCTCGCTCCGACGACAGAGCCTGCCGATGCTAACAGCTAAGAGATGTCGGTCCCGCATCCCGGAAGTGATCCGAACGCGAACCTCTACGCCCAGTTGGAGCGAGATGTCTCGACCATGTGCCACCGATCGGGACCGTCGAGTACGATCCTGACGATATCGAGGCCAAGCAACTACGGGCGATTTTCGATCCCGCCCGCCTTGATCCCCCGACAGGCCCCGATTCGCCGGAACTGACCGTCAAGTGGTATCGACAGGGCCCACACGATCGGTTCCGTATCAACTACACCGACCCGAACACTGGCTTTCACGCTGGCTGGCACCAGGACGAGGACCACCCCGAACTCGGGCAGGTGAATTTCCAGTACTCGGTCGCCAGTACGGAGGACCCCTGGGGGATCACGTTCGAACACGAGACTCCCTCCCTGATCCTCTGGGAAATCGTCGAAGAGTTCCTCGAGGACGTTCGTCCGAACGACCAGTACACGAGCGAGAAACCATGACACCCCGAGAACGCACCGATCAGTCACTCGAGAGTTCCTTCGAGCGCTACCTCCAGGACAAAGGGTAAGGCCGCGGTGGCGGCGGCGGGAACTACCGGCGGAACGCAGCACGAGAGCTCGAGCGGTTTGCCGAGTGGGCCACCACCGACCACTTCTTAGAGGATTCACTGGGCCGGGGTCTCACTACGCGCGAATCCGAGTCAGGGGGAGAGCACCCGCCAGAGGATCCGTGGGTACAGGAGACTTGTCGCCGGTCGTTCCAGCCGAAAGACCCGCAAGAACGCCTCCGTCAACATGCCGTCGTCGTGGGCTCTAGCGACCAACCGGCCTGCGTACCTGTTGAGCAGATCGGTCGCGAACGGTTTGGGTCCCGTCGTCTGTTCGAAGGTAAAATCGTTGCCGACGGCCGTCCGCCAGGCCTCGTGGACGATGTCGTCGACTCGCTCGAACATCCGTGGTCCGAGTCCGTCGATCCCTCTCGGGAGTTCGTGATGGAGCGCAAGCGCGTCTAGAGCTGCGACTGACATGCCTTGTCCGTAGACGGGGTTGAAACTGGCGACGGCGTCACCAGTGACGACCAGTCCGTCCGGGAACCGAGCAAGGTCGTCGTAATGGCGGCGAACACTCGCGGGGAACGGGTAGCGTTGGATCTCCGACACCCACTCTCGGTCACGCAACTGCGTCGAGATGTCATCCATCGGGAGAGTGTCGGCCCAGTCGAGGAACGATTGACGGTCGACCGGCGCTCGCTCGCCGTGCAGTCCCTGGAGGAGAACCTCCCACCGATCCCCCTCGACAGGGAGCATAGCCGCACCGCGCGGTCGGTGGGGCTCAGGTGCGATGAGAACGCCGCGTTGTGCGTCCGGCGGCCGAGTGATACAGACCGTGCTGTAAGTAACGTCGACCGTGACCCGGTCGACATCAGGGGACGGATAGCCGTGTCGCTCGAGCCACGCCGGCGTCCGACTCGTCCGACCCGTCGCATCGACGGTGAGCATCGCGTCGAGTGCCGTCTCCGTGCCCTTCTCGTCTCTGAACCGGACGCCCGTGACACGGTTCGAAGCCGGGTCGTGCTGGTAGTCGATGAAGTGACATCCCTCTCGAAAGCGGATCCCCGGTGTGTCGCGAACCCGTTCGCGGACCACGTGTTCGAAAAGCGGTCGGCTGGCGTACAGCGCTGACAGTGGCGTTGCTGACTCGGCAACGACGCCCCCATGGTCGTACCACGCGATATCCCTCGTCATGTCCAGTTCCAGTCCGCCGGCGGCCAACACATCGTTGCTGAACCCCGGGAAGAGGTCCTCAAGTGTGGCCCGTCCGGCTTCGAGCATCGCATGAGGATGGCTCGTCTGTGGTGCTCCGCCGCGGCTTTCCGGTCCATGGGGGAGGTCGTCGCGTTCGAGGATCACCACTTTGTCGACGACGTCGTGGAGGATACGGGCTGCACAGAGACCGGCCATACTCCCGCCGACGACGATGGCTCTGTCGCCAATCGGCTGGACCCGGGCTTCCTCGTACCGCGCCATCGTTGCCAACGTCATGTGAGAACGATCACTCATTTGTAAGTGCCTGACGGACAAAAAGGCCGCAGTTCCGGCCTGCATCGGGACGGCGCGGCGTCCATGTGGTGGTCGACATTTCTGACGGCAAGCACGGCTGTTCCCGTGTACACGACAGCGTGGATCGGGACGGGAGCCGACGGCTGCAGGCGCGTGAGAGTGACAAGGCAGTATCGCCGACGCGTTCGACGCCCGCCTCGTGTACTCGGATGCCATTCCTGGATCTTCGCGTCCGCGAGAAAGGACCTTCCACGCCGTCACAGAATCACGCATACAAGCTACGTCGGTCCGATAGTACCGGCAGCAGATGGTTGAAATGACCGTAGGACCAAGCCAAGATATGACACAGACCTACCCGATCAGGGATCTTCCGACGCCGGATCCCTCGCTGGACCCGGCGGAGGTTGTCGACATACAGCTTGATGCTCTGGCAACGAACGATGATCCCTTCGAAGACGCGGGGATCGGCGTCGCGTACAACTTCGCCTCGCCGGCGAACCGACAAACAACAGGTCCGTTCGACCGGTTTGTACGGATGGTGAAAGGGCCACAGTACGCTCCGATGGTCGATCACGTGGCGGCGACGACCGGCGAAATGGAACGGGACGGTAACAGTGCCACGCAGTCGGTCACGCTTACGGGGCCTGACGGTCGGACGGTAACTTACGATTTCGGGCTCTCGAAGGATCGACCCGGCGAGTTGGATGGATGCTGGCTCACCGATCGCGTCCTGATATCCTCCAGGTGAACGCAAAAGAATCCCGAGCGGAGAGAGTTTCAGGTTTGCAATCCAGTTAACTACGCGGGCTGATAGACGTCACCGGCACGCTCGTGTTCGTAGCTATCTTGATACAGAGAGACCCCCACCGTTTACGCTGGGGAGGAGGTCACCGAGTATCGGTATTGTCTTTTTGTCCGGTCGCATAGTCATGGTAGTGACAGGGTTCAGGGGGGCGCTCATAGACTGCCTGCACTGTGATACCGAATTCGAGTCGCGCAGCGCGGCGCTTGTAGACAAGTACAATCTTGATGACGTGGCGGCAAGTGAGCCCCCGCCATCATCGGTTACAGCGGATTTCGATGTACGCGACAGGGAGTTACTCGGCCGCGTCCGGCGGTTCGACACTGCCCCGCTGGGACTCACGCTTGCCGGACCGGCCTATCGTGACAACCCCATCCTTTATTCGAACGAGACGCTGAGAGAGTTCACCGGCTACCCGCTTGACGAACTCCGCGGTGAGAACCCACGACTGTTCCAGGGTCCGGACACCGAACAAGAACCGCTCAATCGGCTCCACGAAGCCGTCGACACCTGGACCGAAGTGACCGTCGAACTCTGGAACTACCGCCGAGACGGGAGTCGCTTCCGGAACCGCCTCACTATCGTCCCGGTTCCCGACGATAGCGGCATGATCGCCAACTGGCTCGGTATCCAAGCCGTCATCGACAGGTAGTTCCATGGATAGCGGCGGCACGGATGAACCGAGAGCGTCTAGACGTGGGCATTGATCGGTGGGCCCGAGGCGTCCAGGGGCAGCACACCTCTGCGGTGTTTCAGACAGGTTTGCGCGGAGCGGCGCGGGTAGCGGTTTACACCACGGAAAAGTGGCGATACACCGGGAGCAAATCCGGCAGTTTGGATCAACTGATCTCCGACTCAACGTTCAAGTTTGTCAAAGGAGTACCCGAGAACGAGAATGAAGCTTATCGAACGTGGACACGGGACTGACCGCGTGGCCATTGTCGGCGGCATTCACGGCGACGAACCCGCTGGCGAGCAGATCATCACCCGGCTGGCAGAAAGACTTCCCAATGACTGTCCGAAAACCATCCAACTGATCCTCGCCAACGAACCCGCCCTCGAACTTGGTGAGCGGTACACCGAAACGGATCTTAACCGAGCGTTCCCCGGCGACCTGGAGGGGGATGCGTACGAGACTGTACTCGCGGCTCGCCTGACGCGATTACTGGAGGGATGTGAAGCCGTGCTCGCGTTGCATACCTCCCACAGTGCTCCTCCGCCGTTCGCGATATACAGCAGGTTAACCGAGTCGGTCAGACGGACGGTAGCAGCGCTACCGGTCGATTACGTTCTCGATTCGGGAGCACTCCGCGACACGACACTAGATTCAGTCGTTCCCAACGCCGTCTCCTTCGAGACCGGACGACAGGGAAGTGAGGAAGCCGTCGAGGTCGGATACAGGGGTGCGCTCTCGTTTCTACGCGCCCATGGTGCCTTGACCGATGAGGAACCGACGTTCACCGAAACCACAGTGATCAAGGGGGACAAGGAGGTGCCGAAAGGAGGTGGCACACCACATCTGTACTACAAGAACTTCGAGGAGATGTCCAAGGGGAGTGTCTTTGCCGAAGACGACGTATACGAGCACCGAGTCGAACAAGACGGCGTCGTCCCCGTCCTTGCAAGTAAACACGGATACGAGGATATCTTCGGCATCTACGGCACCGTGGAGCAGACTCTCAAGCCGCCGGAAGCCCATCACCCCGAGGATCACTCGACGAGCGAACCGTCGTAGAAGGTCTCTCCCTGCTGTTGGATATACGCCCGCTGTGTGTCTCGGACGGCCACCCATGGCAGATCAGTTGCCGGATGCTCACCAGTTGCGAGTCCGGTCGGGAGTCCAGCGACGGCAGCCACGAGCACGGTCGCGTTGGGATCTCGGCCTCGATAGTCGACCCTGGCGTCTCCACCGCCCCTCCGACCGGGTTGTGTTCGTCGATGCTAGCGACGACTGGTACTTGACAGCGTTGCTGACGTTGAATGCAAGACTGAGAGCAGGGATTCAGCCAGAAATTTTCACCCTCATCTCCGTAATCACGACCACTTTGAAGTACCCCCGCGCCCTCGGTGACGCACGAATGCGACAATCACCTCACTGCGCCACGTCTCCCGAGGCAGAGCCGTGGAAACTGGGCTCGCAGGAACGCGGGGGCGCAGTCGATGCCTGATCGGGCACTCTCGACGCCGCTTGCCGACAGCTTCGAGCGCTACCTCCAGGACAAGGGGAAAGGCCGCGGTGGCGACGGCGGGAACTACCGGCGCAATGCGGCCCGCGAGCTCGAGCGGTTCGTCGAGTGGGCCGCCGCCGACCGCGGTGAAGACGACTGGACCGGAATCGTCACCGACGACGTCGACCGACGGCCAGCCTTCGATGACCTCGATGAGCGCGTGTTCCGCGGATATGCCCGGCATCTCGCTGGCGACCGGGGGCTCAAACAGAACACTGTACAAACCTATTATCGCTATATCTCTGCCTGGTGTGGCTGGTGTGTCAACGAGGGCTATCTCGAAGCGCACTACGCACAGCGGGCGAGTGCGATGGCGCCACTGCCGGACGACGACGGCCGGAAACCGGGAGATCAACAGGCATGGACCTCGGAACAGCGACATGCGCTCACTAGATACGTCGACGAGCGGGCCCGTGACGCCATCGAGACGTACACGAGACTCCCCGAAGATGCCGACCCCGTCGACAGACAGCGAGCACGATACAAGGCCCTGAAGACGGCCAGGGATCGTGCGCTGGTGTTCGTCCTCGCGTACACGGCGGTCCGCGTCGGCGAACTGCTCCGGGACCCGAACGATCCGCGTCGACGAGGCGTCCGATGGGAGGAGATATCGCTCGACGACGGGAGTATGGACGTCTACCGGAAGAAACAGCAGTGGGATGCCGCAAGCCTGCCCGACCCCGTACTCTCACCACTCCGGAGCTATCGGAAAGTTATGGCTCCGCCGACCGAGCGGTGGCCGGTGTTCCCGACGTTCGACCAGCGGACGCTCGCAACGCTCGTGAAGGACGAACTCGCCGACAGAGGGCTACGTGCGGAAGAAATCGACGAACGCCGTGATGGGCACGCTCGTGACCTGCTGTTAGCACTTGAGGAAGACATTCGTCCGCCGTCAATCACGACGGACGGGGCACGGTCGATTCTCCAGCGACTGTCGGAAGCCACAGAGATGGATATCGACCATCCGAAACACGATTATCTCGCTCCACACGGTGGTCGACGCGGAATGGGCGAGGTCCTCGTCCGCGCGTTCGGCTACACCGTAGCAGCCCGCTATCTCGACAACTCCGAAGAGATGGTTCGGGAGCGCTACTCACACATTGAAGCCGGTGAACTCGGTGACGTCGCTACCGAAGCACTCGACGAGATAGACGGCGGAAAGTAATTGGCCGCGACGGTCTGCTGTGTCGTCATCCAGCCTTCGAGTTCGATATCCCCGGAGACCGGTCCCTCATCCACACGAACAGTTGGGGATAGGCCCAGGGTGACAGAGTGCTGTGCAGGGACAAGTCGGCTCTCACCGACGCCAGCGAACGCTGCTGGTGCTGCGCCCGTGTTCGTTGTGGCATCGGCGATTCGCCTGAGACAACCAGCCAGCCCACCAATGGCCAGGAGGCCACCCGCGGCGAGCAGTTGATGGCGGTTAATGGTGTCATGTGACAGACCATCCGAGAGACCAGTTGGTTTTCGTGAACTCATCTTCAACGTCGGAAGGAGAGACGTAGTATAAGCTTTCTTATGATTTTGAGCAGAGAACGTAGTTTCTGGCGTCTGTACTAATCGTCAAAAAACCGGAATGAGGATCACTCACCCGGTCCGATGTTCTTCTACCACATCCGCCCACGGAATCGGGCCATCCTCCACGATAGTGTCCGGGCTAAGCGCAGGGGACTTCAGGACCTCGGCAGAACTCGGGATGTTCGGATCGAGACCACCGAGAACGCCGGCAATCCCGTTCTCTTCTGCCGGTGGGCGGCCTGTCTCTTCGGTCTCGAGTTCTGGGATCTCTCCTTCGTCCTCAGAGACGACGACCCGATGGACCATCCCGAACGCCTGATGTGGGAGACAGTAGAAGTCGTAAAGGCATTGGCGGTGAGAAGCGGTGCTACCCGTTCTCCTGCCCGACGAGTCAACGGATGCAATATCGCAAAAACGGTTCCTCAGTTCGATTCGGCGGAAGTGGATCTGATGAGTGTCCGTGTTCGGACTGGCGGTGACAACATCAGGGAGTCCACTCTCACCAGTATATTCAAGTCTCCGCCACAGGATATACAAAAGTATGGCCCCCGCGAATAAATACAACATTTCCGGTATTGATTTCGTTGACGATCAGTACACTGTAGAACAGAGCCTAATCCGAAACAAGTACGAAGCACTTGATTCGGCAGGTAACACAGTTCTTAGTGGCAAACAGAAGATGTTCAAGATGAAAGAAGAGTTCCCGTTCGTCGATGCGAACGGGGAGGACGTCTTCTCGGTGAAAGCCGCAGGCATCATCGATGTTGCAGGCGACTACCTACTGATAGACGCACAAACCGAAGCAGAACTCGTTGTTCTTTCGAACGACTTCTCCATGTTTCAGGATACGTGGACAGTACGTGATGCCGAAACGGGATCCAAACTCGCCGAGATCAACTCTCGCGGAGCAGTAGTAACGGCGTTGCGGGGTTTTCTCCCGCTTGGTTATCTGATCCCGCACAAGTACGAAATCACGGACGCGAACGGTGATCACGTCGGATCGATCAATGGCCAGTTATCGTTCCGAGATCGGTACGAGATTACGATTGACGACGCTACCGATGTTCCAAAGGAACCGATTCTCGCTGCTGCAATGGTGATCGACGCGATCCAAAACAACTAATCAGTTATCCAATAGGGGGAATTATATCGCAGTATTTATTCAGTAGCGCGGCAGAAAGTCAAATAGATATGAACGACTGGTCGGTTATGAATACTGATCTATCTTTTTTGGTCTCGATCGAACATAGCCGAGACGAGCGGGTCTCCGCAGACTGATGGGCAAAGAGCTAGAGCGTGACCTGGGCCTACCTGCAGTGACGGCGATCAGCATCGGCGCGATGGTCGGCAGCGGTATCTTCATTCTGCCGGGACTGGCGATGAAGATGGCCGGTCCGGCGGTCGTGTTCGCGTATTTCCTCGCGGGGGTGCTGGTGTTGCCCGCAGCACTGAGCAAGTCCGAGATGGCGACGGCGATGCCCGAGGCCGGAGGAACCTACCTGTACATCGAGCGCGCGATGGGGCCACTGTTTGGAACCATTGCCGGCGTTGGGACGTGGTTCTCGTTGACGTTCAAAGGGGCGCTGGCACTGGTCGGCGGCGCGCCGTATCTGGTGTTGTTGTTTGATCTGCCAGTGACACCCGTCGCACTCACAGTCGCAGTCCTGTTGATCGTTCTGAATATCGTCGGCGCGAAACAGACCGGTCGGATGCAGGTCGTGATCGTCGCGGTGATGCTTGCAGTAATGGTCTGGTTCATCGTTGTCGGTGCGCCGAACGTCGAGAGCGCCCGCTTCGAGGGCTTTTTCGACAGCGGAATCGAGGGGATTCTCGGTGCGACCGGGTTCGTATTCGTCTCCTATGCCGGCGTCACGAAGATCGCTAGCGTCGCCGAGGAGGTCGAGAACCCCGACAGGAACCTCCCGCTGGGCATCCTCGGGTCGCTCGTCATCACCGCGGGGATCTACGTCGCTATCGTAACCGTGATGGTGGGAGTCGCCGAGGAGGCGGCCCTAACCGACACTGAAACACCGATGCAGGTCGCGGCCAGCAACGCGCTGCCTGCAATCGGCGTCGCAGCCGTCGTCGTCGCGGCATTGCTCGCATTGATCAGCACCGCGAACGCGGGGATTCTCTCCTCGTCACGGTACCCGTTCGCGATGAGTCGTGACGGCCTCGCCCCCGACATTTTCGAGGACGTCAGCGACCGATTCGAGACGCCAGTCAACGCGATCACGATCACCGGTGGGGTGTTGCTGGTTCTCATCGCGTTCGTTCCAATCGACGATATCGCCAAACTGGCTAGCGCGTTCAAAATCCTGGTGTTCATCCTGATCAACGTCGCACTGATCGCCTTCCGCCAGGGCTCGATCGAAGCGTACGACCCCAGTTTCAAGTCGCCGCTGTACCCCGTTCCACAGCTAGTTGGGATCATCGGGGGGGTCGTCCTCCTCCGGTACATCGGGTTCGTCCCGCTGGTCGGCGCCGTCGTCATTATCGCTGGTTCGATGGCGTGGTACTACCTGTTCGTGTACCGTCAGGGCGGTGTCGGCCGCGAGGGCGCGATGACCGATGCTCTCCGCCGGAGTGTGGGACGAGACGTCGTCGAGAAGACCGAATCCGAAGTCGAAACCGAAGGCAACGAGGTCCTCGTGGCGGTCACCGAACAGACGCCACCCGACATCGAGCGCTCGCTGATCGACCTCGCCGTGGATTTAGCGCGAACCAGAGAGGGCGGTGTCCGGGTCGCCCAGTTCGACGAGGCCCCCGACCAGACGCCGCTCCCCCAGTCGGCCTCGAATCTCACCGAAGCAGATCAAGCATTCGAGGCCAGATTGGCCGACCGAGCGACCGACTCCGAGATACCGATCCGGTACGGCGAGGTCGTCAGCCACGATACCCGGCATGCCATCGTCAACTATGCTGCAGATGTCAACGCCGATACCCTGATCATCGAGCGCTCGACCGAGTTCGAAACGCTGCTCGGCAGCGACGCCGACTGGATCGAAGAACACGCCCCCTGTAACGTTATCGAGGTCTCGAATCTCGAACACGACACAGTCGAGCGCATCGGCGTCGTCACCGACGAGGGACCGTTCGACCCTGCGAAAGTCGACCTGGCCGACACGCTTGCTACCGCCGTCGGTGCGACGGTTACCTTCTACTTCCCCGTCGGCGCGGACCCGCCCGAGAGTCGGCGGAACACTACCGAGGATTATCTCTCTGAACTGGTAGAGCTTTGTGAAGCCCCGGTCGAGACCCAGGTCGTCGAGGCGGATACCGACGACGTGATCGACCTTGCGGCCACCGACTCCGACGTCCTCGTCGTCAGCGGCAGTCAGCGCGCTCTCACGGACCGACTGTTCGGTCGCAGTTCGAGCCTGGTGACGGCTGGGACAGAGCACGGCACTCTGGTCGTGTACGACGCAAGCCAGCCGGGACCGCTCCGTCAGGCAGTCGAGCGGCGACTGTTCTAGGTCCCTACGTATACCTTCGTGCGGGGCAGTCATGATGGGTCCAAACTGGATCGTGTAAGATGCGTTGGACCGCCAATGGTAGCGGTTCGGGCTATGCATCGATCAGCAGTCCTGCCGTGATGGAGCAACCGGGTAAATCGAGAGACGGAGTGTGACGGTCTTACACGCTCGCGGCACCCCTAATAACCGATAGGGCGAAACCTGAAAGAAGCGACCTCAATGACCCCTTCTTTTGAGTCACCCGAGTGGGAGGGTACGACGGGTTCAGTTGTATCTGTGGCCGGTCAGAGTTCCCAGCCCATAGCCGGGACACGAGGGGTCGCTGTGTTGAGCACGCATGCCAGTAAAGAAACCACGGCGAGTCTGAACGCAGTTCGGGTGTTAAGACACGAACCCCTCTGGATCCATACCGAAAACGTCATTCGGTGGACCGAAGACGGCAGCGTCCGGTTCTCACCGCTCGTCGACATCGACCGCTGTCTGAACAGTTGGTGGGGTTCCACTACCGTTGGTACCCGACTAACCTTTCCCAGTGCTACGCCCATGAACAGACGAACCACTCTGGAGCACCTCGCCCGGATGACGGACGCTGAGCGAGAGGAAACGACGACCATCGATACGCTCGTAGCCGCGCTCGATACGGACAGACGTGCCGTCGAAGTACATTTAGCCGGGTTAGAGGCCTGCGAGCTGGCTCGAATCGACCCGGACGGCACTGCGAGAGTGACGGTCACCGGTGAAGAGTTCTTGCAACTCGATACCGAGGAGGCGATAATCGTCGACTCCGGACCTCCGTGCTCGGAGAAATGAGGGGGCTGAATTTATTGGGAGGCCACCTTTTTGTTCAACTAACGGGGAGAGATTGCCAATGTCTGAAAACGAACCGAGCCAATCGGGAGAGGACGTCGACGAAGTGCAGTACGATCCGGCGTCCAGCCGATACGATATATTCGAATGCCCCGACTGCGACAACGTGGTGCTTGCACTCGGCCGCGACGAACCGCCGATGTCCTGTCACGACGAACCGATGGAACGCGTGACCGATGTAGAAATGAGTGTCAAACCGCCCGACGTGAGACAGGTGCTTCTGGAGGCGTTCGGCCTTCCAAAGGCAGGCCTCGATATCTGCCTGTGTGTCATCGGCGAAGGGCCAGTGTCGGCGAACGAGGTGGCTGACTCTCTGGGATACGATCGGAGTACGATCACCCGATATCTCAATAAACTCGTGGATCTGGGTCTACTTCGGCAATCCGAACTGAACCGTGAGGGTGGAGGTGTCGTCAACGTGTATCACTCGGTCGACCTCGAGCGGATGCGACGCGAGACCCTGATCGGGTTCTACGTCTGGGCAGGGGAAGCCGCCACACTCATCGAGGAGGCAAACCTGACCAAGCAGAACTATCTCGAAGAGAACCCCGACCGGGAACTGCCGGACGTGTTCTGGGACTCGTTTCCTGACGAGTAGGCGCACTACGGCGCTTGTGAAGTACCTCGGTGGCAAGTGGTTCGAGACCCGGAGCGTCTCGTCATCACGGAAATCGTAGATTTCCGTACGATCCCGAGGCACTCGCCTCGAACTGCCTGTAGATGTCTTAGCGACGTCTCGACGACGTTTAAAGAGAGGTAGTTAGCTACAGACAGTTGGCCTCGGCGGGATCCACCGAGACGGCGAAGATGAGCGGACCCCACGGAATCGAGACGCCGAGGTCAGGCGATGTTAGGGACGTCTCTCTCCATCGACCTCCGGAACTATCTCCCCGTCTCCGCACCACACGCTTTGCAGTAGGCAACGACCGCACCCTTGTCGTCAGTCCGTTCCAGGCGGTTGTCCGTTTCGGCCTCGTAGTCCGGGCAGAGACGGAGTGTACGCTGTTCACCGTATTCGAGCGGTGCACCGAGAGCGAGCGCGCGGACGCGTTCGTCGCCACGGTTCCAGCCGCGCTGGAACTCGCCGGGGGCGAATCGAATAAAAACGTAACGAGCAATCAAATCCGTGATTTTCTCCATCAGATACGTGTGCAGGTAGAGAGACAGGTGACGGTCCTGTGGGAGCGTGCATCTGGCCATAATGCGAATAGGATCGAACGATTCTTCGAGAGATACGAGCGGCTGGGCGAAAGCCGTTTATTTGTTGTAGCTGTCAGGGATCAGTACGACGCCGTGGAAATCGAAGAGTTCTGTGACGAACTCCTCGATCTGACCGAAGTCCGGATGCAGTGCCATTGCGGGGAGGTAAATATCGGTGTCGCTGAGCTGCGTCTCATTCTCTATCGTCTCTTTCATAACGACTAGTAGTTGCAGACCTGTATGCTTAGGTGCTAGCGCGTATTATTACGGGTGTTTAAGTGCGAATATAGGTCGTGATTATTCACTATATTTATCAATTT
Source organism: Natronoarchaeum sp. GCM10025321 (assembly GCF_042663585.1). Lineage (NCBI taxonomy): Archaea > Methanobacteriati > Methanobacteriota > Halobacteria > Halobacteriales > Natronoarchaeaceae > Natronoarchaeum > Natronoarchaeum sp. GCM10025321. The sequence continues at coordinate 187,820 of NZ_JBHTAN010000001.1, forward strand.
TTACAGAAGAATACCTCGGGTATTGACCCCGAGTATTCACTCAGATGTAACAATCTACACCAGGAACCAGCAGGGCGAACGGATAGTCTAAGATACCTGTCGGGATAAACAAGATGAGAGGGCTTCAACTTGACTTGACCAGTATCAGTCCGGTACTCTGAACGACAACCGTGTGCTTATAATACGAGAAAGTAACGCAACCACCCGGACAACTGCCTTTGGCATCGTTCTCGAACAGTACGTTTAATCCATCAGGGTTGATACTCTGACCAATGGGCGGCAGTGACTCTCGGTCTGCTCCAGTATAATCGGCAACAGCACTGACAACCGCTTCACTGATTCTTTGTTCACTGTCGAATCGTAGCGTGTAATGATCTTCGCTGACACCCCCCTCGTGTGTTGATACCATGCATACTTCCAATACCGCTCATTAATACATGTCTGTGCGGCATATACCACATATATTTAAGTCTGCAAAGCCTTCTGATCCTCACATAATGCGATGCTGGGAGAACAGCCTCGTCCCAGCGTACAATACAGGCCCTCATAACGAGACACTGGCTGACGAATACACTGTCAATAGGAGAAACACAAGCAATATTGGAACACTCAATACAATGTTTCGCGGAGCTATCCACCCTGTAACCGAGGGAAGCCTCTGTCTCGAAGAGTCGATACGAACGGGATACGTTCGGTCGTAACATTAGAATATGACCAATACAACTGCATCAACACCTGATTCGACCGGCAGACAATTGAACCTCGAAATCAAAAACATTGGCGGAGTCTCTCATGCCCAGTTCTCACTGTCTTCGGGAGTGACGCTCTTTTCGGGAGAGAACGCCTCGAACAAGTCCTCTACGCTCCGTGCACTGGCCGGTGTGCTCGGAGGGCCACTCCCACCGCTGAAAAGTGACGCTGACACCGGCTCTGTCCGTATGAACGTAGGCGATGATAAATATTATCTCGATTTGACCCGAAAGGACGGTAAGGTTGTTGTCAGCGAATCTCGGGTCTACTCGGGGAAAGGCGATCTCTGTGAACTTTTCATGGCGCTGACCGAAATAAACCCGATCCGACAGGCCGTCCTTGCCGGAGACGACCTATCCGAACTGTTGATGCAGCCGATCGATACAGATGAGATAGAGGCCGAGATCCGACACCTGACCGAGGAAAAAGAGTCGCTCGACGACCGACTCGACGACCTCGACAAAATGGAAAACAGAGTCCCGGGGCTCCTGGCACGGCGAGATAGTATTCAAAAAGAAATTGAAGACGTTTCTGACTCTCTCGAGGAAACTCGGACGGAAATAGAGGAGTTCGAATCCGAAATTGATCAGACAGACGAAGATACAGTAGCAATAAGTCCGAAACGAAACAAAAGAAGAGAAATTAAGCGACGGATCCGGAAAAACGAGTCCGCCGTCGAATCACTGACTGAGCAACTCAAACGAACCGAGGAAAAGCTGGATTCGATAGAAGTGACCGAGAACGGCGTCGATATCGACGAACTCGGTGAGGAGATTGAGAGACTCCATCATCAGAAACAACAACTCACCTCGACGATTAACACCCTCAGCCCGATTGCGGAGATGAACTCTCAGATACTCAACGAGGAGGACGATGTGCCAGCAGCGATGAAATCTGACGATATTGTTTCCGAACTCGACCCTGCCTCCCAGTCGGTTACGTGTTGGACGTGTGGTAGTTCGGTCGAACGGGCACAGATTGCGGATCAGGTCGAGACAGTCCAGGAGATCATGCGAGAGAAACGCAGTGAGCGAGATGCTCTCACGGAACGTATCCAGAAGAAGACAACAAGAAAGCAAGAACTTGAGTCGGAACGTACCGAGCGAGAGGATCTTCGCAAACAGCGGGCAGACGTTTCTACCGAGATAGAGACACGACGAGAGACACTCTCAGAACTCCGTCAGCACCGCCGGACACTGGAGGACGAAATCAGCGAGCTGCTAGAACAACATGGCAAAGAAACGGACCGGGAAGCCAGATTGAGCGAGCTTTACGATGAGATCAGCGATCTCGAATACGAACGCGGGCAGCTGTCGAACGATCTGGAACGTGTTGAAGAGGAGATATCCGAGATCAAGACAGCGCTGTCCACCCGAGAGACGGTCGAGAACGACCGTAAATCGGTTGCCGAAGAGCTCAGAGAACAGCGCGAGCGTATCGATCAGACCGAACAGGAGCTCGTCTCCACGTTCAATGAGATGATGCAACGTGTCCTCGATAGGCTCGAGTATAACGCGATCGAGCGTATCTGGATCGAGCGTCGCTCGTCCGGCACGCGGATGTCCGCAGAGTCCGAGTTCGAACTGCATCTCGTCAGAACGACTGATGAGGGCCGGGCTTACAAGGACACCGTTGACAGCCTCAGTAAGAGTGAGCGAGAGGTGATCGGTCTCGTTGTCGCGCTAGCGGGCTATCTCGTCCACGATGTCGGCGAGCACATCCCGTTCGTCATCGTCGACGCGATCGAAATGTTCGATGCTGACCGGATCCAGGGACTATTAGAACACTTCAATCAACACGCTGAATTCGTTATTACGGCGGTGTTGCCCGAAGAGCAGAACGAACTCGACGGACTGTACGACTCGATTTCGACAGCCGCTCTCGGAGCAGATTAGCTTTCTTTAGGCTGTCGACTCTCGGACTGGCACGAGCATCCCCCCCGTTCTAGCAGCTTCGAGAAAGGATACTCGTCGCCGCATTCCGAGCAGCCGACACGGAGACTGAGTGTGACTGTTGGTGCCGGGATTGTCAACGACCCGCCCGTCTCCAGCCGGGCTATCATCTGGTGCGCGACCGACTCTGTTCGAGAGATGAGTTTGAACACCGTGTTCTGGGCATCACTGACGGTGAGCGTGGTGTCCCGAGCCGTGTCCACCTCCAGACAGTCATTGAGATGTGTTCGTATCGTCTGATAGCTCACGAAGTCCCCCGTGAGTTCCGCGGGGTCGAGTCCGTTCTGCCTGAGGCGCGATTCGACGTCGATACGCTCCCCTGGACTCACCTCGTCGTCAGTCAGGAGCCGGTATACGTTCGGTATTTCGCCGTCGAGAGTTTCTTGACCCGTCGCTTTCATCGCTGCTTGGAGGACGGCCTGATTGTAGTACGTTTCGAGGTCACGCAAACTGTCCCCGTCGTTTCGACGTTTCTGGAGTCGTTCATCTATCTCTGCCAGTTCCCATTTATTCGAAATCCGATCGACCTTACAGATGGGATCCGACTCCGCTGTCATCGTACCAGTAATATAGAACCTATGGTAATGAACGCACCGTCATTGATCCGACGCTGGGGACTTCCGAAAAGGCAAACTGTATATATAATTCTAAATAGCCAGAGTACAAAATGCCCTGTAACCCTAGCATGACAGACGCTATCCCAGCACGGCAGCATGCCCTCATCTACTCGTAACAATCACTAAGTTGGAATATCCATAATGTCTATTACAGCAAAAGTTCATATCGAGCACGATCGGCTCGCCCTTGTTCCGACACTGACCTCTCTCAGTGATGTCAATATTCGTGTCATAACGCAAGGGAATACCGATCCCGGTTCGACCAAGTTTCCATTCCTCATCGAGTACGACGATCAGGAGGAGTTAGAGGAGATGCTGGACGACGATCCGACGGTCGAAACGTACGACCTCGTCGACTGGACTGAACAGCAAGGAATCTACTATGTCGAGCACAGTCCGGAGACGGAACTGATCAGTACAGTCGTCACCGACGTCGGTGGATTCCTCGTCAATACCGAGACGAAAGGAAGTGGGTGGCTCGTCCATCTGTTACTACCGGACAGAGACGCACTCAACACTATCTGGGAGTATACCACCGAGAAGGACATTTCGCTCGATATTATCGAAATATACGGGAATACCGACACGGACGGGATGGAATCGTACGGGCTGACAGACGAACAGCGGGACGCGTTACAGATCGCGTACGCCCACGGCTACTTCGACGAGCCACGCAGTATCAAACTCAACGAGGCCGCTGACGAAATGGGATTGTCGTCGACAGCGATGAGCGGTCGTCTTCGTCGTGGGATCCGAAATCTCATTTCGACGACCATCGCTGAAGAAGAGACAGAGGAGTGAGACTGTCTCTCATAGCTATCATCGAAATAGTTGTTTTTCAGTAGGGTATAGTTCTCCATTGACGCATAGCCGATGGTCACTCACCGCGTTTTGACTTCTTCTCTTTATACACCGGTCGAAGTGCGGATATGTCCTTACTATATCCCAGCCAGACGCTCAGCACTGAGGCAACGAGGATGAGATACACTGGTAAAAGGCTGATAAGAATGTAACCGATGATTGGCAGCGAAATCAGACCACTCCAGTACAGTATTCCCAGTACAACACCTCCGGCAGCCAGACTAGCGAGAATCCCCAAACGAAACGCCTGGTCGGCTGCAGGACCGGGAGAGGTTTTGATTTTGTCCATACGAAATCTACACGCCCGAGACGAATAAATAGCGCGAGAGACGGACTACCACTGTACAACTGGGTAGCTTCGTTTGTTTGATTCACGAGACGAACGCGAACGATTTGGCCGTGGGTGAAGCGCTGCGTTTTCAAGTGTTAAATGCCCGAAAGCGCCCGCCTCAGTGGTAGTATCGACCAGATCGAATTAGGTTTTGTGGAAGCGAGGCCACGCCGGAACTGCTGATGGAGCTCGGTATTCAGCTCCGTCTTGACATATTATCAGTTTCAAATACTATCTTAGTACTTGAATTATTTGGTATCAAACACGCTCGATCGACCGTATATAAGTGGGTTCACAAGACAGATCTACAGCCCGAAGAGGGCCAGAATCCGGATCACGGTGCAGTTGATGGAACCGTGATCCGATTCAATGGACAGCAGTACTGGCTGTACGCTGCTGTTGACCTGAAAATCGACGAATTACTCTATTTACAGCCTAATCCGACCACTACAACCGTTCTCGCTCAATGGTTTCTTGCCACGCTGCGGGAGAAGCACGACGTTGACGACGCGGTGTTCCTCGTCTATAGCGCGACCTCACTCCAAACAGCCTGTTCACGACACAGCCTCTATTTTAGATACGAAAGTCAAGTAAATCGGACCAGTGTAGAACATATATTTTTTGAAGTAAAACAACAAAACTTTTTGTTTAGTAATATTTTTAGCCACGCCGAAGTTGAAACTGCTGACTACTGGTTCAGATCGTTCGTTTTCGCGTAGAACCAGCTTATCTGAACACGACCGTATCTACAGCCTGAAGACTGTGACATTGCGCTGGTCCTCCTGCAATGATGATTTGTGGCGATCACAACTTGTCGGATATCATCGGCCCGTTCGCAGTCAGAAACCTCCCCTGTGATAAATGCCAGAAGTGATCCACAGTATCTTTTATTATGATTTCCTATCTCGTCTTATAGGCATGACCGGAAATCAGGACCATCCCAATTATCCTAATGTCGACCAGTCAGATCGGAAAGTCCCACGCAATCTGCGCCAGACCGGTGACCCGGACATCGAGATGCTTGTCTCGACCCGCGTTCGGAAATCGCCGTTCTTCCACAAGTCCTTCAACGAGGAGGGTGCGTGGCGCGCCACCGTCTACAACCGACTCTATCACCCGCGCGGTCTCATCGAACCCGAAGACGGCGGTGTAATGAAGGAGTACGATGCGCTGACCAACGCTGTCACGCTCTGGGATGTCGCTGTCGAACGCCAGATCCGTGTCAAAGGACCTGACGCCGAGGCACTCACGAACTACGTCGTCACGCGTGATGTCAGTGAAATGGACGCGATGGACGGCAAGTACGTCATCCTCTGTAACGAGGATGGCGGCGTGCTGAACGACCCCGTTCTCCTGCGACCCGAAGAGGACGAATTCTGGTTCTCCATTTCGGACTCAACGCTGATGCAGTGGCTGCAGGGCGTCAACGTCGACAACGAGTTCGACGTCGAGATTGACGAGATCGATGTCGCTCCGATGCAGATTCAGGGCCCAAAGTCCGAGGACGTCATGGTCGATGTCGTCGGCGACAAGGTGAAGGACGTGCCGTATTACGGCCTGATGGACGCCGAAATCAACGGTGCCGACGTACTTATCAGCCAGACCGGGTTCTCCGGCGAGGCTGGCTTCGAAATCTACGTCAAGGACGCACACGAGACCGCCGAGCAGGTCTGGGATCCCGTTATGGAGACGGTCAAGGACCACGGTGGTCGACAGATCGCACCGGGCCACCACCGCCGTATCGCTGCGGGGATCATGTCCTGGGGCCAGGACCTCGATCACGAAACGTCCCCATTCCAGGTCAACCTCGGCTATCACGTTCCTGACGAAAAGGATGCCGATTACATCGGTAAAGAGGTGCTCGAAGAGCAGAAAGAGCAGATCAAAAACGGCGAGTACCCATTCACGCACAAGCTTATTGGGCTCAAGATCGCTGGCGATCCGATCCGCGACTACGCACCGGACTTCTGGCTCATCTCCGATCCGGAAACGGGCGAAGAGTGTGGCTACCTCACCTCGCCGTGGTGGAACCCGGACCTGGGCACAAACATCGGCATGGGCTTCGTGCCGGCCGACATGATCCAGGAAGTCACCGATACGCCGCTCAACGACGAGGTCTACGACGAGGAGTTGGACCTCGAGTTCCAGGTTCACCTCCCCGACGAGTACTCCGAGGAGCCTGGCGAGCCGACGTTCGCGACGGCCGCCAAGGTGCCGTTCAAGGAGTCCGTCAACCCGAGCGCGCGTGAACAGGCGAAGCTGAACGCACGGAAGGAAGCAGAGGCCAACCAGAACGGCGACTGATCGACGTCACGGCGTCTGTCCCTAGTTGGTTTTTTGCGATATCTTTTTTGATCGTCGATAACGGGTTGACACACAAACAGACAGCCGTCAGCCGACCAGACCGCAATTGTGCTCCCCAGAAAAACCGACGATCACCGGCACGATAGCTATATTCTGAGATGTGCCGGTGGGTCGACGGCCTCGAGCTGTTCGAGCAGTCCGAGTCGATCCTCTTCGATCCATATCTCCGCGATCTCGTCATCTTCGATACGGTACTGGACCATGCCGGACCACTCGGCTTTGTGTTGGGTCGGTTCGATATCCTCGAACTCAGCGGTTTGGGTTCCAGATGCCGTGTATCGGACAGTGACAATGTTGTCTTCGGCGATCATTGCCTCAGTAGATCCTGAATAATCCGGAAACACGTCGAAGTGAGAGCGGTGGAGTTCGACGACTTCCTCCGGCCCGTGATGGGTATCGTGGATGCCATGCTCGACGACATCGTCTGCGAGATGCTCTTTGAGCGCCTCCTCGTCCTGGTCATTGAAAGCGGCCAGATAGTTTCGAACTGTTTGCTTGGCGTCGTCTTTCTGTACTGACATCGTATCACCTGATTTGAACACTCCGGTCCCCGTCCTGTCGCTGTGACGAGACCGAAGGTCGGTTTTAAATGATACAGCCGATATTGTTAATCGTTTCCATAGATGCAAATTGCTTTCACTTTCGACCAAGCCACCGCAGATGGTCCCTGCAACATCGTCCCGAGTCGTCGGTAGTCTCGCTAGCCGTCACCATTTTTCCATCGCGGGTTCCTATCTGATCGACGTGATATCGAACGCGTTGCTCACCGTATGGTGTCATATCAAATAATCGGCTGATTGTGTTGGGGCAAAGGTGTTTTTATTCCTCATCACGAGACTAGTTGTGATGACACAAGACCCCTGCTACAACTGTCCGATGTGCGGCGCTGTATTGAGCTACCAGACGACAAAACATACTGGCTGCCCGCAGTGTGGTTTCATTCCGTCCCACAGTGCTGATTAGCGATCTGTCCTTCGGAGGTATCTGTAGTTCGGACTCCTGACTCTCGATACGTTATAGCGCCGGCAGTTAGTTCGTGACGACAGCGTCACCTGAGTGACGACGTTCGGCACACAGTGACGATCAGTCGTATGGAACGACGAAGCCGGCTTTGTAAATTTGAATCGGACTGTCTCTCTTCTGACTGGACGGAGTGAATCCTCACTCCGTTAGTTCGTTCCAGCGATCGACGCCGGCCTCCGCAACCTCTTGATCCTGCGCAACTGCGCCGCCAGAGACGCCGATCGTCCCGACGATTTCGCCGTCGCGCTCGAGTGGGTAGCCGCCACCGAAAATGACGATCCGCCCCTCGTCTGTCGTCTGCAGACCATACAGCGAGTTGCCCGGTTCGGATGGTTCGGCCAGCTCGTGGGTCGGTGTCTCCAGCGCCGCAGCCGTGTAGGCCTTGTTCCGCGAGATGCTCACGGATGCGAGCCAGGCGCCGTCCATGCGATGCTGTGCTACGAGGTTCCCCTCGCTGTTCGCTACCGTGAGGACCATCGGATTGTCGATCTCTTCCGCCTTTGTTGCTGCCGCCTCGATCAGTTCTGTCGCTCTCGAAAGCGAGATGGACTCGACCATGCAGCTAGTGGACCGTAGACAGATGATAAAAAACCTTGTTCGGGCGTGAACCGGCAGCCCGTACGCCTATTAGTGACCTGATCAACGCCGATGAAAACGCCGTTTCTGATGGACGAATCCGGCGTGAAGAGCACAGCTCTCCCGGTGTGTGACACGGGACGGACCGACTGGCGTCTGTGGTACTGTACAAGAGTCGGTGATTCTGATATGACGATATCCGTATCATTTGCAATCTGGGACCAGGTGTGGCACAGTACGTGACTCCAGCCCAGGTGCGATTCATTCTATCCAAAATCGGTATTCCTGGAAACGGTTACATCCCGACTCCGAGCGATTCGTCCGTCGTCGACCGGCTCTCTTCTCCATCCATCGCCCCACAGAGTGCTCGGACAGCGTCGACACTCTCCGGAACGACATCCGCCTGCTGGTGGATCGCTTGGAAGAACGAGAGGCGCCCGTCACTCACATCGATCGAGTCGGCCCAGACACAGTTCTCCCAGACGTCGCCCCGCCGCCGGCCGGTATCGAGGACGTACTCCTGAATCTCCGCACAGCTCTGACAGCCTGACGCGGTGCTGATGAGCTCGATACGGTTTTCGTCGTTAAGTAGCTCTCTGACCGTCGCTGCTGTCGGGTCGGCTTCCAGTGACACGGTCACACTGTGGAGGTGCATCAGTGTGGCCGGGACGGTGACGCCTTTCGTCGTTACGTCGAGATCCGGCATAATCGCCTGGAGATCCGGTGCGTGATGTGACGGAACACCGATTGGATCCGGTAGGATGTCGTTGATGGGCCCCCGGTCGGTCTGGGTCGGATCGCCCCCCCGTCTGATGAGTGTCGCATCGAGAGACTGGACACCGTACTGTTCCCGCAGCGGCGTTACTGCTCTCGCCAGCCCTGTCGTGTTACACGAGACGACCCGTGTTGCCGTGCTGTTGAGAGAGTCACTGTAGTTGGTCCGAGCGTTGAAACTGTGGGGCGCAACATCCGGGTCTTCCCCACCCTGGTAGACGACGCTCGTATCGTGCTCTTTGTACAGGTCGCGGTATGTCTCGCCAACGCCGGAGGGCGTCGCATCGACGACGACATCGCCTGCGGCGACCAGTTCGGAGAATGAGCCAGCGACCGGAATCCCGCGCTGCTCGAACTCGTCTGTCCGATCCGGGTCTGCCGGGTACAGATCGTACCCTATCTCGGTGGCAGCACGGGCTTCGTGGTTCGGTGATCGCTTGCTGACACCAACAACCCGCATGTCCGGCTGGGCCGACACGGCGTCGGCAACCCGTTTTCCGATCGTCCCGTAGCCGTTTACGCCGACTGTCATCATGATATCAGCACACTCCGTCCCGTGCCGTACCGAGCGTTCTTGACGGCCCGGGACATTGCTTCAGTCGGGAAGACCCCTGGGTTATCGACGCGCAAGCGATCCTTCGCGGCTGGACTGTGTCAGGTACCGTCATCAGCCGATATTTTCGGTGTCTTCGTAATAAACAGCCGGTACGATACCCGATCTGATTGTCAAACTATGTGTTGAAAAACTGTGTTTCAGGGTGTCTCTGTTGGCTCTGGGGGAAATACTCATTAACAGGTCCGCGGTACTCCACGGTAATGACGGTAGCCTGGTTCGAGGCGGTCAACGCCGACGACGTTGATATTGTCGGTGGGAAAGCGGCTTCGCTCGGAGAACTATCATCACATGGATTACCGATTCCTCACGGGTTCAGCGTCAGGGCTGACTCGTACCGAAAGTTCATCGACGAATCCGGACTCGGACCGGAACTGTTCGAGGCCGTCGACGTCGATACCGAAGACTCGCGCGCGCTGGCCGAGGCCGAACAGCAGGCCCGCGAACTCATATTGGAAGCCGACTGGCCCGACGGTATGCGAACATCGATCCTTGCAGCGTTCGACGATCTGGAAGGTGATCCAGTCGTCGCGGTCCGCTCGTCGGCAACCGCCGAGGATCTGCCCGACGCATCGTTTGCCGGGCAGCAGGATACGTACCTGAACGTCGGGCGCGAGGATTTGCTCGACAAAATAAAGCAATGCTGGGCGTCGCTGTTCACACAGCGAGCGATCTACTATCGCGTCGAACAGGGGTTCGACCACGAGACGGTCGATATCGCCGTCGTCGTCCAGCGAATGGTCGACGCTGACAAGTCCGGCGTCATGTTTACTAGTCACCCATCGACGGGTGAACCGGAACTGACAGTCGAAGCCGCGTGGGGACTGGGCGAAGCTGTCGTTTCCGGTGCTGTCTCGCCGGATCATTACACCTACGACCGGCAACAGAACGCGGTCAATAATGTCACTATCTCGACAAAGAAGGTGATGTGTGTCAAGAACGAGTCTGGAGAGACTGTCGAACGGCCGGTCCCCGACGAGAAGCGAGACGAACGGGTGCTCTCTGATGAAGAGCTCCACTCGCTCAACGATATCGGCGAACTTGTCGAGGAACAGTACGACCAACCACAGGATGTCGAGTGGGCGATATGTGATGGCGACATCTACCTCCTGCAGTCCCGGCCGATCACGACGATCAGCGACTCTTCCGACCGCACTGACACCAAGACCGGCGAGACGGCTGATGGGTCGCTCGTCGATGGAGTCGGCGCAAGCCCCAGTTCTGGAACCGGTACCGTCCGCGTCGTCGGCTCGCTGGATCAACTGGACAAGGTCAAAGACGGCGATATCGTGGTGACGGAAATGACGACCCCGGACATGGTACCCGCGATGAAACGGGCCGGTGGCCTGGTCACCGACGAAGGTGGGATGACGAGCCATGCTGCCATCATCTCCAGGGAACTCGGCGTGCCGGCAGTGGTCGGTTGCGAAAACGCGACATCTGTCCTGACCGACGACCAAAGAGTCACTATCGACGGCGATAGAGGCGTCGTGAGGGACCCTACAACAGAACCAGCACAGGACGATACGAGCGAAGGTGCTGAGACACCGTCTCCGCCCACCCAGAACCGTGGTCCGAAGCCGATGACAGCGACGGAAATCAAGGTAAACGTCTCCATCCCAGAGGCAGCAGAGCGGGCGGCTACGACCGGCGCTGACGGCGTCGGCCTGTTGCGGATGGAACACATGGTCCTGTCGACCGGTGAGACGCCGGAGCACTACGTGGCCCAGCATGGCGAGGAGGCGTTCGTCAACTCTCTCAGCGACGCGATGCGTACGGTCGCCGACGAGTTCTACCCCCGACCAGTACGTGTTCGGACGCTAGACGCACCGACGGACGAGTTCCGACAGCTCGAGGGGGGCGAATCCGAACCGGCCGAGCATAACCCGATGCTCGGCTACCGTGGCATCAGACGCTCGCTCGACGAACCAGCGACGTTCAAACTCCAGCTTGAGGCTTTCAAATCCCTCTACGAGAGGGGGTACAACAACATCGAAATCCTGCTACCGCTGGTCAACGACGCCGAGGACGTCTACCGGGCCAAAGCACTGATGGAGGCGGTCGGGATCGATCCGAACAAGCGACCATGGGGTGTGATGATCGAGACGCCTGCGAGCGCACTTAGCAGCGACGCCATCTGTAAGGCGGGGATCGACTTCGTCTCCTTCGGCACGAACGACCTCACCCAGTATACCCTCGCTGTCGACCGCAACAACAGTACAGTGGCCGGCCGGTACGACGCGCTCCATCCATCGGTCCTGCAGTTGATGACGGACACGATCGAGACGTGTCGATCCCACGATGTTGCGACCAGCATCTGTGGACAGGCGGCCTCTCAGCCCAGAATGATTGAGACCCTCGTCGACGCGGGAATCACGTCAATGAGCGTCAACATCGATGCGGTCCACGACACCCAGCAGAAAGCAAAGCGAGTTGAACAGCAACACATTCTCGACTCGGTTCGGTAGTGAACCGAACGTATGAGTGGCTCCAACGGCACACCTGAACCGTGGCCAGGCACACACAGTCGGGGGACCAAGACGGTTCACCAGTAACAGTCGGGAGCGTCATCGATTCGCTGCCGGCCGGTCGCTTCCAGCGACGTCTACTCCTCGTCACTGGCGGTATCTGGGCCAGCGTCGCGCTGTCTATTCTCGTTATTTCGTTTACGATCCCCGTTCACGTGGCAGTGTGGGGACTCTCGCCAGTCGAGGCAGGAATTCTCGGCAGTGGGACGCTCTTTGGTATGATCTTTGGAGCCAGCCTCGGTGGTAGGTACAGTGATCGACACGGTCGAAAACGGACGCTGGTTGTCGCAGTCGCACTGTTTACGAGCTGTACCGCATTGACGGGACTGGCGACCGGACTCCGCTCGGCCATCCTGTTGCGAATCCTGACCGGGATCGGCGTCGGGGCCTCGGTCACTGTGACTGCAACGTACCTCTCTGAACACGTCCCGACCCAGTGGCGCGGGCGGTATCTCGCGTATCTGGAAGGGTTTTTCGCGCTTGGCAACCTCGCGACGGTCCTCCTGGCGGCGGCCATACTCCCGGCTGGAGCCACCGATGCGACAGTATTCGGCATCGCAGCATGGCGCGTCACCTTCGTCGCTGCCGGTGCGCCGATAGTCTTCGTCGGACTAATCCACACACAACTTTCGGAGTCGCCGTACTACCTCGCACGGACCGGCGACCGTTCCGGCGCCAGCGATCGTCTGGCCGCTATCGCGGCCGAAAACGGACACACGTTCGATATCGAGCCCGAACAGTTAGCCGCGGGTGACCCGGAAAAGGCGTCGTTTCGACGCCTATTTCGTCCGGAGTTTCTTGGACGGACGGTACTCATTTCCGTAGTCTGGTCGGGGTTGAATCTCGGCTACTACGGCGTGTTCATCTGGCTGCCGGACACGGTCCAGGCAGCCGGGTATGTCGGCGGGCTGTACGTCTATCTCACGGTGGTCGGGGTGTTCCAGTTACTGGGTGTCCTGACAGCGTCGACGCTCGTCGATCGACTCGGTCGAAAGCGCGTCCTCGCCGGATCCTTCTCGCTCTCGGGACTCTCGACAGGACTGTTCACGCTCGCGCTCCCCGGCGTCGATGTGGGTCTCGGTATTAACGGTACTGTGCCGCTCTTGTCCGGTCTCTTTGCGACCGGGTTCTTTATTTTCGCGTCGTTCGCGGTCATCTTCGGATATACGACGGAACTGTTCCCCACGGGCATTCGATCATCCGGACTCGGCTTTGCCAGTGGTCTCGGCAAGATCGCTGCCGTCGCCGGGCCGATCCTAGCTGGATGGCTCGTCCCGTTCGGATACGCCGTCGCGCTTGCACCCTTCGCCGTGGCGTTGCTGGCGACAGGCCTGCTAGTCGGGCTGTTCGGTCCCGAGACGATGGGTGAAACACTCGAGTAACACTCTGATTGTTCTCGCCATCCAGAGATGCTGTGTCCGAAAACCGACGGCTATGATTGTGGCGAGACTGTCGGTGTGAGCGCGATTACAAGATATACCAGATCGGTCATATCGAGCTATCAATGGTGATCCCTTCGAGGGACCAAAACATCAAAAGAGCCGCTCTCCGATGTCCTGTGCATGGCAACGCAAGAGCAGCCACTCGTCAAAGATGTCATGTCTCGACCCCTGATCACCATTCCAGCTGAGATGTCACTGGTAGATGCGGCCGAAAAGATGCGCGAACACGACATCAGTGCGCTCCTCGTAACGACAGCACCACCATCGCTCATCACCAGTACTGACATTCTGAATGCGATCGCACAGGGAAAAAGCCCGTCTGAAGTCGTCGTGGGCGACGTCATGACGGAATCCGTTGAGTCCATTCCGCCCGACCTGCGCCTCCAGCAGACGGCAGCGATGATGGAGACGTTCCAGATCAGTCACCTCCCTGTCATCGACGACGATTACATCGGGATGGTCTCTTCGACGGATCTCACTAACGCGTTCTGGTAGACGGTTTCGGGGGTTGTTAACCTGTTTCAGTCGTCGGATTTCAGAACTCCTCCAGAGATGATAACGACGGTATGCACGACAGCCACGGCAGAATCCGGGCTACTCGTACAGTGTATACTCGTCGGTGAGTTCGTCGACGCGGTCGCTCACGCCACTGAGGACAGTTTCGTCGTGCGGTGCATCGACGACATCACAGATGAGATCGGCGACCTCTCGACAGGCTTCCTCGCCGAAGCCGCGGGTCGTGAGTCCCGGCGTGCCGGCGCGGATGCCTGAGGGGTTGAACGCCGAGCGAGTCTCGCCGGGCACCGTGTTCGCGTTCAAAACGATCCCTGTCTCTTCGAGCGCCTCCTCGACGTCCTTGCCGGTCGTGTCCGGATGGGATGGCCGGAGGTCGATCAAAACGAGGTGGTTATCGGTCCCGCCCGAAACGAGTGTCAGGCCACGCTCTTGCAGTCGGTCACCCAGCGCCGCCGCGTTGTCGACGGTCTGCTGGGCGTACCTTTCGAATGCGGGATCGAGTGCCTCACCGAAACCGACAGCCTTGCCGGCGACGCAGTGCATCGCCGGACCGCCCTGCGTACCGGGGAAGACGGCGCTGTCGATTTCGTCGGCGTGGTCGTCGCCACACATGATGATGCCACCACGACCGGCACGGATCGTCTTGTGTGTCGAGCCAGTGATGAAGTCCGCGACGCCGACGGGCGACTCGTGGACGTCGGCAGCGACGAGTCCAGTGATGTGTGCAATGTCCGCGAGGTGGTACGCACCGACGGCGTCAGCGGCGTCCTGAATACGACCGAAATCGACCTCGCGGGGATATGCGGAGTAGCCCGAGATGATGATGTCGGGCTCGAAGGTCTCGGCGGTCTCCCGCAGGCCCTCGTAGTCGATGTAGCCGGTCTCTTCGTCGACCTTGTACTGCTCGACATCGTACACCTGACCAGCGAAGTTCGCCGGGTGGCCGTGTGACAGGTGGCCGCCATGGGTCAGATCCAGCGAGAGGATCTTGTCGCCGGGATCGAGTGCGGCCAGGTACACGCCCATGTTTGCCTGTGAACCGGAGTGTGGCTGGACGTTGACGTGGTCGGCCCCCCACAGTTCTTTCGCGCGATCGATCGCCAGCTGTTCGACGTCGTCGGCGAACTCACAGCCGCCGTAATAGCGTTCGCCGGGATAGCCCTCGGCGTAGTTGTTCGTCAGTTCGGAGCTCTGGGCCTCCAGAACCGCCTCAGTGACGTGGTTCTCGCTTGCAATCATCGCTAGCGTGTCGTTCTGGCGGTTTCGTTCCCCTTCGAGCGCGTCGGCAACTGCTGGATCTGTATCGCGGACTGTCTCGTACGTCATACCCGTGGTACGGGTTCCGGTGTCAATAGTCTGTCCTCTGGCAGAACGTGTCGGGCGAGCGACGTATTGCAATTAACCCAGACGCGACGATTGCAGGACAATCGACAGGTGAACTCCGCCAGCGACGACCGAGCAGGTGCGCCGACGTAGTCGCTGGGCTCTCACGAACACCGGAGAACTGCAGGAATAGCAGTGAGGCGTGTCTGGGACAGTAGCAGCATGCAGTACAAACGAAGGCGTGCCCACGGTGGCGCCGTCAGGAATCGAGTCGGTCGTGCCGCCACGACTCGGTGTCCGGCGTCTGATTGAACGTGTAGATGTGGATGCCGCTGATGTTGTAGTACTCGTCGTCGACATGGGGTGCGAGACCGTCAATGAGGTCGTCGGGCTTGTACGTTCCGCGCGAGCCGACGAGCTGTTTCACGAATCCGAGAATTCCGGTCGTCTTTCGGAGGAACTTGATGGAGTCGCCGACCCCGACCTTCTGTGAGATCTGCATCAGCCGCTTGTACTTCATGACGCCGGGGATGCCGATCTCGACCGGGAGATCGACGCCACGGTCACGAATGGTTTCGATCCACTCCAGCACGGCGTCCGGGTCGTAACAGAGTTGCGTGACGATGTACGTCGCGTACGGCGTCTTCTTGTCCATCGACTCTGCCAGTGTCTTCTCGTCGAGGAAGTCGTGACCCTCGGGATAGCCCGTAATGCCGACTTCTTCGAAGGAGTACTCCATCTCGTCGAGTGCGGTCAACAGGTCGTATGCCGATTCGAACTCACCCGCTGGTTCTTCACGATCACCGCCGGGGACGAAGATGTCGGTGATACCGGCCTCCGTGAGCCGTCGGGCGATCTCTTCGAGTTGCGCCCGGTCCTCGACGTACCGTGCCGCGATGTGCGGGACGACGTCGAATCCCATCTCGGCTGCATCTTCACTCCGATCGACGGTCCTCTCGATACCCAGTTGTGGCGACGTGGTGATCGCGATCGTCGCGCCGTCGGGCAGGTGCTGGATTTCGTCGTCGAAGCTCTCGAACGGCATCAGTTCGAACCGTGTATTGGCAAGGAGCGTCTGAACGCCACTGTGATCAGATGTGGCCCGTTTACCTAAAGACATGATTTATCGAATTATAGGGATATGTATACTTCCGTCTGTGGGTGGGTTACCGAACCCATTTAAATACACTATCGATCATCGGATGTATCAGTGTGTGGCCTCCTGGATTCGTTCGACCACCTGCTCGTAGGTGACTGACCATTCCGGATCGTCCGCGAGCGGTCGCAAGACGAGACTCAGGAGGTTGAGTTCCTCGAGGATAGCCCGGGTCTGGTCCCGGTTGAGTCCGAGGGTCTGCGTGACCTCGTACACTGTGACGGAGTCGATTACGGCACCGGCGACCTCTTCGAGATGCACGTCCTCGGGAAGGCCGAGACCGTCGGTCACGAGCTTTTCGTCGGGTATCTGTTCCACTGACTCCGGTTCGTCGGTCTGGGCCGACACGGTACCGGCAGCAGTTGTCTGCTGCTCGTGTTCTCCCGCGGATTCCGCTGATTCGTCTGTCGAGGACGTCTCGTTGTCGACTGCTGGCGACACTTCGTCGCTCGTATCGTACGTGTCGGGGTCGTGGATATCGGCTTCGATCATGTAGCGCCTGACGGTCTCCGAAGAGACATCCATCTGGATGTGTCGGCTCATCTCGGTAAAGTTGTCACAGCTATCGTAGAGCGCCTGGAGGTACTTTGTGTCCTCGTATGGCGGGACAGTGGCGTCACGCACCGCGGCGAACTCATCTGCGGTGTTTCCGGAAGCTGCAGCAGTCTTTTGCCGACTGACATCGTCCGGATCGGCTCGCTCGAGTTGTTCGGCGAAACTGATGGTCGATTCCTCGTCAGTACTACCCTCCGCTTCTTCGGCAGCTGCCGTCGCGGACTGAGGATCGTCATCTACTGTCCCCTCGTCGACATCGACCGGTCCTGTCGATACGGTTTCCGTTGGGTCGATCGTCACCCTGACAGTCAGCGAGAATCCCTCGTCGGTAACCCGAACGTCTTCTACGGTCGTCGAGACTGCGTCCTCATCTGTCGACGGGAGCTCAGGCAGTGAAAGGTCTACCTGGAGTCCGCCGTCATCGGTCAGTGCTGCGGCCTCCGGACTGAGCTCTCGCTCTCCTGCCGGTGAGCAGAGTGTGAGCGGAACGTCTAGCGTGGCATCGAGCACCCCTGCCTCGTCATCAACTGTTGCGACTTCGAGATGCTGGATCGAGTGACCCTCAGATTCGTACTGGTCGATTAGTTCCGAGAATAGTTGGAACGTCCTATGTACTCCCATGTTATAATAGCCCATGATACCTTATGTCATAGAAATACGTGAGGAATGCCAAACCCATTTAAGTACTACCACCGCATGAGGGGTGGCGATTTTGAGCTACCGACTTCGGTCCAGTCTTGACACCCTTCGGCGTCACATCTCTGTCGCGAGCGCAGCAATCCGTTCGCCGGCAACGACCACAGCCTCCCGCGCGACAGAGTACGCAACGCCACCCTCGTTTGCGGTGACCGTCTGGAGTCGGTCGTACGTAGATGGCGAATACACCGTCCCAAGTTCCGCCCCTTCGGCTACTGTGTCCCCGACGCTGATCTCTGATCGCAGTTCGAACAGCCCTGATGCCGCTGCTATGATATCGGTGCTGTTGTTCTCGAGGACAGTTTGGTTGGAAGATGCGACCGGATCGGCATCGATCACCTCGACCGCTCGCAGGAGGTTCGCCATCCCGTCGACGCCACTTTCGATCGCATCGTGCGTTATCTGCCGGCTGTTGGATAGTTCGGCTGTTATCGCCGGAATAGCTGCGCGAGCGGCGGCGGCTCGAAACGTCCCATCGAACGGTTCCTCGGTGGCGATCTCCCCCGTGTCGACGAGACAGTACTCCGTCCCGAAGGCCTCTGCAAGTCGCCGTGCATCCGCCTGGGATGCGTGATACCGGACGTGTTCGAGCATATCCGCCGTCCCGGTGTGGAGGTCTACTGCTGCGTCGGCATCTGTGACGAGCTTCCACAACTGTGCGGCCAGGCGTTCCTGGAGACTCCCCTCGCTGTCGCCCGGCCAGACCCTGTTCAGGTTCGGATTCCTGACATCGTACTCCGAAGGCATCATATACGAGCGATGATCGAAGGCCGGTGGATTCACCACGGGGACGACGAGAATAGTGCCCGCTATCTCGGTCGACAGTAGGCGATCGTGCAACCGACGGAGTGCTGCTGGGCCGTTGAGCTCGATCCCGTGCTGGGCTGCCTGCACGTACACAGTCGGCCCGTCGCCGCCGACATATCGGTGAACGGTCACGGAGAGGGTACGGCCCGACGGCAACTGACCGAGTCGCCGGTCAGTCGTCGTGTGGGTCGGTGGCTCGTACTCCATACGGAGTGTCAGCGACGGTCTTCGCATTACGTTTGGGGTCGTCGACGTCTGTTCACCGTCACTGTGACATTTTGGGAGCGGGAGGCTTTATACGTCTCCGGGCGAAGCGGCGCGCATGCAACTAGCGACCGAGACGTGGACCGACGCAGAGCGCACCGACACGAACCTGGCACTCCTTCCGGTCGGGAGTACGGAACAGCACGGACCACATGCTCCGCTCGGAACTGATACGTTCGACGCGGAAGCGGTCGCCGAACACGGTGCGGAGCGATACGACGACCCGGTCGTCGTTGCACCAGCTGTGCCCGTCGGGGTCGCCGAAGAACACCGATCGTTTACCGGAACGCTGTGGACCTCGGAATCGACGTTTCGAGCGTACATCCGCGATATCGTCGATAGCCTCGCAACACACGGCTGGGACCACGTCGTTCTGGTCAACGGTCACGGTGGCAACATCGCTGCCCTTCGAGAGGTCGCCGGGCGAATCACACGACACGACGAGGCGTACGCCATCCCGTTTACCTGGTTCAATGCGGTTGGCGACCACGGAGCCGATATGGGTCACGGCGGGCCACTGGAGACATCGCTCCTCCAGTCCACCCGGCCCGACACGGTCCACGAGGACCGACTGGACGAAGCGGCGGCGAACGGCAGTGACGGCTGGGGCGACTGGCAAAGTGGCGTCAATCTCGCCTTCGACTCCGGGGAGTTCACCGAGAACGGCGTCGTCGGTGACCCCCGCGAGGGAAGTGCCGACCGTGGAGAAGAACTGCTGGAACTGTCGACGACCGCACTTGTGGAGCTTCTCGACGCCATTGCGGACCGGCCGACCGGACCGCGCGACGATCGCTGACCGTCACATATCGCGGAGGCGTCCATCAGCCCCTCGGTCAGTGTTTGTGAGTTCGCTGTTGCAGGCTACTCCCACCTCACTTCACAATAGTAACGATGTTATTTCATAACTCTACATGACAGGTTGCTGAAAATCTGGAAACAGCGAGAGGGGTAGCCGATAACTATATTTGCCCGCCACAGTTCTTTTTATTCAGAATTATGAAGACGACAGAGAGCCTGCCGGACCAGGCCGACACCGTCATCGTCGGTGCCGGAATCGTCGGCTGTAATGTCGCGTATCAGTTGACCGAACTCGGGCGCGAGGATGTCGTGGTCGTCGACCAGGGGCCGATGCCGACGACGGGTGGGTCCTCGACACACGCGCCAGGGATTATGTTTCAGACGGCAGAGCCAAAGGTACTCAGCCAGTTCGCGGACTACAGCCGCCGGCTCTACTCCGACCTAGAGGGCGCTGACGGCCACCAGGCCTACAACGAAACCGGCGGCATCGAAGTCGCCCGGAGCGAAGACCGGATGGACTTCCTCCAGCGTCGCGTCGAACACGCCTCGGCCTGGGGTATCGAGGATCCTCAGCTCCTCTCGCCGGAGGAAGTCACAGAGAAGTTGCCCCTCGTCGATGCAGACCAGATTCTCGGCGGGTATTACTCTCCCACGGACGGACAGGTATCCGGCGTCGTCGCCTGTGACGCCCTGGCACGCGAAGCGATGGAGCGTGGCGCAGAGTTCGTGCCACACACGCGTACGGAAGACGTCGAGATGGCCGATGGCGCGGTCCAGTCGGTCGTTACGGAAAACGGAACCATCGAATGCAACGAGGTTGTCGTCGCTACGAACATCTGGGCGCGCCAGCTCGGGGAAAAGCTCGACGTTCACCTCCCAGTAACGCCGGTCGAACACCAGTACACGATGACGGAGTCGCTGGACGAACTGGCCGACAGCGCGGTCGACATTACCGACCACCCGTTGTTCGAGAACTACGAAAACGTCTCCGGCGAGAAGGCAAAACGCCTGCTTGTCGGGCCGGATCGCCCGATTCTCCGGGATCAAGACAACGCGATGTACTACCGGAACCACGGAGACTCCTACGGGATCGGGTCGTACAACCACGAGCCGATCGTCCCGGACCCCAAGGAGCTGGGAACCAATGATCCCGACGGCGAGCAAGGCTCGGTCCACGAGTTCACCGACTACCACATGAACGTCGCAACCCATCCGGACCGGCCAGACAAGGCCCCGCGCCAGGCCAGCGACGAACTCGTTCCGGCGACAGCCGGGAAGGAACTCGAACACAAGTACAACGGGATGTTCGCGGAATCGCCCAACGGCCTTCCAGTGATGGGTCCGGTTCAGGAGTACGACGGCCTCTGGACGGCGGCGGCCATCTGGGTCACCCATGCTGGCGGGGCCGGAAAGGCACTCGCCGAGTGGATGGAGAACGACGTGCCACGGCTGCCCGACGGCCCGATCGACCTCGCACACTGTGACGTCAACCGCTTCGACGAACACGAAGGGAGCTGGGACTTCGCCCGCGATATCGGTGCAGAGGAGTACCGGATCGTCTACAACATCACGCACCCAAAATGGGTCTGGACGGACAAACAGCGTGATATCCGGCGGACGCCGATGTACCATACCCACAAGAAGTACGACGCGGAGTTGTGGGCCGAGGCGGGCTGGGAGGAGCCACACTGGTTCGACTCGAACGCCGACCTGCTGGCCGAGTACGGTAACCAGATCCCCGACCGCGACGGCTGGGAAGCGGAGTACTGGTCGGCGATCGAGGGGGCAGAGGCGCTGAACGTCCGCGAGAACGTCGGGCTCCACGATATGACCTCGTTCAACAAGATGGAGGTCGTCGGGAGCGACGCCGGCGAGTTCGTCCAGTACCTCTGTACAAACGACATGGACCTCGACGTGGGCGACGTCAAGTACACGTTGATGTGTAACGAGGTCGGCGGCGTCCGTGCGGACATCACCGTTACGCGGACCGACGAGGACCGCTATCTCCTACTGACGACCGGACGCGAGGTCGGAAACAACCACGTCGCGTGGGTCCGCGACCAGTCGCCGGATGATATCGTCGTTAACGACGTCACGTCCAGCCTCGCTGCGATGGTCTGTACCGGGCCGAAGGCGCGCGCGGTCCTCTCGAAGATCACCGACGTCGACCTCTCCGATGACGCCTTCCCGTTCTTCACGAGCCAGCAGTTCTTCGTCAAGAACATCCCCGTGACTGCGCTTCGGGTCTCCTACGCCGGCGAACTCGGCTGGGAGTTCTACACGCCGTCGGAGTACGGCGAACGGCTCTGGGAGCACATCATGGAGGCCGGCGAGGAGCATAGGATCCGCCCGTACGGGAACGGAGCGCTCAACGCCCTGCGTATCGAAGTCGGGTTCAGACTGTGGGGGAAAGACCTGCACACCGAGCACAACCCCTACGAGGCCGGCCTCGGTTGGGCAGTCGATCTGGAGACCGACTTCATCGGCAAAGAGGCCGTGGCCGCAGCGGCCGACGGCGACAACATCGACCACAAGGTCGCCTGCCTCACGCTTGACGATGAGGACGCGGTCGTGCTCGACAATCGACCGGTGCTCGACGGCGACGAGACAATCGGCTACCTCCACAGTGCCGAATACGGCTACACTGTCGGTGCCTGTGTCGCCTACACGTATCTGCCGCCGGAGTACACCGAACCGGGCACAAAAGTCGAGATTCTCTACGAGGGCGAGCGATACGACGCGACTGTCCGTGAGGAGCCCCTAGTGTCCTGACGGTCTGGGCGAGTCTATCGCCGGGAAACTCCGGCATTCGTGCCGCGCAGGACGTCACGACTTCTGGCCGATTCAGTACAAGAGAGACCGGCCGACGCTTTCGCATCAGAACACAAGTAGCTCATGTAAAAATTTAGAGCCGTTGAAATACGGTGCCAACTGTCTTAATGATGAGAACAGTACTCTTATCGAGATGAATGGGGAGATCCAAATAGGAGTTGTAGTTGACGGTATACTTTCGGTAGAGGACTTACTGGTTGGCCCATCCTCTCCAGCTAGCACGATCACAGGGAGACGAGTAAAAAAAATAGGACACGGCCGAGTAACGGTTGGTTTGAAACACTGTCTCGGTGAACGCTGACATGAGCCTGATCGCAGTCGTTCACGTCGAACATCACAAACTGGCACTGGCACCCACGATCGAAGCTGTACCAGCAGTCGACATTCGAGTTGTTACGAACTGTATGACCGACCCGGAGACGGAGATGTTCTTCTTTCAGGTCCAGCACGAAAGTGGCGATTTCGACGAGTTCGAAGCGGCTTTAGACCGGGACGAGACGGTTTCGCATCCGCTCGTGGTCTCCGAGTCAGAGACCACCCGAATGTACCGGTTCAAACATCGCTCCGACACAGAACTACTGTCCCCAAAGATTACGGAACTCGGTGGACTGGTTATTGAAGCGACGGCAGCGCAGGCCGGCTGGCGACTTCGCATGCAACTCCCCAATAGAGGGACTATTGAAGAACTCTGGGAGTACTGCTCACAGAACGGGATATCCTTCGAGCTATGCCAGATATCCGACAACGACGCGGACAGCGCGTCCGCCACCAATGTGAGTGAGGAGCAACGGACTGCCCTCATCGAGGCGTACCGGAATGGCTACTTCCAGGAACCACGCAAGACTTCCCAGTCCGACCTCGCCGAGCAATTCGACATCGGTCCGACGGCCATCGGCGGTCGTCTCAGACGCGGCACGCGACAACTCGTCGAAGACATGCTTCTCGATGATGACGCAGACCGACAGGGATAACCATAGTACAGTCAACTATTGTAGAAATACGGCAAATATCTGCCGGGAGTTATTACCATAACACGATATAATTGTACGCGATAAATCACCAGTACTTAAAAACCGAGCCATCTGTGGTCAATCCCCATGTATGTGTTACACATACCCAGTAGTAGATGACGCGATGGAACACAGCTAACGACGACGTCGCAGCAGTAAGTCCAGATATCACCGACGAAACGAACGCGCTTCCAGCAAAGTACTTCACGGATCCAGAAGTCCACGAACTCGAAAAAGAGAAAGTATTCGGCCAGTACTGGGTCTACGGCGGACACGCAAACACGATCACGGAGCAGGGGGAGTATTTCACCCGGACCATCGGCGGAAAGCAGGTGATTATTGTCCGTGATCACGAGGATCAGGTGCGTGCGTTCTTCAACGTCTGTGCTCACCGTGGTTCGAAGATGGTCGAGGAGACTCCCATGACGGACCCCGGAAACATGGGTCGTATCCGCTGTCCGTACCACATGTGGTCGTACGATCTTGACGGTGATCTCCAGAGTACTCCCGAGAGCTTCGAGGAGGCAGGGCTCAACCCGGACCTCGAAGACGACGACGTTTGCAGTCTGGACGCGGGCGAAAACGGCCTCAGTGAGGTTCAGACAGACCGGATCGGTCCGCTCGTTTTCCTCAACTTTGCTGACGATCCGATGCCGCTAGCCGAGCAGGCAGGCTCACTCAAGGACGAACTGGAATCCTTGCCGCTAGGCGAGTACGAGCACGCTGCGCGGTACGTCTCGGAAGTCGACTGTAACTGGAAGACGTTCGCTGGTAACTACTCCGAGTGCGACCACTGTCACGCAAACCACCAGGACTGGATCACCGACATCGAGCTCAACGAGTCCGAACTCGAGGTCAACGACTACCACTGGATTCTACATTACACCCACGACGAGGACGTCGACGACGAACTGCGGATCCATGACGAACACGAGGCCAAGTTCTACTACTTCTGGCCGAACTTCACCGTGAACATGTATGGGACTGCGGACGGGTACGGGACCTACATGATCGACCCGATCGACGAAGGTCGGTTCCAGTTGATCGCCGACTATTACTTCAGTTCCGCGGAGATGACCGACGCCGAGAGAGAGTTCGTCCATACGAGCCGTCAGTTGCAGGAGGAGGACTTCGAACTTGTCGAGCGCCAGTACGAGGGACTCCAATCGGGCGCGCTCGCACAGGCACAACTGGGGCCGAACGAACACACGGTCCACAGACTGCATCTGCTCGCACAGGAAGCCTACGAGGCCTGAGTCTAATGGCACACACGAGTACTCAGGACGCTCTGCCGTTCGTCGCCCGAACGACGGCGACCGACGAAGTGGTCGAGGCACAGACGGCCAACGAGGTCGTCGAGTTCTACCGCCGTCAGCAGGGACTCACGGGAACAGATATCGAGTGGGTCTTTGCAGAACACCCAGCTGTGACACAAGCACCGGCATCAGGCGATATCGAAGCCGTTCTCCGGAGGCTGGACGATCACTTCGAGAACGGTGTCCCAATAGGTATCGTCACCGCCGCGATGGGCAAGCAAGGAAAGACAGTCGAGGAGACGCTGGCTGCTCTCTACGACCTCCGTATGTCTGGCTCGCTCTGGGAACCACAGTCGGACCACCTTCGCCCAGTCTGACGGCGCGCAGTCCGTCGGATATCCTCCAGGTTGATCGCTGTGGGTATCGTCGTCCCTCTTTTTTCGGTCCATCAAATCGAGACAGACTGGGTTTTCACCAGCTCAGTCCGTGAATCAGATATTGTCAGTTGTATACTACGCTGAGGTTTGGCCATATACATGTTTTGTCTGATTCGAACGAGATTGCCCATTGTGGCCGTTAGTGGGTGTTAAATGGGTTCTACCGAGAAAACGCGCCAGTCGGAGACTCACACCACCGGTGTATTTATCACTATGACAGCGGCAGTGAAGAACGAGATATATGAGCACGCATACTCCTCCGTCACAGGCGGACACAGTCATTATTGGTGCCGGTGCCGTCGGCTGTAGTGTCGCCTATCATCTGACGGAACTCGGCGCTGAGGACGTCGTCGTCATCGATCAGGGACCGCTCCCCGTCACTGGTGGCTCGTCCGTCCACGCACCTGGAATCATGTTCCAGACGTCGCCGTCGAAGATCCAGGCGAAGACCGCGCACTACACGAGCCGTATGCTCTCCGACGCCGGCGTCTACGACGAGGTCGGTGGCATCGAGGTCGCACGTAGTGAGGAGCGCATGGACTTCCTTCGTCGCCGCGTCGAGTGGGCAACGTCCTATGGCCTCCCGGAGCCACAACTACTCTCGCCAGAAGAGGTCACCGAGCACATCCCGATGATCGAGGAAGACGAGATCCTCGGCGGCTACTACTCGCCGACCGACGGCCGCGTCGACGGGATCGGGGCGCTACAATGGTATATGGAGCACTCCTCGGCGTCGTTCTACGGCGACACTGAAGTGACCGACCTCGACGTCGAGGGCGGCCAAATCAATCGCGTGGTCACCGACCAGGGCGAGATCGACTGCGAGCGAGCGGTCATCGCAACGAACAACTGGGGCTACCAGACTGGACAGCTCGCCGGCCTCGATCTCCCGATCGCCCCGGTCGAACACCAGTACGTCGTCACCGAACCGATGGAGGAACTCGCTGATGCAGGGACATCTGTGGGCGACAACACGACCGGGCTCGAAGTCCCCGGCGACCGTTCCATCGCGGAGTACATGAGCGAAGGCCCGCACCAGCCCGTCGGCCGCGACCAGGACCATTCGCTGTACTTCCGGACCCATGGCGACGCGCTGGGAATGGGGTCGTACAACCACGAGACCCTTTCTGTCGACCCCGACGCAATGGGGAAGAACTCCGAGGAGAGCCAGGCGTCAGTTCGCGGATTTACCAGAGAACACTGGGAGACACCGACCCACCGCGGTCGGGACAAGTCCGCAAAACAGGCCTTCGACGAACTGCTGCCGGCCACGCAGGACATCGAGTACGAGGCGACGGAGAACGGTATCTTCGTCTTCACGCCGGACGGGATGCCCGCCGTCGGCGAGACGGCACAGGTCGACGGGCTCTGGACTGGCCTCGCCATCTGGTGGACCCACTCTGGCGGCTACGGACGAATCCTCGCCGAGTGGATGGAGAACGGCGTCCCGCGGCTTCCCTCTGGCCCGGTCGATACCGGTGGGATCCACGTCCGACGGTTCGAGCCGCACGCCGGCGAGAAAGATTACTTCGTCGACCGCGGTGCCAAACGCTACGAGCAGGTGTACAGCATCGTCGAACCGCGCTGGCAGCCCGACGACCATCGGAAACTCCGGACGAGCCCGTTCTACCACCAGCAGAAAGAACTCGGCGCGGAGTTCTATCAGAGCGGTGGGTGGGAGACGCCACAGTGGTACGAGTCCAACGAGGATCTCGTCGACCGCTACGCCGATCAGATTCCCGACCAGGACGGCTGGCAGTCGATCAACCGCTCGAAGATCGAAGCGGCGGAACATCTACACACTCGCGAACACGTGTCGATGTTCGACATGACCACGTTCAGTTCGATCATGGTCGAGGGCGAGGGAAGCGAAGCGTTCCTCCAGTCGGTGTGTAGTAACGACATGGAGATCGACATTGGACAGGTCCGTTACTCACTGCTCCTGAACGAGGGCGGTGGCATCCTCGCAGACATCACCGCTGTCCGACTTGACGACGAGGAGTTCATGGTGACGACTGGCGGCGGTAATTCGCCGGGGATCCACGGTGGCTGGCTTGAAGACCACGCGCCTGAGACGGTCTCGGTCCACATCGAGGAGGGTGCGAAGTCGACAATCGGACTCTGGGGCCCCAAGTCTCGACTCTTGCTCCAGCGGTGTACTGACGAGGACGTCACGAGTGACGGCTTCCCCTACTTCCGTGCTAAGCAGATGTACGTCGGCGACGTGCCAGTTATTGCGCTACGCGTTTCCTACGTCGGTGAACTCGGCTGGGAACTCTGGACGCCGACCGAGTACGGCCAGCGTCTCTGGGAGACGCTCGAAGAAGCGGGCGAGGACCTCGACGTGCGGCCCATGGGCGGCGGCGCACTGAGTTCCATGCGACTCGAAAAGGGGTTCCGTCTCTGGGGCAACGACATCGACACGGACTCGAATCCCTTCGAGGCCGGCCTCCCGTTCGCGGTCGACATGGACACCGACTTCATCGGCAAGGAAGCACTCGAAACCGCTCGCGAGGACGGCGTCGACAGCAAGATCACGCCGATCACGCTAGACGACTCGACGGACATCATGCTGGGTGGCCGTCCAGTGCTGAAAGACGGCGACGCGATCGGCTACGTACAGGCCGGTAACTTCGGCCACACGATCGGTGAGTCGATCGCCTACACGTACGTACCGACCGAGTACGCCGAGGCTGGAACGTCTGTACAGGTCCAGTGCGAAGGCGAGACCTATGACGCGACAGTCCGCGACGAACCGCTGTTCGACGCCTCGAGAGAGAAGATACTCCGATAACGACCGCAGATCACACGAAACCGACTCCACATTCAGGGCACGACGAACCTATGACATCAACCGAATCGACGGACCCACCCGTTACGTACGCAGACATCGAACAGGCTCGTGAACGCCTCGACGACGACACGGTCGTCAAGGAGACGCCAGTGGAACAGAGCACCTCGCTCGGCACGTTCGTCGGCGGTGATGTCTACCTGAAAATGGAACATCTGCAGTGGACAGGGTCGTTCAAAACACGGGGTGCGTACAACAAGATCTCACAGGACGTCGCGAACGGCGTCGACAAATTCGTAGCGGCCAGCGCCGGTAACCACGCTCAGGGCGTCGCGCTTGCGGCCACGAAATGTGGGGCCGAGTCGACGATCTTCATGCCGAAGAACGCACCACAGGCCAAGGTCGACGCGACACGAGACTACGGCGCGACGGTCGAACTGGTTGGAAGTGACTTCCAGGAGACGATGTCACACGCACAGGCTACCGTTGAGGAGAGCGACGCCGAATTCGTCCACGCGTACGACGACACAGACATCATTGCCGGGCAAGGAACACTTGGAGCGGAAATGTACCACGACTGTCCCGACGTCGATACGATCGTGGTCCCCATCGGCGGTGGGGGACTGATCAGCGGTATTTCGACCGCGGTCAAACACCTCTCGCCGGAAACTCGCATTATCGGCGTGCAGGCGACCGGTGCCGAGACCGTCCACGAGAGTCTGGACAAGGGGATGCCTGTCGTCCTCGACGATGTAGACACGATCGCCGACGGTATCGCGACCGGCGGCATCTCCCAGATGACGCTCGATATCATCGAGCGCAACGTCGATGAGGTCATGACCGTCTCGGACACGCAGATCGCACAGGCGATCCTCCTGTTGATGGAGCGGGCGAAACAGGTCGTGGAAGGTGCCGGTGCGGCGTCGGTTGCCGCCATCTTGAGCGACGACCTCGACGTGAGCGACGAAACAGTAATGCCGCTGCTTTGCGGTGGCAACCTCGACATGACACAGCTCCGAACAGTCTTGATACACGCGCTGACTGAGCGGCGCCAGCTCATGCGTCTTCGCGTGCGGATCGACGACCAGCCCGGAGTGATGGAAGATATCTCCGGGACGATCGCCGACTACGGAGCGAACATTCACAACGTCCGTCACGAGCGGTCGGTCGACGATCTGGAGGTCGGCGAGGCGTACCTCGTCTTTAACGTCGAGACAAGCGGGAAAGAACACGCGGACAGTATCGTCTCCGGTATTCAGGACACTGGGTACCCGGTCGAAAATATCGCGAAACTCTCGACTCTGTGAGCGGGGTCGGCTTTTGATCTTGCTAACTGATACACTAGGAAAAATTATTTACTTTTAGATTGTGACAGTCTATGTGAACTGGTAGCATGTACGAACACATACTCATCCCATACGACGGCAGTGACGAGGCAAAAAAAGGCGCAAGGCACGGAATCGAACTCGCGAACGAACTCGGTTCGTCAGTCCACGCACTGTACGTGATGGACTTGCCCGGTGCACCACGCGCACTCGCGCTCAGAGATGACGAGGAAGAAATCCGCAGGGAGTACAGAGAGTACGGCGAAGAAGTTACCACAGAGTTGTGTGAGATGGCCGCCGAACACGGTGTCGACTGTCAAACGGCAATCAAGACCGGTTCGGTGAGCGAGAACATCGTCCAATATGCAGAAAGCGAAGGAATGGATGCGATTGTGATGTCGTCTGCCTACCACGGAAAGCTCGGCGCGCTTCTGGGAAGTACGACAGACAAGGTTGTCCGGACCGCGACAGTGCCGGTTATCACCGAACGAATGCAGGTCGACGAGGTCTGAGATCGCCCAGAGTTCCTTCCGAGCGAGAGTACGGGCTGTCACTCTGTGTTAGATCCGGTAGGGAAGGTCGGATAGCGTTGATCAGTCCGATACCACACGCGTTTCCCTGAGATAGAGGACGAGGCTGACACTGAGAAAACAGAACCCGGCAACTTGAATATTCCCAGCGGACATCGCGAGTAGAGCAGCCGCGGCCAACGCTACAGCAACGAGTGCTAACCCTGTCGCCAACGGATTTTCCATACCAGTGCTACTCTGCCGGATAAAATAAATCCTCTCACGCTCGCAGGTCCCCATCGGACATCCAGCGAAGTCTTGATCACGCTACCGTCCCAGATAGCCTCACTCATACGAATGGCGGAACTCCCAGTGATACCGACAGCGATTACAGGTCGCCCACTCGGGGATATCGAACTTCTGAGGGTGTCGTTGACCGTGTTCCATCCGGTCGCCACAGACTGGACAGGTCATGAAGTCGAGTTCGAGATCTGGAAACTCAGTGTATTTGAACTCGGCGACACAGTGGTTGCAGTCGATATCCTCCCGAGGATCTACCTGTTTGATACCATCTCCACATCGCGAGCAGACGAGTGTGGCCGGCGGCCGCTCTGCCCATCCAATTCCGCCATCGACGGTCGTCGTATGTGCCTCCGGGACCGAGAGAGTGAAACTGGGGGCGTCCGGGTTCTTTCGCAGTGGCTCGGCGAGCTTGGCCGCTGCACGCTGCGCCAGACCGAACACAAAGCGTATCTTTTCTATCACTAACTGTTCTAATGACCGGACAAACATAATTCCCAGTCTCAGTCTGGTTCTGTTACTGGCCGCATATGTCCCGATTGCATCCTGAGTGGTCCACGCAGGTGTGTACGTTCATATCCAACTACGGGATGGCAGTTTTGCATGTACAACTATACTGATCAACAGTTGTTCTTGTCGCCCTCGAACGTCTGAATATGCACGGTATCGATCTGCTCACGTCGCTGTCCAACTCTACAAATTGTTGAATCATGCTAACTTTTATTATAATACCGGCATTTGTAGGGTGTGAGGGTATGTGACATTCCCCAAACGACGAATCCGTGAGGGGCTAGAACCAACCGGTGGACCGCTCCAGCCCGCAGCTGGTGGGTCTCCTGGAAAAAAGACCGGTACGGTGAGTCGGCAACCGAGACGGAATACGAGATGGCGTATAGTGCGTGAAACGAAGCGGTAAGACGAATACACGGTTCAACATGAAAACCATGATACCAAATCGAACGGTAGAGCATTGGTGGATCGATAAAAGACAATGACAGATGGTGAAGACAAACCGGTTGGAGAGACTTCTGACGGACTTCAGGTAGAACTCTTCCATCCGGATTCGGAACGAGAACCGGGCGACACAAATATACAGAGATGGGGGTTCGACGTTCATCCAGTCGTCTTCCCCGTTGCGTTGCTGTTGATCGGGGTGTTCATCACTGCGACGCTCGTTCTCGGTGAACAGGCTGCCTCGACCTATTCCAACATCCGTAGCTTCTTCGAGGGGAACTTCGGCTGGTTTTTCCTCCTCGCAGTGAACATCTTCATCGTAACGATCCTCTACTTCGCGCTCGGGAAGTACGGAACCATCCGGATCGGCGGCGTCGAAGCCGAAAAGGAATTCAGCGACTTCTCGTGGATGGCGATGCTGTTCAGCGCCGGAATGGGGATCGGCCTGATGTTCTTCAGCGTTTCCGAGCCGCTGTTCTACTTCCAGAACGTCCCCGGCTTCTTCGGTGCTGAGGGGGGAACTGGCGCAGCCGCCTCGGCGGCCATGGCCCAGACGTTCTTCCACTGGGGTTTCCACCCCTGGGCGATCTACGGTCTGGTTGGCCTGGGGCTGGCGTTCTTCTCGTTCAACCGAGGGCTACCGCTGACGTTCCGCTCGGTATTCTGGCCCCTACTGGGTGACCGGATCTACGGCTGGCCGGGTCACGTTATCGACCTCGTCACCGTGTTCGCGACCCTGTTCGGGCTGGCGACCTCGCTCGGCATCGGCGTCTCACAGGTCAATACTGGCCTCTCCTACGTCGGTGGCGACATGCTCGGACTCGTCAACATTCCGATCGGGACGAACATGCAGGTTCTCCTGATCGCCGGCATTACCGCAATCGCGACCCTGTCGGTCGCGGCCGGCCTCGACGGCGGAGTCAAGCGTCTCAGTACGTTGAACCTCTACCTGATGATGGGACTCCTCGGATTCCTCCTCATCGTCGGCCCGACCGTCTACATCTTTGGGGCATGGGTCGAAGGTCTGGGTGCCTACTTCGGCAGCCTGCTGTCGCTGTCGTTCTTCACAGGAACGATGGGTACAGGCCAGGGAACCGTTTCCGCCTGGACAGTGTTCTACTGGGCCTGGTGGATCTCCTGGTCGCCGTTCGTCGGAATGTTTATTGCACGGATTTCGAAGGGTCGGACGGTTCGAGAGTTCGTTATGGGCGTGCTGTTCCTGCCGGCCCTCTTCTCGACGCTCTGGCTGTCCACCTTCGGTGGGAGTGCGCTGTTCAACTCTCTCGTGGGCAACGGTGCCGCATTAGCGACGTATAACGAAGTCGGACAGACCGTCGCGATGTTCGCCCTGCTGGAACAGTTCCCACTGGGCGCTATTTCCGGCGCGCTCGCGACGCTGCTCGTGATCACGTTCTTCGTCACGTCTTCCGACTCGGGGTCGCTGGTCATCGATCATCTGACTTCGGGCGGCAAGCACGACGTTCCCAGAGCCCAGCGGATCTTCTGGGCCGTCACTGAAGGCGCCGTGGCCGCGCTCCTGCTGTACGGTGGTGGACTCGGTGCGCTACAGACCGCTGCAATCGCGACTGGCTTCCCGTTCGCGCTGATCCTACTCCTGATGTGCTTCACCGTCTACATGGGACTCGATAACGAGTACGAGATACTGGAGTCCGAGCAGTTCGCTGACCGCATCCAGGACATGACTGCCGAAGGCGATATCGATGTCGTCACGAGCGGTGACGAGGTTGTCACTGATATTCGAGGTGATCCGGAGGGAACAGACGACTGACAACGTTTCGTCACGGGCTTGCCGCAACCTTCTTGTCGCTACAGTAGCTCACACCGCTTTTTTACCGTAGATAGGGACTACCAGTCGCCGACATCCTCCCGAACGCTCGGCTATGAGAGGAGGTCATGAACAGGTACAGTCAACAGTTCTAGTAATACTTCCAATCGTCATCGTCGGACCCGTGCTGGACCTCGTCGTCGGTTTCCTCTTGATCGTCGGGCCAGGTAATCCCGTCGCCACGGAGGCTCTTGTATACGAAGGCTCCGAGGGCGACGAGCATGAGCAGTAGGATCACCGTACCGGCAGTGACGACGAACTGGCTGGCCGTCTCGAACAACCCCGAGTCGAATGCCTGGATGATCAGTGTCACACACAGTATTGTATGCCAATGCGTATCAGTGTTACTTCGATCGGACTGCTGACTGGCTCTTCGCGAGATCCCGCTGCGGTAGCGGCTGCGTCTCAGGTAGCGGCCAGGCGTATCAGCTCCGGTCGAGTTTCACGGTGTCGTCGTGAAGCCACAGCCTCGCGGGACCACCGATCCCAACTGCACCGACGCTGAACCAGACGGCTACACCGACAACGGCCGGCAGCAAGAACCAGACGAATGCGCCGGCAGTCCCGAGGCCGATCAACCCGAGCCACGGATCGCGCGGTCCAAAAAGCTCCGACAGCCAGCAGCCAACAATTACGAAGCCGAACCCACTCAGGGTGAGCAGGAGAGAGATCAAGATAATGCCAGCAACAATCAATACCGCTGTCGATGTGACCTCGATCCGGAGTAACTGGCTGTAGGCGTACCCGACGAGAAAGAAGGCACCGCCGTACGTCATTATCCCATAGAGTGTTGAACTCAGCGGGCTCCCCATCGAGGCGTCGACGGCACCATCTAGACGCCCGCCATACAGGTAGATTACAGCCCCGCCAAACAGGATCGTCGCAAACAACGCAGCCACGGCCCGGACCGAGCTTGGGGCGTTGAGCAATGTATTCGGGTCGAATATCTGTGTCGTCAGCGGCCAGAAACCGAGAACGAGCGACGTAGCAGCAGTCGCCGTGACTTCAATTACCATGGCTTCTATTTTCGACACACAAGGTGAAAAGCTACCGGTCATAGTGCCGACGAGGCGTCCGGCGCTTGTCACCAGTCGTTCGTCGCGGCCACCGTGCGAACTGTAGCGACGTTCTCGGCAACATCGTGGACGCGGACGATATCCGCGCCCCGCTCGGACGCCATCGCCGTCACAGCTAGCGTCGGGTGGAGCCGCTCGCCGTCGGAACTGACGGACTCGAACATCGATTTCCGCGAGTGACCGAGCATGATCGGACACTCCAGCGCACGCAATTCTCCGAGACGGTCGACGAGTTCGAACGACTCCTCGGCGTTCTTTCCGAACCCACACCCAGGATCGACGATAATCTGTTCGCGATCGATGCCAGCCTGTTCGGCGAGCAGTATCTGCTCTATGAGCACCCGCATAACGTCGCTACCCACGTCGTCGTAGATCACGGATCGCTCGGGATCGACCGGTGCGGAGAGGCTATGCATGAGCACGACTGAAGCGTCGTGGTCGGCAACGACGAACCGCATCTCCGGGTCTGAGAGACCGGACACGTCGTTGACGATGTCGGCCCCTGCGTCCAGTGCGGCGTCGGCAACGGCTGCCTTTCGCGTGTCGACCGAGATCGTCACGTCGAGCGACGAGATCGATTCGACGACGGGAACGACACGCTCGATCTCCGTTTCGATCGATACCGGCTCTGCGCCGGGACGCGTACTCTCGCCGCCCACGTCGACAACGTCTGCCCCCGCTGCGACCATCTGTTTGGCGTGGTCGACCGCCGCCTCGAGCCGATCGTACTTACCGCCGTCGTGGAAACTGTCCGGGGTCACGTTCAGAATTCCCATCACGGCCGTCTCCTCGGTGTCAAAGGGTGCGGACAGTGCCCGCCCATCGACGACTGCTTCGAGTTGCTGTGCAACCCGCGAGAGACCCAGCCCGTCAGCTGCAAGTCGATCGACGAGTTGCCGTAGCTGACCGTCTGTCCCGGATATCGTAGTAGACACGAGTTTCTCCGGCATTCCCTTGCTTGTACTGGCGAACTCGCCGCCGATTGTCTCGAATCGTCGTTGGACGGTCTCGGCCTGGTCGCTACGGAGCGTGAGCGAGAAGGTCCGCTGTCGCACACGTTCCTCGGCGACCCGTGTACTCTCCTCGCTGGCACCCGTCGAACCGACGGGTGCCCTGGGATGGCGGTCTTTAGGAACGACTAGCCGAATCCAGCGGTCTCGTGCCTCGGCGACGGCGTACAGCGATCCGGTGACGAGCACGAAATCGTCATCAGAAGCCTCCTCGATGGCCTGCTCTGTCGCTTCGGGAACGGATTCGACCTGGTGGACCTCTTCAGCCCCATCGTCGAGGGCCTCGGCGAGCGTCGCAGTGTCGGCGGCCCGATCAACGTCGGGGCGAGTGGCGAACGCAGTGCCAATCTCTGGCAACGTCTGTACCATCTGCTCGTAGGACTTGTCCTGCATCGCCGCGAAGACGACGTGTAGATCGTCGTACTCGTACCGTTCCAGGAGGTCTTCGAGCGTTGCCATCGCACCCGGGTTGTGTGACCCGTCGAGAACCGTCATCGGATCGGTCGACCGAATCTCGAACCGTCCCGGCAACGTCGCGTCACGGAGTCCGTCGGCTATCTCTCCAGTCGTGGCATCCGCAACCATTCTGGCCAACGTCGCTGCAACCCCCGCGTTCGTGGCTTGATGTTGGCCGAGCAGTTTGAGATTCGTCTCCAGTGACCACTCCGGAGCAGTGATCGAGATACTGTTCTCGATCTGCGAGCGCATGCCGTCCTCGATGGCCGTCACGTCGGCGTTGCTTCCACCGACGGTGATCACGTCGGTCTCCATCCGGATCGCGTCGAGGGCCGCCCCTGATGTCCCGGTCACGAGTGGCGCGTCGGCAGGCGCGACCTGTGCCTTGTCACGGGCGATCTCTTCGATCGTCTCCCCGAGCAGATCCGTGTGTTCCAGGCTGATGCTCGTGACCGCGCTTGCGACCGGATCGACCGCACTCGTTGCGTCGTAACGACCGCCGATACCGACCTCAAGCACGGCGATATCGACGTCTTCGGCAGCGAAATGATAGAGAGCGAGCGCAGTGAGCACCTCGAAATGTGTCGGCATGTCGTCGTCCGCCCGGAGTCGCCCGATGCACGGTTCGATCTGCTCAACGAACTCGGTGACGCGTGCCTTCGGGATCTGTCCACCGTTGACCTGTACCTGTTCTCGAAAGTCGTTCAGTCCGGGGGAGGTGAACGACCCCACGTCGGCACCGGTCGTTCGAAGAATACTCTCGACCATGCGGGTCGTACTTCCCTTGCCATTCGACCCGGCGATCTGAATGCAGTCCATCTCCGCCTGTGGATCGCCCAGATGTGAGAGCATCCTCGCTGTTGTCTCGGTGCCTAATTTGGGCCGCCGCCGCTGTAATGACTGCAGGTACTCAGCAGACTCGTGATATTCCATAACACATATCCCCGGTGCGGAGTTGATTAAATTGTCGCTGACGGATCAAAACACGTGATTTATTGGCACATCTTTCCACCCTGATTATATGATCGACAATGCTCCGGTAAACCGATCGTCGCAGGAACCGTACGTTACGTCGTTCGAATCGCAGGTCCGGTCGATCGACGGCCGAGCCCTGACCCTCGAAGAAACATACTTTTACGCCGAGGGTGGGGGTCAGCCCGCCGACAGAGGAACAGTGGCCGGTATCGACGTGGTCGATGTCCAGAAACGCGACGGCGTGACTGTCCATACGCTCGCCGAGGAGCCGGATATCGGCGCCGGTGATACTGTGGAAGGGTCCGTCGACGAGTCGTTCCGCACGTACAGCATGCGCGCACACACCGCGAGCCACGTCATCTACGGGGCAGGCCGGAAACTGCTCGATAGCCACGGCTACGGCGGCTTCGACATCGGCGAGGACAGCATTCGGATGGACTTCGCGACCAGTGCGTCGGATGACGACCTGAACCCACTTACCTTCCAGCGGATGGCGAACGAAGTCGTCTGGGACGGTCTCTCGGTGGACTGGTACGGGATGGGAATCGAGAGAGCACGGGACGACGACCGCATCGTTTTCAACCTTGGTGACGACGTCGACACGACCGATACCGTCCGTATCGTCGAGGTCGGCGACTGGGACATCTCCGCCTGTGGCGGCACGCACGTCCGGAACACGGCCGAGATTGGACCAATAAAAGTCCTCGGCGTCTCGAATCCAGGTGCAGATCTGGTACGGGTCGAATACGCAGTCGGCCCGGCGGCGATCAATCGACAGATCGACGAGACCAGAAACGCGACCCGCGCGGCCAAAACGCTCGATACGAGCGTCGACGACCTTGCCCGGCGGGCCGAGCAACTCCTCGAGGAGAAGCAATCGTTGCAGGCGGAGCTGGACGAACTCGGCGAGGAACTGCTCGATGCCCGTCTGGCAGCGCTCGCTGAAGACACACAGACAAGAGACGGCGACGAGTGGCTCGTTGGGACCGTCAATGCCGTCGGCCCGAACACTGTCGCGGACCGCATCGGCGAACTCGGTGATGATACCGCTGACGTCGTCGTCCTCGTCGGCACCGACGGATCGACCTTCATCGTTGTCGGAACAGGCGGTGAAACGGACGCAAACGCCGTTATCGACGACGTAACCGGCGAGTTCGGTGGTGGCGGTGGTGGACGCCCCACACTCGCACAGGGCGGCGGTCTCGATGCAAATCCGGATTCGGTCGTCGAGTATCTTCGGCGAGACTGACCGGCGCGCCACTGTGTCCAAACTCTTCTTATCACTCAAATAAACAAATATGTCGGCGCTACCCACGATTGAGTGGGACGAACACATCCTATTCCGATTTTGTCAGCTATACTAACATTATTACGATGGTGCAGGGAATATCCTATCGAGATGACTTCACAGAACAACAGTAGCTCATCTGAGGAGAAACCGGAGCCAATCCCGACTGACTACGACATTGCCCAATCGACGGATATGGAGCCAATTTGGGAACTGGTCGAACCGTGGGGACTCGGCCTCGAGGATCTCCAGTACTTCGGAGAGTACACTGCGAAGGTCAAACAACCCGCGATCGAGCGACTTCGCGACGAGGCAGGCGACAGGGAGGAGAACCTGGTGTTGGTAACTGGGATGACGCCGACACCAAAGGGCGAGGGCAAAACCGTAACGACGGTCGGCCTGGGGCAGACGCTCAATCATATCGGTGAGGAAGCGATGATCGCCATTCGCGAACCGTCGCTTGGCCCAGTGTTCGGTGTCAAGGGCGGTGCGGCCGGTGGGGGCCGCTCGCAGGTGCTTCCGATGGAGGACATCAACCTCCACTTCACGGGCGACCTGCACGCACTCACCTCCGCACACAACCTCATTGCCGCGATGCTCGATGCGAAGATCTCTCAGGGTGACGAACTCGATATCGACATCAACAACGTCGCCTGGCCGCGAGCGATCGACATGAACGATCGGGCCCTGCGAGAAACCGTCGTTGGACTCGGCGGCAAGACGGGCGGGACGCCGCGAGAGGACAGCTTCCTGCTCACGGCCGCCTCAGAACTGATGGCCGTGATCTGTCTGGCGCGGGACCTCGGTGACCTCAAAGAGCGCATTAGCCAGATCATCGTCGCTTACGATGAGGACGGCGAGCCGGTCACGGTCGACGACATCGAGGCGACAGGGCCGGCCACGATGTTGCTCCGCGACGCGATCAAGCCGAACGTCGTCCAGACGATCGAGGGCACGCCCGCGTTCGTCCACGGCGGTCCGTTCGCGAACATCGCCCACGGGACGAACTCACTGGTCGCCGACAAGACGGCCTTCGGGATGGGTGACTACCTCGTTACCGAGGCTGGGTTCGGCTCCGACCTCGGTGCGGAGAAGTTCATGAACGTTGTCTGCCGAATGGGCGACATGACGCCGAACGCGGTCGTGCTGGTCGCCTCCGTCCGCGCGCTGAAGTATCACGGACTGGACCAGTGGCCGGTCGACTACGACGAGATCGGTGAGGCCGGTGTCGATGCGGTCGAGGCCGGCTTCGAGAACCTGGACAGACACGCACAGAACCTCCAGAAGTTCGGCGTCCCTGTCGTCGTCTCGATCAATCGTTTCCCGGACGACACCGATGAGGAGATCCAGGCAGTGCTCGACCACTGCCGAGACGACCTCGGCGTCCGCGTAGCCGAGTCGAACGTCTTCGCCGAGGGCAGCGAAGGCGGCGTCGACCTGGGAGAGAACGTCGTCGAGGCAGTCGAGGAGAGCGACGAGGAGGATTTCGAGATGCTGTACGCCGACGAAGACAGTATCAAGGACAAGATCCACACGATCGCAACGGAGATCTACGGTGCGGACGACGTGAAGTACACGGGTAGCGCGCTCGACGACATCGAGCAGATGAACGACCTGGATTTCGACGACTACCCGATCGTCATGTCCAAGACGTTCCACTCGCTGAGCGACGACGCGAGCCGCAAAGGTGCACCGGAAGACTGGGAACTGGAGATCAGCGAGGTCTACCCCTCCGCTGGTGCCGGCTTCCTCGTTGCACTCACCGCCGACGCTCTGACGATGCCTGGCCTGCCCGCCCGCCCGGCAGCAGCCGACATGGACATCGACGAAGACGGAAACATCTCGGGACTGTTCTGAGAGGACCGAGTGTCTACCTGCGGCGGATTTCGCCACTTCGAGATGGCGAAATCCAGACAACGTGACAGCCTGTAGTGCGAGAACGCCATTCCGATCGACGATTGCTTTTTTGTGGCGATTCGGCCAACTAGTGTCGGTCTGCGGTAGTAGCCCGGATCTCCGTCAGCGCCACTTCGGCGTCCGCCTCGATCTCGGCGGCCTGCTGTTCGGTCTCCGAAACGAACTCGTCGTCATCGATCGCCGCGAGGTTCGCATGCACAGTGGACATACAGCCATCGAGTGCAGCGTGTGCGAGTAGTGCGCCGACAGCAGCGTCCGGAACAGCGACTGAACGCCCCTCTCTGGTAACTGTGACTGCGGCTTCGACGATATCAAGACACGCAGTGGCAGTCTCCAGTGGGACTTCGGTCGCCCGTTTCGAGGTCCGCTGAATCCGATCGTCGTCGCCCGATGCGAACGCCGCCTGTACGTCGTCGACGATAGCGGCATCCTCGTCAGCGAGATCGAGCAACCGGCTCCGGCGGTCGACGAGCGTGTCGCGAACACCGGCCAGGTCCGCCCGAGGATCGGCTTCGCCCGCCTCGATCGTATGGATACACACCATCTCACAGAGTGCTGCCCCCATCGCTCCGCCGACGCCGGCAACTGCGCCGCCACTGGGGGTGACCTGTTCGGAGGCGATTGCTTCGAGAAATTCGCCGATCGTCTGGTCGGCAAACGTCACAGTCGCCCCCCTTTCGTTCGTCCTGAACGACTCTCGTCACCACGCACCGTCGACGTTCCCGGAATCTCTCCCCCACAATCGAGCCGTAATCGTTCGCTGTGTTGCACAGGCGGATGTCCGTGTCGACCGACCTAACGCTTTTGCCGAACTGTCAGAGAACAGTAAGGTAGGACGGGTTCCAACATTTCGAGCGGTCACGTCCGCCCCTGCTACTGAAGCGTATACAGTGTATGTAGGTATTCAACGGCCTCTTTTCGAAAGAAATATTCGGGAGCGATCAGCCTGTCTCGTCCAGCATCTTGTTCAGTTCGGGAACGATCTCGTGGAGGTCGCCGACGACGGCGTAGTCCGCTTTCTGCATGATGGCTGCTTCGGGATCCGTGTTGATCGCGAGGGTGGTATCCGCACCCTTGCAGCCGACCATATGCTGGACCGCGCCGCTGATGCCACAGGCGATGTACAGGTCCGGACTGATTTTGGTCCCGGTCTGGCCGATCTGGTCGTCGTGTGGTCGCCACCCCTCATTGACCGCCGCGCGGGACGCACCAACCGTTCCGTCGAGATGGTCGGCCAGCCTCTCCAGTTTGTCGTACCCGTCTGCACCGTCGACGCCACGGCCTCCACCAACAACAGCACGGGCTTCGGCGAGCGACACGCCGCCCGTGTCGGACGATTCGATCCGGTCGACGACGACACGGAACGCCTCTTCGTCAAGTGTCGGCTCGAACGACTCCACTGCCGGATCAGTCGCGTCGTCGACGGTCCTCGGCGAAAACTCGTGTGCCGCGGCGGTCAGCAGTTTCGTCTCGCCGTCGAGGTGTGCGTGTTCGACGAGACTCCCACCCCAGCGCTGGCGAGCGAGTTCGTACTGCTGGTCGCCGTCCACATCGACTTCGATGCAGTTCGCCACCATCGGCAGATCCAGTCTGGCGCCGACGTGGGCCAGCAGTTCCTGACCGCGGTCGGTCCCTGGTCCGACAACGGCCGCCGGATCAGTGGTTTCGATGAGTTGGCAGATGCTTTCCGCCCAGGCTTCAGGTGCGTACGTATCCAGGCGCTCGTCGTCGACGTGGTGGACCGTCCCCACGCCGTGATCGCCGAGATGGTCCGTGGTCGCCGCTCCCTCGGCGCCTATGACGACGGCTTCGAGCGAAGAGTCCGTCTCAGTCGCGACCTCTCGGGCCAGGGTGAGCATCTCCTGGGACGACTCCGTTGGTGCGCCGCTCTCGTGTTCGACGACGGCGAGAATCACCATCAGATCACCTCCAGGCCGTCGGTAAGGAGTTCGGCAACGGCCGGAGCCGCGTCTGAACCCTCTCCGAGGATTTCTGCGTCACCACCCTGGCTCTCCGATGCCTCCAGTCGGATCTTTTCGAGGCCGCCGTCGAAATCGGCTCTAATCGGCTCTCGGCGTTCGATCGACTGCTTACGCGCCTGCATCTTTGCACGCATCGAGGCGTACCGCGGTTTGTTGACGCCCTCTTTCACGCCGAGAGCCGCCGGGAGGTCGAGTTCGTACACCTCTGCCCCACCAGTAACGTCGCGTCTGGCGACGACAGTATTCCCGTCGATACGGACATCGGTTACGCCTCCGACGAACGGGATATCGAGCGCCTTGGCGACGCGAACGCCGACCTGGTGGTTCGCAGCATCTGCCGATTCATTGCCAAAGAACATGAGGTCGAACGAGAGGTCGTCGCCACCATCAGTACGTATTGCGTCGGCGATGGCGGCTGCCGTCTCGCGGGGCCGCCACTGATCGTCGTCGGTCTCGAGCAGGGTCGCTTCGTCTGCCGTCATTGCCAGTGCGGTCCGGAGTTGCTCGCCAGCGCCGTCCGGGCCCACTGACAGTACGGTCGCGCTACCGTTGTGGTTCTCGGCCTGCTGGATCGCTTCCTCGATGGCACACTCCTCGTGTGGAGCGATGGTGAATCCGAGGTTGCTGGTGTCTATCTGCTGTTCGTCGTCGGTCAGTATGATTTTCGCACCGGTGTTCGGCACGCGCTTGATACAGGCTAGCGTGTTCATGTGGTTCGGGTTTAGTGTCTGTTTGTTGCTTGTCTTAGCTTCTGATACGTTCGTTATCGGGATCGAACAGCGGACGGCTCCCGACGACTTCGACCGTCACCGGGTACTGTTGACCCATGTACTCGACCTGGAGGCTTCGCCCTTCTTCGGCGACGGACTGTGGGAGGTACGCCAGCAGAAGGTGTTTGCCGACGCTTGGCCCGGTACCGGCACTCGTCACATAGGATCGACGACCCTCGTCGTCGACGAGGACGTTCCCCGCCTGATCCAGGACCGGTTCGTTGCCGAGCATGAAGCGACGCTCGCCCCCGTCGGGCGCGTGATCATCGACGGACAGCGTACACAGCGTTGCCGCGTTCTCCTGTTCGATTGCCTCGGCATAGGCTTCCTTTCCGACGAAATCGGCGTCCTTGACCCCGTGAAAAGCAAGTCCTGCTTCCGCAGGATCGTACTCCAGTTCCAGCTCGTGCCCGAACAGCCGGTACCCCTTTTCGAGACGGCCGGTTGTCCCGTAAACGCCCATTCCGGCCGGACGAACGTCGTGGTCCTGACCGGCCTCCCAGAGCACATCCCAGAGCCGACGCCCCTGTCCCATCGGAGCGTAGATCTCCCAGCCTCGCTCGCCGATGTAGGAGAGTCGCATCGCCCAGGCGTCGACCTCGCCGATCGTGACTTTCTGTGCGGTGTACGGTTCGAACGCCTCGTGAGACATGTCCTCCTCGGCGACGCTGTCGACGAGGTCCCGGGCGTTCGGTCCCCAGACGCCGACCGTACACAGCGACTCGGACCGATCGATCAGCGTAACATCTGCCTCGTCCGAGATGTGGTCGCTGAACCACGCACGGTCTGAGCCGCCGGCAGCACCGCCGGTAATGACCCGGTACCGCTCCGGACCGAGTCTGGCGATCGTCAGGTCGGAGACGAACCCGCCGTTCTCGGCGAGTATCGGCGTATAGACTGTCTTTCCCACGTCGACATCGATACGACCGACGGCCATCCGTTCCAGATAGTCGACGACATCCGATCCCCGGAAGTCGAAGATGCTGAATCCCATATCGCCGATCATCGACACGTGTTCGCGGGTGTGGAGGTGCTCGGCGAGGATGATCGGTGACCACCAGCGAGCGTCCCACTCGTTCGGTCGGCGGAAGTCGGCTAGTTCGTCTTCGTACCGATCCAGCAGGTCGCTGTTGGACTCGTACCACTGGGGACGCTCCCAGCCGGCAGTCTCGAAGAACCGCGCCCTGAGATCCTGCTGCCGATCGTAGAAGGGACTGGTCCGGAGTTCGCGTGCGGACTGATACTGCTCGGCCGGATGGACGATATCGTAGATCTTCTGGAACCCCTCGCTGGCCCGCTCCTCGACGAAGGATCGAGAGTTCCCATACCCGTAGAAGCGGTTGACATCTGCGCCGTGAAGATCGATATCCGACCAGCCGCGGGTCATCCACTGGGCGACCGCCTCACCGATCGCCGGAGCCTCCTTGATCCAGACCGCGGCACACGACCAGAGTCCCTCGACGTCCTGGAGCGGGCCCAGTAGCGGTCCGCCGTCGGGCGTCTGTGATAGTAGCCCGTCGATCTCGTGGCGGATACCGGCCAGCGGATCATCGAGGAGGTCGGGGACCATCTCCAGCGCGTCGGCCATCGACTGTTCGAACGCGTCTTCGGTTAGGGGCGGTTGTGTCGGGGAGAGTGGTGCCTCGTCGATCGACGGAACGTCCTCGATATCCCAGAGGATCGGGCGGTGCTGGTAAGAGCCAACCTCCAGGTCGTTGCCGTGCTGGCGTTCGTACATCTGGGTGTCCATGTCTCGGACGACTGGGAACGAGATCTCGCCCTCGTAGTCCTCGAAGAACGAAATGGGGCCGACGCTGACCATCTGGTGGACTGCCGGCGTCAGCGGGATGTCGACGCCGGCCATCTCGGCGATCTTCGGACTCCAGAGCCCAGCCGCGATGACAACCTCGTCGGCAGCGACGGTGCCCCGATCGGTCTCGACTGCCGCTATTGTCCCGTCCTCAACGTGGAGGTCGAGTACTTCGGTGTTTGGCGAGACGTGGAGACCACCG
The DNA here is from genome assembly GCF_042663585.1 of Natronoarchaeum sp. GCM10025321. Classification (NCBI taxonomy): domain Archaea; kingdom Methanobacteriati; phylum Methanobacteriota; class Halobacteria; order Halobacteriales; family Natronoarchaeaceae; genus Natronoarchaeum; species Natronoarchaeum sp. GCM10025321. The sequence continues at coordinate 232,512 of NZ_JBHTAN010000001.1, forward strand.
TCGGTGTACTCCTCGGCCCGCGCTCGCATCACCTCGCCGGCGCGGAGGGGGTCGCAGGTGCCCGCGCCGGGACTGTGGAACCCCGCCTCGACGAGATCAGTATTCACGTATGGGACCAACTCCTCAACCGCCTCCGTCGTCAGCAGTTCCGCAGGTTCTCCCCACGCTTTCGCCGACTGGACCCGTCGCTTGAGTTCCTCGACACGCTCTTCGGTGCGTGCGACCTCGATGCCGCCGCTTTCGGTGAACGTGTCCATATCTCTGTACTGCTCGATACTCCGCTGAGTAAGGTGGGTCATCTCCTTCGAGTGCTCCACCGGCATCAGGAAGTTCGAGGCGTGGCCGGTCGACCCACCGGGGTCAGGAAGCGGCCCCTTGTCGATGACGACAATGTCTTCGCGTCCCTCCTGAGCCAGATGGTAGGCGAGACTGTTCCCGACGATGCCGCCGCCGATGATCACCGTCTTCGCCTGTGAGGGCAGCGAGTTCGAGCTCATTGATGTCCCACCATCGTTTGATATCTCTGTACGCTGCACTCCCGGTTCCCGACTACGGCTTGCGGACTGGTAGCTTTCGACATCGTAGTTCCGTCTCGGAATAGGGTGGTTCGCCGGATAAATCAGCCACCACTGTACTGAGGGTCTTTAAATTACGGTCCGGTATTATACAATCTCAGCGGCTCTTCTTGCCGATCATGACAAAGACAGACCAATCACCTGAATCCGGTTCGGACGGTATCGAAACTCGTCATAATCTTTTTCTGATAGAAAGGGGGGACTGTGCTGGGGCTGTCAATCCGATTCGCCGTCCTCGATGACGGTGTACGAACCGAAATCCTCGACAGAACCGACCAACGGTGCACCGAACGCAAACCAGACGTGCGTTTTGTCCGTCGTCCGATTGAGTAGATTTCACACTGTGTCGGGATTGACACGAACGATGCCCGATCGGGGGATATCGTGGACCTCCCCGTCGATAAGGAACTGTCCGCTGTCAGCGCGACGAACACCTCCTCTTGGCCGTCATGAGCGTGACCGTCGTCTCGCAACTGGTGAACTGGTCGTCTGGTACCGACGCCGGTCGAACAATAGCGTAGCTGTCGCTCAGAGACATTCCGTCAATTACGGCGGTCAGTGGCCGCTCGTGTCGCTACGCCGGACCGACTCCCGGAACTGTTCGCGGTCCTCGTCACCGAAAGTCCCCACCTGCTCTCTCGTCGTCGTTTCGGTCGCTGTCTCGACGCCACGCATCACTTCACACATGTGGGTCGCGGTGATCTCGACGGCGACGCCGTGGGCGTCCAGTTCGTCGGCCAGTCCAGTTGCAATATCCCTGGTCAGTGTCTCCTGGGTTGTCAGTTGACGCGCCGTCCACCGCACGTAGCGGATCAGCTTCGACAGACCAACCATCTCCTCTCCTGGCCGGTAGGCGACGTGTGCGACGCCCTGGAACGGGAGCATATGGTGCTCGCACATGCTATTGAGCGGGATACCAGTCTTGACGACGAGACCGTCACTCTCGCTCTCGAACGTTCGCATCTCCGGCTTTGCCTCGGAACGTGCTCCCTCGGTCAGCGTCTCGAACATTTCGGGCACGCGCCGACTCCACGTGTCGGAGATCCCGCTTTCGTCGGGGTCGCGTCCGATGGCCTCGAGAAGGAGTCTTGCCCCTTCTCGTGCCTTCTGTTCGTCGAACTCCCTGTCGGCGATCGTTTCGCTGCCGGTTTCGTATCCGTGATCGGGGTGTCGCTCCCGTGAATCCATTATAGATACCAAGTGGCAAACGAGATATAAATCCTCTGACGACCGTGGAAAGTGCCACCCTGTGAGGCCTCGGCTAACAGTATTAACAGTGTGAAATACAGGAGATAATCCGCCGAATATGTCGAAAGGAAACAAGGAATTGTTTGGGCACCAATTTCGCCGGGTCGTCATACCGGAGCGGCGGCTATCGTCACGCCGAGAGAGTTAGCAAGGTCAGTCGTCGCCGGGGACACTCCCCCTACCGGCGTCCGGTGTCTTCAGGACCGTCTCGTCCGTCTCCGGGCCGATGGGGTCGATGCGGACGCTCGACACTTTGTACTCGGGGATGCCAGCCGTCGGGTCGAAGGTCTCTCCGGTGAGTTTGTTGACCGCCCCGGCCGCGAAGTGCATCGGGATAAACAGCGTGCCGGGGCCGACGCGGTCGGTGATCTGTACCTTCACGACGATATCGCTCCGCCGGGACTCGACACGGACGTACTCGCCATCGTCAATACCTACCTGGTCGGCAGTCTCTGGGTTGACTTCGACGAAGCTCTCGCCGACGTGGCTCATCAGGCCCTCGACACGGCGGGTGATCTGGCCGGTATGCCAGTGGTAGAGGACCCGTCCTGTCGTCAGCGTCAGCGCGTACTCCTCGTCAGGAATATCGCCCGGATGGCCGCCGTCAGCCGGGACAAACCGCGCTTTGCCGTCCTCGAAATTGAAGTTGCCGTCCTCGTAGTCGTAGAGGTACGGCGTCCCATCGTGGTCTTCGTCCCAGCAGGGCCACTGGAGGCCGTGTTGGTCACCTTCTTCCAGGCGATCGTAGTTCACGCCCCCGTAAATCGGGGCTAACGAGTTGATTTCCTCCATGATATCGCTGGGGTGGTCGTAATCCCACTCGTAGCCCAGTCGGTCGGCCAGTTGCTGTGTGATCTCCCAGTCCTGGCGGGCTTTCCCGGGCGGGTCAGCCGTCGGCCGGACTCGCTGGATACGACGTTCAGTATTGGTGAACGTGCCGTGCATCTCCGGCGATGTCGCCGCCGGCAGGACCACGTCTGCGTGGTTGGCTGTCTCGGTAATGAAGATGTCTTGAACGACGAGGAAATCCAGTTTCTCGAGTGCCTTTGCGGCGTGCTGAATATCCGGTTCCGAGAGTGCGGGGTTCTCACCGACGACGTACATCCCACGGAAGTTTCCTTCGTGGGCTTCGGAAAACATTTCGGGAACTTTGAGGCCCGGCTCTTCTGGTGGGCGCTCACCCCACACCTTGGCGAACTTCTCGCCGACTTCGTCGTCGCTCGGGTCCTGGTAGCCGGGGAGACTTCCGGGGAGTGTCCCCATGTCGCCGCCGCCACCTTGGACGTTGTTCTGGCCCCGGAAAGGTGAGAGTCCGGCACCAGGCTTGCCGAGCTGGCCGAGCACCAGCGCGAGATCGGCCATTGCGAGCAGGTTCTGGGTACCGTGGCTCTGCTGAGTCATTCCCATTGCCCAGCCGAAAACGACGCTGTCGGCCTCCGCGAGGGTCTCGGCGGCCGAGGCGAGCTCCTCCGGCGGAACACCGGCAAGCTCTTCGACTTTCTCGGGCGTGAACGCCGTGACCTTCTCCGCGACGGCGTCGAAGTTCTTCGTGTTGCGCTCGATGAACGCCTCGTCGTGGAGGTCGTGCTCGATGATGTACCGGATTATCCCGTTGAGCCACGCCACGTCGTAGCCGGAGTTCGTCCGGGTGTACTGGTCGGCGTGATCGGCGATGCCAACTTTTCGGGGGTCGAAGACGACGAGATCTGCACCATCCTGGACGTTCTGCTTGATGCGGGTCGCGAGCACCGGGTGGGACTCCGTGGTGTTCGACCCACTGATGAGGTAGGCATCGGCCTCGCCGATGTCCTCGTTAATCCGGTTGGTCATCGCCCCGTAGCCAAGCGTTTGCTGGAGGGCGGCGACCGTCGAGGAGTGACAGAGCCGCGCGCAGTTGTCGATGTTCTTCGTTCCCAGCACCTGGCGGGCAAACTTCTGGACGAGGTACGCTTCCTCGTTGCTCCCCTTCGAGGAGGCCAGGCAGCCAACCGCGTCGACGCCGTGTTCGTCCTGAATCCTCGAGAGCTGCTCTGCGACGTAATCGAGTGCGTCGTCCCAGCTCGTCGGTTCGAGTTCGCCGTCGTCAGTACGGACCATCGGCTTCGTGATCCGCTTCTTGCTGTTCGAGAATTCGTGGCCAAATTTCCCTTTCACGCAGGTCGAGTAGTTGTTCGCGGGTGCGTCGTCGGGGTCGTCGACCGGGACGACACCCAGCGAGTCGCCGTCCTTGCCCCACATCTCGAACCGGCAGCCAACCGCACAGAAGCCGCAGGTCGTCTCATGCTTGTCGATCTTGCTCAGTCGGTAGTCACTGACGTCCGTGGCGATATCGAACAGCCGGCCTTCTGACAGCGTATTCGCAGCAATGCTCTCGGCGGTGTGTTCGCCGGCGAGGAACGCTTTCTTGCTGTACTCGTTCGCCAGGTCGCCGGCGCGGCGCTTGGCCGCCGACGCGAACTTCGCGAGCCCCTGTTTCTCGTCTGCGCCCGCCTCGGCGCCGAAGGTCCGGTTGGGCGCAGACGTGTCGTCGATCGTCTCGGCGTCCTCGTGTTCGATGATCTTCCCGATGGAGTTGCGCTGGGTGAATCCCGGGAGCGGTAGTGTCGCCGGGCCGCCGATCCCCTTCTCGGTGAGTGACCCCGTCGGACAGACCGTGGCACAATGCCCGCAGGAGACACACTCCGAGTCATCCATCGTCTCGGCCTCGGACTGGAACCCGATCCGAGTGTCCTCGCCGTGACCTTCGATCCGGAGCACGCCCTCAACCTGGACGTCGTTACAGGCGTCGACGCAGCGATTGCAGAGGATGCACTTGTTGCGATCGATCTGGATGAACGAGGAGGTGTCGTCGATCGGTTCGTACTGGTCGCGTTCGTCGAAGACACCGTAGCGTGGGTGATCGACGCCCTCGCTGATCGCCGCGTCTTGCAGTTCACACCGGCCGTTCCCGTTACAGGTCGTACACCGGAGATTGTGATTCGACAGGACGAGATCGAGGTTGACGCTTCGGGCCTCCTCGACGTCTGGCGTATCGGTCGAAACCTCCAGACCGTCGAGCGCCGGGAACAAACACGATGGGACCATTCCGTGGTCCTCGGTCTCGACCAGACAGGTGCGACAGGTGCTTCGCGGGCCGCTCTCGTCGCTACAGTCTCCATCACGGTCGTAATAACAAAGCGCTGGAATGTCGGCGTCGTCTTCGACACCCTCGGCACCCGGGTCGACGCTGACAATCTCGTCGTCAAGATGCTCCAGGGCGTCGATGATCGTCGACCCCGGCGTTACGGTGACAGGGTTGCCGTCGACTATGAGTGTCGACGGATCGGTGTCGTCAGTGCCGACATCCGGATCGTTGGCGGTCCCCGTCTCGAATTCGCTGGTCACCGGTGTTTCGGGCTGGGGATCGACGAGGTCTGGGACTCCCGGGAACGGTTTGTCGCTACTCATAGTTTCTCCGTACAGGTGCCGCTCGGACAATGGCCGTCGATGTGCGCGCGAAACTCCGGTTCGAATTCGTCGATTGCGGTCGTCACGGGTCGGGGTGCGTGGGCCCCGATCTGACAGTTGCTCGACCGGCGCATCACCCGTCCGAGTTCCTGGATCTTGTCGGTCTCGAACGAACCCTGGTAGATATCACGCAGGAGCTCGGCGAGCTGCTTGGTGCCTTCTCGACCGGGAACACACCGACCGCTGTTTTCTGTGGCCGCGAAGCGTGCGCGTTCGCCGACGGTCGCGACCGCACAGCGGTCGTCGTCGAACAGTTCGACCACGCCGTCGGTGCCCAGATCCGCGGCTCGCAGCGACTGAGCGGTTGGCGCAACATCGAGATCCCTCGTGATACCGCCGAGGATTCCGCCGACACAGGCCATCTTGAATCCGTTTGGGAGGTCGACTGCCTCGCGTGTTGCATCGAGGCTCGCGGCAGATCCGAGTTCGATCGTCGCCGGATCAGCCACGTCACCAGTGACGGTGACGATTCGAGTGCCGGGGTCGGACGAGTCGGGGTCGACACTGTCCGTCCGTGCGATTACCCGCTGGACCTGTGCGACCGTCCGTGGCGAGTGGACGACCGTCGGGCGACCGTAGAGACCGTATTTTGCCGGCGAGGGCGGCTGGAGGCGTGGTTCGATACGGTCGGCCCCTTCGAGGGCCTCGATCGCCGCAGTTGGTTCACCCGCTCGGAACTCGTCCGGACCCGCAACCAGCTGTGGAACCACAGGCAAAGACCCTGCTGCCGCGTCTACGGCCCGGCGGAGGCGGTCTTGCAGTGCGGTGTCGTCCTCGTTCAGGAGGATCACCGCGTCCTCGGCGCCGACGTAGTCCGCAATAGCTGCTAGCCCATCAAGGACGGCCATCGGTGCCCCGTCAAGCAGCGTATCGTCACTCCGGGGGAGGGTACTTGCTTCGTTCGCGTTGACGACGACGACCGGCTCGCCATCGGCCTCGCGTGCAGTCTCCCAGACATCCGCGACGGGATCGTCGGTAGCCGTGTCACCGCGCCCTCGTCCGAGGAGTCCGGCGTCGGTCGCTTCGGCAGCCGTCCGATCGTCAGAGACGAACGACCACTCGTCCGGACCGAGCGGATCGATCCAGCCACAGGGCCCCAGTACCGTGCGTAGCCCGACCGCCAGGGGCCCATCGTCGGGCATCGGAAGCGATGTCGCTTCCGGGTCGTGGTCGACGACCGCATCGGCACCGTCTGTCGGCAGCGTACCACTTTCCAGTGTTTCGACAAGTTCTCGGACGACCGACGGCTGTGGGTCGCCGTAGAAGGCTGTCCGGCCCTCGCGGGTAATCATGACAAGCGGTGTGTATGCGACAATTCCTGTCGGTCCGGTTTCGATGACCTGGGCAGAATCGGCCGCATTTTGGGCCGCAGTTACGAACTGCTCGGCAGCGACCCGGCACTCGGTCGAGATCCGAACAGCTGTCGACCAGTTCGGGTCACTGTCATTTTGTGACATAACAACGGGTATCGACTGACGGCGTAAAAATCCCGACACTACCGCTGTACTGTCATTAGAACAATCTGTTCGGGTTCATGTTGGTCACCATCCTCGAATGACCATATAAATTATACGACGCCGTCGGATAGGCCACGCTGAAGGTCGAGGTTCTTTGAATGAGCAAGCCATTACCCAAACCGTGACGACGAATCCACACTTCGAGGAGGTCAAAGACGAGGCGTCGGAGGCACTCACCGAGGAAGAGTTGCGGTCTGTCTACACGGGGATTGTCCACGAAGACGGCCGCCACGAGTACTATCTCGGGAACGATACCGAAACAGCAGAGGAACTACGGGAATCTGCGGCAGTTCACCTCGGAATGTTGCTGCGTGTTCTCGCCGACCGCTCGGAGAGCAGCGTAGACGAGCTTACTGATCTCGCCGCCGAGCGGGCTGATCAGATGGAACTGCGGTAGTCTGCGAGCGCTATTCTGTCGACGCGATCGCTTCGATCTCGACGGCGGCGCCCTTCGGCACTGCACCTGCACCGATCGCACTCCGAGCAGGAGGTTCGACCTCGAAGAACTCGCTGTAGGCTTCATTGAACGCATCGAAGTCGTCAATGTCGTCGAGGAAGACGGTCGTCTTGAGGACGTCCTCGAGCGAAAGTCCCTCGGATTCGAGAATCGCCGCGACGTTTTCCAGACACTGTCGCGTTTGGTCGCCGACCGACTCGTCGTCGAGCAGTTCGCCGTCTGTGGTCAGTGGCAACTGGCCAGCAGTGATCAGGATATCGCCGTTCGTAGTCGCCTGGCTATACGCGCCCACTGCGACCGGTGCATCGTCAGTGCTGATAGTACGCTTCATCTAGCGACTCGTACCTCGCCACTCGTCATAAATCCCGGTCGCTATCGGGAACTCTCGCATATCCTGCTTCGCTGCTAACCATTTGTGTTAGATCGGTGTTCCGCACTGGGACTACTGGTTGATGATCAAGATAGCCGCCACCGCCAGCCCGATACCCGCTATCTTCGTGCCCGTTATCGGCTCGTTAAAGGCGACGACGCTGATCACAGCAGCGGTGATAAAGTACATTCCTCCGATCGTCGAGACGACGGTTGTCGAACCAACTGTCGTACCGACGAACGTCGAAACGACGCCTACCGCCGCTGCGATGCCAGCAGCAGCCGCGAGGAGGATCCCTCGATTCGTGACGACGAAGGATGCGTCGGTACCGACCGCGTAGATGCCCGTTACGACAGCAGCGGTCGCGTAGGAGATGAAGGCCGCCGTTTCCGGATCCATCGTGCTTGAGGCCGCGCTGCCGAACGCGATCCAGAACCCCCATGCGATCATCGTTCCCAGGCCAAACAGGACGGCTGGGTTCATAGACACCCACCGGATAGTGGAGTCGCTCGGTGTCTTCGGTACATAGACTGCCGCCCGTTAGCGGTCGGTCGCTGTTGTCGGGACATTATTGATTCGGTATGAGAGCCTGATGTTTCACTCTACTCACTGACGCGTGTCTTTTTATATCGAGTAGTATAACAGTATGATTGTGGCAGACGCACGAGACGGACCCTCTGAACCGGCGCTGGACGAGGTATTCTACCATGTCGAGAGGGTCCCGTTCGTCGAATGGGGCGAGTTCTCCGGTGCCAAGCCCACAGTGATCCTGACCGGCATCGTCACACTACTCGCGTTCGTGACGGGGTTGTCGAATCTCAGCCAGGCCACGCTGACACTCAACGGGCCCCTCACCGCAGTTGTCGACGTACCGATGGGATTCGCACGGTTCGGTGGCGTCCTGTTCGCGTTCGTTCTCGGCATCGTAACGGTTGGCCTGCAGCGACGGAAGCATCTCGCGTGGCGGGGCGCAATCGTCGTTGTTCCCGGACTCTTGGCGCTCCTTCTCACAACGGTACAAACGACGGACATCCCACTGATTCTGACCATCGCCGTGACGTATCCGCTCTTGCTCCGTAATCGAGAGCGCTTCGATCAGGGAATCGATCTCTCTCCGCTACAGATCGCGTCACTGTCGGCAATCTTCGGCGTCGTCCTGTACGGGACCGTCGGCGCGTATGGGCTCCGCAACCAGTTCCTCGAACTGAACAGTTGGAGCGATGCGCTCTACTACGTTATCGTCACGATTGCCACCGTCGGATACGGCGATATCACACCCCTAACAGCCCAGGCCCGATGGTTCTCGCTCTCGATCATCATGTTTGGCACCGGCGCGTTTACCGTTGCCGTAGGTGCGCTCATCGGTCCAGCTATCGAATCGCGAATGGCGAAAGCGGTCGGAGTCATGACTGCATCAGAACTCAAACTTCTCGAGGACCATGTGGTCGTCCTCGGATATGGCGACGTCACTGAATCGCTCCTCGACGAACTGACTGACGAGACGGAAGTCGTCGTGGTAACACCAGATGAGGAAGTCGTCGCGGAACTTCAGGGACACGACGACCTGAATTTGCTTACCGGCGATCCAACCGACGAGAGTGTCCTCGAAGACGCAGGCGTAGACACCGCAAGCGGGGTCGTCGTCGGCAGCAACGACGACGCAAAAGATGTGTTGGCAGTTATCGCAGCAAAGAACGTCGATCCCGAGATCCGTATCGTCGCGGCGGCAACACAGGAAAAACACATCGAGAAGTTCCGCTCCGTCGGCGTCGATGAGGTCATCAATCCCCGATCGATCGGTGGTCGGCTCCTCGGCCAGTCGGTACTCGAGGGGGCAGAGTCACAGACACTGCTTGGCACTGACGAGGTGCAGCCAGAGGACCCCAGCGAGGCCGATACGGCCGACTGACCCGTATTGGGGGTAGTAATATACGTATTCGTTACATAGCGTCGAAATGTGGCTGCTTCCAACACCCGTGGTATCGAGGCAACTGTCGCCCGACTGTTGATACCACTATGTGTAACCTCGGGCGCAGTGATCCTCGCGGGGTTCTTTTTTCCGACGTTCGTTGGAAGCGCGGTGACCGGTCTGGCGTGGCTCTCGCTGTCACTCGTGTTCTTCAGTTCGGGACTCGGATACATCGCGCTCATTCCATACTCGTCGGACGCCGAAGAGACATCGGCGGCTGAAATTCTCCTCCGGGTTCGTCAGACGAAACTTCGGAACGCTGCCTCGGAGTTTTTCTCCCGGAACGAACCCGTGGCGCTGCTCGTCCCGGTCACGACGTTCGCCCTCTTTTTTGGCCTGCAAATCGCCCTTCCGGCACAGACAACGGCGGCCGTATCGGGCGTCTCAACGGCGGTCCTGCAAAACGGCGGGCCGCTGTTTCTCGCTGCGATGCTTCTGGCCGTCTGCTACTGTTTCTTCCTCCTGCTCGGACCCTGGGGTGATATCAAGCTCGGCGGGTCCGAGACGGAGCCGACATACACGTATCCCACGTATTTCACGCTGATTTTCACCGCCGGTATCGCCGCTGGACTGGTGTTCTGGGGGCCGGCAGAGGCGCTCTTCCACTACGAGAGTCCACCGCCATACTTCGATGCTGCGGCCCAGTCGGGTGGCGCTATCGACAGTGCCCTCGTGTACAGTCTCTTTCACTGGGGCGTTTCCGCCTGGAGCGCCTACGCCGTCATCGGCATCCCCATCGCTTACTTCGTGTTCAACCGCGGCGCACCGCTTCGCGTCTCGACGATTCTCGCCCCGTTTCTCGGGATCGATGGGCTCGATTCCCCGTGGAGCAAAGTCGTCGACACGCTCGCCGTGTTTGCGACGATCGGGGGCATCGCTACCTCGGTGGCGCTGGTTAGCGAGCAGTTCCTCGCTGGCATCGACTACCAGTGGGACGTTTCGATGGGCGAACTCGGACCGATCCTGTTCGTCGGCGGGCTGACGCTGATCTTCGTCATTTCGAGCGTCACCGGGATCCATCGCGGTATCAGGCGGATCGCAGGACTCAACATCGTGTTGTTTGCTCTGTTTGCACTCCTCATCGTCGCCGTAGGGCCACGTGATTTCATCGTCCAGCGCGGTACGGCGGCGCTGGGGACGTACGTTGCCGAGTTCGCCCCACTCAGTCTCCACATTGGGGACGAGTGGGTCGCCAATTGGACCGTCTGGAACTGGTCGTGGTGGTTCTCCTGGGCCCCCTTTGCCGGATTGTTCATCGCCGCACTCTCGCGAGGCCGGCGGGTTCGAACCGTCGTGTTCACGAGTGTGATCGCGACCTCGGCTGCGACGATCGTCTGGTTCCTGCTACTCGGCGGGACGGCACTGTTCGTTCAGCACTCCGGACAGGCCGACGTACTCGCCGCAATCGCAGCACGCGGTGGGTCGGAGGCCGTCGCCGGCTTCCCGTTGTTTGCCTCGCTCCCGCTCGGTGAGCTCCTGATGTTCCTTTTCTTGGCGCTTATTCTGGTGTTCATGACTACCTCGGCGGACACGTCGACGCTCGTCGTCTCGATCCTGTCGGCCCGACGCGGCGTGTCACCGTCGACCAGCCATATCGTCTTCTGGGGCGTATTACAGGGGACGGTCGCTGTGGCGGTGCTGACGATCGGCGGCGCGGAAACGCTGCAGGCGCTCGCTGTCCTCACCGGAGGTCCATTCGCTGTCATCTCACTTGTTGCGGTGGGCGGGTTAACCGTCACCTGGTATCGCCACGAACGCGGCCACACGTCGCTGATTAGGCGTGTGCTCGATCGACTGCCGACGATTCAGGCGCACCACGATATCGACCCACCAGAAGAGGACTAGACAGACAGGGCTGGTTCGACGCCTACGCACTCGCGATGTTGGTACAGAAGTTCTCGACGATACGCTTGCCCGCGTCGGTGAGGATGCTCTCGGGATGGAACTGGACCCCGATGTGAGGTCTGTCGACGTGCTGGACGCCCATGACGATCCCCTCTGTATCGTTCGTGTGTGCGGTCTCGGTCAACACGCCCGGGAGATCCTCGTCGTCGACGGCTAAAGAGTGATATCTGCCGACTTCGAAGGGGTCGTCGATACCGTCGTACAGTGCCGTGTCGTCGTGGCGGACCTCTGAAGATTTCCCATGTACGACCTCCGGTGCGTGGCCGACGGGTGCACCGTGGGCGGCACAGAGGGCCTGGTGACCCAGACAGACTCCCAGCGCCGGGTACGTCGTTTCTGCGAAGATATCGACCGAGACGCCTGCATCGGCCGGTGTGCCGGGGCCGGGAGAGACAATGATCCCCTCTGGATCGAGCTCGCGGATGCCTGCAATGTCGATCGCGTCGTTTCGCCGAACGGTAACGTCATCGAATTCGCCGACGTACTGCACGAGATTGTAGGCGAACGAATCGTAGTTGTCGATGATGAGTATCATCAGGTCCCCTCCATCGGATCGGTAGTGGATTCGACGGAGAACGAGCCGTGTTCGCCGAGCGCCTCGTCGACGGCCGTCACGAGTGCCCGCGCTTTATCGAGCGTCTCTCGGTACTCTGCCTCCGGATGCGAATCGTGGACGATCCCACTACCCACTCGGAGCCGGTACTCTCCCTCGTAGTGGACCAGAGTCCGGATCGTGATGTTCAACGTCGCCTTCCCGTCGAACCCGAAGACCCCGATACTACCGGTGTAGGGACCGCGCCGTGTTTGCTCGACCTCGTCAATGATCTCCATCGTCCGCGGTTTCGGTGCGCCGGTGATCGTCCCACCGGGGAAGACGGCCCCAACGGCGTCAGAGATACTCACCTCGTCACGTAATTGCCCCTCGACAAGGGAGACGAGATGCATGACTTCGGAGTACCGATCGACCCGGCGGTACTCGTCGACATCGACGGTGCCGTACTCGCTTACTTTCCCGAGATCGTTACGCTCCAGATCGACGAGCATCGCGTGTTCCGCCCGCTCTTTTTCGTCACTACAGAGGTCTTCCTCAAGCTCCTCGTCGGCTGCCGGGGTCTCGCCGCGGGGGCGCGTTCCCGCGATCGGTTCGGTCAGGAGTTGATCACCATCGACGTCCAATAGCAGCTCCGGGCTCGCACTGACGAGGTCGACACCGGGGAATTCGAGTAGTCCAGAGTAGGGTGCCGGGTTCACTCGTCGGACGGCGTCGTAGGCCTCGACCGGGTGGACCGCCGCCGGTGCGGTCAGTCTGTGGGAGACGTTCGTCTGGAACGTATCACCGTCACGGACATACTGTTTGATCTGGCGGACTCGGTCGGCGAAGGCCGCTTCGCCACACTCGCTCTCGAAGGCTGCCTGATTCATCGCCATCGGCTGTGCCTGGATGTGCCTGTCACCGTGAAGCGCATCTTCGGCGAGCGTCCGAGCGGTCTCCAGACCGTTCTCGTACACCTCGGCGAGGTCCCCGTCGACAACAGGACACGCTGTCACGCGCAGTTCAGTCTCGCCATCACGGGGTTCCGTCCAGGCTGCGACAACGTCGAAGACCCCTAATTGGAGGCGGGGGAGTCCATCGGCGACCGTTGTCGTCGGTAGCTCCTCCAGTTCCCGAGCGATGTCGTAGGATAGCCAGCCGAACGCCCCGCAGGGGTACGGAACGTCGCAGTTGCCCCGAACTAGTTGCTCCCGATTGAGGAGCTCATCGATAGTCTCGATGCTCCCACTTCCGTTCTCGCTGCTGTCCGCCATTTCCGGACTGACCTCGACTCGTTCGACTGGATCGACACCGAAGTAGCCCCATCCCGACTGCCCGCCAGTCGTTTCCAGGTAGAAGCCATCAGTATTACTGTCACGCGCACGACGGTACGCCTCGAACGGGTCTGAAACTGTGACTCGCACTTCGATCGGAACGCGAGCACCGACCGGTGCCGACCTCGCGGTCTCGACGAACGATATCTCGTCGGTAACGATATCTATGTTATCCATTTTTATAATTTTATGTTGAGAGATAGTTTTCTCTCAAATATGTGCCTGTGTACCACAAGCGCTGATCCGGACAAAAACCTTGCGTACGCCGCATACTTCGAGATTTCATCGCCGCTCCGCCGATGGCCGATCGGCTCAATAACCGACGTTATTTCAAGGGGTGGACTATTCCACAGTGTCGGTTATAATACATGGTGCCGAGTAAGATAGCGAACGCTGGACAGCAAGCCGGGAGCTGATTGCCTATCAGTTTCGACCGTGCCACCGGATACTGCCTCGCCGACAGCGACACCACCCAAACAATGACCACAATAATCGACGGCAACGAGATTGCCGACCAGATCACGGCCGATGTAACGGCCTGCACCGAGACGCTCGCGAGCGAAGACGTAACACCGGGACTCGCGACGGTGCTGATGAGCGACGATGGGGCCAGCGAGACATACGTCTCGATGAAACAGAAGGCCTGTAAAAAGATCGGCATCGAGGGCTTCCACCACGAGATCGATCCGGACGAGCCCGCAGAAGTCCTCTTCGACACGATCGACAGTCTGAACGAGGATCCGACGGTCCATGGCATCCTCGTCCAGATGCCCGTCCCCGATCACATCCCCAAGCGTGAGGTCCTCGAGCGCATCGACCCGATGAAAGACGTCGACGGGTTCCACCCCGAGAACGTCGGTCGACTCGTCGCTGGCAACGCACGCTACAAGCCGTGCACGCCACACGGCGTCCAAAAGATCCTGTCGAAATCCGGGATCGAGACGGAGGGGAAAGACGCTGTCGTCGTCGGTCGGTCAGACATCGTCGGCAAACCGATGGCGAACCTGCTCATCCAGTATGGAGCCGGTGGGAATGCGACAACGACAGTGTGTCACTCCCGGACGAAGAATCTGGCCGAGAAGACGCGGAGAGCCGATATCGTCATCGCTGCGGCCGGTGTCCCCGAAATGATCGACGGATCGATGCTCTCGGAGGGCGTGACGGTGATCGATGTCGGGATCAATCGCGTCGACGCTGACACCGAGAAAGGGTACGAACTCGTCGGCGACGTCGAGTTCGAGAGCGCCAAAGAGAAGGCCAGCGCGATCACGCCGGTGCCAGGCGGCGTCGGGCCGCTCACGATCGCGATGCTGATGTACAACACCGTCAAGAGTGCGAGCCTGCAGTCGGGTGTCGATGTCGATCTTCCGTAATTCTCGTTGACACGCCCGATCGATGGGCTCGTTCATACCACTGAATCTTTCTCAGCAACGAATTTCGGTATCTCGCAACGATACTGCTCGCGCCCGCAGTGACGACGCAACCGTGATATGAAATTTGTTTTATAGTTTGGGTTCTCCGGATCGGTCTACACCGAACTCTAGTATGACAGAGTAGCCCGATCACCGCTTTTCCACAGCGCTACACACGGGACACGTTATTTCGACAGTCCCGCTTGAATCCCGGCCCGATTCGATCATGTTGTGGCCCCGTGCACAGCGTTCGTGCATGTACACCTCATGATCACCGTGGTCCCGCAGGAGGAGATCAGAGGTCTCCGCCGTCAGGACGATGCCGTTACAGAAGTAACACTGTTTACTCATGGGTGATACATACCGAGTCCAAATAGAAATAGCTATTCCCGATCCAGAAAGGATGGCAACTCCCCGATTTTGATTCTCGATAGCGTCCGCCCTCATCTGTAATTATTTGCTTTGGGAGCGACAACAACTAATCATGAAATACAGTTACACTGGCGACACGCACGAACAGTTGTCCAGCGCCTATCAGGCCGACACTGACCCGTTCCCGACCCACACACAGATGGAGTTTCCTGAGCGGGAGCACCGACGTAGAGAGGTCGAGATTCTGAAGGAGCTGTTCTTTCCCACATGCTGGAACGCGACCAATCTGGTCCGTAACGAACTCGCAGTACTGAGTCACCTCGACGAACTCGGTGGGCTCTTTTTCGCGGGAATCAGGCCGTACGCGAACACCGACCCTGCGGAGAGGGTCGCCGTCATCATCGATCGTCTCCCGTCGATCCGTGCACGACTCAAAAAGGACATCGAGGCGGCGTACAAGGGCGATCCCGCGGCCAAGACGTATATGGAGATTATCCGGTCGTACCCCGGTTTCCTCGCGATCCTGGTCCAGCGGGTCGCTCACGCCATCTACGATACCGGGGCGACTGAGTACGCCCGGGAGCTAACCGAATACGCGAAGACAGAGACTGGGATTGACATCCACCCCGGTGCCGAGATCGGCGACTACTTTTTTATCGACCACGGGACTGGCGTCGTCATCGGTGAGACTGCGACCATCGGCGAGTGGGTACGAATCTACCAAGACGTAACACTCGGAGCACTGCACTTCGAGGAACACGAGAGCGACGAAAACGCGTTAAAAAAGGGGTACAAGCGACACCCGGACATCGGTGATCAAGTCGTTATCGGGGCCGGGACCAAGGTGCTGGGTGCGATTACCGTCGGCGACCACGTCAGTATCGGCGCGAACTCGTGGGTTACAGAGGACGTCCCAGACGATACGAAAGTATTCGTTACCGATCACCCGACTCAGGAGCGAAAGGATACAGACCGTTGAGGCTGCGATTCAGCTGGGTCGGACGAGCATCCAGACGGTAGATGCCTACCCACTGACCATCGAGATCGGTGTTCTGGGCGTGGGCGCCAATCTTGGTGTGACGTCTGTTAGTTGCATTTTGGCACACCTACTCCTTCAATATTATCGGGGCAAATGGTCGACACACGAGCCGTCGACGACGCCACCGTCGAAACGTGGCACCCCCAATCTGTATGAATTCACTCCCCTACCCGGTGATCGTGACCGGCCGGTCCGCTGAGAGGAAGATATCCTGCGTCGTGCTTCCCAGCAGTACTTTCTGGACACCCGATCGTTTCCGACCACCCATCACGATACTATCGGCATCAGCGTCGTCAGCATGTTCGAGAATTGTCTCAGCGACCTCTCCTCCGGTTGCAACCCGCTCGACAGCGAATCCTTCGGCCTCCAGATGCACGGCGGCCTCGACGGCTGCGTCGACATCAGCGAACTCGTGCTCGGGAGCCCCCTTGTAATCTTGATGCGGGAATACGTACAGCACTGTTATGTCGATCTCTTCTGGGTTGCTAGCGAGCTTAGTTGCATATTCGGCCTGTTTCAGCGCTCGGTCCGTGTCAGTGTCGACGGGGACGAGCAGGTTCTCAATGGAGTCACCGAATACCATTCCGTCACCAGTTATTGTGACTGGCACCTCTGCGGAAAGCGCAACGTCTTGGACCGTACTCCCCAAAAGCATCTTCGCAACTCCAGACCGCTTTCGTCCGCCCATGACGATTTCGTCGATACCGCGCTCCTCTGTCATATGCATGATCCGACTGGAGACGGTCCCGTTGTCGATGACCCGGTTGACAGGGATATTCTGTTCTTCCAGATACTCGGCCGCTTCGACGGCCGCGTCCACTTCTGAAAACTCCACGGTATCAGCTTTCTTGAACTCGTCAGGGGGTGTTACATACAGTACAGTCACATCGACTTCCGTGGCCGTACGCGAGAGGCGGGCAACGTGTTTTGCCTGATGGAGTGCTCGATTTTCGTCTGTATCGACTGGAACGAGTACTTCGTACATCACAGTTATATATCCACCCTTTGTGACAAATAACCAAGGGGGGAGAGTTTCCCGCCCCCCTGTTTCGAGGAGTTCTGACGGACAAGACGATAGCGACTATCTGGATCGGGAACGACGCTTGAAAAGGCATCCAACAGTCCAGATGTAACTACCCTCTAGTGCACGTGTACATGGGTCGAACGGCCACGGGGGATTATTATCACGCCGCACCCAGAGAAGCCATATGAATGAAGTTGATTTACTGGTTATCGGCTCCGGATCGGGACTAGATGTCGCAAGCGTCGCCGTGAATCAGGGCCAATCAGTCGCAATCGTCGAGAAAGGTCCACTTGGGGGGACATGTCTCAACCGTGGGTGCATCCCGTCGAAGATGCTGCTTTACCATGCGGACATGGTCGAAACGATCGAACGGGCCGCCGAGTTTCATATCGATGCCGAAATTACCGACGTCGAGTTCTCGGAGATCGTTCGCGAGGTGAACCAAGATGTTCAGGCTGATTCGAACTCGATCCAGCGGGGGTTGCGTTCGTCCGATCAACACGATCTGTACGAGGGGGAAGGCAGATTTGTCGACGAACGGACAGTCGAAATCGTTAGCGGCAACGACGAGGGGAGTCGAATCCGGGCCGAAACTGTGCTTATCGCCGCCGGGACCCGGCCCGGAATTCCGGACACTGAGGGGATCGAGGAGGTCGACTACCTGACGAGCACCGAAGCACTCCAGCTAGAGACCCCACCGGACCATCTTGTCATCATTGGCGGGGGCTACATTGCGGCGGAACTCGGCCACTTTTTCGGGACGTTCGGGAGCGACGTGACGATCGTCGGACGTCGGCCGACGCTGCTGCCGGAAGCCGACGAGGAGGTCGCAGAGGCATTTACCGAGCGCTACGACGAACGGTTTACAGTTCATACCGGCCACGCGGCCACCGCGGTGTCGGAGGCCGATGGATCGGTAACTGTCGAGGCTCGGCCCGACGAGTACGGTGAGGATCCCGGCGTCGTCGGCGAGGAGTCCGTAACGGTAACCGGGGACGAATTGCTCGTCGCTGCGGGACGGACACCGAACACGGATCTCCTCGATCTGGATGCTGCGGGCGTCGAAACGGACGACCGCGGGTTCGTCGAAACCGACGAGTATCTCCGGACGACAGCCGACGGAGTGTGGGCGCTCGGTGATATCGTCGGAGAGTACCTGCTGAAACACAGCGCAAACCACGAGGCGCAGGCCGTCGCCCGGAACATCTTCGGATCCGAACTCGAACCAGTCGATTACACGGCGATGCCCTTTGCGGTGTTTGCCTCTCCAGAGGTTGCCGGCGCCGGTGCACGCGAAGGAGAACTCAGGGAAGAGGGCAGCGAGTACGCCACCCGGACGTACCAGTACGACAAAACGGCCCGTGGCAGCGCGATGAAGGCCGATGGATTCCTGAAGGCGATCATCGATCTCGATGGGGAGATTCTGGGCTGTCACATCATGGGCCCGGAGGCCTCGAACCTCGTTCAGGAGGTCGTCGTGGCGATGAAAGCCGGCTCTGGCAGCGTTCAGGACATCCGTGATTCGATCCATATCCATCCGGCGCTGTCCGAAGTCGTCCAGCGCGGCTTTTCGGGACAGTTCGAGCGCGGAAACGGCGGTCACTCACACTGATCGGCGATTGACTGTCCCGGTGAGCCGTGAGTCGGGGACATAGGCACTGATCCTTGTTGACACGGGCTGAAGATGATATATAAATCTTGCTCGCAGTCGTATCTCCCTCACACGACTACATCCAACATATACCGTCACGACCAGTAGGAAAAGACGTAATGACGAAAGCAGCAGTTATCATTCTCGCAGGGACGGAAGGCCACGAAAACGTCGGTCGACTGGTGAACGGTCTCGAAACGGCCAAGGAGTTCGCCGAGACCGACGGCGACGACGTCGAGGTAATCTTCGACGGGGCGGGGACACAGTGGGTTCCCGAACTCGAAGACGAAGACAGCGACTATCACGACCTGTATCAGACCGTCCGCGATGACGCCGCCGCCTGTGAGTTCTGTTCCGGTGCGTTCGGAGTCGAGGACGCCGTCGCCGATTCGGGCGTCGTAACGCTCGATGACCACGACGGTCACCCCAGCGTCCGTTCGCTGGTCGACGACGACTACGAGATCATCACGTTCTGAGGACCACCTGCGACCGTCCGGCTATCCTGTGGCTGCTCCTGGCGGTGCTCCGCCAGCTGTCGGTTCATGCATTGATCGGCGGCACGGCCTTGCTCGTGGCACCCTCTGGAGGGATGGTCGACCTCTCAGCGGCCCCACTCGACGGGACGCCATTCGGGGACTTCCTCGTCACGGGGTTCATACTCTTCGTCGTGTTTGGGGTCGTCCCGGCAGTCGTGTGCTACGCACTATACACGCGACGCTGGTTGGGGTGGCTCACAGGCGTCGGCGTTGCCGTCGCGATGCTGATCTGGGTAGTTGTAGAGGTGGCCGTGAGCTTCGATCGGCCGACAATTTACCTGAACCTCGGAACTGCCGGGGCGATCCTGATGCTTGCCTCGCGTCCGTCAGTTCGCCTCAAGGGGCTGGACACAGAGAGCTCATGACTGCGGTGAACCTGCGACGCGATTTTAAGGGAACACCACTGATTGGACATACGATATGGAACTCGTTTCAGTCGCTGCAGTGGCAGCAAACGGCGTCATCGGACGGGGCAACCAACTACCGTGGCCGAGTATTCCGGCCGACAAGCAACAGTACAGGAACCGGATCGCGGACTGGCCGGTGATTCTCGGTCGACGAACGTTCGGCTTTATGCGCGATGACCTTCCGGGAAGCGCTCAGATCGTGTTGAGCCGATCAGAGTCCGACTTCGATATCGAGTCGGCCCATCACGCAGCAGGGGTCGACGAGGCAGTCAGGATCGTCGACTCGCTCGGGGAGGGTCGCGCCTACGTAATCGGCGGGGCAGACATTTACGAGCTATTCCAGCCAGTCGTCGACCGAATGGTGCTCAGCCGTGTGCCCGGCGAATACGACGGCGATGCGTACTTCCCGGACTGGGATCCTGACGAATGGGAGGTCGCCGAACGCACGTCATACGACGAATTCACCCTCGAAGAGTGGGTCCGAGAACGGCGCTAACTAGCGTGTGGCCTCTTACTCGTGGCGACTGCCAGGTGAACGGCGAACACAATATATCACTCCTGGTACAACTCGAGCGTGTAGATGCGCTGTCTGGCATCCATAAACGAGATCCGTGACGTGACGATGTCGTTCTCCTCGAGTTGGGTGAGCGCAGAGCGAACGGTCCGCCGCGGGAGGAGCGTCGCTTCAGCGAGACTTGCCTGTGTACTATCGCCCTCGTATTCGAGAACCTTCGCGACTAGCTTTGCACTCGGCGGCAGATCGCGTAAGTCGGACGATTCTGGCTGGGTTGAGTGGGATGACTGGTCGATCATTACTACCAGATACACGAGTGGAACCGTTTTAACAGCAGGTCGGATATGCAGCTCAGTCGCACATCTGTCCACTCGTCGGCCGTCACTCGCCCCCAGCGGCCCACTCCAGAAGCGGTTCGAGCCGAGTGCTCACTTCCTCACCATCCCGGGTCAGCGAATACTCGACACGAGGGGGGATCTCGTTGTACTGGGTTCGAGAGATCAGACCAGCGTCCTCGAATTCATCGAGTCGTTTCGAGATGGTGGACGTACTGGCGCTCGCGAGATGGTCCTCGATCTCCGCAAATCGGAGTGACTCGTGAGCCCCGATGATACTGATCAGTTGCATCGCGTATTTCTGACTGAGCGTGTCGATGACACCGGTTAGCGGACAGTAACAGGTTCCGTCCACATTGCAGGTGGGAGCGGGTTGTGAGGTTGGATCTGCCATAGCTTCGTAGCCTCCTACGTACTCCATTGCTTTGGACTCTACAGTATAATTACTTCGCATTCTAAATCAAGCGTAATGACTCAGAACGTCCGTTCGTATGACCTCGTGATTCTCGGCGGCGGGGCGGCCGCCTTCGCAGCCATCACCGAAGCGAGTCGCCGCGGACTCTCGACGGCGATGGTGAACACGGGGCTACCCATCGGTGGGACCTGCGTGAACGTCGGCTGTGTCCCCAGCAAACACCTCCTCGCGGTCGGCGAGACCGCAGCCACTGCTCGGGAGAACCCGTTCGATGCCGTCCAGTACAGCGACAAACCGACAGTCGACTGGGCTAGCGCACTTGACGGTACCGACGAACTCGTCGACCGGTTCCGACAGACCAACTACGTCGACGTCGCCGACCACTACGAGACCGATATCTACGAGGGGTACGGACGGCTGGTCGACAACAAGGAGCGTAACTCCTCCGGCAATCAGCCGAGAGCAGACAGTACCCGGACACGGTCCGGTCCGACTATCGAAGTCGTCGATGGAACCGACGCAGGAGTACGGATTACCGGCGAGAAGGCGCTCGTCGCTACCGGGAGTTCACCATGGGTACCGTCAATTGAGGGCCTCGACGACGTTGACGAGCGAAGCTCGTCAGCCCATCAGACGCAGTCTGATGACGTCGAGTACTACACCAGCGAAACCATCCTCGACGAGCGCGACTTACCCGAAGACATCGTCATCATCGGCGGTGGATACATCGCGCTCGAGTGGGGGCAGATCCTCCACCGCGTTGGCGTCGATGTCACTATCCTCCAGCGTTCCGAGCACGTCCTTTCGGACATGGAGGGCCTGCTGGGGCGGGAGATACAACGGTCCTTCGGGGAGCAAGGTATCGAGGTGGAGACCGGTACCGACTTCCAGCGCGTACACTCGCCGGAAGTCAACGGGACAGCGCCACAGGACGGCCTCTCCGTCGAGACCGTGATCGACAGCAATACTCGCGAATTCGCAGCCGAGAGCCTCTTTGTCGCGACTGGCGTCCAGCCCAACAGTACAAACGCCGGGTTGGACGAGGCCGGCATCGAGACTGCCACCGACGGCACCGTCCGGGTCAACGAGTACTTCCAGACGACGAACCCCGACGTGTACGCGGCCGGTGACGTCATCGGCGACCCCGAACTCGAGACAGTGGCCGCCAAGGAGGGTAACCACGCTGTCAGGAACGCGTTCGGCAACGCGGAACAACGCTCCGCGGGCCGTTCGAGCGGCCCACGAGAAGACAACGAGGGGGCCACTATCGACTACGGTGCGGTTCCCGAAGTCGTATTCACCAGTCCAGAGGTGGCCTCGGTGGGCATCACCGAACTCGACTACGCCGACGAACACGGCACCTGCTCGTGTCGAACCGTCCAGATGGCGGATGTCCCCAGAGCAAAAGTGGTCAAAAACACCGACGGCCTCGTTCAGGTAGTCAAACACCACGAGACCGATGAGATTGTTGGCGTCCACATGGTCAGCTCCCGCGCCGCCGACATGATCATGGAAGCCACCCTGGCTGTGAAGTTCGGCCTGACCGTCGACGACATTATCGATACTGTCCACCCCTTCCCGACGTTCAGCGAGGCGTTCAAACAGGCCTGTCA
Organism: Natronoarchaeum sp. GCM10025321; assembly: GCF_042663585.1. Lineage (NCBI taxonomy): Archaea > Methanobacteriati > Methanobacteriota > Halobacteria > Halobacteriales > Natronoarchaeaceae > Natronoarchaeum > Natronoarchaeum sp. GCM10025321. The sequence continues at coordinate 255,244 of NZ_JBHTAN010000001.1, forward strand.
GGCGTTCCGGCGTGATACGTCGACGATGAGTTGCTGTATCGAGTGAGACACGGCCACGGATCGGAAAACCCGCTCCATCACCCGCCCTTCCAGATCAGCCACCGTGGGTAGCGTCCCCGACCTTCCCTGACCGCGGTAGCTAGCTCCGTTTTGTGATCCGGTAGTGTAATTCGGCCACCAACACGGCATGGGTTGATACTGAAGCGCCTTCCTACTATACGTGGATGATAGTACTACACGCGACGTTTCCACTCGACCCAGCGAGCCGCGATGATGCACTCGACCTGATCGAGAATCTCGTCGAACAGTCACAAGAGGAAGACGGGATTATCGAGTACGAGGCCGCCACGGACGTCTCAAACCCAAACATGGCTCGATTCTTCGAGCAGTACGAAGACGACGCCGCGTTCGAGGCCCACTCTCAGACAGACCACTTCCAGGAGTTCGAGGAGGCACTCCCCGACCTGCTCGCGGGAGAGCCCGAAGTCCTCCGGTTCGAGGTCGAATCAGCGACCGAGCTCGAACTTTAAAAGGACTGTTCCGCACGTGTTTTTTGCCGTGAGCAGTTCGGCACGCACTGGTCAACAGAAGGCGTTCTGGTGAGTTCTGCTACGACCGGGGAAGCGTCGGTTTCGTTCGGCAAACCAGACACGGGAGCGGATAGTGTAAACAAGGCAGTCAAAAAATAATACTACGAACTCACCGCCAGCGTCCGTTTCGGCTGTCAGCGAGGTCGCTTCAGCACCGCGCTCTCGAACGTGGCCGGTACTGGTTCGAGTGCCGTTATCGATTCCCACCTCCGAGTGGTCGGACGTATGCGACCGTTAGCAGCGCTATAACTGCCACGGTGATCCCAAATCCGGGGATCGTATCCGACTGGTCGCTATCGGCGTCATCGCTCGTTCCGTCGTCCGTTTGCTGCTCGGTCGTCGGGTCTTCTGTGCTGTCGTCCGGAGAGTCATCAGACTGATCCTCATCGCCCTCGTCTGCCTGCTTATTATCACTGTCGTCGCTATCGTCACCAGTCTGGTTCTCCTCATCGTCGTCCCCACTGGTGTCATCCGCACCGTCATCATCCTGGTCCCCATCACTGTCGTCTCCGTCCTCGTCAGCCGGTTCCTCGTCGTCCGCCTGCTCCTTCTCGTCCTCATCGGACTGATCGTCTTCATCGTCGTCGATGAGGAACGTCAGGTCCTGTTTGACGACTCCATCTGCGTCCGAGAGTTCGATGCTCTCGACGGCCTGTTGACCGCTCGGGGACTGAACGGTGAACACTACCTCCTCACCGGCACCGCTGTCGACGGTCAGTTTGCCGTCACCGGCCGCGGGGCCACCGAATGCACCGTTTCCTGAAACCTCGACCGAGTCCTGAACCTCGTCGTCGACGATGGCAAAGACCGTTGCGCCCGCTGATACCGGAGCGCCCGACTCGTCCTCGGCCGTTCCGTAGATGTTGATTGGTTCACCGGGAGCCTCCTGACCGGCCGCGACTGCAGGCCCGCCGAGCAACGTAAGCGAGACGAGGACGACAGCCACGACGGCACCGATTGCGATGCGTGTGGCCTGTGTACCGTCTCTACACCGACGACACGCATCAGATCTGGCGAGATGACATCGACTCATATCACCAATTGACCCGAACATGGCCACGCTGTCTACGCGCCCCCGTTACGAAGTTCGAAGAGGCCAGGGAACGCCTCGGTGTCGAAATCGTCGGTCACCGGAACGAACTCGACTCCGTCGTTGCTTTCGTCGTCCTGAACCTGATCGTCATTGAATCGGAACGTAGCACCCAACGCATCAGCAATCTCGTTGTGATTAGCTGTCTCGTCGAAGTCATTGTAGTCCGACTGATCGTGAAGGAAGACGACGCCACCGTCGTTAACGAACGCTGTCAGTGCGGTGAGTTCGCTGTCCGTGAACGCTCCCGGCGAGGTGATCACGACCGCGTCGGCGTCCGGGAGATCGTTTTCGATGTCCGTCGTCGCCTGATAAGTGTAGCCGTTCGCTTCTGCTGTACTCGCAAACGTGGCGAAGGAACTCCGGTCATAGAACTGACCGTGGCCTTCGTCGTGGAGTACGGTGCCACTTCCGCCGAGTTGGTCGTCGTAGAGGTTCAACAGGAACTCGTCGTTACCGTAGGCCTCGAAGTCGGTGCCGTCACCGACCAGCGGCGCGGTTATCCCGACGACAGTACCGTCAATCGCAGCGAGAGGAATGTCAGTTCCGTCGGGATACGAGACGGCGTCACCGTTTCCATCGCTGTCGGTGTTGTACGCGGTCGACTTCGCAGAGACGGCTGTCACCGACTCGTCAGTGAGTGGCTCGCCGTTCTCGTTCAGCAGCGTCGACGCCGAGTCGAACACCAGTGGGTCGATAGTCTCGTTCGTCACCGGTTCCGTGGTTGATCCGTCATCAGTGACGGGTGTGAACAGCCCCGGGAACGCGTCGTCGAAGTTAGCTGTAGTCGGTACAGCCGAATCGCCTGCGAGGTTGTTCGTCTCATCGGTGACAGGATTCGCTGTGAAGCCGACGTCCGTCCCGAGGTCGGACAGCAACGGGTCGAAGTTGTCGAGCGCGTCCGTGTCCGCAGCAGTGCCGACGAGGATGGCTGCCCCGCCAGCGTCGGTGTACTCGTCGATCAGGGATCGTTCGGCGGCAGTCAGTTCGCTCGTCGGCGTCGAGATGATCAGCGCACGGGCTGCCGGCTCGCCGCCGTCAGTGAGCAAGTCAGGTCCAGCCTCGCTGGTCAGCTCCGTCGTTGCTTCGAGTCCAATGAACTCATCTTCGGCCGTCGATTGCCCCTCGAGATAACGCATGTAGTATGCGGTGTCCTCAGCGGAGACCGCGAAGTCGGCGGCGAACTGGCCGTGACCGCCGTCAACGACGACCGGGCCAGTCCCCGTTCCGACGGTGTCAATCACGTTCGTCATGAACGGGTACGCACCGTATTCGTCGGTCCCAGGGCCACCCTCCCCGCTCTCGAAGCCTTCTTCGATCAGCGGGCCGCCGACGACTGCAACGCCTGCCTCGGCATCAAGTGCGACCAGTGGGTCGCCGTCTTCCGAGCGAACCGGAACGTCACTGCCGGTTACTTCGACCGGGTCCGGGAAGAACAACTGTTCGACAGGCTCGTCACCGACTTCCGGTGTGGCCGCCGGATCGGAGATGTTCCACATCCCGCGGTTCGCCTCACGCGCGCTCGCTTCGAGGTCCAGATATTTGTCGTGACGCTCGAGTCCGGAGTCGTACACCCGCGCCCAGCCGTCCTCGATCACTGCGGCGTTGTAGACGGTGCCATCCGACAGTTCGAGAACGCCGAGCAGTCGTCCGAAGTTCCCGCGAAGCCCTTCGTTATCGTCGAACGAGAGTGTGACCGTCTCGCCTTCGAGGGTGTCCTTCGCGTACGCACTTGCGCTGTCAGCCTTCGTTTTGAGCGCCGGTCCATCGTCGATTCCCTCGTACTCCACGAGTCGTTCGTCCGTAGACCCGGTTTCGGGCGTGTCGATCCCAAGAATGCGAACCGTATCGACTGTCCCGTCCTGGAACTTGACGTCTGCAGTGTCGCCATCAGCAACGCTAACGACTTCGACCTCGTAGCTCTCTGACGTCTCGAGTTCCTGGCCGAGGCCGCTTCGGTCGACGAACAGTTCGGGGAACGCTTGGGTGTTGGCGTTCGTCGTCTCCGGCAGGAAGCTACTGCCGGCGTTTGCCGTCTCGTCGAACACCTGATCGTCGTTGAACCGGAACGAGGCGTTCACCGCATCAGCAATCTCGTTGTGGTTGGCCGTCTCGTCGTAATCACTGAAGTCCGATTGGTCGTGAAGGAAGACGACACCACCATCGTCGACGAAGTCGCTCAATGCGTCGAGTTCGCTGTCAGTGTACGCCTCCGACGGCGAAGTGATCACGACCGCATCGGCGTCCGGAAGTTCACCCTCCAGATCCGTCGTCGCCTGGTGGGTGTAGCCGTTCTCCTCGGCGTACTCTGCAAACGCCTGGAAATCGTCACCGCCGTTGTCCGCGAGGGTGTAGTACTGGCCATGGCCCTCATCGTGAAGCACGGTACCGCTTCCACCGAGCAGTTCGTCGTGGAGGTTCAACAGATACTCCTCGTTGCCATACTCCGCGAAATTGGTCCCAGTCGTCGCGAAGGGGCCAGTGACGCCGACGACAGTGCCGTCGACAGCAACGACGGGGATGTCCGCCTCGTCGGGGTAGGAGACGGCATCGCCGTTGCCATCTTCATCGCCATTGGTCGCCGTCGACTCGGCGCTAAGCGCGATGATTGAGTCGTCAGTGAGCGGATCTCCAGCATCGTCAAGCAGGCTCGAAACGGAGTCGAGAATGATCGGGTCCGTGGATTCAGCCAGTTCGAGCGTCGCGGTATCCTGATCGTCGGGCGTCGAAACCGTGTGCTCGACCGTCTCACCGGGGCCGGCCCCGAGCGTGCTCGCGTCGACCACGAACTCGACGGTCTGGCTATCGTCACTGGCAACGGTTACATTCTGCGTCGCGACCGTTTGGTCCGCGACGACGAGTTCGACATCGACACCAGTCTGCTCGGTATCAGCAGTGTTCGTCACCGCTGCCGGAATGGTAATGGTCTCACCTGCAGGTGCGACTGCTGGCGCGTTGTTCTCAATCGTGAGAGCACTCTGTGACCCACTACCGGCGAGAACTCCCGTTCGATCCACACGGTCGTACGGCGGATCGACGATTGCCCGGTCGACCCCACTGTCGGACCCGACGTACACCCAGTAAGGCTGGTACGCACCGATCTCTGTGCTCGGAGTGAGTTGTGAGTCGAATTCGACATCGAACACCGTCAGCGTCCCGGCATCGACGTCGGGAAGGTCCGTCTGGAGCGAGCGCGAATCGCCCTCTTTGGAACTGTCGATTGCGAAGTTCGAACCGACGAAGTTCCATCCTGTAGGCATTTCGACGACCCCGGGAGCCGGGGCGTCGTCGGTGTACGTGTAGCCGAGACGCGCCTCATCGCCGTTCGCGACCACGTAGATCCCACCGTGGAGGGACCGCGCGGACTCGAAGGTGAAATCTGTGACGGTGTCGTAGGTCCCCTTCTCGGCATCCCAGGCGTTCACCGCAGCGACGTGCTCGACCGAGAGTGTCGCTGACTGCGGCACTGAGGCGAGATTGTAGCCATCATCGAGGTCGACCGCCTCGTGCACAACTGTGACCGTTGTGGGCTCCGAGACTGTGGCACCGGCAAGTCCGACCTCGGAACTCTGGTTTGCGGCTATATTTAGCGTGCCAGGGTCAAACTCTGCCGAGGCGGTTCCGCTCTCGACAGTGGTCTTTGCAGCTACCTGGTCACCAACGGTGAATGCCACCGTCTCACCGTCAACAAAGGTACCGTCTCTGGTCACATCGTTTGCCGTGACAGTGACCATCCGTTCGTCTTCGACCGTACCGAGGAACTCGACGTCTATCTCGGTCGAAGCCACCGAGAGATCCGCAGTCTTCTCCTGAGTATCCAACTGCGAGAGCGATCCGTCGACCGGCGCGCTCGAACTTCCCGCCATCGCACCGACCCCCGCCGTGGCCGCCATGATTGTGAGTATCAATACTGCTGCGAAAACTGACAGCCGGACAGCCGTGGAATACAATGAATCGTCAGGAGTCATACGATTCCCCTCCGAAGATACCAGTCGCCAACCAGTTTCTGTTCGTTACCTGTGCCGACATCACAGTTGAGTGACTTATCACGTTTCCAGGATTCGCTTGGTGGTATTTAATTTCTACTAGTTGTAATATATATCAGTTATTCCAGTATAGAATACTATGTTCCGGTCTGTTCGGGTGCCAAGGCTGTACAAAACTCTGTGGAGTAGAGTGCGCCCCAGCAGTCGGCCGCAGATTTATTTGTCCAGATGGGTGATTTCTACCGCTGAAGGTTCCACCACTCCTCCTGTGTGAAATACCCCGCGCACGGTGGCGCGGGGCGTCCGTGTTTAGTCCTGCACAGCTGAGGCAACGGTCTTTAATTCCTCTCGCGCTTGACTCTGAGAGTCTTGCGCCGACGTTCCGTGTCGGTGAACACCCGAAGCGTAAATTGCTCCGTGAGAGTCGGGGCCTCCACCAGCCCCCGATGCCGCCCGTCTCATCTTCTTCACGCGGGGAAGCTTGTTGAGAGACGGCACATTTCCAGTTTCTTCGTCTAACCAGTTCTGCACAACGCACACCGCCGCCTTCCTATCAGCGTGGTCTTGAAAACCACACTTCTCGCACTTGAACCGTTTCTTGTGGCGATTCCCTCGTTCAGTGTGCTGGCACTCCGTTCTCGGGCATCGCTGACTCGTGTACTCAGGGTCAACCTCGTCAGAGGGAATCCCGTCCCACGCAGCTTTGTACGACACCATGTTTTGGAGTGCAGCGAACGGCAGTGAGTGGAGGCGACGGTTCATTCGCGTTCCGTAGTCGATGGAGTCTCGCATGTCTTTGAGGTCTTCAAAGACAAAAAGCGGGTTCGTGAACTGCAACACCCATTCAACTACTCGACGCGATACTTTGTGCAGACAGTCGTGAACATAGTCGCGTTCTTCAGTTTGAACGACCGTCTCGAACGCGGTCTGTCCTGCTTTCTGCATCCGCTTTCGCTTGGTGAAAAACTCGTGGCGCTGTTCTTTCACCGACGGATACTCAAACACTACTGAGTCCTTTATTGCGCCGTCACGACTCATCGCAGCGAGAGCGATGCAGTCCTCGTTCACATCTACGCCAACAATCGTATCTGCATCGACTTTGTTGGCGACTCGATGCGTCTCGTGTGTGACGGTAACGTGGAGCCGCCACTCGTCGTGTTTGTGAACAACTTCAGCCGTTCCAACCCGCCACTCATCGTCGTTGAACGCTGTCTGGAGTCGGTCGAAGTGGTCGGGGCTGCCACGGAGTTCACCTTTGAGGTGGGTGCCTCTCGTGGCCGTGACTCGGAACCGAATTAACCCACCATCTTCGGGGAATAGGCGGTAGCCTTCTTCGTGGTTCATCACCATCGGGTACATCCCGTCGATGTAGGGGTATGGCCGACCCCAGTCGTCGTCTTTGTTGTCGTGGTACGTTTCGATTTCCCCCAGTGCCTTGTCAACGATGAGTTGACTGGTGTTTTTGACGTGGTTCGCGTTATCCACGACAGTTGATTTGATGTCACTCCAGTCACCGCCTTGTCGGTCGAGGCGGTTGGTTTCGTTGCGGATACGTCGTGATTCGAGACAGCCGGTTTGCAGGTCGTCGTCACTCCCCGTGTGGATGTCTAGTCCGAACGACAAGGTTTGGGTGAGTTTGGACGACTGCACTGTATTCTGGTATGATTTGGGACTTGTTAAAAGTTCGTGTTGTGACGCGCTTCACCCCCGACCACGGTGGGTCGGGGTACTCGCGCTGCTATCCTTTATAGATATTCAGTTTTGGATTCGGGCGACTAGTGCCGGCCCTTCCAGCTGTTGGAGACGACAGAAAAGGATCCTCTGGGAACCGGCTATGGAACGTTCCGACGACCGTTGCTAACGTTGCACTCCGAGCGGATTCTTGCAGCTTTTGCAGAGAAAGAGATCCTTGTTCTCGTGGAGATTGAACCCGCCGTCATCCTCCACCTCGAACTCTGGGACCTCGTGTTTGTGTGCCTGTTCGAGTTCCTCCATCGATTCAGCCTCGTCACCGCATTCCGGACAGGTGATTGTGTCACCCATACACACAGATTATGCAGGGAAACAATATAAAAATAACCACGCAGTGCGGGTCGGATATTGTCACACACGCTGTGTGACACGCCGAACCCGTGCGCGACTGGCACCTCGGACGCCGTTCCGTCCCTGAGGTGTGAATAGCTCAAATATCGTTGTTGACCCCTTCCCACGTCTTTATCCCACGGCTAAAGCCGTGGGCTTTCGCCTGTACTTTCGTAATGATTCGTTCACCAAGGAAGTCACAGTTGGGTTTCTCCAAACGCTTCAGGAAAAGTCTGGCAAGAACTTCATCATGGTACTGGATCAAGCGCCGCATTTCATCGGCAACAAGATCAAGGACTTCGTTGAGGAGACAGCCATCGACGTGGCATATTTTCCCGCAGGATCGCCTGATTTGAATCCAACCGAAACGTGCTGGCGACAGTTCAGGAAGACCGTTGAAAATCAATACTTCGGAAGTCTCGACGAACTTCGAGCCGCTATCCGGCCAGCACTGGGATCAATCGATCCATCTTGAATCTATCATAGCTCTGTCGATGAGTACAGCTTTTGTGGACCCAGAGCCGATACCGGAGCTACTGATGAGGCCCGGTATTCAGCACTATCTCGCTAAATTATAACTTTTAAATACTATATTAAGAATTGAGCTATTTGTTGTTAGATGTGTTTGATCTACCGTTCATAAAGCCGAACTACAGCCCGAATATCCACAGAGCCCGAATCACATTGCGGTTGATAAAACCGCGATCCTCCTCAATAGCCAGCAGTATTGACTGTATGCTGCTGTCGATCCAGAGACCCACAAAATACTCCATACACGCTTGAATCAGCCACTATTTCCGTTCTCGCTCAGTCGCTCCTCGCCGCACTATAGGAGAAACACAATATTAAGAAAACGGTGTTTCTCCTCGATGGTGCGACCTCACTGCAAACGGCGCGCAAACGACCGACCACGATTTCAGATACGGAAAACGAGGAAATCGAAACAGTGTTGAAACTATAATTTAAGATATAAAACGACCAACTTCTTTGTCAAAAAATAATTTTAGACACGCCGGAACGAAAACTGCCGATGACTAGCACCGATCCTTTGCCTTCACATGGAATCAGCGTATCTGAACACGATCTATTTAATAAGCCTCGATGCATTGTACCTCACTATCGAACGGACCCGAAGCAGTGATCGCAAATCGAGATGGATGTTCGTAGTGTAATTCGACGATATACCTAAGTATACTACCATTATTACGTCGTTTTCTTCTATAAAAAGACTATAGTTAGCCATTGAATCGTTGGTCTCGGATGATTGATAGGCGTAGTTTATGAAGGAGGATGTTGTGGTATTTCACCAGGCGCAGTAAAAACACGTTTTCGGATTCGGAAGTTTATGACTGCTAATAGCACAGATCCGTTTGAAAAGACGGATTTAGACCCGAAGTTCGAGGCGCTTGTCGAGGAGACTCCCGACTTTGCGCTTTTTTTGCTCGACCCCGATGGATACATCATAAGTTGGAACAGGGGTGCCAGACAGATCACGGGATACGATACCGAAGAGATCCTCGGTGAAGAGGTCTCTATTCTTGCTCCTACAGATCTCGACGAACGCAACGAGCCATGGACCGCAATCGAGGAGGCGACCGAGAATGACGGATATCGTATCGAAGACTGGTGCCGTCGAAAAGACAGGTCCTCATTCTGGGCGAGTGGAGTTATCAAGCCAATCCAAGCGGAGGATGACTCGCTTCGTGGGTTCGTAGTAATCGCCCAGGCCCTCACTGAGCGCAAGGAACATACGGGCAATCTCGAGGCCATTTTCGACCATACGGTATCTTCCACCCCCGCCTCAGATGAGTAACGGTCTGTACCGGCGTCTGGATCGTGCCCGTACTTTCAACACTCATTAGTTTAGTTATACAAACTCGTTTTCGGTTACGGTTAACTATCCCCTCGATCAAAAAGACATATGCTCATCGTAGGAAGTGACGATGGAATATATCGGACGGATACTCTCGAATCAGCAACCGCTGCTACCGCAAAAAAGGTTCACGATACCGGGCGCGTTCTGCGGGTGCGGGAGTTCCCTGACCACCGAGGCGTGTTCGCTGCTACGAAAACCGGACTGTATTATTCGACAGACGGGACCGAATGGACGGACCTGAATGTCCCGCAGGAACAGGTGTATTCGGTAGGTTGTCGCTCCCGTGATCAGACATTGTTCGCGGGCACGCGGCCAGCGCACGTCTTCGTCGCGGATACGGCCGATCAAACCCCACCGTATCAGGATCTGGAGTGGGAAGAGATCAACGCCTTCCGTGATCGGGCGGAGCGAAACGAGTGGCAACTGCCTCGGCACGAGAATACGGCACAGGTCAGGGATGTTCTCGTCCCTTCGGAAACCCCTGATCGAATACTCACTGGCATCGAAGTCGGAGGAGTCCACATCAGCGACGACGGAGGCGACTCGTGGCACAAGTCTGAGGGTGCGGACGACGACATCCACGAACTCCACGTCATCGGGCCGGACGAGTTCGTCGCGGCCACGGGCTTTGGCCTCTTTCACACAGAGAATGCCGGGGAATCCTGGACGAGGCTCGATACCGACTACGACCAGCGATACTTCCGGGCCGTGTTTTCCGTCGACGACACGGTGTATGCCGCAGGCGCGCTGAAGAACTCGTCGACGTGGGACGACGATGACGCCGATCCCGAACTGTTCATTTCGTCCGACGGAGGGACGATCGAACCAGTCGCGCACCCGTATCCGACCGAGACAGTTACCGGGATTGCGTCGGTAGACGGCTCTGCTCTCGTGGCAACACATCGAGGGAACATCCTGCGGGAGCGTTCCGACGGGTGGGAGAGAGTCGGATCGTTCCCGGTCTCCGAACAGACCACAGGACGGTATACCCCGCTTCTGTGTGTCGATTCGTGACTCGATCCGCATCTCTCCTTTGAGTTCAGCATGTCACTCCTGGTCGTCGATTATAGTATTTTGCACATCGCCCTCATCTGCCGAGTGTTTTAGATTTTATACATGTTTTCTCCAAATTTGTCGACGAACATCTGTGATTCGAGTTGAGATGCGACAGCACGGCACAAAACTAAACCGATGAATGTTAACATGATAATTTACCAGCACAGACACTATCGAGTGTTTTAAACTGGATCTTGAGTGGATAAACCTGCATAAAAAGGCTATATCCCAATTCGAGAATTGTATGATTATTCATCATTATGTAAATCGTTCAGACTATCTATGTCTCTACAAATACTTTCGTCACCTGTCTCGACGGCTACTGAATTATTCTTTGAAAAAAGTTCTTTGCCACCGACATTTCCATCCATGGTAGTTAGTTCGCCGAACAGACTCGCATCGAGGGGGACTGGGTTGACACATCGGCGATCCACAGCAGCGACGGTAATGTTCGATACCCCGCCGTAATAGGCCTCTATAAGCAGATCCAGACTCCGGACAGCGACACTGGGCATATCACCAAGCAGTATAAGGATAGCATCCGCGTTGTGGGCTCGTACTGCTCTGACACCTGCTCGGACTGATGTGCTCTGTCCGGTATTGTTATCAGTGTTTTCGATACATTCGGTGGCGTGGTCGTCCAGCGCTGGCTTGACGCGCTCGCTATCGTACCCAGTCACTACTGACACCCCATCGACGAGACTCAGAACGACGGTTTCAACGGCGTGTTCGACGACAGGTTTCCCACAGTATTCTGCGAGTATTTGTTCACAGTGCCGAACCGCTGACTGCTGCCAGAATCTCTCCCCAGACCGCTGGCTGTTCCGGGAGAGTCTCCCCGGACAACTGGTCGGGCGTAAGAACGGGCGTCGAATCGTCGGTAGTAATACAGCGGAAACCGTGTTGGCTTCCCATATCAATCCGCCGACGGTTCGGCTTTGGATGTCTCAGCCCCACCGTTCATATACAGCCCCAGTTCTTTCTTGTTCGTCTCGTCCGGCGACATGGTATGGACGATCTCACCCTCGTACATCACCGCGATACGATCACTGAGTTCGATGATCTCGTCGAGTTTTTCGGAGATCAGGAGGATCCCTGTTCCCTGTTTACGTTGTTTGAGCAGGTTCTCCAGAATCGACTCGATAGCACCGACTGATGCGTTCGACCATGCGACTTCGCTGGGTGTCCACTTCTCGTAGGCTATCCCCACAGTCGCAGCCGGAACTCGAAACCGAAGTTCGGGAACGATCTCGTTCTCACGAAGCGCAGTCTCGTGGGGGGCAGTGACGAACGATGCACCATCGAGTACCCGCTCACCATCGACACCCGTCACGGCGACGTCCGGATATAGCAGTGTCACTACAGTGGGAGGATCTGCCTCCGCCAGTGCGCCACAGAAAGTCCCGCGATTTCTCACCTGGACATCTCCGATGCTCTCGGCCACCTTCGACAGCGCGGGAATAGTCTCCGAGACGGCATCGTTCGTCGCCACATCGACGTGGCATGCGAGACAGCCGATCCAGAGTTGCTCTGCATCACGTTCGACGTGCGATAGCTCGTCGATCTCGTTGATATCGACGAGGATATCATAGGGGAGGTCACGCTGTCGAAGGTGTGGGATCAGGCTCTGTCCTCCGGAGAGCACTGTGGCATCTTTCACGTGTTCCGCCAAGAACGAACAGGCTGCCTCGACAGTTGTAGGAGCCGCGTACTTCACATCGGACATTGATGATTCACGCTAAACTGCCCGGCTACCGATATCTAACTGTATCAATTCTCGTTCACCGGGCGTGAATATTATACAATTAGATTTTCTAAGCAGAAAATCAACCCGGATATACAGTATTTGTTCAATGGATTGACCGTTTACTGTCGTAGCGAACGCCGCTATCTTGGACGAAGCGCGCTATTTGGGAGAACGAAGACAGCGAGTGAGAACTTTGAAATGTTCAGTATAGGAAATTCCGTCCACGCCAACGATTCTCATAAGATAACCAACGGCCTGTCGTTACGAAAATGGAAGTCGGCCACACGGCTTTGATTTTACATAAGTACTGTCGTAAATCTATCCCGGTGTCCGGGTGAGCAATTATTGATATAGGACCCCGAGAAGCAAGATACAGCCGTGTTGTTTCCGGTTTGGGCCGCGTCGACGACCACGAGTACGTGCCTTGCCGTTATGTATCACGGAACGGATTGATCGGCGGCACGCAACAAAGAGATCATCACGAGATTTCTATACTGGGAACTCTCGACGGATTTTTGGTCAAATATTGACATCGTTACCAGTATAGGGTTCAGATACCGATTGTTGGAAATTCACCGCTCATATACACTACAAACATCGACTATTCCGCGATATCTTTTTATAATCCTACTCGATAGTGAGACACACGCAATGTCGGGTGCCACTAGATCACCAGATCAGTTCGTTCAGAACCTGATGGACGAGCACAAGTCAACAGCCGAACAGCTCGCAGACGAGTACTACAATGACGAGTATTTCGACCGACTCGGGGGCCCGAGGCCACGATCCATACGGAGTTCCCAGCATTCGCCTGGAAGGGGTTCTATTACGGACTGTTGCCGCCCGTCCGTCAGATCGACCTGATTTACCGGAGAGGCGATCCCTACTACAACGATCGGAAGCTCATCGTCGGACTCGGTAAGCAGATCCAGGACGAGATCAAGGACGCGCGTGTATTCTCGAACCTGTCCGCTCAGTTTGGCGTTGACGCCGACAACCGCGCCTTCGACAGGACGGATCCGGAGACGTCGATAGACCTCGGCGAACTCGCGAACATCGCGATGCTCGGCAACTCCGAAACGCTCGGGCCCGAAGAGGAGGGGCCCGAGGCGTTACGTGGGAGCATCTCGCTGGTTGGTCGCGGGAAGTACCGGAGGTCGAGTTCGTCGACCCGGACACCGGCGGGGGAACGTCGCTCACAGTTACACCGTCGGCGCACTGGCTGTCGTCGTCGACGTCGATCCGCGAACCGGCGATATAGACGTCGCCATCTGTGAAGACATCGGGAACGCGATCAACCCGAGGCTCGTCGAGGGGCAGGTGCAGGGAACGATCGTTCAGGGCCTCGGTGAGACGCTGGTCGAGGAGTACGCTTACGATGAGGATGGGAATCTACAGAACGGATCGATGCTGGAGTATCATCTCCCCACGGCGGCCGACGTGCCGATGATAACCAACATGGAGAAACTCGAAAATCCCGATCCGACGACCTCGCATGGGCAGAAAGAGGTTGGCGAGTGTCCACTGGTCCCGGTCAGTGCCGCCATGACGAACGCCGTCTGTGACGCGACGGATATTCGCTTCACGTCGCTTCCCCTGACGCCACAGCACGTCTTACCGAAGCTAGTGCAAGCCGATCTGCGGGAACTCTGAACAGCGGTTTACAGGAAAACATCGAATGTTGTTCGCAGCCGCGATGATCGACTACTCGTCCGATGGAGAGTCTCGTGGATGGATCGGGGTATCCCGATCACGGAGGTGGGCTGGCTTGCAGTCGTTGTGCACGGTTAGGACCTCCGAGACGATGCTCATCGCTATCTGACTGGGCTCTCCACCACCGAGAGCCAGACCGATCGGCGCGTAGAGCCGGGCCAGCTCGGCATCGGAAATCGGGCCCCGCCCGTTTTCCAGTGCGTCCCGGATCTCTCCAAATCGCTCCGACGGACCCATAATCCCGATATACGGCGTCGGCGTATCGAGCAGACAGTCGACCGCCAGCCGATCGTCGACGAGGTTGTGACTCATCACGACCGCGTACGTCTCCCGGTCGAACGAGAGCGTCTCGGTGAGGCGAGGTGCTGTGGCCGAAACAACGCGGTCCGCACACGGGAACTCCTCGGCGTTGGCGTGGCCGCCCCGGAACGTCGCGACCGTGACCCTGAAACCAGCCCGTTTCGCGAACTTCGTGACGGGATAAACGTCGTTCCCGCTGCCGAAGACGTACAGGTCTGGCGGGGGCCGAATCGGATCGACGAATAGGCGCAAATCCTCGGATTTCGCCGGGAGAGAGAGTAGTTCCGATCTGTCGCCAGCGACACTGTCCTCAACTCGCTTGCGGATCCGCTTGTCAAGCCACGCCGGGCGCTCGGCAAGTGCATCGAGGTCCCCGTCCGGAACGTAGAGTCGATCACGGACGGTTCCGTTTCCTGCCGACCCGTCGATCAGAGTCAGTGACAGGCCAGTACTGCCGTCTATATACCCGTCCACGAGGCGACCGAACCGGTCGTCGAGCGGTTCGAGGAGCAGATCGATCACGCCGTTGCAGCCGAGTCCCAGCCCCCACTCGTCGTCGGTAAG
Organism: Natronoarchaeum sp. GCM10025321; assembly: GCF_042663585.1. Classification (NCBI taxonomy): domain Archaea; kingdom Methanobacteriati; phylum Methanobacteriota; class Halobacteria; order Halobacteriales; family Natronoarchaeaceae; genus Natronoarchaeum; species Natronoarchaeum sp. GCM10025321. Next base: position 270,248 of record NZ_JBHTAN010000001.1, read on the forward strand.
GTCGAACCGTTCGAATCGTGGCTCGTCTGAGGCGCGAACGTCCTCTGCGAGTCGAAGCACCTCGTCCTCGATGCATCCTGCCGTAATGCTGCCCGCACCGGACTCGTCTGTGACGAGCATCTTCGCTCCGGGACGGCGGTAGCCGTTCCCGTCGACGGCGACGATTGTCGCCACTACGCCGGGCGTATCCGTCGCGAGCGCGTCTTCGATCCGCGCCATCACTGTCGGTTCCGAAAGACTCCAGTCGTGGGGCTGTCCTGGGTGTTCACTCATATCTTTGTGGTGGATCCGGGGGACTGATTCTGTGATACATTGTTGTTTGTTCTTCCCCAGTCGGTATTATTGTTTTCGACGAAGCCATTGCTTCGGCTCGCGTGCATGGCCCGTGGGATCGATCCGTCCTGATCAGTGTCGAGAGCGACGTCGACGTCACCCTCGACGACGGCGACAGCAGATCCCCCGGACGAACCACCAGCGAGGTGTTGATTGCTGTGTGGGATCAGTATCGGTCCCATTGCCGTGGGCACCCCGCTCCCCGAGACCGCAAGCTCGTCCGGGGTCGTTTTTCCAACCACCTCCGCGCCGGCATCGAGAAGCCGAGTGACGATAGTCGCATCGAACGAATGAACGAATCCCTCGAACGCTTTTGATCCGGCGGTCAGTTCGATCCCACCAACAGCGATGTTGTCCTTTACTCCGACAGTGACTCCCGATAGAGAGCCTGTCTCCGCTCCGTCGATCAGACACCGACGGACAAACGCATTGAGTGGGTCTTCCGATGAATCTGGGCGGTAGCCCATTTGTCGATCTCTATGATGAGTCGTGCCCGTAGGCGATGGAGCAGGAAGTGTCTCTAGCTGTTCTAATACGCCCAACTTCGAGCCGATGAGATCAGCGTATTCGGAAGCTTGATCATCAGTTAATCGTATCCCATGTTTTGACGCATATTGTAGGACATCCCCCGATGTAGGTGGTCGTATGAACTGTTGTTCCCAATTCATGTGTAGGACTTACACAAATGATATATAAAGCCACCGGCACGGGCAAGTGTAATCGACGACATCAAGCCCGAAGACACTCAGAGCAGCGGCCAGGGGTGCATAATTTCACCCAATTGATAGTCGATCTACCAGTTCAGCATGATGTAATATCAGTTTATAATTCTGGCAGAAACGCTCGGATGTCGCGCGTCGAATATCCCTCAAACTGCCTGCTCCAAAGATCCCCGCTCGCGATAGAACTCGGATCGGATGAGCCGCGGCTCTGATCCACACAGCACCCACCGGCACGGGAGAGCTAGTGCTTCGAGAGTCTCTGAACCGCTTGTCTCGCTGGTACCGTCGAGTTTCTCCGTAGCTTCAAATACCGTGCAGAACAGTAGTGGGATGCCCCAGCGACCGAAATTAAGGTAGCTCCCCAGATATATATGATTCGTAATCGAAGCACGGAGTATGGACCGCCAGGCCGCACTCAAGGAGACTCAGTGGGAGTTGTGAGATGCAGGGGTTCGTTCGCCGATATCTGCTGGTCGTGGTCCGGTTTTTCCCCTTCGCCGTAGCCTTTCTTCGTGACCGACACCGGTTCATCTTCGTCGGTTCTCCACGCCGGGTCGACGACCAGCGACATCGTCGCAGAGCCGAAAAACTCCGAGACACGCTACTGGAACTCGGCCCGGCGTTCATCAAGATCGGCCAGGTCCTGTCGACACGTCCTGACATCGTCCCGCCGACGTATGCTGCGGAGTTCGGAACGCTTCAGAACGAAGTCCCCGAAGTGGCTGGCGGCGACCCGAAGACGGTCCTGCAAGAAGAGCTCGGCGACGTACTCGACCTCTCTGCCGTCGAGCCCATCGCCGGAGGGTCGCTCGCCTTCGTCTATTCGGTCACCTACGAAGACGAACGGATCGCCCTGAAAGTGCGCCGGCCAGGCGTGAAATCGATCATCGAACGCGACCTACGTGTCGTTCGTGGTCTACTGCCACTGATCAGCCCCTTCCTCCCGGAACGCCAGCGATACTCGGTGCGGAATGCAGCCGACGATTTCGAGGAGGTGATTTTCGACGAACTCGATTTCGACCGGGAGCGGACGATCATGACCGAAATTCGGGCGAACTTCTCCGACGACGAACGAGTCCTGATTCCCGACGTCTATGAAGACCTCTCTTCCAAGCGCGTGCTGGTCATGGAGTACCTGACTGGTCGGAAGATTACTGATGACGACGCGTTCGACGGCGTCGACGTCGAACCAAACGAGATGGCGACTCGAATGATCAAGATCTATATGCAGATGGGAATCGTCGATGGCGTGTTTCACGCCGACCCCCATCCGGGGAATCTCGCCGTCACTGAGGCGGGCCAGTTACTGATCTACGATTTCGGGATGAGCGAACGGCTCTCAGAGACAGTCCAGGAGGACATTGTGGGGCTCTACCGTGCGCTCGTCCGGCGCGATGTCGACACGCTTGTCGACGCGCTGATTGCACTCGATGTGCTCGAAGCGGGTGTCGACCGTACCGAGGTCAGACGTGTCCTCTCCCTCGTCATCGAGACGTTAGAGGGCCAGTCGGAAGTCACCTGGCGTTTGATCATCACCGAGTTGACGACACAGCTTCGGGACTTTCCGTTTCGTCTCCCGCCAAACGTGATGTTGTTGATCCGAGTTGGGACCGTCGGCGAAGGCGTCTGTCGTCAGCTCGACCCGGAGTTCGATTTTCTTGCGGCCGTTCGGTCGTTCCTCATCGAACAGGGCCTCATCGAGAGCGAACTCGAGACGCTCATCGGAGAGTCGTGGGGCGATGTCCAGCAGTCGATACCCGCACTGGCACGCATTCCTGCCCGCCTCGATCGAACGCTGGATCAGCTGGACCGGAGCGAACTGGTCGTCCGAACGAAGCCCGTTGACACACGCGGTCGGGGTGACCCGCACCTCGGCTACGCCGTCCTAGCCGGTGCATTGACCGTCACCGCCGCCATCGTCACGATATACGACCCACTCTACGCCGTCCCGTCCGGACTTCTCGCCGTCATCTTCCTGCTCGTGTATGTCGCTCGCCGTCGCTTGTGATAGCGCAAAGTCGTCCACTCGAACTAAGACATAGGACACGAACAATATTATACTATGTTAGCTATGATACGTGATGAGAAATATATTTTAAATGTTTTGTTAACCGTATATTTCATATTTGAGCGTCTCGGTCGAAACCCTTGCTGAGAAACGTGACAAGCGAGTAACGCAGGGTCAACTGTATGCCTCCTGAAGTGACAATGTGGGGGTAGACCGCTGGTAGAGGGCGAAGAAGTCACTACCCGAGCACTCGCCCTCCAACTCCATCTCGATGAGGACGGGCAACTACGTCTGTGCGATATCTCTCTTGAGTCCGCCGTGCGAGAAACGAAACTATCCGCCGGGTTTGCATTAACCAACAAACCTATCATACTGGTGTCTGTTGTTGGTTAACAGAGGACGGTCTCCAATGTCCGAGGAACAACCGACACCGCCGGCGGATCTCCCTGACGATGTCGTCGATACACTCGACGAGGCTTCCACCGAACGTCTCCGAGAGATTGCCGAGTACGCGGAGGAGCTAGCAGAGTATCATAGCCGAGAACCAAGTTCTGGCGAGGACGACAGAGTGCAAGACCCGTCCGAAGATCGTCCCGACGAGGTCCCATCGAGAGCGACGGTGACGATCAAGGAGATCAACGACAACCGATACTACTACTGGCAGTGGCGCGATGGAGAGACGATCCGGTCCCAGTACAAGGGGCCAGTGGACTCAGATTGACATCCTCCCCACCCTAAAGGACGGGGCTTTCTCCTTGAATTTCCGTAACAGGAGGAGTTTTTGGGGCTACTGTATATGTGAGGTCCCGACGGAAAGAACAGTATGCGTCCGAGTTCACTCATGCTGTTAGCGCTAGCACTCTCGGGATGGGCAGGGGCACTCATCGCACAGGTGAAAGCCATCCGGGCGGATAGTGCGGAGGCAAAAACGAACTGGACAGCAACACGCAATCGGTGTCTGCTTCTGTCGAGCGTCTCGATGAACTCGCTGGTGCTGAAAACCATGTATCGGTACACAAAACGGCTCAGGCGCTGAGGAACGCACTTGGACGATCCGATTTCGGTGTTCTACCAGGCCTGCTTCGTTGGTAGCAATGTTAGCTGATTACAGGCGGTAAGCCCCCTTCCTCAAGGAGCCGCCAACGGCGGGGAGTAGGCAGGGGTAGTTCACCGCGTACGGATCTGAGCATCCAAACATGATACTCTGGTAAAATGTCCTGTTTCGCATCAAAATGTACATGTGGATTGTTACCGAAGTGCACAGTATGAGGTATTTCGTGACCGGAGCCACGGGATTCGTCGGGACAGTCCTTGTGGACCGACTCGTGAGCAATAGCCACGAGGTAATCGCGTTAACTCGCGACAGCACCAATGCCCGCCATCTCTCCGAGTCGGTTACGGTAATCGAGGGAGACATTACCGACAAGGGGAGCATGCGTGAGGCGATGGACGGCGTTGACGGTGTGTTCCACCTCGCTGCTTGGTATGAAATAGGGCCGGGTCCATGGAACGAAAACACTGCCGAGCGTATCAATGTCGACGGGACACGGAACGTCCTCGAATTGATGGACGAACTCGAGATTCCGAAAGGCGTCTACACAAGCACCGTCGCGGTGTATGGAAATACCGGCGGCAACTACGTCGACGAATCGTATCGTTCCTCGAACGCGTTCCCGACGGTCTACCAGCAGACGAAATGGCGGGCGCATTACGAGGTCGCGGAGCCGATGATGGAGGACGGGTTGCCACTCGTGATCGCTACGCTGGGGGCGATCTATGGACCGGGGGACAAGGACTACGGCGGCACTCCCCGAACTGCCTTTCAGGGACATCTCGAGCAAGACCTCTCCATGGTCCCGGACGATTTCGTGTTGCCGTGGGAGTACGTCGAAGATACGGCTGCAAACCTCGTTCGAACGATGAATGACGGAACGCCTGGGGAGGAGTACATCATCACCAGCGACCCACGGAGCGTCGCTGAAGTGCTCCACATCATCGAAGACCTGACGGATATACCGGTACCTCGGACGGTTCCAGGGACGTTCTTTTACTGGTTGAGCCGTGTCGTCAGTGTCGCCGAAGCGGCTACACGACCTCCGGAAGGATTCGAAAGTGAACTGTTGGAGTTCTTCAGTAGCGGCGAGGTTCTTGTTGATAACTCGAAGGCCAGACAGGAACTGGATATCGAGCATCGGCCGCTGGAAGAAGGGATGCGAGAGTACGTCGAATGGGAAATGGAGCAACTGGGAATGGAGATGCAGACAGGACGAAAAACGCCCGCGTAAGATCTGTTCTGTTTCAGTATATGGACTTGCTAAACGAACTGAAAAGATTTTTTGGTCGAGATCGTACGTGATTCGTGTAGTTGCCTGAAAACTGATTAACCACGATCATCTCGGCTTGGTTTCAGGCTCGATATACACCTTCCGGGCATCCGGGTAGGCGTGGGTAATCGCCTCCTCAATACCGTTGATACGGGTGTCGATTTCCTCGGTACCAAGACCCGAATCGAAGACTACGTCTGCGGTGACAAGCACGTTATCAGGGCCGAAGTAGACAGTCCGAAGATCAATGAGATCTGTCACACCGTCCGACTCTCGGACGAGCTCACGAAGCCGTTGTTCTTCGGACTTAGGGAGGCTTTCGCCCAACAACAGACGCTTGTTCTCCCACGCCAACGCGACGGCGAATCCCATCAACATGATCCCGATAAGCAGGGCAGCCGTCGCGTCGTATATTGGATTGCCGGTGAAATCGGAGAGGAATACGCCGACCAGAGCCAATGCCAACCCGACCAAAGCGATAGTGTCCTCGGTAAAGGCTGTGAGTGTCGTCACATTCGACGTTTTCTGGAACGCCTCAACAAGCCCACTCCAGCCGTGCTCATCAATGTCGGCTTGCATACCCGCGTATGCCTTCTTGAAGGCCCACCCCTCAAACAGTATTCCACCGGCGAGTACGGTGTAGTTCACCCAGATGCCGGGGAAAGAGAAACCGAACTGTGTCACAGTCCCAGCCAGTGCAGCCGACTCGTGATGCAGGACAGCGTTGTACCCGTGTTTCGCACTCTCCCACCCCGCAATTCCGAATAGGAGCACCGAGACGAGGAAACTGTAAAAGAATTGGGCTTTCCCGTACCCGAATGGATGTGCACGGGAGGCTGACTTATCTCCGTACCGGATGCCGATCAGCAAGAACACCTGGTTGCCGGTGTCGGAGATAGAATGGTATGTCTCCGAGAGCATCGCGGGGCTTTGAGTGAGAATAAAGCCGACGAACTTCAGGATAGCAATAGCTCCGTTCGCAACCAGAGCAGCGAGTACGACTGATTTGCTACTTGCCACTGGACAATCGTTCGGCCGTACACCTCAAATAACTTTCTCGGTTATTCGGGCCTTTCCGAGGAACTTGCGTTTCAGCATCTCTTTATTTTCGCATATATACTGAAATCTATACTGAATAGACGGTATCGGTCTGCTGAGCTCACCCTCTGTATCTTACACGCGGTTTCTTACACGACGTAGGTCAGTCGGTACTCTACGTCGGTATGTGGGTCATGTAGGAGGACTGCAACCGAGTCAGCATATATCACTTGCGGGGGACTTCAACAGAGCCACCGATTCAGACCTTTTTGGCTTCCTCAGAATCCCGACTCGAGGAACGCGAATCCATACGTAAATAGGCCCCGACGTAGCCGCCAACGCCACTCAGTGCGACGACCATCGACAGCAGCCAGAGCCCCACGTCATACGTCGGTTCCTCTGTCGTGTCTCTCCCGACGGTAACGAGGAAAAAGGCGCTGATCAGCAGGTTGATCCCGGCCAGTATCGCGGAAAGGACCTGATCGGCTGGCTGTGTGACGAGGAGGGCAATTGCGATGATCAGAAAGAGAAACCCGGCTCCGACTCGTTGCCGTACGTCGATCTCTCTGAAAACGGCCATCTGGAGAGTATCGAATCGACGCTTATAATCCTATCAGGCAGTTCAAGTGCGCAGAGAATAGTCTGAAGAGACACGAAGACGCTGCGGCGTCGAACGTACGATCTTCCCTCGGTGGCGGTCGGTGACACAACCATGGCACAAACACGACAGGGGCAACTTCCCCAGAACCTGACGCTCCACGTGGGCGAGGAGGAAGCGATACTGGAGCGAATTGCTGAGGCGCCAGCACGGACAGAGTTGGTTCTGACGCCGGTGGAGCTACATCGACGGAACATGCAGCGGCGGCTCCGCGAGTCACAGACGCCGAAGCAGGGAGTCGAGTTTGCCGATCCGACGGCGGTCGGCGAGCGGCTACTCACCACTGCAACGCTGTCGGCGAGTACGCTCGACCGGATCGATCGGCTGTCGGTGATCCGCGCGGTGCTTGCAGACGAGGAGGTGTCGATTACGCCGCCTGCCGTCCCGTCGGACGCCCGGACAGTCGAGCAGATCCGGACGGAAGTCGAGAGCGTGACCGGCTTTCACCCGGTACGACTCGACGCCATCCAGGACGTTGCCGAGGGGCTTGTCGCCCCCGTCGACGCCGACGCGATGGAACTCGTCGAGGTAGCGGTCGACATCGAGCGAGTACTCCGACAGCGTACTCCGAAGGCGGTCTCCGAAGTCGAATCGGTCCGGCGTGCGACGAGGGAGCTGCTCAGGTCGGACGGGGAGGTCTGGGACGCGGCGTACCCGGCGGTAGAGCGTGTCTCGCTCGCTGGAATCAGCAGCATCCCGATTGCCGATATCGACCTGCTGCACGCGCTCCTGGATTCGACGTCCGTCCCCGTCGATATCTACTGTCGACGCGGTACTGGGTCGTTTCTCTCGCGCCGCGTGGCCGAGATGCTTGACGTGGCTCAACCGGGAGCAGTGGTGTTCGAGTCGTGACGCCAGCGGACCGTCTCGCGCTCGCGGAGCCCCTCGATGACGCCGACGTACCAGTCGCGGAGATGGAGGCGACGACCCGCCGGGCAGAGGCTCGCGCCGTGATGGCGACCGTCGCCGCGCTCAGGGGCCAGGGCGTCCCTGTGCGCGATATCGCCGTCGTCGCGCGTGATCTCGACGGCTACGAAGCACCGCTGTACCGGGCGGCGATCCAGTACGGACTCACGCCGGTGTTCTGGACACAGCTACGGGTCACGCAAACGCGTCCGTACGCGCTTGTCGAAGCCGTGTGCGAGACGCTCGACGGCGGCGAACCCACCGCGGAGACGCTCTGCCGACCGCTCGAACACCGATGGAGTCCGGCGTCCGAAACGACACAGCCGTGGCCCCTCGATCCGAAGGACGTCGGGGCGGCAATCGAGGCGTTACCCGACGGTTCACGAACGCTTACGGAGTGGCGTGACGAACTCGCGGCGAATCCGACAATCGACGAGCGGTTCGAGCGCTACGTGGAGTGGCTCGACGACTGTCCCGAACCAACACCGGAGGCTGTCACTGACGTCCTCGACGCTGTGATCGACACGTACGAACAGCGCGGCCTGCCCGTGACGAAGGCAATCGATACGCCGGCCCTCGCAGAGACCGAACAGGACGCCCGGGCGGTGGTTCGCGTGAAGACGCTCGTCAGGCATCTGGGCCACAAATACGCGGATCGACTCGAGGAGGGAACTATCGAGCGGTCCTGGAGTGCCGTCGCGGAACTGGCGCGGCTGATGGTCACACAGCGCCCGGGGCGGCGAGAACACTCGAACGCACGCGCCGTGGACGTCCTCGAAGCGAACGACGTCTGGTTGCTGGACATTCCCTACGTGATCGGCGTCGGACTGGTCGATGGCGAGTGGCCCCAGCAGACCGACAGTGTGGTGCCGCCGGAACTCCAGGAAGCGATCCTTCGTGGGGCAGGTCGAGCAGGCACGCTTGCGCCACGGGCGGCATGGACCGACGGCCGTGACCGCGATCAGTTCGACGACACGGTACGGGCTGCCGGTGCCGGACTAATACTGACACGGCACACCGAGACGACTGCCGGAGAGGAACGGCGTCCATCCCCGCTACTGGAGTATCTCAGCCCCGAGGTCGTGCCGGTCGACGAGCGCCGGCGACTCCTCAGCGACGATCCGCAGCTTCCGACTGCGGTGCAGGCGATGTGTGAGGCTGTGGAAGGTGAGAAAAACGAGGACCGACGCAATAGCGAGGAGGGCAGACGATGAGCGAGGAGCCGATCCGTCTCGAGAACGCCCAGCAGGCCATCCGGGAGGCGTACTTCGAGCACGAGTCGGGACTGTTCACCCTCAACTGCGTCCCCGGGTCGGGCAAGTCCGTCGTTGCACATCACATCGCCGCAGAGGAGATCCTCCGCAGATACGTCGCAGGCGACACGACGCCCGAGCAACACGTCGCAGTCGTCTCGTTCAACCGGAACGAGGCGTCGAGCATCGTGCCGGAGATCCGCAGCCGTCTCCGGGAACTCGTTGAACACGACCTCGTCCCGGCTGCAAGCCAGATCTCGACCGCCGAACTCGATCACCTGGTACAGCGACTCAGTCAGGCACCACACGTCGGGACGATCGATAGCATCCTGCGGGACGTCGTGAGCGAGATTGCGGCCGATCTCGGCTTCGACGAGATGCCAACCGTCGGTAACGAGGCCCGGTTGCAACGACTGCACGCGACGTGTTACATGCGGGTTCGCGAAGCGCCCGATATCGCACAGCGGCTCGACAGGCTGGAAGCGGCGTATCCCGACGCCGAGTACAAAGACAGTGTGCGCGAGATGCTGACGGCCGCCGTCTCTCACTGTCGGGACCGTCGCCTCTCGACGCGCGAGTTCCGCGCAGAACTCGACGGGACTCTCGAAGACGTATACGAGGGAGGTCGGCCGGAATCGTTCGACGACGTCGTCGCCGCGGTCGAACGCTGCATCGGGACCTCCGGCGGGGCGGGCAGGTACGACGACCTCGACGAAGGCGAGCGCGAGAGGATCCGCGATGCGGATGCACGGCTACACGACGACTGGCAAGCCCGTCTCGACGACTTCTGTACGGTGTTTTCGGCGTATCGCAGTATGTATCGCCGACTCCTCCGCGATACTCACATCGTCTCGCATACTGACGTTGCCTATCTCGTCGACGCCTACTTCGACGGTCGTCTCGACGACCGATTCGAGGACGTGAACGACGCCCATCGCGAGCGGGTCAGAGCGCGCTACCACACACGGGTGCAGAGCCTGATCATCGACGAGGCACAGGATGTCTCGGCGATCCAGCACGCCGCCCTCTCGCATCTTGTCGCAGCCAGTACGCGCGTGTTCTGTGCTGGGGATCTGCTCCAGAGTATCTACCTGTGGCGGCACGCGGACCCGACGCTATTCGAGACGGCGACCGTCGACGGCACCTATCTCGGGCACGACTGGGACGTCCACGAGCACCGGACGGCGACGACGACATACCGGTGTCGGCCCGACGTTGCCAGTGCGATCAACGAGATCGCAGAGCCAGTCCTCACGGATCCAACACGCGGGGATATCGGCGACCTGAACGTGACCTATCCGGGCCTCGACGCCGACCGGGAGCCGACCGACGAAAGGAACGTCCACATCGCCGCGTTCGATCCGATGAGCGCGAGGCCGGACTCCTACGCCTGGGTGGATCCGGTCGACGGGATCGGCGAGGCAGATATTCTGGCGACGCTGCTCTCGAACGGGCTCGGCGACGGAACGTTCATCGACGAGGACGGCGAGCCGCTAGGGATTACCGTGCTGTTCCGGTGGTCCTCGAAGATGGAGACCTACGAGGAGACGTTCGTCGAGGCAGGTCTCAGCGTTCGCAACGCCAGCGAGTCGCTGTTCGAGTGTAACGTCGTCAGGAGCGTTCTCGATGTGTGTAAGTGGCTCGTTGCCCCGATGGCACCGGATCGGACACGCGAGCTCGTGCTGGAGGCACCGCTTGGTCTCGAAGCGCTTGCGGACGAGTTCGAGGCTCACGAGTGGGACATCGACGCCGTCCGCATGGAGTGTGCGCTCACTGACGAGCACCGGCACCTACTCGATGCGTTTGTCGCACTCCGCGAGCGATGCGACAGTTTCCGCTCCCGGCCTGCTGCGGCGTACGTCGAAGACGCCATCGAGCGGCTTGCCCTCCGGGCGGATCCTCACGACATGTTCGAGGTCGAACCGTCCCGGCGCATCGCCAATCTCGATGCGCTCGTCGAGACGCTCGAGGAGTGGGAAGCCGACGACCAACTCACGCCGGCCGAACTCACGGAACTGCTTGACCCGTTCCGCGAGAACGCCCATATCGGGCCGAACCAGCCCAGTACCGCCGAAGCGGACCACGACGTCGAGTTCCGAACGGTCCACGACATGAAGGGGGATCAGGACGACGTGGTCGTCATCGCGAACCCCGGCTTCGATCTCTGGAAGCATGGCCCCCACGCCCAGCGGTTCATTACGCAGGGACGGATCGCAGGGCTCGCCCCGCCAACGGAAGCCGATACACAGTCAGTGAATGCCGACACACCCACGGACATCTCACTGCCGCCGTACCGGAACGGTCTGTACGATCCGGACGACACGCGGGCCCGCGACGTCGGGCTACGCTGGGCGACGGCCCACTGGTCCGACGATTTCGGCGAGTCGAAAACAGCACCCTCACTCGTCGGCCCCGACCGGCTTCGTCGGACGGCGGCGAATGAACGCGCCGAAGGCTGGCGTCTGCTCTACGTCGCGCTCACGCGCGCACGTGACCACCTCGTCATCCCACTCCCGCGGTCGGACCCACACGAGTACAGTCCCCGTGACCGCTGGCTCGACGCGATGCAGGAGGGACTCGCGTTCACCGGCGACGAGAGCAGTGGCTACACCCGTGATACTGCGGCCGAATCGAACGACGACGCGTTCGAGATCGGTATCAACGACGTCACACTCGGTGCCACGTGGTCGAGCGCGACCCCTGCAACCACCGAGGACGTCGCCATCACCGCACCCCGTCGCGACGCGCTGGCTCCGTGGGTACCCCGGTTCGTCAACCCGAGCACGATGTATCCACTCACCGAGGCCCCGGAGGAGTACGTGCTCGATCATCTGCTCGGGCGGGCGCTGCATACGGACACGAACGACGTTCCCGAGGACATCCCCCTGCAGTTCGATCGACTGGGACCGGACGATGTCGGTACCTGCTTGCACGAGGTACTGACCAGGGTCGTCGAACGCGAACTGTCGGAGGACATACTGCGATCGGCAGACGGCGAGGTCCGGCACCTGTTCGACGAGGTTCTCGATGACGAAGCTCCCAGATCCGGCGTCGACGAGCGCGAATCACTGTTTGCGTTCTTTCAGGAGGAGATCCTCGACGAGTTCCTCGGGTCTGCGCTGTGGGAGCGACTCCAGTGTGCTGTGGACATCGCCGTCGAGACACCGATAGATGGACTCGTCACCATCGACGGCGTCGAGGTGGAACTCCACGGAACGGCCGATTTCGTCATAGAAACAGCTAGTGGCGACCGACACGTCGCCGACGTGAAGATCGCCCTTACCGATCTAACGCCGGACACCCGCCGTCGCTACGAGTTGCAGGTCGCCGCCTACGCGTACCTCTTCGAGCAACACGAGCACCAGCGAAAACACCACCACGAGCAACACCGGAAACAGACTGCACAGGTCCGTCGGGCAATCGAGACCTTCGGCGTCGAACGCGATACGATCACGTCGTCGTGGCCGCCAGCGGTCGTCGAACGGCGATTGGCCATGCTGCTAGACCTGTGAATGTCAGGTTCATCACTGCCGGATCGAGAGGGATAGCACCGACCTGCTTCGGGGGTGGAAGGCAACGACGCAACTGCGCAGTAAAAGGTACATACTGTACGCCTGATGGGGGAGACGGTTAACGAGGTCAGCAGAGAAACCGTCCAATATGCATTCCTTAAGATGGGGCACACCTCGAAGTGGAGAGCCCCCGTTTTCACATCGATGACGGGGGGTGCCGGTGAGTTACACTTCGATGCCGGGGTGTATGACGCGCGGCATACACTTCGACGACGGGGAGTAGCGAGAGAAGTTGTCGCGTGAGATACAATTGAGTTCGTAGAAGTCGAATCTCCATCAATTTACACATCGATGACGGGGGGTCTCCCCTCGAATGTACTTCGGAGACGGTTCTAACCGATTCGAGTCGGACCCGCCGAATACAGGGGGTAAACAGAGTATACCGTGTGTATAAACATCGACGGAGGTCAATCTTTTTAACCCTCCAACGTACAGAACCTGTATGGCCGGCAACGATCAGGATGAGACCGCTCGCTCACCCCCTGATGAACAACTCCGTTCGGACCTGGACGACGATGTTGACCCAGTTTCTGAGACGATTCCGGAGGAGGTCGACGAGACAGCCAGCAAAAACCTCGATCCCGAGACCGAGGAGGCGGCTTCTGGGGAAGGAAGCCAACGATCGATCAGGGAGATGCTCGACGACGAGGGAGCGGAGTCCGTCTTCGTCAATCGCGACCTCGTCGAACCCGACACGATCATCGACGAGGAGCGGATCGTCGGACGGGACGATCAACTCGAATCCGTGGTCTCGTTCCTGAAACCGACGCTGCAGGGGAACCGTCCGCCGAATATGCTGTTATACGGACCCGCCGGCACGGGAAAATCGCTCATTATCGGTGCGGTGACCCAACAGATCATCGATCTCTGCGAATCGAAGGGCGAACGCTTCGGCGTCGTCGACATCAACCTCCAACCGATCAACACCCTCGATCAGGCCGTCTACGAACTCGTCCAGACCGTCGCGAGCGATGTCGGTGCGCCGGTCGGTGTCCCCGAGACCGGCGTGTCGACGAAACGGAAGTACCGTCGCCTGTACGAACTCATCAACGGCTACTACGACTCGGTCATCTTTATCCTCGACGAAATCGACCTTCTGGTCGGCCGTCGCGCCAACGACGAACCCGCCCACTCGAAGCTACTGTACCAGCTATCGCGTGCCAGCAACACGAACGAGATCGAAGGCCGTGTCTCCGTCGCAGCGCTGACGAACGACCCGAAGTTCATGCAGGATATCGACGGCCGTGCCGAGAGTTCGTTCAACCCTCGCGACGTCTACTTCCCCGATTACGATGCGACACAGTTGCGCGAAATTCTCGATAATCGCCGGGACGCCTTTCGCGAGGACGCCCTCGAGGACGGCGTGATCCCACTCGTCGCCGCGTTTGCCGCACAGAGCCACGGCGATGCTCGAAAGGCGATCGACCTGTTTCGTGGTGCCGGCGACCTCGCCGACGAGCGTGGCGACGGCGAAGTGACCGAGGATCACGTCCGAGAGTCACAGGAAGAGATCGACAAGGACCGCTCTCTCAAACTCGTCGAGGGACTGACGATGCAAAAGAAAGTCTCGCTGTACGCCACTGCCGCCGTTGCATCCTATTCGAACCAGTCACGAAGCTCGGTTCCGAGTCCGGTCGGCTTCAAGATCTACCAGTGGGTCACCGACGAACTCGATGCCGACCAGATGACCCGCGAAACCTACGTCAAGTACGTCAAAGAGCTCTCGACGTATGGACTGATCTCGACATCTCGAAAAAGTCGCGGTCGTGGCGGCGGCATGTACATGGAGTTCACGTTCACCGGCGATCCCGAGGGCATGATGAACCGCATCGTCGACGATACCCGGCTAGAGGCGATCGCCGAACAGGAAGAACTGCTTCGCACAGTCGTCAACACGCAGCTACGAGACTTTCACGAGCAGTGATTCTTTACGGGCAGTGATTCTTTTCGCGAGCAGTAAATCGCTTCTCCGGATATTCTACGGGTTCTAGGCGTCTTACTCGGGGGAATTCGGACGACGTCGTGGGAACACCCCCTCCGTCATCGATGTGTAAACACGAACGAGATGGAACCACTCGTCCCCACACACCCCCCGTCATCGAAGTGTAAACTCGGGCAGTATCACCGCGGAAGACAGATATCGTCGACACCCTCCCCCCGTCATCGATGTGTAAACAGCAAGGAAGCAGGGGTGGGGGTCGGGGCGAGAGCGGGAGGGTCGAGGCAGGAGTGAGAGTTCGTTCGTCGAGAACGGGCTGCTAAAGGGCGTCTCGCTGAGGAATACTCCGGTCAAGAGACGAACCGTCGACAGGGCAACGACCAACTGAGTTACTCGGTCTTACTCGGTCGTTCCGAGAATATCTCTTCACTTACTCGTAACTAGGTCTATTACGGATACTGTTCAAGCTCTTGCTATATAAAACCCCGTCAGACTATAGTTACTTTTTAGATAATGTTGAAAACTATTGTCTAGGAGTTCATCGACCGTCTTAACCGTCGATGTCGTTCAAACCGTCGTTCCACACCCCCCCTTCCCCCACCCTCCTCTCGTGGTTTTACACATCGATGACGGGGGGAGGGAGTGGGGGGTCGTTCGCTCCATGCGAGTTTGTTTGTGACGTCTCCCGAAGTGACGTCTCTTGAGTAGTCGCTCTTATGTAGAGCTGCGGAAAGCCCCGATAACAAGACAGTCAATGGCTGAATCGACGGATTTACCAGATAGATTGAGTGAGCGGATAATGCCGAAGGTGTGAGCGGCCTGTTCCAAGCCCTGCTTGGACAGGCCGCGGAACTTCTGCAGCCACGGCTGGACAAGCGAAAACAGGCATTCAGCCTGGTTAATATGGATGCCTTCGGGCGATACGTATCTCTCCTTGTGAACGACTGTTTGGTGATCAAAGTCCATTTGTCGGTACGCTTGGAGTCCGTCGGTCCAGACCTCTCCCAGCGGCTGGGAGAGGTCTTCAGCCTCTTGAATCACTGGTTCAAGATTGCCTTCGTAGTCGATGCCGAGTTGGCCGCGAATTACCCGAAGCGAGTCGCGGCATGCCGCGACGAGCGTCAGCTGATCACCATGCCGTCCCCGCCAGCGTGATCGGCCTGTCTGGGACGAGCCGCCGCGAGAACGACTGTTTCGCGGCGGCTCTTGGCCTTTGTAGCCCGAACAGACTCTACCAGACTCGTCGACTTGTGTTGGTCCGTCGATGGTCTGGTTGAGCAGTTTCCAAACAACGGGGAAGCCGCGCTGAACCGTGGCTTCCACCTCTCGAATCGCCGTGTGAACGGTTTTGTAGGCTCGGCCGAGGAACGGCGCAATCTGGTTGATACTGAGCAGCGTGTCCGCGTAGAGTGTGAACGCGAGAAGCACCTCACCGCAGGAGAGGTGCTTCTCGTGGAATGGCGTGCCGTGGGTGAAAACCGGCTTAAAATTGCAGTCACGGCACCAGATTCGGTCGATTCCCTCCCACGTGACGATGCTCTGGTGACCGCACCGTGGACAGGATGTATTCTCCCAAAATTCCTTGAGTCGCCGCTCGATGCGGGCATCAAGCGGCTCGGTATTGATTTCGATGACGCCCAGCTCAATCAGCTGCCGAAACATCCCGCCGAACGCTGGCTGAGCAGAAGCCATATCGCCAAATTAGCGTCGGTTTAGTGTAACTATACGGTCTTTCCGCAATTCTACATAAGAGCGATTCCTGGTGAACGCCGCCAGACTCGTCTCGTGGGTCCCAGCGAGTTCCCGACGAATCTCCGTCCGATCCCACCCTAGCGATGAGAGGAGGCTCTCGACGGCTCTGACGAGTTGGGTCTCGTAGTACGAGGCGTCGTAGGTCTTGACGTCCTCGTGAGCCAGCGCGACACGGGCACGAGTCGATTTCTCGTCGTCGACGACCACGTACTCGATATCCTGCCCCGGGTGGACTGCCAGATCTTGCTCCCGAGCCCGTTTTAAGGCCGCCATGTTCTGGGTATTCTGCGAGTAGCCTTCCAGCGGCTTGGAAACACGATTTCGCTCGACGAGTCGCTCCACTGCTACGGTGTCCGCCTGTAGTTCGTTGATTGCTCGTTCGAGACGCCCGATTACGGCGTCCGGTGACCGCGTGGCATCGAGAATTTTGAGACAGTCCCGCTGGACGTCTTCGATGAACGACGGGGTCGACCGTTGTCGGGCTTCGATCCCGCGGAGTTTGAACTCGTCCTCACCGGCGACTTTGCCGAAGTACTTCGTCAGCGCGCCGGCGTCGCTGTCGCGCTGTGGGACGAACGCCACCCAGTCGTAGTGGGCTTCGTGTTCGAGCCGTATCTCGACAGCCTCCGTGATCGCCGTCGCGAGGATGTCGAGATCCTCGCGGTCATCGTCGTCGACGTCAGGATCCGGCGTCACCCAGATCGAATCGACGATGCCGTGGACGACGCGCCAGCCGCCGGCCTCCAGGCGCTGTTTCGCGGTCAATAGGATCTCGCGAGCGTACGCGTTGATCGCCTCGTGGCACTCGATTCGGCCGAATTTGGCGTTGCTGAACCCCTGGTAGCCAAAGCAGGCGACGAGGATCCACTTGAGCGCGCCCGAGCGCCCGTCGAGTTCTGCGAGCCGTTCCTGATCGGGCTCCTCACGCTGTTGTTCGCGACGGATCTCGGCCTTGATCTCGTCGCGAGCGTCGATGATCGGCTGGAGGACGTCGACGAGGTAGCCCCGCTCGTCACAGATCGAGTAGCCGAGTTCGGGCACGTCGTTGCGACCCGTGTGACAGTCACACCGGATCACGTCCGGCGAGACGTTCCGCGTGCAGATGATGTTCGGATAGAGGCTGGAGAAGTCGAGTTCGTGGACGTCCTCATGGAGGCCGACCTCGGGGGCGAAGATGAACCCGCCGCGGTCGGCGTCGTGGAGCGTTCCCATCGGCTTGTAGAACTCGTGGCGCCAGGAGTTCCACGGCACCAGCACGCCGCGGTCGTGGGCCTCACAGATCTGGATCGCGGTGAGGACGTTGCCGATTGACGCCCATGCGAGTTCCTGGACTGGCTTTTTTGATCGGGAGACGAGATCGAGCGCGCCGTCGAGGTTCGTCTCGCCGTAAAAGAACGTGTTCGACTCGTCGATGATCGCCCGGCCGGGCACGTTGTACCGGGCGGGGGAGTGGCCGACGCGGCCGTAGCTCGAATACGTCGACCGACTCGCGAGCCGTTGGTAGTCGACGCCGGGCCACCGACTCAGCGAGAACCCCTCGTTGGCGTCCGTGGCCATTTCGGACAGCGTCGGGATGATCTCGCTCGTCGAGCAGATCAGGATATCCGGGTCGTGTATATCGAGTGCCGCCTGGACCGCGGTCAGGATGTCCTCCGGTGGTCCCACGACGCTTTCGCCGCCGACGGAGAGTTCCGTGTAGGTGTCACCACCCGTTTCGGTCATCGGCACACCCAGTCGGAGCGTGGACAGGTCCGCCGCTGGCGTCGGATCGAGTCCATTCTCCAGACAGTACCGAAACTCCCGGGAGAGGTCGACGTTGAAGCAGGCGAGATCCCCGACCGGCGACGTCGATAGCTGGCGCGCCTGCCGGGCCAGCGACGTGACCCGGTCGATGTGGTCGACGTCGACGGCGAGTACCGCTTCGTCGTCGCGACGGAAGCCGGGACGCCGGTCGAGCACTTCGGTGCTGACGACGTCAGGATGGCGCTCGTACACTGGCTGGAGCCTCGTGATATCGCCGGCGGCATCGGGTGATCTGGGTGCGACGTAGAATCGCGGCGTGTAGCTGTCACACTCGGTTGCGACGGCGCCGTCGGCCGTCGCCGCCCATTCGAGGACACGGCCATCGTCGAGAAAATCTATCGTGAACGGCATGACCCCCCGGACTCCTTGCACATATCATGCAGTAGAGAACTGTTCCGGATGAGTGCTGGCGTGTCGCTTCCACGTTTCCGGAATCAACAGCTACGGGGAGTGTGCCAGCCATGGACCGACGTCGCGTCCGCAAAACACCCACATTATTAATTATATTAAACTCGAATTTCAACTGGGATGAGCACCGACGAACATACCCACAGTACGGAGGATCATGATCACGAACACCATGAAGTCGAGGGGCCGGGGTATCCGACGCCGGCGGCAATGCGAACCGAGAGCGGTCGGGAGAAGACGGCCTACGTGATGGCACCACGAGTCGGCATGGAGAACGCCGGACCCGACTTCGTCGGCATCGTCGACCTCGATCCGACATCGGACACCTACAGTGAACTTATCGACACAGTCGAGATGCCCAACAGGGGCGACGAACTCCACCACTTCGGCTGGAACGCCTGCTCGTCGTCCTGTCACGCCGAGGGGCTGTCTCGACAGTATCTGGTCGTCCCCGGCCAGCGGTCCTCGCGAATCCACATCATCGACGCGGAGGACCCGCGCAACCCCGAGATGGTGAAAGTCATCGAACCTGAGGAAGTGTTCGAACACGACCTGTCAGCACCGCACACCGTCCACTGTGTCCCCGGCGGCAAGGTCGTTATCAGCATGCTCGGTGACGCGGAGGGCGAACTCCCCGGTGGCTTCCTCCAGTTAGACCAGGACGACTTCAGCATCGACGGCCACTGGGAGGCCGACCGTGGCGACATGGAGATGAACTACGACTACTGGTACCAGCCCCGGCACGACGTTCTCATCTCCAGCGAGTGGGCCGCGCCGAACACGTACTATCCGGGCTTCGACCTCGAAGACGTCGAAGGAGGAGAGTACGGCGACAGCATTCACATCTGGTCGTGGGACGACCGCGAGCATCTCCAGACGCTCGAGTTCGGCGAGCAGGGCCAGATCCCGCTCGAAGTTCGGATGAGTCACAACCCCGAGGAGACGCAGGGATACGTCGGAGCGGCGCTGTCCTCGAACATCATCCGCTTTTACGAAGACAACGGCTCCTGGGACTGGGACGTCGTCATCGACGAGGAGCCACGCGAACACGAGGACTGGGACATGCCAGTCCCACCGCTCATCACGGATATCCTGCTGTCGCTGGACGACCAGTACCTGTTCTTCTCGAACTGGCTCCACGGTGACGTGCGGATGTACGACGTGAGTGACGCGGCCAATCCGCGACTGGTCGATCAGGTGTGGGCCGGCGGCCTGTTCGGCGACCGACAGCAGGTACAGGGCGAGGAGATTCGCGGCGCACCGCAGATGCTCCAGTTGTCCCGGGACGGACGGCGACTCTACTGGACGACGTCGCTGTTCTCCTCGTGGGACAACCAGTTCTTCCCGGACATCGCTGACGAGGGGTCGCTGATGCTCAAGGCCGACGTCTATCCCGACGAGGGACGGATGGAACTAGACGAGGAGTTCCTCGTCGACTTCGGCGACGCGCCGGGTGGACCCGCACGCGCTCACGAGATCCGCTGGCCTGGCGGCGACTGCACGAGCGACGTCTGGCAGTAGATGGCCGCCACCCACGCCGTCGAACTCGTCTGGCCGGACGGGCGGACCGAGACGCTGCGAGTCGGGGACGACGAGACTGTCGTCGACGCGGCGAACGAGGCCGACGTGGCGGTTCCGTACGGCTGTCTGTACGGTGCCTGTGGCACCTGCACCGCAGCACTGCTCGACGGCGACGTGTCCCACCAGAAGCCCGCGCGAGCGCTGAAACCCCGCTCGCTGGACGCCGGGTACGTGTTGCCCTGTATCGCCACGCCCGACTCCGACTGTCGACTGCGCGTCGGTCACGAGATTCAGGCCGAAGTCGTCGGCACTCCCTGGAAGTGAGCGAGGGACTCCCCCCTGGAACTGTTACCCCGTCTGTTCGGCAGTCTCCGTATTCTCCGCCCCCAGCAGGGCCGATGCGATAGAGGCGTTCGCCCCGGCGAACGCGTTCAGAATATGGAGGGCAGCGAGTGCGAGCAGGGCCCCAGCGGGCACTGCAACCGCCTGTTCAGTCGTGGTCTCGATGCTCTGTGCGACCTCCCAGCTGCCGACCGTGATGTTGAACGCGCCGTCGGGGAACACCGGCGTCAGCATCAGTTCGATGCCCGTTCCGAGGAAGGTGACCAGGAGAATAAACGAGAGTATGCCAATCCAGAACTTGAGAGCCACGAAGCCCAGCCCTCGCCACGTGGAGGCGGCCTGGATATACGCCTTCACAGTTCCGACGATACCCTCCCCGCTTTTCTGGACATCATCCGGAGCCGCGATGTTCGTTCCGAGGAGCGCGTTCGCGAGACCGCGCTCAAACGAGGCGATGTAGCGGAGTCCGATCACCGTTACCAGCAGGATGCCTAGCCCGACGATCAGCACCGACAGCCCGAGGCCAAGCGCGAATCCAACCGTCAGGAGCACGTAGTATGCCAGCCCGAGGGGGAAGGCAAGCATGAGGTACAGCAGGTTCTTGTACGTCTGTGCGTCCGCGACTACTCCAACGATACCCGAGATGCCGTCTCCAGTAGTTGCACTGGCGCTCGTTGATTGGCCCATCTCGTCATGGGATACGACGACAACAAATAAAGCGTACTTGCAGAGTTTCGGAGCGTGAAACTCCGCTCCGGAACGGGTCAGTGATCATACCGATCATTCTGCCCGTTCTATTCGTTTCGTTCGTTTTGTTCGTTTCTCACAACCCCTCTCAATCCCGTATTGGGGTTTCTCTCCGGCTCGTCGGCGGTGCCGCGGCGACGATCGACGTCGCACAGACAACACGGTCACTTCCCCGATTCGGACACAGATCGAAGACTCAGCTATCTACCACAGGGTCGAGCGATTTCATCGAGAAGTCAGACTTCGAGCAGTAGCGCTCGGCCAGATCCATCAGCGCCCGCGTTCGGCGGATATCTGCGACGTTGTGCAGTACGACCGCCTCGAACTCGCCGGCCTCCCAGGTGTCGACGGCCTCCGCGCTGTCCTCGAACGGATCGAAGTCACTTAGCCCGTCCCCGAGGAGTTCGTCGTAGACCTCCACGAGCGCGTTTTCCGTCGTGTTAAATCGGGATTCGAAGACCTCCATCGCCTCGATGTATGGGATGTCCTCGAACGGCCAGCCGAGGTCGTGGTAGTTGAGTCGCGTCCGGAGAAAGGGGAGATCGAAGCCGCCGTTCCACGTCTCGCCGTTGTACGCAACGAGTTTGATCTCCCGGTCGGAGAGCGTCGACTCGACGAAGGCGGCGACCGCTTTCAGGAGTGCGTACTCGCTCTCGTGCACCGAGAACGATACGGGGGTTCCCACCTCGTTGTTGATCCGTTGTTCGAGATCTGGCGGACACGTCTCACCGTCGGTGTTGAGAAACACGCGGGAGCTGATGGCTGCGTCGAAGCCGACGACCGTCAGCCGGTCCGTCGTCCCGAAGCCGGTCGTCTCGATGTCGAACGCGACGGTCGCCAGTCGTGTCATCGCGGGGGCCGGTCAGTTCGGTCCTCCGTGCGTTCCTGTCGGTCGCGTACCGTTTCGAGCGCCTCCTCCAGGTCGTCGAGCCGTTCGTCGTGGGCATCCAGCCGTGTCTCCTGTTCGAGGTCGATGCTGAGAAGCGCCGGCAGGAGCGGGTTCTGGTGGTTCAACAGCCCGCTGGCGTCGGCGTGCTCGCGAGCGTACATGAATAGCTGATCGAAGCGGGGCTGGTCGCGACGCCGGAGCGCTCGCCGGAACGTCGCCCAGCGCTCCTCGATGGCCCGCAATGCGTCCCGATACGTCGGATTGGTTCGGCCCATCGTCACCGCCCTCCAGTTCCCGCTGCGGTCCACGCGTCGAGTAACGGGTTCGCCGTGAGCGTCGCTGTCTCGCCGGCAGCCGTTACACCCGTGCCGACGCCCCCGGCTTCCTCCCTCCCAGAGGGTCTCGCCGGCTCCACCCCGACCTGCGTTGCCCGGGCGTCGAGTAGTTGCCGCCAGTAGGCGAACGTGGTCTGGTAGTACGCCCCGCCGTCGACAGGATAGACGAGCGTCTCGAACTCGTCGCCGACGAACCGGGGCCCCATCCGGGTCTGCTCGCACTCCAGACGCTGATTGGCAGCCGTTGCGACCGGTTCGGTGAACTCGTCGACGCTACTGCGAGTGACGAGCACCGGCACGTCGTAGCCGTCGGCGTAACTGGCCAGCCGTGCGAGCGTCCGCGCCTGCAGCGTTTCCGCGTGTGCCGCCCCGAGCGTGTCGTCGCCCCGATACTGCGCGTCGACGGCTGGCGCGACGATGAGCGAGGGGGTATGCGGCGACGAGCCCTCGTCACGGTCGGGCGGTCGTCGATGTCGTCCGGCGGCAGCGGTCGTTTCCCGGATAGACTGATTCACCGCTGTCGGGAGGTCACAGACCGCGCCGTAGTGCTGGTAGGCGGTGAAGCCGCGGGCGACGTGGATGCGGTCGAGCAGCCGCCGGCTGGGTGCGATCCGGCTGAGCGTAGTCGTGGTCGCGTGGCCGTTCGCGTCGACCCAGAACGCAGGCCCATCGTGCAGGAGTAGATGGTCGAGAACGAGCGACTGGAGTACCGGGACGCCTCGCCCGCCGTCGACGTCCAGAAGCGTGATCCCGTCGTCGAGCGAGGGAAGCAACCGGTGCTCGCTTGCCGGATCGGCGCGGTCGACGAGGTCCTGATTGCGATCCGCTCCGCGAGTCGGTCGGTCGACTGCCAGTCGGCTCGGCGTCGATTGGGACTTTTCGTGCATACTCCACTAGATGCCCACAGCCCCGATAAGCCGCGGTGTGTCGTTTCCGGATTTCTGGAAACACTGTCGTGAGGGCCGATTACGGCACTACCGCCGTGTTTCTGTAGCCCGGTAGGGTGTTTCCGAAAACGGTTCTCGGAATGGACTGTCACGACTCCGACCCACGTAGACCGCTGGCTTCGAGCCATGCCGCTCGTCGACGATGTCGGACGGGAGCAGTCGATGAGAGGTCGGCGCTACTGCGCTCCCGGAGTCAATCGCTCGTATATGTTGAGACGGCGGAGACCATCCTCTATCCCTCCCGCAATGAGCAGGATGCCCAGATACAGGAACCAGGCCCCGAAGTAGAGTGCGTGGGGGTCCTCCACACTCGCTGTGAACTCTGCCCGGACGTCGAGGATGATAAACAGCACCAGTAGCGTCGCCGGCGCAATTAGCTGATGACGGACCAGGAGATAGAGCGGCACAGCCGCGAGTATCCACATTCCGACAGCACCGAACAGGAACAACAACCACTCGAAGCCACCCGAAAGCGTCACCCCGAGGCGGGCGGCAAACCAGGTCATTACCGCAGCATGCACTAGTCCACCCACAGCAGCGATCGCGGTCGCCCGCCGCTGGCTAGCGGGAATCGACAGCCACGAGACGGCCTCGGGTACCGACGGAAGCGGCTCCCACGTGTTCCGGACGACGTACTCGAGGACCGCGAGGAACACGAACCCGACCGTCCAGACTGACGCATTGACCATGTAGCGCACGATGTAGAGGCCGTTCTCCACCACCATGATGCCGGTTGGCTCGGCAAGCCCCTCGAGTTCGGCGACGTCGCGAAAGGTGGGGCCCGGCGGTGTAAGCTCCATCCAGAGGACGTATCCAGTCGTGAGGAGCAGCGCGAGGACGGGTGTGACGAGGCGATGTCGCATCGCGAGCCATACTGGAACCGCCGCCACGACGACCAGGCCACCGTATCGCCAGCCGACTCCGAGAAGCGAATAGTTCGATAGGCCGACATCGTATCCAAGCCCGGCGGCAACGACGAGGAGTCCTCCCGCGTGCACCAGGCCGAGAGCGAGACTGATCGATAGCGCTCGTCTGGAGGGCATACGTTCGACTTCGTCTGCATCCGGCTTTGTTGTTACCCCTCGCCGGGGACGTAGTCTACAGGCGGAGCAGGCTGAGTGCCTCGTGGTCCTACGGAAATCAAAGATTACCGTGATGACGAGAATCAAAGATTCTCGAACCACCTGACCCCGAGGCAATTCACCTCACCACCGAGACCGAACTGCTTCCGAAAAGAGTGTTTCAAAATCGGCTGTTCCTGCCGTATTGAAATCCTCACTAAGTTATATATTTCAGAAGCCGTACTGGATACAGAGTGCATGTTTCGGACCAAGCCCTGCCTGAATTCAGGTCGTACAATTGGGCAGTACAGGTCTGTATCGAGCAGTCTAAAAATCTGTCCGATCAAGATTCGGCTTTGAATGTCCCGTCCTATACGCCACACTCACTGCCGCCGAACTCTATCCCCATTTCACTTTCACTGGAGTGGATATATAAGAAGAAGTTGTTCTTGGAACTCTCGCGCTGGTTGCACGTTACCTCGTAGCGACCCCGATAGGTTTCGCCGTCGAGGATCACTCGGGCGTTAATGGCGTCGCCGTTTTTCACCTGTGTCACTTCCTGCAGGTGGACCCCCGGTGGGTCCTCGTGATCGGGGCCGTTCGCGGCGATGTCGACCCGGCCGTCGATTAGCTTCTCCTCGTCGTTCTTGCGGAGCGTGAGTTCGGCTGTGTACTCCCGTTCCCGCCAGTTGGTGATGCCGAAGTGGAACGGACCTGCATCTTCGAGAATCGAGGAACAGCCAGCCGTCACTGCAACACTCCCGCTTCCCGCCGTTGCGAGAAACTGTCGTCGGTTCATGTCAAATCCTTGTGGCGGTCCAGAAATAAATGCTCTCAAAGATCAAACCTCGGTTTGACCTTTCGGCAACCCCGATTTACACGGGCTACGCGGAGGTAACGGTATCCAGGTCGAACAGTTGCAGATCGTCCCGCTCGGACACGGCTTCCTGTACGGACCGCGTTGCCCCGCTACGGGTGAATAACGCGTATTCCGTGTCGGTGTCGCCGGTCTCCGGCGTCCCTCGGCTCTCTGCAGCATGCTCTTCGAGTGAGGCGAGGGCGCTGTAGTCGAGCGGCGAGTTGATGAACTTGCATTCCCCGACGACCATCGTGCCGTCTGTAGTGACTCCGACGACGTCAACCTCGTACTCGTTGTACCACCATCGACCGATATCGAGGAACGTCTCCTCCGGGTATAGCCTCGGCAGGGCATTCTGGCAAAGTCTCTCGAATTCCTGACTGACAAAATCCGGGACCTCCCGTTCGATCAGCCGCAAGCCTAAAAACACGCTCTTCGGGAGCGTAATCGTCGGGAAGGAACTCCTGGGCAGCGGCGAAGCCGAGCGGCCGGAGATCGAGTTTCTCCGTGAACCGTCCGTACAGGGGACTGTTCCCCAGTAGCGTCGCTTCCTCCATCATACTGATCGACGACCCGACCAGGACAAGTGTTCCTGACGTGTTCTGGAAGCGCTGGTCCCACAGGCGCTGGATACCTGATGGAAGGCTTTCGTCGGCATCGATGAGGGAGGGGAATTCGTCGAGGACGACGATACCGCCCTGCTCACCGAGATACCCCAGGAGGGATTCCCAGCTCTGTTTGATCTCCGTGATCCCGGGAAACGTCTCGGCGGCGACATCGACGAACTCGTCGAGTTGTATCTGCGACGTGGTTTCCGTAGCCTGATAGACGACGGCGTCGTCACGGTCAGCAAGCGAGTGCTGGACGAGTTGAGTCTTCCCGAGACGCCGTCGGCCGAAAATAACGACTATCTCGGCATCGTCAGATTCGTAACACCCTCGTAGCCGCGAGAGCTCCTCTTCCCGATTCACGAAGTATCTCTGCGTTCGTTCGCCCGGAAATAATACTTCCGGATAGACTAATCTGGAATAGCCTATCTCAGAATAGCCTATTCTAAAATAGGCTAATTTGGCTCTGTTGAAATCCTCAGAGAGTTACATGTTCGCCGCATAATTCGACGAGATGAAGGCCCTCCCGAAGTCGCAGATTCTTCGTTTTACTGAGAAAGCGATCCATCTGGCACGCCGAGCAGTCTCTCGATACTCCTCGAAATTCTCCAAACACCGCTATACACTCCCGCAACACGTTGTTCTGTTGTGTCTCAAAGTTCGGAAGAACACAACCTATCGTGGCCTGCTTGACGAACTGATCGAGATGCCACGCATCCGTCGTGTTCTCGGGCTAGCCGAGCTTCCTACGCCATCAACGCTCTGTAAGGCATTCAATCGACTTGATATGGCCGTATGGCGTATCATATTGACTCTCTCAGCGACGCTACTTCCGACGAGCGGAGTTGTTGGAGTTGATGCATCAGGGTTTGACCGCAGTCACGCTTCGAAACACTACACAAAACGCGCTGAACTTACGATTCAGCAGCTCAAGATGACGCTGCTGGTCGATGCGAAGGTAAACGCGATTCTCGATTTACACGTGACGACGACTCGGAAACACGATAGCCAGATTGCTCCGTCGTTGATCAAGCGCAATCCTGAGAATATTGACATTCTGCTCGGTGACAAGGGCTACGACGACCAGAAAATCAGGCGACTTGCCCGGCAACACGAGGTTCGGCCACTGATTAAGCATCGTGAGTTCACGCCACTCCATCGGGCATGGAACGCGCGCTTAGACACTAATCTCTACGGCCAGCGGAGTCAATCAGAGACGGTTAACTCAACGCTCAAGCGGAAGTACGGTGCGTTCGTCCGGTCACGACGCTGGTGGAAGCAGTTCCGCGAACTCGTTATAAAGTGTATCGTCCACAATCTGGAGCGAAGCCTCGCCACTTCACACGAAAGGGGCGAATGTCCATGATTCCGAGAGAAACAGACTGCTAAATATTGAGAGAAGGTATAGCACAGCACTACCGCCAGATGAATGTACTGCGGAACGGAAGTCACTCCTCCTCCCGGTGAAATCTACTCGGGTGTCTCAACATTCCACTCCTCGTATTCCGTGGAAAATTCACGCCCTGTACAATCCGTGTCCTCCAATCCAAACAGGCGGAATTCAACGTCTTCAAACGGAATTCCCCACACTCCAAGGTCAGGTGGGAACTGAGCATTCGACGCTATACTTGCGTATGCTTGCTGTTCCTCCTCTTCCGGAATCTCGTATAATTCTCCCGTGATGATAATGCTTCGCCAGATCGACTCGTCTTGAGCATCCTGTTCGTACACAGTGAGACAGACATTCGGATTCGATTCAAGAACTCGATTCTTCCGACCTTCGTATCCACCACCCCATTGCATTGGGAACACTGGTTTCTCGGAATCGTATCCAAAAGACATTGGAATCGCATATGGGTGCGCACTTTCAGCCATTGCGAGGACACCAATCCCTTGTCGAACGAGTACCTCGTCCATTTCTTCCTGTGTAAGACCCCTCATATGGGAAGAAAACTCGGCTGTATTGTCTTAGTGTTATTCCATCAGCAGTCAATTACCTCGGAAAATCGCTGTGCATTCAGCAAAATTGCTGAAACCTATCATCAATAAAGGATTTCAACAAGGCCGCTAATTTAGAATTGGCTATTTTTCCACTCAATAACGCCTCTCCACTACTGCGAGGTAGCCGTCGAGTCGACGAGCGAGTACTCCCGATCCCGACTCGTCCCCGCCGCTTCCAGAAGGTTGTACTGGGCCATCTTCGAGAGATACGTTCGGATGGTTCGCTTCGTTCGCGGATCGTCGATCTCCTCGGAGTAGCGGTCGTGGATCTCGCTCGGGCCCAGTGGGCCGTGCTCGCGAACGATCTCGTAGACCACCTGCTGGTGTGGGGTCAGCGAGTCGAGACTCTTCTGTCTGATCTGGGCGCGTGCATCGCCTGCGGCGTCGCGCAGGAGGCCGTCTGTGATGCGTTCGTGATTCTCGCGGTCGGCCGTGCTGGCTGCCGTTCGGAGGATCCCGATCGCGAGTCGCGCGTCGCCGGCGGCGGCGTCCGCGATGCGATAGAGTTGGTCGTCGTCGACGACGTCCGGATCGAGCCCCCACTTCGCGCGGGCGGCCAGGATGTCGTAGAGCTGTTCGTCGTGGTACTTGTCCATCCGGACGTGCTCGCTCGAGCGCAGGCGGCTCACGAGCCGGTCGTCGACGCGGCTGTACAGTTCCTCTTCCTTGTTGGCGATACAGATGATCGCAAACTGTGGGAGGCTGTGCAGATCGTAGAGGACGCCCGGATCCTCGAGTTGATCGACCTCGTCGAGAATGATGACGGCTCGGGGCCCGTCGTACTGCTGGAGCCGTTCGATCAGTTCGTCGTGCGGGGTCGACTGCCGATGGATGTCGATGGTCTTCCCCAGATCGTCGAGGATCTGGTAGAGCGCCCGAAACCGAGTGTAGTTCCGCCAGCAGTTCACGTAGGTCCCTTCGACGTCGAGGACCTCCTCGCGAAGGCGCTCGGTGACGAACTTCGAGATACAGGTCTTGCCCGTCCCGCTGGGCCCCGTGACGAGCGCGGTGTCAGCCGGTTCGCCGTTCGTGATCGGTTCGAGGACGCTCGAGAGGTGGTTCACTTGGGCGTCGCGATGCTCGACTTCCCGTGGAACGAAGCCAGCACGCAAGACGCGAGCATCGCGGATCATCTATCGAAGGTGTTTCGCGTCGAGTTGTAAAAGTGTATCTGGGCTGTTTCCGGAAAGAGGGAAGTTCGGCCTCTCGTAGCACCCAGGCGTTATCCAGTCCTGCGGTTGCTGGCTCCGAAACGCATCGCTTCCTGAAAGTTTCAGGGCAGTCTCTAGTTGCTGCCGAGTTGCCCTTTTAAGTAGAACCGTTCGACCTCGCAGTGGTCGTTCCACCGGCACTCGACGCCCTTGGTCATGTACAGCGAGTAGAACTCCTCGCCAGCCTGCTGGACCTCGGCGGCTGTGTACGGCTCCAGTTGTTTATCGGCCACGTCGTCCTCTGTGGGATAACACTGGGGGGCCAGCGAGAAGCGGTGATGACAGGCCGGACAGGTGAGCGGCCGGTGAAACTCCAGGTCCTCGGCGTACCGGTCGCGCGCCACGGCCGTCGCAGTGGCCTGGACCCACGTCGTCTGACAGTGCTCACAGGTTCCAGTTGCCGTCTCGAAGCCGAGCCAGTCCCCGTACTTCTCTCGTAGTTCTGCGCGAGCATCGTCCCGGTTGGCCGGATATCGAGCGTCGTCGGCCAGGATCGGATACCGGTCCGGTTGCATCGGAATCGCAACCGTCCCCTCTCCACAGCGACACTCTACGTGAAACACTTTCTCCCCGGCATCGGCTGTCGTCTCACTCATGGCCGTCCCGTCATGGTTCGTGCCACGGACAGATATACTGCTGGACGGCCGTGAGCCGACCTTCCGATCAGCGTCCGGTGAAGTAGTCGGCTGCCTGGGTTCCGGGACCGATTTCTTCGACGGGTTCGCCGTCACAGTTGCAACACTGGGGTGGTCTCTCGACGTCCGCATACACCGTCTCGCACGCACCACACATGAAAAACCGGAGTCCTAGCACAACAACACGTTGGGAACACGCGTTCAAATCGATGTCGGCGATACATGCCCGTTCGGCCGCTGTATCCATCACCCGCTACCTGATCGCAGTTCGGCACACTGATCCGGAGCGTACAAAACAGACACAGATCTTGCACGGCCCTAAATACCACTTTGCGGATCTGATCCAACCGATTTCACTCGGAGACGCCGACGACCTGCTTGCCGATGTTGTCCCCAGAGAACAGTCCGAGGAACGCGTCCGGTGCGTTCTCGAGTCCATCGACGATCGTCTCGCGATGGGTGAGATCGCCGGAGGCGACCCATGTACCGAGTTGTTCGCTGGCTTGCTCGAATCGGGTTGCGTAGTCACTGACGAGGAGTCCCTGTACTTTCGCACGAGATGCGATGAGTTGCGGGAGCTTTCGCGGCCCCGTCGGGACGTCTTCAGCGTTGTAGTGAGCGATCTGTCCGCAGACAGCGACCCGTGCGTCGAGATTCAGTTTCGTGAAGACCGCATCCGTGATCGGACCGCCAACGTTGTCGAAGTAGACGTCGACGCCGCCGGGTGCGGCATCGTCGAGTGCCGCCCGATAGTCGTCGACGTCTTTGTAGTTGATTGCGGCGTCGAAGCCCAGCTCGTCGGTGAGCCACTCGACTTTCTCATCGGAGCCCGCAAAGCCGACGACGCGACAGCCGTTTAGCTTCGCAATCTGGCCGACGACGGAGCCGACTGCACCGGCAGCACCGGACACGACGACTGTGTCGCCGGGAGTGGGCTCGCCCACGTCGAGCAGTCCGAAGTACGCTGTCCGACCGGGCATTCCGAGCGCGCCGAGGTAGGCGGGGAGGCCGGCGATAGTCGGATCGACGGGGGCGACGCTGTCAGCGTCGAGGAGGCTGTAGTCCGCCCATGTTCCGTTGCCCGTCACGAGGTCGCCAGTATCGTAGGTATCACTCTCGCTTTCGACGACTTCGCCGACGACAGCACCGTTCAGCGGTTCGCCGATATCCCACGGCTCCGCGTACGATTCAGCGTCCCGCATTCGACCCCGCATATACGGGTCGACAGAGAGGTAGCGTACCCGGACAAGCAGTTCACCGTGTTCCGGCTCCGGAACGCCGCCCTCGTGCAGCTCGAAACTGTCCATATCCGGCTCACCATCGGGACGCTCGGCAAACACCCACTCGCGGTTCGAATCTCGCATGCCCCGCCGTACGCTTCCCGGACCGAAAACGGTGCTGTTTTGGATAGACTGGCCGCCCTCGGCTGGAAACTCGAACAGGACGGTCGGACCGAAACCGACGGCCGACCTCGGAACTGTTCCCGGGCTCAGGCGGAGCGCTCGCCCGGCGCGAGCCCGAACGGCTCGCCGCGAACGTGGTTCTCGACGAGCAGCAGGTACGCTGCCTGGCTCCACTGGAGGTTCGAGTTCCACCGGACCCGTCCGCTCCCGTCGACGCGCTCGGGGAGCAGGCCGGCACTGGTCGTCCACTCGATGGCATCCTCGAACACGTGGTCGGCGACTGCATCGGGATCGTTGCCGCCGAGCCACCGGGCCACGTCTGCGTACGCCTCGCACAGTGGCCACCCGCCATCCTCGGCGGTCCCCGTGGGTGTGTAGTGGTCGCCGGGATAGCGGCCCAGACAGGGCGTCTCTCCCGCTACCCACGGTTCCTCGTCGGCGAGCGAGAGCGTCGCCGAGATGGTCTCATCGCCGGCATCAACGACGTTCCACGGCCAGACAGCCATGAACGCAGCGGCGTCCGGTCGGGCGTCAGCCGGCGGGTCGGACGAGGTCTCCGGGCTGTCGGCGGTGACGAACGCGTCACCGTACGGCGTGGATTTGAAACAGTACTGTTCGATGTTCTCCGCCCAGACGTTTGCTCGGTTGCGACACCGCTCGGCGAACGTCGGGTCGCCGTGCGCCTCCGCGAGTTCGCTCATCGCGCGAAGCCCGGCGATCGCGGCGGCGGTGCCCTCGGTGCTGTGCCCCCAGATCTCCTCCCACGGATCCTGGTGTTTCTCCGGGAAGCCGTACTGGTTGTCGTACGAGAGGAGGAACTCCGCCGCACGACGCGACATATCGTAGTGGGTGGCCAGCAGGTCGTCGTCGCCGGTCTCCTGCCAGACGAGCCAGTGGGCGTATATCGGCCCACCGACCTGGTCGAGCTGGAGCGCCCGCCAGTGCGGCTCGCCGGTGACGAAATAGTTCTGCCACCATGTCCCGTAGCGATTGATCCCCCGGCTGTCGACGACATCATTGATGATCTGGTTATCGTCGAACCACCGAAGCGCAAGCCGTGCCTCCTGCTCGGCGCCGGCCGCGATCAGCGCCTGCGTGATGATCACCTGATCGCGCGGCCAGATGAACTTGTACGTCATGTCGATCGGCTTGAACGCCCCCGCGATGACGCCACAACAGCCGTCCTGTGCGGATTTCATCGCCGTCAGCGACCGCTCGTACAGGCCGTTGACCGTGGAGTCGTCGGTCGGGCCGTCCGAGACAGTTGCGTGCCACGTCTCCCACGCGTCCGCGAACGATTTCCGCTCTGACTCGTACCCACGGTCGAGGACCGTCAGCGCGTGCTCGACTGCCGCATCGGCCCCGTAGCCGAAGCCGACACCGGTGAGCCAGGACGCCTCGTCCGTCTCGCCGACGTACAGTCCCACACCAACATCGAGGTTCCCCTCGCCCCGTTCAGTGTCGTCGATGAACCCGTCGGACCCCTCGTATATATCCGCCCACGCGCTCCGTCCCGGGCCCGTCGATACGCCGGTGTGGCCGATCCGGTTGCCGTCGAACTCCCGGCGGCCGTCGTGGTCCTGTGCGATCGCTAGCCACCGGTCGCCGTCCGTTGCGACAACCAGTTCGGCACCATCGCGCTCCGTGACGTACGCCTCCTGGACTGCGTTCGGGTCCTCGTGGTTGTGGCCCTGGATTCCGAGGTCGGTGACGGTGTAGAACGTTCGCTCTGCGACCGTCTCGAACGCGGCGTCAGTGCGGAGCAGCAGCGCACAGGTGTCGACGCTTGCGACGACATGCTGCGTGAGCGTCCCGGTCGATCCGGCCTCCTCGAAGCGGTTCTCGAGGGTTATCTCGGGGACTCGGCTCGACGCGAACGAGATGTCGCTCTCGACGGCATCGTCCCGGGCGTCCAGCGTGTGTCTCTCGTCCGCGTTCCACGCCAGCGTGTGGAGGTCGTAGAACAGTTCGATATCCGACCGAAACGCGGAGGTTTCCTCGATGATCGACCCGTGGCGGTCCTGCTCGGGGTCGTCGTACCGGTTCGCGGTCAACATGACGTTCGCGCCCTCGTCGTGTGGCGCGCTGAGGATGGCGTCCTTGTCGCTCGGTACATCCGGCGCGTTCGACTCGACTGGCATGGTTGGTCGACGACTGACTGATCAATAAAAGCGGGGCGACTGTGTAGCCTCGTTACCAACCCCCCGGTCACTCGTCTTCCGATGACGAATCGACTAAGATACGGTTCAGACGGTGTATCGTTCTGCCAATGTAAGCAGTGTCACTGCTCCTGACTCAGGGTAACAGAAAATCCTGAATCGCCGTGACCACGCTGCCTGAGGAGTCCGTATTCGCTCGCTCTTCAGTAACTTGTTCGATTTCGTCGAACAGCGTTTTTACTCTACGTCCGATTTCGTCTCGAATCTCGCGGACGGTTTCCAAGTCCTGCCCCTCGGGATTAGTGAGATCCCATTCATATGATTCGACGCCATACTGGGCAGGATCAAATTCCGAAATGAAGCAACCCATCGTAATCAAGTAGTCAGTTTCCTTCAGGTCGTCAAGGTCGGCGATCCATTTCGGACTCCGGCCTGAGATATCTATTCCAACCTCGCCCATCGCTCTGACGACCTCTTCGTGAACGGTATCGCCCGGCTCTGTCCCCCCAGAGTGTATTTCGATGACATCCTCTAAATCTCGCTCGGAGCGCTCACGCTCGGCGAAGGCGGCTGCTATCTGGCTCCGCCCTGCATTGTGGACACAAACGAAATCAAGCCGGATCTGGTCATTCGACACCATAGTAGGGAATAGACTTGCATGTATAAAATGGATTATATGAGGCGTACATATTCATATATACTTTTGACGCCGCCAGCATTCCGTACGACTTCTGCATAGCGGCTGTATCACCGCCGAGAACGTGAAATGAACAATGTCGCTTGGGTAATTCCCTTTCTGTATCATCTCGATGACAATCAGAGACGCCTACGAGACGACGTTCGACGAGAAGGCACGGTGTAAAACAACGACAAGCAAACCCCCCGAGTGCAGTGGACAGGTGCGATCGAGCGGAACCGAGAGCGACAGCAAGGCCGTCACTGAGTGGAGCGATGCCCGCAGGCCCATGTATGTCAGCCCTCAGCCATTCTGGTTCGCTGGAGCGAACAATTGAGGGGCAGGCGGCAGTACAAAAACCGTCGCCCATCGGATTCCCGGCGGCCGCAGGCGCCAATGTGACCACCCGAATTCGGACGCCAGCAGGGAGAACAGTGGTGGGGCGAAGGGTATCTGTGAGCGCATGAGTCTCATCGATGTCAAGCCACTCGCTGGGCTAGCTTAGCTCCCGACATACTCCGTCATCTCTGCTCGCTCCGGAGCGACCCCGCCGGCCGGTATCATTCGCCGTCGTCGAACGAGTTCGCCTCTGCGGTGAGCGACTCTGCAATCTCCGACAGCCACGCCTCCCGATCGCTTGCGTCGACGAATGCTGACGCCGCCCCAGCAGCATCGGCGCCGTGGTCGAGACTCGCCAGGAGATCGACTTCAGTCGTGTGAGCAATGCGGCCCGGGAGAGCGCCGACATCGCTGGCGACGCTTCGGGTGTGACTGCGACTGCCACCGGTCAGGACGTCATTGTCCAGGTACAAATTGACCTGCTCACGGAGAACATTCTCCAGACGCTCGTCATCGCGCTGGTCGTCATCCTCGCTCTCATGATCGTCCTGTACCGGGTTAAGGAGGGGACGGCCAGTCTCGGCGCACTGACTGTGCTTCCGATCGGGATGGTGGTGGCGTGGGTGTTCGCTGCGATGTTCTTGCTAGACGTGCCATTGACGCTGTTCACAGCGTTACTCATGAGTTTGGCCATCGGTCTCGGAACGGACTATACGATCCACATCAGCGAGCGGTTCGCACAGGAACTGGAGGGAACGCGGAAGTGGCGGAAGCGCTCGAAACGGCTGTCGCGGGGACTGGCGGCGCACTGCTCGGCAGTACTGTCACGACGGTTGCTGCCTTTGCCACACTCTCGCTCTCAACATTCCCCCCGTTGCGCCAGCTGGGCATGCTGGTAGCGATAGCCCTGCTTTGCTCGTTCGTGATGGCAGTGTTCGTACTGCCGAGTCTCCTCACGCTGTGGGTGCGATATGTGGGGTGGGAGCCGACATCTCCCGAGACGAAGTCCTCCGCTCCCCCGAGTGAAACCGAAGCGATGTCTGATGACGGGTTCGACCGGCGGTCCGAGACCAGCGGCGGCGGCAAACGTGACTGAGGACAGTCCAGAGCCGGCCAAACCTGGCGTTCCAAAGGGCTCCAAGTCGTTCGATGCACTGTACGATCGCTCGGTCGAATCACTCCTGAACGTCCCTGTATCAGACGAATGTGTAGACTCGACGGGCGGCCGGACCCACCTGCTCACTGCTGGTGATCCCTCCGCGTAGCCAGTGATCGTCTTTCAAGGGGGCAACGTGACGACCCCGGTGATCTTGTCCTGGGTACAGAAGGTGGCTGATGACTACTATCTCATCGCGCCGGATACCCCAGGCCAACCTGGAAAGACGGCTGTCGATATGTCCGCCAATCTCGGGCCGTGGGTCGTTGAGGTCCTCGACGAACTGGGACTCGACAGCGTGGCAATGCTTGGAATCTCCCACGGTGCCGGAATCGCTTTGGAGGCTGCTGTCGAAGCACCGACCCGGATCAACGCCGCTGCGTTGATCGCCCTCTCCGGCTTTGGAACGTCGCTCTCTCTCTGAATCTCGTGCGGATTATTCTCAGATAATAAATTCGAGATCGAAGAAGGGAGCGGCGACGACGCACAGCAAAACGAGGATTGCCGCGAAACGGAGTACGCCTACCGCCTGTAGCTGGGTCTCTGGGAGGGACTCGGCGATTCCGGACAACGCAGTTCCGACGATAATAAATAGTAACCACCGGGTTTCGCCAGCGTCGCCGACGCTCCAAGCATACACGAACATGCACAAGAAAGTAAGCGACACGCCGAACTGAAAGAGTGCCATAGGACGGCCTTGTGGCTCGTTGAACAGCACCTCGCTGATATAGGGGACCATAAGCGACGCGTTCCTGCTTAAGATACAAAATAATTCCTCAACGCGATCCCAGTAAAACATCCTCTCTCATGCTACGCGATTCCTCTGCAGAGACGGTAGGTGACATACTGCGAGATGCGCAGTCTTCAGCGAACAGCTGTTTTGGAGGAGAATATGTCTGAAGAAGAGGATTTCAACAAAGCCCTGTATTCCAAAATTCAGCCCAACGACTGTTGCGCGTGGTTAGCTGGCATAAAATTGCGAATTGATGGGGTAGTGTAACTGTTACAGATCCCAGTATCTATAAGTAACTACCAGTAGTAAACAGTAACATCAGATGCCACGGTCGTACTCAATTGGCGAGTTCGCAGAGGAACTCGGTGTTCACGCTCAAACCGTCAAACGCTGGTGTCGGAACGACGACCTCGATTACACCCGAACACCGGGCGGTGAACGACGTATTCCACACCGGGAACTCCGTCGACTTGCTGGTGATACTCGTCCGACAGACCGTGTTGCACTCTACGCTCGTGTCTCCAGTCACGGCCAGAAAGACAACGGCGACCTTGACCGGCAACTCGACCGACTTACAGACTACGCCCACGAACACGGGTGGAGCGTCGAAAACACCTACACCGACGTTGGCAGTGGCCTCAACGAAGACCGTCGTGGCCTCAACTCACTCCTTGATGACGTACGAGAAGCCAACTATGGACGCATTCTCGTCACTTACGAAGATAGACTTACTCGCTTTGGCTTCTCGTATCTCGAACGGTACTTCGAGTGTTACGGTGCCACCATCACCGTTATCGAAGACGAGACGGACAAATCAGCACAGGAAGAACTCGTTGATGACCTCATCAAGCTCGTCGCCAGCTTCTCCGGCAAACTCTACGGTATGCGTTCGTCAAAAAAACAACAGATCGTCAACACCGTCGAATCCGAGGTGAAACCCGATGAGTGACCACCTCTCGCTCCCGATTCGCCTCCCAGATGAGGACAAAAAACGATTCGAGCGACTGGCAACACTCACACAGAGTGTCGCCAATCATGTCCTCAAAGATCACTGGTCGCCAGTCCATCTAGACGGCATTTCCGAGGCATCGCATCAAGCGTGGAAATACTTCGATGAACACGAACCGTTCGAAGAACTTGGCCTGTATCTTCCCTCGCGGTTTCGACGGTGCATCTTGCAGAAAGTCGGTGAAACGCTCCGCAGTCACGCCGACCGCCGAGACGCCTTTCAGTCCATCCAGTGCGTGTTGCCCGACCACAAAATCCGACGCATCCACCGTCGTCGCATCAAAGATCAGCTCTGGGAGGGCGGCGACTACCTCTCGTCAGGCTACGTGGACATCCTCATCGACCAACTCAACAGCTACTACGACCGCCACGGCACGTATCCAAACAGGTATCTTGAGATGCAGGACTCCCCGGAGTATGACAACGGAGTACTTCCGTTCTCTGCGGATGACGGCCCAACCAGCGGCCAAGCCGTCAAATACCAGTACGACTCCAGTAGCGAGACGCTGACCATCCGACTCAAAACGCCAGACACACTTTCACCGGAGACACGGGGCGATTGGTCGTGGACAGAGTACGAGCGCGACGGCTACGAGGCATTTCACGATCTACTTTCCTACGGCGATCTCTCGGCTCCCGAGTTCCAGCCGTCTCGTCGCAAAACTGGTGACGCCTACTACGAACTTTCGTTCCCCGTCGAAGTTGAACACGCAGAGGCGACTGACGGCACAGACTGCGTACTGGCGCTCGACGCCGGGATGCGAAAAGACATGACTGCCGTGGTGGTGACTGACGACGGCGAACAACTGTCCACGCCACAGTTCATCCAGTTCACTGACCGCGAGAAGATGCGACGACTCCACCGTGAACGAACGCGCCTGAACGACCGCCTTGCCGCGTTGCGCCGTGACGGTCGCTCGCATACTGACGAGTTCGCTCATATCCAGAGCGAATACGAACGGGTGAACAACAAGATTCGACACAAGCGCGAGCAATTGACACACGACGTGGCCAACCAAGTCCTCGCACTCGCCCTCGTCTACGACGTGGACGCGATAGTTCACGAGGATTTGCGCTCGCTTTCTCCGCCGAGTGGCGAAGGCGCGTTGTCGTGGGAGCTGTCGTCATGGGCACGACGGAACATCATCGAGAACATCGAGTATCGGGCAGAGAGTGCTGGTCTCGCTGTTGAGCGAGTCTACCCGGAGGGAACGAGTCGGTCGTGTCCTCGGTGTGGCTCGACCGGTCACACCTGCAAGTCACCCGATCATCACCACGGACAGTGGTGGGGCGGGCATTTTCGGTGTGATAACGCCCGGTGTGGCTTTGAGGGCGACCGCGACTACATCGGGGCGCTGAACGTGGCTCGCGTGTTCTTCAGCGAGACGGACGAGCTAGACCACGGTTTCACGTCCTCCTATACGGGGGATTCTGAAATCGTGCTAGCTGGCCGTTCCGCTGGCACGCGGCTCACGTTCGGGGCTGGCATCGTTGCCTACGAACCCGAACAGGTAGCGGCGACCGCTGGTGGTGGGTCGGCTGTCATAGCGCCCGCTGTCGCCTTGCCCGAGTCGAATGCGGATGGTAGTGATGGACGTGGCCCAGTCGTCCAACAGTGTACCCGTTTCCTACGGTGTGCTACTGAAAGCTACTGAAAATTGGAACGGTTGAAGTCCGCGAACAGCGTCTACGAGTCGGCTGATTGCATTCTCTATATTCTGGAGGAGAAAACGGACCGTCCGCAAAGATCGCTCTAAGTAGTGCTCCACCGCGGCGTCGCTCGGTAGCGCGAGGCCCACCGATTGCCGTGTGTCACTCGGTCGCTCGGAAGTGAGCATCGAGGCGTTTGGCCCACGATTCGTTGGCGTCGCGCGTTCGACCGGCGATGTGGGGCGTATGGACGACGTTGTGCCGGTCGAGCAGCGGGTCGTCCAGCGGCAGCGGCTCCTCGTCCCAGACGTCGGCAGCCAGCGCAATCTCGTCGTCGAGGACGCGCTCGCGGACCGCTTCCATGTCGATCACGCCCGCGCGGGTGATCAGGACCACAACGCAGCCCTCGGGAAGCGCGTGAACGTGCTCGGCCGTGATCAGCCCCTCGGTAGCGTCGGTCAGGGGGACCGTCGGCGCGAACACCTCGGCGTCCTCGACGAGTGCTTCGAGCGAGTGCACCCGGTCGGCACCCGAGCGGTGGAAACAGGGCTCGTCGGCGTAGGGGTCGTAGGCTGCGACGTCCGCACCCAGCGAGTCGACGGCGTCGGCGTACGTGCTGCCGATGTTTCCGACGCCGGCTATCCTGACGCGGGTGCCGGCGACGGTGCCGTTCGTAAACGCGGGATCGTCCGCGAACTGATGGCCGTTCGCGCCCGGCACCTCGTTGTCGAGCTTTTCGAGGTCCCACGGGGCGTGGCTCTCGATCATCCCGGCGTGCTTTTGTGGGATCTTTCGGAGGGCGTCGATCGTCAGGCCAAGGCCGAACTCGGCAACCGACTGCGCCCAGAACCCCTCGTCGGTGTGGTCATGGACGGCGACGTCGCGGCTCTCGAG
This sequence comes from Natronoarchaeum sp. GCM10025321, assembly GCF_042663585.1. Taxonomy (NCBI): domain Archaea; kingdom Methanobacteriati; phylum Methanobacteriota; class Halobacteria; order Halobacteriales; family Natronoarchaeaceae; genus Natronoarchaeum; species Natronoarchaeum sp. GCM10025321. The sequence continues at coordinate 310,138 of NZ_JBHTAN010000001.1, forward strand.
GCGCTCGTGTGCGTCGCCGTCGACGGCGTACATCGAGTCGGTCATGACGAACGCCGACTCCAGCGCGGTGAGCTGCTCGGCGTCAGTCTCGGTGACTGGCACGCCCAGCGCCGCGAGTTCGGTTACCTCCCCCGGTTCGTCCAGGACGTCGACGAGCCGATCCGGTGTCTCGTCGAGGCGCCGAAACTCGACAGAGCCGCGCTCGGCCCACAGCTCCCGGAGGTGATCGGCCGCGAGCGGCCAGACGTCATCGAACAGCGGGCCGACGACGATCGTCCGGGTCATCGTCGGTCACCCTCGTCCTCGAAGAGGAACGTTATAGTGTCGAGCATGTCCGCGGGCATGCGCTCGGGGAACGACGAGTAGGCCGGCACCTCTACGGTGATCCAGCCGTCATAGCCGATCGTGTCGAGGGTGTTAAGCGTGCGCTCCCAGTTCACGTCACCCTGGGGCGGGTAGGTGACCCGGTGGGCGTCCGTGAGCCAGTCTTTGACGTGGATCTTCGCGATGCGGCCATCGAGTGTATGCAGCCACCGGCTCGGTAGTCCCGAACGGAGCGCGTTCCCGACGTCGAAGTACGCCCCGACCGGGCCGGCGTCCTCGACGTCGTCGAGAAACGCCGCGAACTCGTCGGGAGAGGGCAGGAAGTTGTTCTGTACGTTCTCGATTGCTACGCCGACGCCACAGTCAGCTGCGTAGCTGGCGAGCTTGCGAACCGACTGGACGGCGCGCTCGTAGTCGGCGTCGTAGGTCATGCCGTCTTCGATCACGGCAGGGACTATCAGTACGTCTTCGGCGTCTAGCGCCGCCGCGGCGTCGATCATGTCGCGGCTGATCTCAAGACCGATCTCACGCAGTTTCTCGTCAGCGCTCGAGAGTGGGTACTCCCAGTGGCTGATCGTCGAGATAGCGGGCACCTCCAGGCCGTGGGTTTCGACCACCTCAGCTACTTTTCGGCGTCCCGCCTCGGTCGTCAGGGGGCCGTCGCGCTCGACGTTCGGTTCGATGCCGTCGTAGCCCGTCGCGGAGAGAATCGAGCAGGTTTCCTCGAACTCGTCGGACGGGAAGCCGGCCTGGTTGAGTCCGTAGCGCATTTCAGTTCCCTTCCTCCGACCAGCCCTCGGGCTGATCGAGTACGATCCGGGTCGCCTCGATGTCTTCGAGGGTCGCACCACGGCCGCCGATACCGTACTCCCGACCGTCGGCTTCGAGTACGATCGTCGCCTGGCCGGCGAGCTGTGTCAGTGTCAGGGAGCCGTCGTCGTTCGGTGGGGCTGCCGAGATGATCTCGGTGATCTCCCCCGAGAGGTTGACATCCTCGCCCGTCTGGAGGTCGAACCCGTTAACGGTGGCTGGGATCGCTGTCTCGTCGTTGACGATCGGCGCAATGTCCTGGACACACTCGCGGACGTTGACATACTCCAGTTTCGTGCCCTCCGCGACTGAGTCGTAGACGTGTGGCCAGGTCCCCCAGAGTGCGCCCTGGAAGTACCAGTGGAACACGTACGTCAGGGTAAGATCGTCGATGATAATGCCGTACTGATCGGTCGGGTGGGACTGCGAGGAGAAGAACGTGTGTGAACGGTCGATCAGTGCGGTGAACGGTGCCGGGAGCGTTCGGTGGCGGACCTCGGTGGCAACGTCCGCGAACTCCATCTCGTCGACGGCGTGGGGATCCTCCAGCCCCGTCGCCACGCAGAGCTTGACGAACACGCCGCGGTCGATGGCGTCTTCGAGCGCCGGTCGGACCGCCTCGAACTGCGACGGCGAGACTGCGATCTGGATCCGGCTTGTCGCGTCCTCGGCCGCGGCTCTGAACTGCTCGACGACGGAGTCGAATCGCTTGACGATCGAAATCTTGTGGCCGCTGATCTCGGGGCGCTCCCAGCGATCCTCGATCGCCTCCGCAGTCGTCGCGAGCTTGTTCGCGCGCTGCTGGAGGTCCGACATCACCTCCGAGGGATCGCGCGGCCGTGCCGACAGCGTCGAATCCTGCTCGAACGTCTCGACGTAGTCGTCGCGTTCGAGGTCCTCGATGACATCGTAGATCCGGGATTTCGGGATGCCCGTCTGCTCGGCGATCTTGACGGCGGGCGCTGTACCCCGCTCCAGCACTGCGAGGTACGCGTCGGCCTCGTACTGGGAAAGCCCGGCTTCCCGTAACCCGTCGCGGAGCTCGTCCTCGTCCATTATCGCACCTCTTGGTAGCAAAGGGACTTAGATGCCGTGCCGGTCGCGGTCGGAGGAGCTGGGCAATCAGTATTCACTGTAGTAACCAACTAGTAGCAAATGTATATATGTTTGCGTTAGATAGCCGCCCTTTGAGCAGCATCTTGGCGTTCACCTCCGTCACACCGTCATGGGGTACACGCACGATTAGCCGCCGACGTGGGATCTGCAGCGCGGAGCAACCGGGCGACGCTATTGCAGTGGGCGGGTCCCAGCGGATGGACGATGCTGGCGCTTGATACCGGGGAGTTTCGGACCGTTCTGCTGTGCTATTCGGCCGGTTTCGATCGTAAGTGAATTGAGTAGTTACTCTAGTGAATACAGTGGCCCAAAGATTTAAGTGGTTGTTCCATACATTTGATGATGGATAACCATGACAGATCCGAAGACCGGACGCGAACGGCGAACGGTGCTGAAAGGGATCGGCGCAGCGATGCTCGCCGGTGGACTAGCGGGCTGCATAGGTGGGGGCGGAGACGATAACGAAGACACCGAGACGACGTACTGGACGACGCAGGTCGAGCAGGATCGCCAGGAGGTGATCGAGGGCCTGATCGAGAGCTTCGAGTCCGAGAGCGACGGAACGATCGACCTGGTCCCCGTCGAGGAGGGGGACCTGCCGACCCAGATCTCTTCGGCGACCGCATCGGGGACGCTACCCGCGTTCGGCGAGTGGGGGCTCGACCCCATGCAGAACCTCGGGAGCGAGGACCTGCTATCGACGGAGTCGGCGGAATCAGTCGTCGATAGCATCGGGCGCGACGACTTCGCCGAGGGCGCGCTATCGCTCGCGACCTCAAGCGACGGGAACCTGCTGGCCGTGCCGGCACACGGCTGGGTGCAGGGGTTCTGGTACCGCCAGAGCGCATTCGACGATGCGGGGCTGGACGCGCCGACCACCTGGGACGCCATACTCGACGCCGCGGAGACGCTACATGACCCGGACAACGATGAGTACGGCATCGTCGTCGGCTCCGACGAGACGCCGTTTGCGCGGCAGTGTTTCACCCCTTACGCTCGCTCAAACGGCGCGCGAGTGTTCAACAGCGACGGGGAAATCGTGTTCGACAGCGACGCGATGGTGGAGGCGCTCGAGTTCTACGGCTCGCTGGCGGAGTTCAGTCCGCCCGGTGCCAACACGTTTGAGACGGCTAACAACACGTACCTCAACGAGCAGTGTCACATGATCATGTACTCGTCGTACATCATGGGCGACGTTTCGAGCAACACCGATGGGATGGCGGACGACACGGCGTTCGCACCGTACATCGAGCGCGATCGGCGCAGCTCGTTTGGCCAGCTCGTCCTGTTCAACATCCTCGATACGGCCTCGGACGCCAATCGCGAGACCGCCGAAGCGTACGTCGAGCACGTGCTCAGCGGCGACCAGTATGTCGACTTCCTGCACATGGCTCCCGGCGGAATGAACCCCGTGCTCACGTCGACGGCCGAGAGCGAGGCCTACCGCGACAACGAGACGCTCCAGGAGTGGGGCCAGGAGACACTGAGTAACATCTCCGGGGCGTTCGACAACATCGAGCGGTTCGGCTACGTCGACGGCCAGATGATCCCCGCGTTCGGCGACATCACGAGTCGCAGCCTCATCGCGCAGGCGGTCAGGCGCGTCTCCGAGGGCGAGGATGCCCAGACGGTCGCGGACGATGTCGCCAGCGAGATGCGCGACGTCATCAACTGACTCCCCCGTAGCTATTTCGAACTATGATCTCACTAACCCGTAGCGGCGATCGAACGATCGAGGAGAAGGAGGCGTTGCTGGGGTACGCGCTGATCGCACCGGCGTTACTGTTGATCGCTGCTGTGATCCTCTATCCGGTGCTGTACAACGTCTACCTGAGTTTCACCATCGTACCGCTGCGGCCGGACGAGGCGCCACAGTGGATCGGACTGCAGCACTATTACGATCTGTTCGGCAGCAGCGCGTTCTGGTCGGCGCTCCGGACGACGATCATGTTTACGTTCTTCAGCACGACCCTGGCAACGCTCGGCGGCCTCGGGGCCGCGTTGCTGTTCAATCGCTCGTTCCGGGGTCGTCGGTACCTCCGTGGAATGGTGCTGTTGCCCTACGTCGCGCCGCTGATCTCGGTTGCCTTCGTCTGGCGGTTCATGCTCGACCCGCTATACGGCGTCCTCCCGTTCCTGGGCAGCGACGTGTTAGGGCTGTATGCCGGCCAAATAGACATTCTGAGCAACGGCGACACCGCGATCTGGGCGGTGATCCTCATTGACGCCTGGCGATACTTCCCGTTCGCGTTCTTGATGCTGATCGCGCGCGTGCAGGCGATTCCCGGCGACATGTACGAGGCAGCGAAGATCGACGGCGCCTCAAAGTTCGCGCAGTTCAAGGACATCACGCTCTCGGAGCTGAAGTACATCCTGGCGACGGTGTTCTTGCTGCGGTGGATCTGGAACTTCAACAAGTTCGCGGATATCTGGCTACTAACCCGTCGCGTCGAGACGCTACCGATCTACGCGTACCAGGTGGCGTTCGCAAACTACGATCACGGACAGGCGGCCGCGATCTCGATGGTGCTATTCGTAGCGCTCATCGTGTTCGTCCTCGCGTACGTCGCCTGGGCGCTGGACTGGTGATACGATGAGTACGAAACAATCCACTTACCGACACGTCGTCGACTCGTTCAAGACTGCGCTCGGGCTCAGCGAGAGCACGCTCGAGACGTCACTCGCCGAACGCGTCGTGTTCTACGTCGCGCTCGGGCTGACGCTACTGATCACGCTGTTCCCGTTCTACTACATGGCGCTGGCGAGTCTGCTACCCGAGTCCAGCCTGTACACGCTGCCGCCGACGCTAATCCCACAGAATCTGACGCTCGAACACTACCGGACCGTGTTCGGGCCGGAGACGTTCCCGTTCCTGACGTACTTCAAGAACAGCTTCGTCATCGCGACGACTACCGCGGGAGCGTCGGTGCTCGTCGCCACGTTCGGCGCGTACAGCTTCGCCCGACTCGACTACCGGGGGCGCGGGATCATGTCCCGTGGCGTCCTGATGGTGTATATGTTCTCGGGCATTCTGCTGGTCGTGCCGATGTTCCAGGTGATCGTCTGGCTCGGCTTCGTCGACTCGCTGGCCAGCCTGTTCATCACGTACCTGGTTCAGACGCTGCCTGTCTCCTTGTACATGCTGGGCAACTACTTCCGGTCGATCCCGGAGGAGATCGAGGAGGCGGCGATCATGGACGGCTACTCGCGGCTAGAAGTGATCTTCAAGATCACGCTGCCACTATCGGCACCCGCGATCGTGGCCGTGTTCTTCTTCACGTTCATGATCGCGTGGAACGAGTACCTGTTCGCCAGCATCTTCCTCCAGTCCCAGAGCGTGTTCACGCTGCCGATCGGCATCGAGGCGCTGTCCTCGAGCTTCCGGCAGGTCTGGGGCCAAATCATGGCGGCGTCGCTGCTGACGAGCATCCCGCTGATCGTGATGTTCACCTACCTGGAGAAGTTCATGGTTGAGGGCCTGACCTTCGGGGCGGTGGAGGGATAACATGGCGACTGAACGCACCCCTACCGCCGCCGACGCCGCGGACGCCGCCTCACTTAGCTCTGACGAGAACTCGGAGGTCCGACTCCGGGGCATCACGAAGCGGTTCGACGACCTCGTCGCAGTCAAGGACCTCGACCTGACGGTCCGGGACGGCGAGTTGCTCGTCCTGCTGGGCCCCTCAGGCTGTGGCAAGTCGACGACGCTGCGGATGATCGCTGGACTGGAAGTACCCTCCGAGGGCAGCATCGAGATCGGCCGCGAAGAGGTCACCGAACGGCTGCCCCAGAAGCGGGACCTCTCGATGGTGTTCCAGAGCTACGCGCTGTACCCCCACAAGACCGTTCGGGGGAACCTCGCCTTCCCGCTCGCGAAGATGGACGTCAGCGAGGAGGAGGCCGACGAACAGATCCGCCGGACCGCAGAACTGCTGGAGATCGACGACCTACTGGACAACAAGCCGGGCCAGCTCAGCGGCGGCCAGCGCCAGCGCGTCGCACTGGGACGAACCATCGTTCGCGAGCCGAAAGCGTTCCTGATGGACGAGCCCCTGTCGAATCTCGACGCCAAGCTCCGGGTCCAGACCCGCTCGGAACTACGCAGCCTCCAGCAGCGCCTCGGCACGACCACCGTCTACGTCACCCACGACCAGGAGGAGGCGATGAGCCTGGCCGACCGGATCGCCGTGATGAACAACGGCGAACTCCAGCAGATCGGGACGCCGAAGGAGGTCTACGAGAACCCGGTCAACGAGTTCGTCGCCGGGTTCCTCGGAGAGCCGTCGATGAACTTCCTCGATCCCGACCGTCTCGAGCGGGGCGACGCCGACGGCTCCGTGACCGGGCTCGACGACCCGTTCTCGGGCACGGCGACCGTCGGCATCCGACCGGAGGACGTGACAATCGCCGAGGAGGGCGGCCAGCAGGCCAGCGCCGGTCGGGCGTACGAGCTCGACGGCGAGGTGCTCGTCGTGGAGCCGCTGGGCAACGCCTACGAGATCGAGGTCGACTGCGGCGGCGATTGGGTCACCGCACGACTGCGCGACCGGCCCGGCGCCGTCAGTTCCGGGTCGACCGTGACGCTCCAACTGCCGGACGACGCAGTCCACCAGTTCGGCGCCGACGGCGAGGTGATCAGATGATCCCGGACGGCTGCGCCCTGGCGGTCCGCGACGGCGCCGTCTGCGTCGTTGGGGAGTACGGAGACGTCCGGTCCGATCGCGCTGAAACTGGCGTGTACGCCAACGACACGCAGTACCTCGGCGAGTTTGAGGTGGCAGTAACCGACCACGACGAGCCCGAGAACGGCTGGGACCGGCTCGACCGGCGGGCCGGTCCGGACGGCGTAACGACCGTGCTGATCGGCGCCGCGCCGGGCGAAGGTCGAGGCGATGCCCGCAAGTTCCTGGTAAAGAAGAATGTCGCCATCGACGGCGACGTGATGACCGTCGAGACGACACTCCGGAACTACACGCCGAAGAAGCGCGTGGTCGACGTCGAACTGACCGCTGCTTCCGACTTCCGGCACGTCTTCGAGTCTCCGGGCTTTTTTACGCCGCGCGACCCGGTCCATCGCGACCTGAGCGCGACGGACTGGAAGGGCGGCAGCCGACTAGCCGGTACGTCGCCGGACGGGACGACCCGAAGCGCAACAGTCCAACTGGCAGGAACGAGCGACAGCACGGCCGAGACGGCAGCCGACGCCGTCCGCACGACGGTCAGCCGGACGCTCAGGATAGCGCCGGGAGAGGAGGCGTCGGTCGTCGCAATGGCACGGTTCGGGCCGACGCGCGGCCGGGTCGACCTGTCCTTCGATCCGTCGGTATCGATGACGTCATACCCTGGACTGTTCGACGCCGCGGCCGACACCCTGCAGGCGCTCTTGCTGCCCGAGGGTGTCCCTGCTGCGGGTGCGCCACGATTCGTCGCGCCGTTCGGGCGGGACGCACTGCTGGTCGGCTTCCAGACGCTGCCGTTCGCCCCGGAACTGACCCGGAGGGTGCTGACCTACTTCGCCGGGCGGCAGGCCTCGACGACCGATCCCGAGACGCTCGCCGAACCGGGCAAGATCCCCCACGAGGGGCGACGGGGCGATCTGCCGGCGCTCGGCCGGTCGATCCGATCGCCGTACTACGGGACGGTCGACGCGACGCCGTTGTTCGCGGCGCTCGTCGCCGCCTACGCTGAGTGGGCCGGCGAGGACGCGATCACCGACGAACTGTACGACGCTGCCCTCGGGGCCGTCGAGTGGACGGTCACGACCGGCGACGAAGACGGATTCGTGTGGTACGAACCACACGACCACAAGCACGGGCTCACCCACCAGGGGTGGAAAGACAGCGACAGGGCAATCGCACGGCCTGACGGCACCCCAGCGACGCCGCCCATCGCGCTCGCGGAAGTACAGGGGTACGCCTACCGCTCGTTCCGCGGCGTCTCCGACCTCGCGGCGGCCCGTGGTGACGACCGGCTTGCGGAGCGGCTGACCGAGCACGCAGAGCGCCTCCGCGAGGCGTTCGATCGGGAGTTCTGGCTGCCTGACGAGAAATGTTACGCGCTCGCGCTCGACGCCGATGGCGCGGTCGACGCCGTCGCCTCGAACCAGGGCCACGCGCTCTGGAGCGGGATCGTCCAACCGGAGCGTGCTGACGACGCGATCGGGAGGCTGTTGGCGCCGGATATGCTAACCGACGCTGGACTCAGAACGTACTCTGCGTCCCACGACGCGTTCGACCCGCTGTCCTACCATCGCGGCAGCGTTTGGCCGCACGATACCAGCATCGCCGCGATGGGCTGTGCGCGCTATGATCGCGCCGACGCCGCCGCGGCACTGGTTGGGCGGGGACTGAACGCACTGGAGACCGGCGCGACCGCCGATCCCGGCCACTGGGGGTTCCCCGAGTTGCTGGTTGGCCTCGACGACGTCGACGTGGACGCGGGCCGGGCCCGCCACCCCGATTCCTGCGAGCCGGCTGCCTGGAGCGCCGGGAGCGCCTTCGGCTTCGCCCAGGCCGCGCTCGGCCTCGGTATCGAGTCGGGGATGCCGACCGTCGAGCCTGTCACTGGCTTCGGCTCCGGGCAAGGGCTCGGAACGACGGAGGTGACGCTCCACTGCCACGGGCGGCGCTACGACGTTCGTCACAGCGGCGATTCGACGGTCGTGACGCCGACAGGGAGGGCGGCGGGCAGGGAAGCGCCCGACGGCGACCACGATCACCCGGAGGTGACTACCGATGGCTGAACTCACGCTACACGACATCACGAAAATCTACGACGACGCCGAAGGAACCGAGACCGCCGTCGACGAAGTGTCCGTGACCGTCAAGGACGGCGAGTTTCTCGTCCTTGTCGGGCCCTCGGGCTGCGGCAAGTCGACGACGCTGCGGATGATCGCCGGCCTGGAGACGGTGACAGAGGGGACGATCGAGATCGCCGACCGAGAAGTGCAACACCTCGCGCCAAGCGAGCGGAACGTGGCGATGGTGTTCCAGAGCTACGCGCTGTACAAGCGCATGACCGCCCGCCAGAACATGGGCTACGGGCTCAAGCATTCGACCGACATGTCGGCCGACGAGCGCGAACGACAAGTGCACGAGAGCGCGGAGATGCTGGGCATCGAGGAGTTACTCGACGACAAGCCCGAGGCGATGAGCGGCGGGCAGAAACAGCGCGTTGCACTGGGCCGGGCGATCGTCCGCGACCCGGACGTGTTCCTGCTTGACGAGCCGCTATCGAATCTCGACGCCAAACTCCGGTCACACATGCGCACGGAGCTCCAGCGCATCCAGTCGGACCTCGACGTCACCGCGGTGTACGTCACGCACGACCAGACCGAGGCGATGACGATGGCCGACCGGATCGCGATCATGAACGACGGCGTCGTCCAGCAGGTCGACCCGCCGGAAGTCGCCTACGATCACCCGAACAACGAGTTCGTCGGCGCGTTCCTCGGCAGTCCGGCGATGAACGTCTTTGACGCCGTCGCCCGCGAGGATGAGGATGGGTACGCCATCGATGTCGGAGGCACTACGCTCGGCAAGGTTCCCCGCGAGGCCCTCGAGGACGACATCGGTGGCGAGTCGGTCCGATTCGGCGTCCGGCCCGAAGATCTCCACCTCGACGAACTGCCCGAGGAAGCGACCGACGGCTCTCGGTTCCCCGCGACAGTCACGGTCACCGAGTATCAGGGGAACGACAACTTCGTCTATCTCGACGTCGGTGACCGGTCGCTGACGGCGCGCGTGCCGCCGGGCATCTACCCCGACCCGGACGACGAGGTGACGGCCCGAATCGCCGCCGAAGACGTCTATCTATTCGATCCGGAGACGACGGCTTCGATCAAGACGCGCGGTGTCAGCGGTGAGCGCACCGACACGCAACCTATCACTCGCGGCTAATCCCCCGCTTTCCCTACCTATGAAACACTCGCAGCAGCCGACGACGGACAGTATCGTTTCCCAGCATGTCGACGCGCCGATCGACGACCCGGCATTCCATCTCGACGTGCTGGACGAGCTGAGTTACGACGCCGACGTTGACGGCGCGGTGCCCCTGGCTAGCGATCCCGACAACCGGTACCCCTACGTCTACCCGCGCGACGTCGCCTCGATCACGCGCGCCTGGCTGACGGCGCTTCGCCACGGCGTCAGGCCGGACGCCTGCCGTAACCGTATTGTCGAGGCGGCCCGCTTTCTGATCGCCGTCGAGGACGACGGCCGGTGGTACCAGCGGTACGGGCTCGACGGCACCGACCAGTCGATCTACCGCCAGGAGGACAACGTCGCCCACGGGATCAGGATCATCTCGCACGTGGTGCTTGCACTTGACGCGTCCGACGACCTCGAATCGGCGGACGAGGCGTTCCTGTCGGACGCAGTCGAGTGTATCGACGCCGCAGTGGGGGTCGCCCGCTCGGAACTGTACGACGCCAACGCCCACCTGATCGAGAGCACGACGAGCATCCACGAGGGAGCCATCGAGTCCGGCTACACGCTGTGGGTGAACTGCGCGTTCCTCGCCGCCGTACAGCAGGCGGCCGACGCGCTCGACCGGATCGAAGCCGCCGGGCGAGCGGGGGATGTCGCCCGAACCGAGAATAGGGCTGGAGGCGTTGATACGGGCGCCCTCGACGACATCGCCGAGCGGGTCGACGAGCTTCGATCCCTGCTGGAACCGGGCATCGAGCGCTGCTTCGCCGTCGACGGGACCCCCGTGCCGCGCCGGTACACCCCCGACGGCGAGCGCGACGAACGCCCGGATATTACGCTGCTCGCACCTGCCTACTTCGGGCTCGAAGAGGTGTTCGGCGAGCACATCGAGCGGGCGGGCGAGCGGGCGGTAGCGAGCCTTCAGGACCCGCGACTTGGCGGGCTTCAGCGGTTCCGCGGTTTCCACCGCGATCACGACGTCCACCAGCACGGCGGCAACGGACCGTGGATGCAGTACACGGCCTGGCATGCGCAGTTCCGCTACGACCGTGGCGAGCGCGAGCAGGGCGACGAGGTGCTCTTGACGATCACCGGCCACGCCGACGCGGCGGGTCACATTCCAGAACACCTCTCGACGCGCGAGCGCTTCGAGCAGTTCGTCGAACAGGAGTGGGATACGGGCATGGACTTCGAGAAGGAGTTCGACAACGACGTGCTCCGGGACGTTCCGTTCGACCGCATCGCGGAAGAACTGGGCCACATGCGCACGGCGTACAACGAGATGGCAGCCGCCCTCGAGAAGCGAGACGTCATCTCCTTCGCTGCGCCGCTAGCGTGGTGTCACGCCGAGTTCCTGACGGCACTGCTCAAGCGCGAGGCGCAGTCCTGATCCGCACACCTGACGTATGAACGCACACAGGATTTCCATCGAGAATCGATCGGCGCTGGCGTCCAGCGACGCTGCAGACGTCGCGCTGGACTGTCTCACCGCCGGGATCGAGGCGGCTCATCCTCGGACCGTCGTCAGCGATACGCTGTCGCTCGACGAGGCCGTACTGGCAGTGAGGAGCGTCGACGGCGCTACCGCGACATACGAGCTCGACACCTACGAGCGGGTTCTCGTGCTCGGCGGGGGAAACGCCGCTGGGCACTTTGCCGCAGCGCTCGAAGCGCTGCTGGGCGAACGCATCGACGGCGGTGCCGTGGTGACGGACGATCCCGTCGAGACCGAACACGTCGAGGTGCTTCCGGGCGATCATCCCGTGCCAAGCAAGCGCGGCGTCGAGAGCGCCGCCCGTGTCCTCGATCTGGCTGACTGCGTCGGATCGGACGACCTCGTGATCGGCTGCATCACGGGCGGAGGCAGCGCACTGCTTCCCGCACCTGCGGGCGAGCTATCACTTGCTGACCTCCGGACAACGACGGATGCCCTGCTGGCCAGCGGAGCGCCGATCGAGGAGATCAACGCCGTCCGGAAACACCTCTCGGCGATCAAGGGTGGACGGCTTGCCCGCGCTGTGGCACCGGCGACCGTCGTCGGACTGGCGATCAGCGACGTCGTCGGCGACGATCCCGCAGTGATCGCCAGCGGGCCGCTCTCACCGGATTCGACGACGTTCCGGGACACGCTCGACGTGCTCGACCGCCGTGACGTCGATGTCCCGGACCCGGTTCGCGAGCACCTCCGTGCGGGCGCAGGCGGTGATTTTCCCGAAACGCCAACGGCGGACGACACGTCGTTCGATCGCGCTGCGGTGCACGTCGTGGCGAGTGCACACACTGCGTTGGATACCGCCCGCGAGGTTGCGACCGAGCACGACTACGAGACGATGGTCCTCTCCGCTCGCGTTCGAGGAGAGGCCCGCGAGGCCGCGAAGACCCACGCCGCCGTTGCTGAGGAGATCGCTACAATGGGCGACCCGATCGAGACGCCCGCGATCGTCCTCTCGGGGGGCGAGACGACCGTCACGCTCGGCGACGACTACGGACAGGGGGGGCCGAATCAGGAGTTCGTCCTGAGCGGAGCGGTCGAACTCGGTGTCCCAGCAGTCGTCGCCGCGGTCGACACAGACGGGATCGACGGTGCGACCGATGCCGCCGGCGCCATAGCGGACGCCGACACTGTCGACGATACGGCGGCCAGAGACGCACTCAGCCGGAACGATGCCTATCCGGTACTCGAGAACGCCACCGCCTTGCTCAGAACGGGAGCGACCGGAACGAACGTCAACGATCTACGGGTACTCGTGGTCGAAGAAAGACAGTAGATAGCGGAGTGGCGTCGGCATTTTGATAATCGGATTGGGATCCCGTCTTTCCGTTCGGCGAGGTCGACGTCCAACCCCTCCTCGATCGTGCCGGGGTTGTGGTCTCAAAGTTCCGTCCCGCGGCAATTAATTGGTCCCGTATTTCGCCATTCGCCATCCGCGCACACCTCCTTTTGATCTCAGTGAATTGGTCGGAGCCGACCAATATGATCCAGTCGTCGAACTGCGGGCGGAGTTGGTCGCCAATTCGTCGGACGCTGTCCGTCGATTCGACGAGTGGCTGGAACGTGTTTCTGTCCCCTTCGAACCGCTGGTCTTCGAGATCACTGACGACTGACTGGACGGCCCGGTGGGCAGCAGTTTTGTCTTTGTCGACATTCACCAGTAGGTCGATGTCGCCGGATTCGACGCGGGTGGTGAACTCGTCTGGGTCGGGGAAGCAGAACTCCCGAGCAATAACACCCACGCACCGGTCAACGATTACGAGAAGCTGCGGTCGGTAGACGCAGACGCAATCTGGGCGTTCAACAACCGAGAGACGGCCGTCGAAGTGCTGGACCGACTGGCCGACGCGGACCGGCTCGAAGAGAGCGTCAGCGGACGGGACGCCCGGTCGTTCTCGACGATCCAAGACGCTGTGGCGGACTTCGATGCAGCGGGGATGACCACCGTTCGAGGGTTCAAGAATCTCGATCGGGAGGTCAACCAATGACGTGGCGACAAGCGACTTGCGAGGAGATATACGCGTACTACGCCGAGGAGTTCCCCCGCTACATCGACAACCTCCCCGGATTCATTACGTCGACCGGCCCGAAACAGTACGCCGTCGCCTTTCGAGAGCCGCACCCGGTTCGCAAAGACGCCGTCCCTGACAAGGACTTCATCCGCCGGGATACGTGGCAGACGGATGCATCCGGGGAACGGATGATCCCCGAATTCGGCGACTTCGAGGACGTTGTGGAGTTCATTCGGCACCCGGCTCGCAGCGACCCCCTCGGCCGAAGCAAGTTCGCGCTCGCTGACCCGGAGGTACTGGAGCAACCGGATCCACGGCCCGACGCCGTCTACTACGCACTGGATCACTGGGAGCGGCCGTGGGTTCTCCTGATCGATATCGACGCGAAAGAGATCGCCAGGGACCGAGCAGCGGACATGGTCTCGGAGGACCTCGGCAACCGGGACGACGATGCGCTCCTCGACGCCGCAGGGATCCTCGACGCCGCTCCCGAGGGGTATCCGTATGCCTTCGAGGATGTCGACCGCGCCATCGAGTACGGGTTCGAGGTGCGCGACATCTTTGCGGACGACTTCGACGCCGAGGAGACGATGGTCGTATACAGCGGGCAAGGTGTCCATGTCTACCTTCTAGATACCGACTCCGCACATCGGTACGACGAACAGAGTCGCGAAGTGTTGAACGACCTCCTCCTCGAGACCTACGAGATTCCCATCGACCCCGTCGTGACGGCCGACCGCCGGCGTGTCGCCCGCCTGCCTTACTCGCTTCACGCCGACGTCTGCAGCATCGTCCAACCCATCGAGAGCCCGGAGTTCGACGTCCGGTCGGCGACGCCCAAGGTGATCGACGAATGAGTCCCAGTACGCCTACCGAGGACGAGGACATGGCGTATCGAGTTGCGGCACTCCCGCTGGAGAACGGTGATACCCGTATCAACCAACTGTTTACGCGTGGCTACAACCGATACGTCGTCGACGGTGAGGATCAACCCGAGGACCTTGTGAACGATATCGAGCGGTTCGGGACGGCCGCGTTCAAAGAGCAGGTTCGCGCCGACGCCGCCGAGGAACCGTTCGTCGACGAACCAGGGACCCTCGCCGTGCTCGCCACGTTAAGCGCGACCTGTGTTAAGAAGCATCCGAAGTTCGAGCACGCATCGGCCCGGAACATCCAGGTGCTCTACGATATCCGGGAGCTGTACGTCAACAACCTCGCCTCACTCATCCGCGCCCACGGCGATGGGTCGCTCCAGCAGGACATCGCCGACGTCCTGTACAGCAAAGAGCCCGGCGAGGATGGCCCGCATCCGGGACGGGTCTGTACGGGCATCGCAGAGATGCCGGAGTTCGGGGATGGTCTGTACCTCGAAATCCCGATGGCGGCGGCGTCACGGAACTGTCTCGTTCGGGAGGGCGAGGCATCGACGGGGATTGACGACGGCGAGGAGATACTGACGCGAGTGAAAGACAACCACCTGTACGTCCCGGTCGGTGATTTCGACAGACAGTATCGTGACTACGCTGAGCGGGCGTTCAAGAAGCTCTTGCGGGTGCAGGAGGACGGCCTCTCTGACGACCAGCTAACGTGGTTGACCACGAACGAGTCCGCGATTACGGAGCGGATCGACCGCTTCCTTGAGACGGGCCATCACGAACGGATCTGGCGGAACTGGGATCGTGGCGAACGAACGATCCGCGTGCTCAGACGAGCCCTGAGTGAGGCCCCCGACGACGTCGCGCAAACGGGAGAGTTCCACACCGCGAAAGAACTCTACCGGGCGGTCGACGCGTACGATACCGATGACGACTGGGAATCCTCCGTAACGGACTGGATCTCGAGTCCGAGCAGTCTCGCGAAGACGCTGGCCGACCACGAATCCCACTCGGCCGTCACGATCGACCGCGACGGGCGCGTCAACACGTACCGGATCGGGCGAGCCGGGGCCGGCGCAGAACAGATCGAGGGGCGGGAGATCGAGGACCTCTTCGAACTTCCCTGTATGGCCAATATGGAGGAGCGGTTGCACGAGAAGAAGCCGGTGCGGAAGGACCTCTACAACTTCGCGCGAATGGTGATGTGGCTCCCGCAGTATCAGGACCGCAGCCTCGACGAGATCGTCGCGGACCTCAAGAACGTCTTCTCCCGGTGGCCGTGGTACGACGAGCAGGAGACCGAGTACCAGGTTCGCTACGAGTTCTCGAACACGATCGACGGCGACACGCCGTTGCCGATGAACTGCGACAACGACGATCTGCAGCGCTACTGTATCGGCCAAGACCAGTGCCCTTACTCGATCTGGGGCAGTCTCCCGTTCCCGGATGAGATGTACGAGCAAGTTGACGAGGAATCAGCTGGATCTGCTGAGCAGTTCTTAACCACAGATTTCCTGCTCTGTTGAAACTATCAGTCACTGAAAATTTGTTGTAGCCATGCTGAATACAGGGTGCATATCGCGCATCCACGAGTGGTTATAAATGCGCGGTGTTTACGAACAGTAATCTTTTTTATACCGCTCCAGAAAGTTACACTGTCTTTTCCCGGTCGTAGCTGTAGCACTGTGCTACGTACGACCGGTCGCCAGCCGACACCTGGCACCAACCTATGAAGACAACAGTTGAAAAGAAATTGGAGAAGCACTTCGCCTCGCATAGAATCGTTCGCCAGCTGCACGATGTCCCACCTCACGAGGTGTACGAGGTATCTGTTGACGGACGCCGGGCGGTCTACAAGGGTGATACCGGGCTGACAGGGAGCGCCGGTATCGAAGGAGGTGTCACCGCATTCGTCGGCCAGCAAACGTCCGTTCCAGTCCCCGAGATTCTGCTGACAGAGGATGACTACTACGTTGCCGCATGGCATCCCGATGCGCCGACACCCGACGAGGGTCAGCCTACAGACGAGGGGTGGGCATATGCTACCGGACGAGGGCTGGCGACGTTACATACCGAGACGGCCAACGTGATCGAACGATAT
Source organism: Natronoarchaeum sp. GCM10025321 (assembly GCF_042663585.1). Lineage (NCBI taxonomy): Archaea > Methanobacteriati > Methanobacteriota > Halobacteria > Halobacteriales > Natronoarchaeaceae > Natronoarchaeum > Natronoarchaeum sp. GCM10025321. Next base: position 326,796 of record NZ_JBHTAN010000001.1, read on the forward strand.
GGCCAGTTCCGGTCCCAGAACGGCAGCGTTACGATCTCCGGATACGACGAATGGGATGCTGCCGCTCTTGATTACGTCCGTTCCCATCGCCCAGTCCTTGCTCGACATGGCCACGTTGATATCGCAGATGCTGTGATCGACTTTTTGAGTGAGCATCCGGATACCTTCGAGAACACAGGCGAGCCAGTCTGTTGTCACGGCTGGGCAACGCCGGAACATGTCGCAGTGGTCAATGATCGTGTGGCGTGCATGGTTGATTTCGAACACGCTATCGCGGCGCCGGGTGAGTTTGATTATTGGCGAACGTGTATGCCGACATTTGATTCCAGGTCCGAGAACACGGAACGTGCCTTTCGAAGGGGCTACGAATCTATCCGCTCGCTTCCGAGAGGCTTTGACGACCGAAAACCAATCTATGTCATGTTGAATCTGATCTACTATTTCGAGTCCCTCTACGTACAGGACCAGCACGGACCGGGAGAAACAGCTGAACGCGCCGAGAGGCTTCAAGACAGCGTAACCGAAATGTTGGAGAAACTGTCTTAGCGGTACTCGAGAGAACAAAATATGACTTGCTGAATTCAGGCTCTATATCGGTCATGCAGTACCTGACAGCATATCGGCAGATCGATGTGGGCATACAAGATAGAACGCGCGAATCCTGTACTCCAGATCGTGCTAAAATAGTCAGTAAGCATACCCGCTTTGTTTTCAGTCTCGCTTCAATTCATCCATGCACTCGGCGCAAACTTTCAGGTCACCCTCCCCGGCAAAGTCTTCTTTGCCGTGATCGATTGAGTCGACTAGTTCCTTCGTGATAGCATCTGGCGAGATACTTTGAAGATCATCCACATCACGTCCGCATCGAGCACATTTGACCATGTGATTAAGTAACAATATCACAGCTTATTATCGTTGGCTACGACCCCTACGGTTAACGCTGTACCCTATCGTTACGGATGTGCGGAATTCATCCTCTACATTCGGCACGTTAGGTCTGCCAGACTTTTATTATTTCATCGGAGCCAGACTTCCCTCAGAATTTTGAGGATTGGGTTGTAGACCAGAATCAGATCCTTCTGAATCCCCGTCTGGCAATTTTCAGCGGCTAACACGACCGGAATCGTGGGAATCGGGGATGTTTCACACTCAGAAGTACTGAGCAGGGGGTCCTCGGGGTGCCCCGAACATGTGGAGCAGCGAACCGAAGAAATCCAGATACGCCCGATATCACCATTATTACCCCGCCGTCGAGCAATTTTTGGAATCCTAGAATTATCCCCGAACTCGTCGAGGTGTTTTCTACTGCTTCAAATCGGCCCGACGGGGCTTTTCTACGATCTGCAGGCGTGATACCGCCTTGCATATCGCGGATTTCGTCCAAAGGAAGAGGCGATATGCAATGTGCGAAGGCCGCTGGCTCTCTCGGGCCGAGGGGCCGCCCCAGACGTGTGGATTCCGAGATGTATCAGATTTAGTGGATAGATTGAGCGAGTGGCTCCCGGTGGTGTTTATCGCCCCCACCAGGGGTGGAGGGGAACATCACGTGCCCTCCGAGAGACGATGGCTTTAGAACGTACGACCCAGACACAGACGACGCATCGAGAGTCAACCAATCCTGATGATGAGGGCCCGTGGTCGGACCTCGAGCTTACGGTTCCGAACGACCGTGATCGTGTGTCGATCGTCGCGCTCGTTGAGTGTGCTCTCGTCGAACTCACGCATGAGGACGTAGGGGCAGTACTCGTCGAGCAGCAGGTGGGACGCACGAAGCGCACCCAGTACGTGACCATCGACGACGTCGGCAAGCGCTTTCGGAAGCGGTACTTCGACGACCGGCTGGGCTGGCATGAGACCACCGTCCCCCGGCAGACTACACGAGATGAGCTCGTCGCGTGGCTCACTCGATCGCCGTCGAGTGTAGCCGGATCAAGCGGCGACAGTGAGACGATCAAACCGGATATCTTCACGGTAAAGCCGACGCACGTCCTGTAGGGGCGTCATCACAGGTTTAACCAACACTACTGGTTGGGAGGCGCATTTTGTTGGTTAAACACGTTGGAAATAGAGGCTCTGTTGACATCTTCTTCATTAGACAGGAGCGACGTGTTGAATATGGGGCGTGAATCTGACATGGAATCGCCTACAAATTCGATCAGACTAATTCGGTCGATACAGGGTCCACACATACCGCGACGAGTGACCACCTATCTGGAATCCATCAGAACCTCGGTGAAACATGCAGAGGATATATTCAACGATTTACCCATTGCTCTGGTGATCGGCAGAAGGGTCAGTTTCGACGTTAGAATCGACGACTAGGGAAAGTCTGTTGTATTCCGTGAGGGGTGTTTACATTCAACGGAGATAGAATACGAGTATGGGTCCCGGTACTGCGTTGCGGGTGTTATCGTGGAATGTCCAGGGTGCGGTTCCACCGAACGGGAGTATCGAGCGAATCCAGAATCAAGTAACATATCTTGAGGATAGTGCGGGCCTGCCGGATATTGTGTTGTTGAATGAGGTGACGACGATTCAGCGAGAGCGTTGGCGAGACCTCTTAGCAGAAATTGGATACGGGGAGAGTGTTGATTCATTAGAATGGGCGGCAGAACTGCGTGAAAGCACTATCCCACCCCATCAAGATTACAATCACGTGAACGGTAATTTGATCGCTGTCCACAAAACGAGTCCTGCAAGCAATCTTGAGCGGATGTCGGCGAGCATCCGATATGGGCCATGGGAGGGGGCAGATCTGAAGGATTGGGATACGAACGTTCCTGAAAAAATCCTGAACGCCAAAGTTTCACTCGGAGATACTACGCTTGAGTTGTGGAATGTGCGGGCGGTGCCGGGCAGTATGCATGGTGAGGAGAAAATCAAGATTCTGGAAAATGCGTACAATCGAATCGTGAAAGGGAGCAGTATGCCTTGTATTTTGGCGGGCGATTTCAATAGCCCGAATCGAGAGTTGGCAGATGGGACGATCATTCCTTGGCGGTACGAGGATGAAGGGAACATCGCCGAACGGTGGGTAGAGGCTGAAATGAATATTCTACGTGGATTAGAGGAAAAGGGGATGGTTGACGTATTCCGGGAGCAACACGGTTACGGCGATTTGGATATTCTGGACGTGAGTCACGCTACCCAAACGGAGGAACCGTTAGCTGTGTCACCAGCGGAGGTTGAAGGAAAGCGATTTGACCATATGATAGCTTCGACCGACCTCAACCCGCAGGAGTGTTGGTACGAACATGAGGGCTTCAGTTGTAGTGACCATGCCCCTCTCGTTGTGGAGTTCAGTCCATAATCGGGAATCTCTTCGGTGACCGGCCCGCGCATTGTATCTTGCATACCAGTACCGATATTATTCTCACCTGTTAGTATCCTCACCGAACAGTTCGCACAGCTACTGAGCGGGTAGTTTACCGGATTTAACGTGAAACAAATAAGGTCGTTGTGCTGCATTCACCGTCTATATTCAGCACTGCTGTAGAGAATTATCACTAGTTGAAGATTTCAACAAGGCCGAGACAGGGAATTACGACCCCGGTGAGTTCGCAGTAGGTTTGTTGTCCCCTGATGAGTGAGGGGACCTGTTCAAAAGCGTCTCCTCGATTGTTCGGTGATTTCGATGGCGATCAGAGATATCTACGAGACGACGTTCGACGAAGACGTACAGAGTAGACCAACCACAGACGAGTGCCCCGAATGCAGTGGGGCAGTGCACCCGAGCGAAACCGAGAGCGTCTGCGCGTCGTGTGGATTGGTCGTCGACGAGCAACGGATCGACCCCGGGCCGGAGTGGCGACCGATCGATGACGACCAGCGAGCGCGCACTGGTGCGCCGCTCACGGTGACTCGGCACGACCGAGGGCTCTCAACGGAGATCGGCCACGGGGGCGAACGCTCGACGACACAATCCCCGAGACGACGGCGACAGGTCCACCGGCTTCGACGCGAGCACAAGCGGGCACAGTGGCGCTCGAAAGCGGAGCGCAACCTTGGCCACGGACTCGGCGAGGTTCGTCGCGTGACGAGCGCGCTGGAGCTTCCCGAAACTGTCCGAGATCGGGCCTGCGTCATCTTCAGGCGGGCACATTCGGCAGATCTCCTCGTGGGGCGGTCAGTCGATGGGATTGCGGCAGCCAGCGTGTACGGGGCCGCGAGGTGTCTCCAGCATCCGGTAACACTCGACACAGTGGCCTGTGTCGCCCGGGTCATACAGAACCGGGTTGCGAGTTCCTACCGGACGCTGAACGCTGAACTCGAACTCCCGACGAAGCCGATGGGGCCAAACGCCTACGTGCCCAGGCTCGCCTCGGAATTGGATGCATCGGCGCAGGTACGCCGACGTGCCGAGCGCCTCGCAGAGGCAGCGGAGTCAGCCGGAATCACGATCGGCAGCAATCCGGTCGGCGTCGCTGGAGCGTGCATCTACCTGGCGGCGTGCGAGGCGGGGCAGGCCCTGACACAAGCTGCGGTTGCGAACGCGGCGGATGTCTCGACGACCACGCTGCGATCCCATCGAGACGCACTACGAGAGGCGCTCTGAGTAGGGCCACAATGCATCCACTTGAGCACCTTTCGTACACCGACCGTGTTGCAAAGCGTGCCCAGTACGAGGCCTACGAGTTCGAGCTTGTCCCAGACGGCGTCCGCGTTCGGAACTGTAGTCACGCCGATCCAACAGCTCACGAGTACGTGGTGACTGTCGAGAATGGCGTGCCAGCCAGTTGTGAGTGTCCAGCGGATGAACACTACGAGGGCGCCTGCAAGCACCGGGTTGCGGTCGCCATTCGCCAGCCGATCGTCGACGCCGCTGTGGAGCGGCAGGTCCGTGCCGACGGTGGGGAAGTCTCTCTCGAAAGCGAGACGGAGCGAGAGTCAGGCAGGCCGGACCAGTGTCAGTGTTCGGACGATCCGGATCGGCTTCCCTGTTGGGAGTGTGTCCGGACTGGACGGCGGAGTATATAATAAGGAGCTATTGTAGAGCTAGACTTCACTCTTGCTCGGAGAACGAATCGAGTTTTCGTAGGATCTTCGTGTAGACATCAGGGGCACAGTACCAGCCTTCATCAATCATTGCATCGATCACTGTCCGAGCTTCATCGACGGAGATTGCGTTGGACTGTGCGAACTTCAAGATGAGAAAGGCTGTTCCGCGAGTCGTGATCCCTTCGATCGCTGCAACGTCGCGACCATACGTTTCATCCATCACAGCTACACCGTCGTGAGCATCAGCACAGGTCAGGACAGCGGCGTCGGCCTCACTGAGGTTTGGATTCGACTGCAGCTGCGAAAGTAGCGGGGTTGTCTCAACTGATTCAATGTCGAATAGAGTAGTTTCGACCCTCTGCTCAATGCGGCGGGCATCCGGATATCCTGCTTCGATACCTGCTGTGACGACCTCCTCATAGACTCGTTCGGGGATCACACATGGTTCATTCAGATGTTGAACCAGCGCGAGTCGATCAACTTTCGCGAGGTAGATGAGCGGCGTCGCGTCGAAGACCCACATTCACAATGCCTCGAGGTCGTCGTCGATATGGTCGTCAGCAACCCACGTAATATCGTGTTCCTTGGCGAGCTGAGCGAAGTCCCAGACAGACATCCCCGCCAGTTCGGCCGCTCTATTGAACGTGATCTTACCAGCCGAAAGTTGGTCAAGTGCCTGTTCGCGACGCCACTCTTCGAGGCCCTCAGAAAGGAGCTTCCGGACCGCAGTACTACGATCAAGACTCTCGTCCTCGAGATAGGCCTCGAGTTCAGCCTCTAACTCATCAGGCACGCGTGCCGAGATCGTTCCCATGCTGTATACTTTGTATTCATCGTATACATATGCTTCGGCAACTCAACTAACACCGACTGAACACTGCTGTACACGGCCTGTTTGTTCGCGCCAAGATGCGTGCAGCGCGCAACAGTGTGGGCAGCGTGATTCATCATGAGAGGTCCCGATCCCCACGACGACACAAGTGCCGACTGCGAACAATTCGAGCGAAAGCTACTCGCTCAGGACCACAACATAGCTAGCATCGAGACGGCAGACGTCGACAACACGACAGCTCGCAATTTTATCAGCGAGCTCATCGACGCTGACGTCGTTGCACCCGTTCCCGAAAACCAAGTTCTGGTTCACGAGCCGAGCGGCACCGCATTCGACTCATCGACGCAGCTGGCCGTCTTCCACCGGGGCTGGACGGCCGATCGCGACGTCGATGCGGAGGGCAAGTGATGCAGCTGACGCTCGTCGGCTGTGCGTTCTGCGACGCTCCGTCCAGCACCGAGACTGGCGAGGTCCATACTTGGGGCCAAGACGAGCGGGTCACTCACCCGATCTATGTTGATTGCGTCATCCAGACGCGACCGGATCCCGACGAGCGTGATCACGTCGCCTGTGACGGGTGGGGGCTGGTCGTCGATGCCCTCGCGGCACTGACGCGGTTCCGCGTCGAGTTCGGCCACCTCGAAGGCCCGTTGCAGCTGTGCGAACACTGTAGCCCGGGCGGGCTGGCGACGTACTGGACACGCGATCTTGAGAAGCATATGGTTGAGCAGTAGGCATCTCCCGCATCTCCTCAAATGTCTTTAAATTGTATTATCTAGAAATACGTCGATACATCTAATACACTTACTGACAAAGAAATACATATGCCCATCGACATCGAGACGTTCGAATCCTCCCCTGAAGACCGACTCCAGAATGGTGGGGAGACGAATGCCGACCGCGTGATGCGGTTCCTCGCCGCCCACCCTAACCAGGCGTTCACCCAGAGCGAGATTCGCGAAGCGACCGACGTGAAAGCCGGGAGCATCAGCGTCGTTCTCTCGCGCCTCGAGGAGCGTGGGCTCGTTCGCCACAAAGGCAACTACTGGGCCCTCGGTGAAGCCGACGACGTGGCCGCCTACACCAGTATGGTCGAGAGTTCGCGCGCCGCAAACGACCGCTTCGGTGAGGAGGACATGGACGAGTGGCTGGAGCACGCCGTCGACGACGAGGATACTGAATGACCTATCAGCGCGGCGATGTCGTCTGGGGGCCGGATCCGTTCAAGTCGGGTGAAAATCCGCGGCCGTGGCTGATCCTGAACAATGACAGCCATCCGTTCGGCGACGAGGAGTACATGCCGGTCACGCTGACGACCACCCCCCACGACGAAGGGATTCCTCTCGAGGACGCCGACTGGGTCGAGGGCGGAATGCCTCGGCAGAGCTACGCCTCACCGTGGGCTGTTGCGTCGCCAAAGCACGCCGCGATCGTCCGGCGGCAGGGTCGCCTGAATGAGTCGTTCGTCCGGACCGTTGTCGACGCTCTCGAAACCTACCTCGAACCACCGACCAAGGAATGACCGACCATGTCCCCATGTACGATGTCCAGGAGCCAACTGGTAACCCAATGCACGCGTCCGTTAATACGGTCTGTGAACGCATGCTCGAACGGGCTACAGATCCACGAACGAATCACCCGGATGCGCATCTCGATGCTACGATAGCCACGGTAGTCGACCGTTACGGGGATGCAATCGTCCGAGCGGTCATCCGCCTGATTCTTGTTGACGGCGTCCTCTTTCGGACCGCCGCTGCTAACAACGATGTTGCTGCACTCGATGGGGTTCGAATTGGAACGGTCGCGACCCGGGTTCTTAGCGAGCTGAATACAGAGTCCCAGACATAACTCTGTGAAAGCCCTCGGCCGCTCGACGTCCCGCGACCGCGCGAGACGCAGTCTCGCTGCCCTCGTTTGTTTCGTCGCCGGCGCGTAGCGCCGGCTTCCAGCGGGACCTCCGGTCCCGCACGGCTCACGAGAACACCGCTGTGCGCCTCGTCCCTGCGGTGCTTGCGGGGTCGGGGGACGTTCACGGCGCTTTGCGTCGTGAGCTCGGGAGACGGTGTCTCCCGGTGGCCGAGGCGGCCTCACCCTTTCTGAGTCCGCCAGGACGGTAGATGGCTGGCCGAGCAACGTGGCCGGCTAGACAGGTATGTACGTGACGGCCCGCCCCGCTCGCCGCTGCCGCCCTCCGCTTGCTCACGGCTCCCTCCGGTCACCGTTCGCATCGCGGCGCTCACGATGTTCGCGCCGCGCTTCGCTCGCGACCGACCATTCCGGGCTGGCGCGATCTCGCTCCGCTCGACCGCGTTCCGGGCTAAAATGCATGTGCCCTCGGCGCCAGCACCAAGCTCGCTTTCGGTTGCGTCTCCGTCGCTCCCGCTGGTCACTCGGTCGACGGACACGAAACCGGCTTGAGTGCTGGCCGCTCGCTCCGGGCGGGTCGCTGGCGCGCGGTGCTGGTTGGGTGGCCTTCCTTTGGCGCTCTCGCTCGCGCCCAGGAGGGCGCTCGCGAAGGCGCGAGCGAGAGCGCGCAGATGGTTCTGTCGGTCATTGTCGTCGGAAAACCGCGATGTACGAGCATCGCGGTGGTGGCGCGTGAACGCCTTCGGTCTTTGGTGAGATCCAATGTCAAGTAACAACTCTAGTAGCAAGGTCGTTACGGTGGATGAACAGGCATTCGAAAACGCGGACGAGCAGGCGGTCGATGAGGATGGCTTCCCGGTCGTCGACGAGACGCCGGCGTTCGGGGCGACAGTTGAGCAGGAGACGCAGGCGAAGGTGGATGCGAACCACCCGGATGGGATCGCGGACACGAGCGAGGACCGGATTCACGGTGTCACCCTCGAACAGGAAGAGCGCATTCGGGCGCGGGAAGCCGAACTGGAGCGCATCAGTGCCCAGGCCGAGCTGGGACCACAGGATGGTCGGGAGCAGCGCACGCGAGATATCGCGGCGAAGCGGAGCACTGAGCGGCGTGCAGAGTTCCAGAAGCGGGCGGCGAGCGTGGATCCGAGGGCCGATCCAGAGCGCGACGATCCCAGGGCTGAACTCGCACAGGAGGAACTGGCGGCCGTGAACAAACACTCCCGAAGGTTAGCGAACAAGCTCGATGGCTGGTCCCGAGCGGCGATCAGTCGACGATTGGGCGAGGCGATCGTTGGTGGCAAGAGCATCACTGGCGCGGTCGTCAGCGTGCTCGAAGCGTGCGAGAGGGCGCGTGGCCATGCAGTCCCGATCGGAGAGCTCGAGGAGGTCGCTCGAAACGAGGTAACCATCGACGGGCGGGTCGAGACGTTATGGGATCCATCGCATCCAAACATAGCGCAAGTCGGGCTCATTGCGGACGACAGTGGGCGAACACGAGTGACGATCTGGGAGGCGTCAAACGCGAAGTGGCTCCAAGAAGGTGAGCGCGTTCGCATTCACGGGGCGTCCCGGAACTGGTACGAGGGGCGTGTCTCATTGGCCGTCACTGGGTGGAGCACCGTTATGTTCCCAGAGCGCGGTCGGTGGTGGGACGCGTAGCCAGGTGAGGCGACCTTCTTTTTTATTGTGTGCCGGACCGACCCAGGCCCCGCCTCCCCACCCTCCGCTCCCTGCTCGCTTCGCTGCGCACGCAGCCACAACCTAGCGTATTCGAATGTAAGCGGATTCATACTAGATTAGAGCCGCTTTCATTCAGCAAATAATATAAACAGAAAATGAGCCAAAAAGATATTAACTACCCAGTGGATTGCACACGGTATTGGCAAAAGAATCCTACATAAAAAAAGACTCTATCGACGTCCTCCACGTTGACGACAACAATCAGATGCGGACGCTCTTCCAGGATAGCCTCGAACAGGTCGACGGGGCGTTTACCGTTACTTCCGTTGGGGATCCAGTTGCAGTCCTCGATAGGCTTGATACCGATATCGAGTGTATAGTCTCGGATTACGAAATGCCGACAATGAACGGCCTGGAGCTTCTCCGGGCAGTGAGTGCCGACCGGCCAGACCTCCCGTTTATTCTTCTGACGGGGAAAGGGTCCGAGGAGGTCGCCAGCGAGGCGATCTCAGCTGGGTTGACAGACTACTTTCGGAAGTCAGATATCGCACAGCAGTTCCCGGTGTTAGCTCAACGCATCGAGAACGTGGTGGAAGGCGAGCGAGCGGAAATGAGCTATCGCGAACTCTTCAAGCTAGCCGCCGAGGGTTTCGCATTAAACCATCCCGAGACCGGAGCGTTTATCGACGCTAACCCGGCTTTCCTGGAGATTTTTGGCGTAGAGCGAGCGGAATTGTTGTCGATGGGTTTGAACGATCTCTGGAGTATTCCGCGACAGGACCATCAGGAAACGACGTTGAGCGATCACTTCCAGCGAGCGGCGACTGATGGAATGACCAGCACGGAGGAATGCTGTCAGCGAGCGAGCGGCGAGCGCTTCTGGGTGGAATTCAAGTTCAAACCAATCGAGGTGAAGGGTCGCTCGCTGGTCCTGACGCAGGCCCGCGACATCACTGACCGTAGGCGGTACGAACAAACGCTATCGGCGCTACATACAGCAGTCACTGATATCGTCGCCGCCGATCAATCGCGTCAGGTGACCGGAAGCGTCCTGTCCACGGTCGACAACCTGCTTGCTGCCGATCGAGGGGCAGTGTTCCGCCACGTATCGTCAAAAAATTGGTTGGAGGTCGTGGACGCGATGTCACTTCCGAGCGTTGCTAGCGAGGTCCCACTCGATCCGGATCACCCGCTTGCCCGTGCCTTCATCGACGGCCGTCCGATCGAGGTAGATGATGTGTCGACCTTTGGGTCCGCGGCAGGAGACGACACAGGTCACGGACTGACGTTGTTCATGCCGATTGGATCTGCAGGCGTGCTCGCGATCGGGTATGACGACAGGAGATCGGTTGCGCCCCACGATAGCGAGTTCGTGGAGATCCTGGCTAACGCCGCTGCGGCGGCGTTCGAGCGGTTCGAGAGGGAACAGGAGATCAATTCGGGCCAACAAGAGATCAGTCGACAGAGCGAGGAACTCCACCGTCTGGAACGTGTGAATGCAACGCTTCGAGGACTCAACGAGTCCCTGTTACGAGCCGAAACCCGAGACGAGATATTCGAGGCAGTTTGCGACCAGGTGAGCGATATCGAGGGCGTGAAGCTCGCGTGGATCGGCGTTCCGACTGAAGAGAGCGTGCTGGATCGTCGCGCGTGGGCGGGTAATATTCCACAGTATCTCGACAATATTACGTTAGAGCTCGATTCGAGCGAAGAGCCAGCGATAGTCGCCTTCCAGACCGGCCGCTCGGTTCGCGTCGCAAACACGGCGATCGATATCCGTCAACAGCCGTGGAAGCAAACCGCGCTCTCGTACGGTGTCGAATCCGTCGTTGCGATCCCGATCGAGGTAGATGGCGTTACGTCCGGCGTGCTCTCGGTTCTGTCGGCCGATCAGAACGCGTTCAGCGGGCGCTTCGAGAGAATGTTGTCGGCTATCGCATCCTCGGTGGGCGAAACACTTCAGTCCGTCGAGCAGCGTCACGCGCTCCAGTCGGGTGCCACAACTGAACTTGCGTTCGAGATCGATGGCGTTGATCATCTTTTCGGGCGGCTTGCCGCTGACGCCGATTGTGAACTCGACGTGACAGGGGTTATTCCCGAACCGGGTGCCACCTGTCGGGTGTTCGCTGCTGTCGAGGAGGCGTCGCTGAAGAGCGTAACGGAGGTTGCTGCCACGATGAGTGCGGTCCGATCGGCAACTATCGCGACCGACAACGGGCCAGACGGTGTCGTCGAGCTTCATCTCGAAACCCCACTTCTCGGAGCGCAGTTGCGGGAATACCCGGTCAGAATTTCGGAGCTATCTGCATCCCCGAACTCCGTTCAGGTCGGTCTGGAGATCGCACAGACGGATATCCTGCGGGATGTCGCGTCGGATATTCTGGATCGGTATCCGAGCGCACAGTTGGTCTCGAAAGGCACACAGAACGCCGACGGCAGCGATTACGAGCGACTGGTTGCGTTTCGCGAGTCGCTCACGACGCGCCAGCGCGAGGTCGTTCATACCGCGTATCTCAACGGCTATTTCCAGTCCCCGCGTCACTGCACCGGGAAAGAACTCGGGGAGAAACTCGGTATCTCTTCCCAAGCGGTGTACCAGCATCTCCGGGCCGCGGAGCGACAGCTGTTCGACGAGGCGTTCCGCCAGACCCGGACGGTGTCGGCGAACGACGAGTAAACTGTGCTGGCGGGTGATTCGAAGGGGTGGGGGTTTACTATCCAAGCATCTCGACGGCCGGCGCTTGGAACGTCAACGGAGACGCCTGTCCGTCTCCAGCTATAATGGGGTTGTATGCAACGAAGAGCTGTAATCGGAAGCATCGGAGCGATTCTCGGAACAAGCGTCGGTACGGCTGCATACACCAGCGCCAGCGTCACTCGAGATGCGTCTTTCACGGTCGCAACAGACGCTTCTACAGCACTCATCGGCCTCAACGCCGGGACGACCGACGGTATCACTGAAACCGGTGACCTCCTCAAGATCACGCCGGCCGATCTGAATACAGACGGTTCGTTCACTTTCGGCGACTCGACTAGCCTTGATACGGCTCACGCCTTCTCGATCACGAACAACGACGGTAGTGAGCGCAGCTTTACGCTCGGGTACGGAACCGCGGGTGTCACCTTTGATCTCTTCGAGGAGGGCACAAATGGGTGGACAGATGCTGTCTCTCTTGGTACGGTCGACGACACGACAGACGTAACGTGGACGGCCGCTGCCGCTCAGGAGGTCCGCGTTGTCATGACCGTTGACACTACAGGGGTAGCCTTGGGTGCGACAGATCTGGACGGGACACTCACCTTCACGGCGAACTAATTCGACGGTCCAGCGAATGATTCGTCGAGCGCTGGCGTTCGTAGCGGTTGGTGGTCTGCTCCTGCTCTTACTGCCAGGGACGCCGCTCCAGCTCTCGTACGTATACAGCGACAGTATGGAACCGACCATCGGGCAAGGTGACGGCTACGTCGTCGGTCCGACTGGCGACGTCACCTCGGGCGACATCATCGTGTTCGACTCCACAACCCGCGACGAGTACGTTACCCACCGTGTCGTCGCCCTTACCGACGAGGGGTATATTACCAAAGGTGATAACAATCCATCGACTGATCAGGATGCCGGCCATCCTGTCGTGACTGACTCCAGTGTCGTCGGCACAGTCCTCACCATCGGCAACAAGCCGATCGTTATTCCACGGCTTGGAAGCGTCGTCGCCGTGCTGTCGACGTACTGGCCACTCGGCGTGCTCGCGGTGATACTCGCCGGCGGATTCATCGAGCGGAACCCCCGTGCTCGCGATGTCGTTCGCGTCAACGATCTGATGACACCGCTTGTCATCACTGCTGTCCTCGGAAGTGCTCTCGCGCAGCCTACGGGGCGCCGACCTACGAGATGGCGTTTACTGCGGTCACGACCGACGGTGGAGGCGGTGGCCGCATCATTCCGGTCGGAGAGTCGGTGACTCGGTCCGTCGAGGTGGCAAGCGCCCCACGATTCACCTACCAGTTCGTCGAGGGGGCTGGCGTTACGGTTCTCGATATCGGCGCGAACGGAGGCAGCTCCGACGTTGTCGTCAGGGTCCCCGCCCAGACGAGTACCGGCGCCCTCGAGGGTACGGTGAGTTCCCACTACTATCCGGCCGTCCTGCCCTATGGAATCATGAGCAGCCTTCATACGCTTCACCCAGTCGCGGCGGCGATCGCCTCTGTCGGCACGGTCGTCACACCGCTTTACGGGGTACATTGGCTCGTGGTGGATGGCAAAGCACCGATCGAATTGCGATCCCGGTCACGTACTTCGTGGTGGGAGTTCCGATGAGTAGCGGTCGTTCTCGGGCGCGGTCCCGCCGCGTACTTCCCGCTACCGTGTTACTACTAGTCGTGTTACTACTTGGCGCGACGCTGTTACCTGCGGCCTCGTATTCGACCGCGGATGTCGACCGGGGGGCGACCCTCGGCATCACTGACGACCCACAGGCTCTCATCGCGCTCGACACCGCGACAGGCGTCAGAATCGGTCACACGGACCAGCTCGTCGTCGTCACGAACAACCTCCAAAACACCGCCACGATGACGGTGACGCTAAACGACGCGTCGGCCACGAAAGCAGATCTCGTGGTCGACGGTATCTCTGTCGGGGACGAGTATACTGTCGATCTCGACGCGACCGAGAGTGTCGCTGTTGACGTTGCGATACCGGACGACGACACCTACGTCGATGAGAAAATCGTGTTCGATACATCCGCTGACAGCGTCGGTATCGACGCCGTCGCCACGAATCGGAGTGCAACGATCGAGGATACCACTCAATGATGGCCACTGGCGCCGCCAAAGTTCGATATCTCCTTTCAGAGAACGGCCGGATGCTTAGTCAACTCGGCGCTCTCTTGCTGTTAGTCGGCTTTATCGGTGTCGCCGTCACGATGGTGTTCCCGCCGACGATGGCTGTGACTGAGGTGACCGACCGGTCGCTCGTGGAAACAGGGACCACCACGACAGCGACGGTCGAGAACGACCACGCGATGTACCAGGCTGGCGAGGAGCTAACCAATGAACCTGTGTATCTCCGCGGAGTCTCCCCGAGTGTTACGGTGACCGCGACGACACGAGCACCGCCGGATGACGTCGTTGTCGACCAGCAGGTCTCGATCCTGTACACGGCATCCTCGACCGAGGACGGCGTATTTCGACGGCAGAAACACGCGATAACGTCTACATCCGGAACGATAGAAGGGAACGCCGCCACCGTCGATAGTGTGGCAACGGTTCAGAGCGCGGATCTCGCCGACACGCTGCGGGAGATGCGTGCGGAGATCGGGGATGCTGGCAGTGTCAACGCGTATCTCCACGTCGAAACCACTTATTCCAGTGACGATTATGAAGGATCTCTCGAGGATCGGGCCGAACTCACCGTCAGTCCTGACTCCTACCGTGTCCCAGTTCTTTCGGTTAGCAAGGAACACCGAACGACGGCGTCGTACGCCGCCCCAGTTAGCGACAAAGTGTTCCAGACGACGTCTCCGGTGGCTGGCTCCGTCATTGTCCCCCACATGACCCTGGTCTTCCTGGTCCTCTCGGTGATCGGTGGTGTGGTCCTCGGCGCCGCACGATACGGGCGCAGGGAGTTCGATGCTGATCGCGAGCGTGACAGGATCCATCGCCTGCGCTACGACGAGTGGATCTCTGGCGGAGACCTGCCGACAGCGTTCTCCAAGCATCTAGAAGTTATCCCGATGGATTCGCTCGAAGGCCTCGTCGATATCGCTATCGACTCCGAGACACGCGTGATCCACGACTCACAGCAGGGTCGTTATGCCGTTTTCACAGACGCGGCCGTGTTTGTCTTCCGTCCGGATACCACTGCCGGGTTTTTATTCAATAGGGAGGTGCAAGACACCGACAAATAACGGTATCGAGATCTCACTTCAGACTGCCGAGGCTGATGGACTGGATGCAAGCGATGAGCGTGCAGTACTTCAGTTCGGGACCTATGACGATCTCGTCGACAGCCTCACTCCGCTGCGCCTTGATCTCATCCAGGCGATCGCCAAAGAGCGTCCATCCAGCATGCGTGAGGCTACACGACTCGTCGACCGCGACGTCTCCGATATCCATGCAGATCTGAAACAGCTGGACGTGCTGGGTATCCTCGAGCTCAAGGAGGGAGGCCTTGGCGGAACGATCCAGCCAGTTGTCCCCTTCGATAAAATCGAGATGCACATCGATTACCCACTTCTCGACGACGTCGACGTAGACAGTACTCCCGCTAGCGCGGACTAGCCACTTGTTTTCACCCTCTGAAAGGGTGCGAGGGCTATCAGATGGCTCTCAGTGACACGACCAACGAACGGGAGGTGTCCAGAAAGGAAGCCACGGAACCATCCAGAGAGCGACTCGACCGTCAGCACTGCGAGCGATCAACTGCCCATCGATTCAGTACCCACGACTCGGTCCCTGATGAGACGTGGACGGGGCAACCGATCTGGGAGTGCCACGTATGTAGCACAGCTCGTCACGGGCCCGCTCGCGAATAGTGGAAAACGGACTCGTCGATTAACCAATAGAGACGAACGAGACCGCGTTTTGTTGGTTAACACTGCGAACGCCCGCAAGGCCGACGTCAGTCACGGTGGCCTATCCGCGCCGGCGAGCGGTGAGGCGCTTCCAGTGGAGCAACAGTTCCAACAGGGTAAACGGATGCACTGTGTGCTCAGCAATCTCAATCGGCTCGACGTCGACCGGTTGGACGACGCGGATCGAGAACGAGTCGAGATCACGAGAAGCCTCCTGGGAGAGGTGAGCCTTCTCACACGGCCGGATGCCGGAGACGAGACGAACATTCACGCGGACCCCTCACTGGCGTCTCCATCCACGCTCAGGGGAGGCGTTCCAGAGCCGGTACAACATCCCTCGATGAGGGTGTACGGAGCAGTCGACGCACGCTCGGCAGTTCCAGTATCGGAAAGCGATCCGGTGCGCGCGACACGGTCACGCGGGGTGTCCGGCAGCGTATTCTGCTATCATGTGGGTCGGTACCTCTTCACAGACTAACAGAGACCACAACGGTGCAGTCCCTCGATTAGTCCGAGTTAAACGGGATTAAAACCGTGAATCCGAGGGAAGACGACTGAATCCAGATACAGCGTTTGGACGGTTCATACGGGTTGGCGAGAGAGGTGGCGACATAATGAACACCGAACGTATCGCACTGGTCGTGGTCACGCTGGCGCTCCTCGTCGGTGGGGCCGCGACATTGTTCGCACCGACCATTCTTTCCGAGCCGGGTACCGCCCCCGGCCACGCGGAGGCAACGACCACCGCCGTCATGGATGGTGGGCTCGCGTCGTTGTTCGGATTCACGCTCTGGGGCGTGACGCTCCTTTTCGGGGCCACCGCACTCGTTTGGTTCGTCCTCACGACTGTCGTTGGGGCGGGCTACGAGGCGCCGCCGAACGAATACGGCCTTGAGAACATCCAAGTTCGAATTATGACTGTCGACGCCGCTGAGGTCGTCCAGGAGACCGTCGATTCCCTGCCCGAGGGGCTCGAGGACGTGCACGTGATCGCGGAATCGGCCATCGACGTGACTGGAGCGACAGTCCACGTCGTCCCAGAGGACTTCACGTGTCGTGCAGTCCGGAAGGGCCGCGCACAGGAGTGGGCGCGGCAGGCGCTGGACTGTCAGGAGGAGTTCGTGTTGTATCTCGACGAGGACAGCATCGTCGAGTCACTAGACGGGCTCCCGGATGCAGATATCGTCCAACTCCGCGAGAAACCTCGCCGCACGGGATCGAATCTGAGCTATCTGGCCGATATGTACCGGATGGGCGTCCAGTTCGAACAGCGCGCATTCGCGCGACTCTCGATTCCGCTGTTCGCGTGGGGTGGCGGGATCGCTGTTCGCACCGAGGTCGAAGAGAAGACGACATGGGATCGTGAGACGCTGGTCGAGGACACCGCGTTCGTCTGGGCAGCGTTTCAGGAGTTCGACGTGACGTTCGCACTGGCGGATGCGGTCTGCCGGAACGAGGCGCCGCCATCGCTGTACGAGATCCTGCAGCAGCGTCGCCGCTGGGCGGCTGGCAACGTGCAGGCATCGGCGATGCTCCCGCTGCGGTACGAGGTACTGACGCGGGTGCGGAACTACGCCTGGGCGCTCTCGCCGATCGTCACCCTGCTCGTCGTCCCGCTGTCGCTCCTGAGCGTGACGATCGTCTATAGCGGGTTGTTCTTTGTGGCGTCCATGGGACTAGCGCTGTGTACGCTCGGCTGGTTCCTTCTGGGTGTTATCTACTACGGTGACAACCACCGTCAGTGGATACTGGCACTCCCGCTGGCGCCGGTGATCACCGTTATCCACTCGATGGGGACAATCGCAGGTCTCCTCAACCCACCGGAGACGTTCCGCGTGACGACGAAGGTAGGTAGCAAGTGATCAATTACGTCCAGCAGCTGTCTTGATTTTCAGGCAAGCGACGCATCTGCGGGTTCGGTTGGCGTCGAGTGTGTCGGTATAGCTCCTGATGGGTGAGAGGCGCTGGCCTATCCCGCTCGTGTTCGATAGCGACGGACGAGACAACCGACCGAAAGGGACAACGATACACCAGAAATCGTCCACTGGTCAAACACGACAGCCACAAACGCCTGGTTATCGCTGAGTTGCTGGAGGGGGCGGAACAGACCGACGTACGGCGTCGAAGCCCTCCGCGCGGATTTCAGTTCCCCCGAACCGATCGACGAGTAGTGTTGTTCGTCCCCCGGAAGGGGTGCGGGGCGAACCAGTCGCGGGTTGCCCTGCAAGGTGATTGCTCGATGGGACATCGCGCACTCGTTGCGTACGAACGAACCGACGGACAGTACACGCTTCACTACAGTCACTGAGGTACTGAGAACCTGAAGCTGAAGCACCGAATCTCGGCTGAAACGCCGTTCGGTGGCGAGGACACCGACTCGAAGTGGGTAAAACAGCTCATCGCGGAACTGGCCGATGGCCTCGAGGCAGATGCCGTCGACGGCTACCTCGCCGGCGAAGACCGACCGGCAACTCTCGTCGAGCCGAAGCCCCGCACCACCGGCCTCACGCTGGAGGAGATCATCGCTGACCACCTCGACTACCTCCACCACGAGGCGTTCTACGTGGTGTCGACGACGTTCGAAGTGACTACGTATCGGACGCTGTGGTTCGGCCTCCAGTACGACTCGGAGACAGTCGAACAGGGAGAGACGGTCGGGAACGGCGCGCTTGCGACGGTGCGCTGGTACGACGGCGAGCCGGTCGGCGACGGCCACCTGAAAGGGCAGTTCGCGGCCCTCAAAGACGTCGGCGGCGACATAATCGACAAAGGCGTCTTCACACCGTCGGCGGCGAGGCAGTATCTGAAACGGAAGCTGGCCGAGTGGGTCGCGATCAACAAGAACTGCTCATTCCGACCAGGGAATCGCCGTTCAGAAAGGGCGATCCGGCTCTATTGAGATCCTCTGCAGTTGATACGAGTCGCGTACAAGATACAGAGGTTCCGTTCACCACCTGGGGGAGGTATCGCAGCAAGAGGCTCCGTGCAAGTCAGTCGAAGCTATCGGTCCGATATTGCAACGAAACCTGCCATCTGACCGCGCATGTTTTCTTTAGTCGAGTATATCGGGATTGTCCTGGTCAAGTGGGTCTTCGAGGTCACCGATGATCGTCTCCAGCAGGTCGGTGACGGTAACCAGCCCGACCACGTCGCCGTCTTCGATGACGAGGGCAATCTCCTGCCGTTCGGCCTGGAACTGATCGATCGCGTCGCTCACGTCGGTATCCGGTGAGAGTGTCATCGTCGGTGCTGCCAATTCAGTAAACGCACCGTTGCCAGCAGACAGTTCCTTACGGCGGTTGAACAGGGCCGGGCTGTAGACGATGCCACGGAACTCGGTGAGGTCCTCACCGATCAGTGGATACCGCGTGTGTGGGTGCTCTTCGAGTTTCCGGAAGTTCGATTCAGGATCATCCTCAGTAGACAGCGCCACGATTTCCTCGGGCGGAATCATGACTTCTCCCACCGACTGCTCGCCGATGGCCAAGGCGTTCATAACCTCCTCACTGCGTTCCTCGGCCAACTCACCCTCGTTGAGCACCGACCCAAGCTCGTTTCGGAGGTCCGCACGGGTTTCGATAACTTCCTCACCGGTTTCGGTCCACGATTGGGTCATCTTGATGCCGAACAGGCCGAGTGTCGCTTTTGCAACCGAGTCACCGACCCAGATGGCCGGAGCGAGTATTTTGGAGAACCAGTACAGTGGTCGCGCTCCATACTGAGCGACCTGTTTGGAGCGCTCAACGCCGAGGTACGTCGGTGTCTGTTCGCCGTGGGTGAGATGAACCAGGTTGATGAGAAGAAATCCGAGGAGCGAACCAGCCCCGATCGATGCGAGGGTCGTGTTCTCGAACAGGGGTTCGAACAGGGCTGCGAGTCCGGGTTCGGCGATGATCCCCAGCGCAATACTGGTCCCAGAAATCCATACCTGACACGTCGTCAGATAAAACTCCAGGTCGTTAGTCATCTCCCAGGCGAGTTCGAGTCCAGGCGTGTTGAACTCCGATTCGGGATACTGCCTGAGACGGGTCAGGGCGAATTCAATTGCAACAAAGTAGGCGTTTACCCCGATAAGGACGATACCACCGAGAATCCGTAGTCCGATCTCGAGCGGTTCCATCATCTATTATACCGACAGTAGACAGAAAATAGTGTTCACATCAGGACAATGACGAAGGCACAAAAGGCACGGTACACAGGCACAACCAAGGCACGAGGTACGCGCCCTGTATTCAGCAAGCCAGCTGGAATATATAACTGATTGAGGAATTCTACAAGAGCAGCGAGCTTGAATCACTCTTGATCCTGCTTGCTTCGTGAGTGCTGCTGTTTTTCAGGGGCCGGAATGGGTGAGCCCTGCCGTAGGCTCGTGATTCGATGACCTCAGACGACCCGTTTCACGACTGCGAGTTGGATCCCGAGGCGATCCTCGGGACACACCTTCGAAGACGTCCTGTTCACCGACGAGACGGAAACCCCGGTGAACGTGCTCACCGGTGAGACACCGGCGCATTCGCGAGCGACCGTGGAGGAGGCAAAGGAGTTCGCTGCGAGTATCGACACGGAGACGCCCCAGATCGCGCTCCCCGCATCCGTCGAGTCGCAGGTCGAAACCCAGAGCAAGCCCTACACGGCGGCCGCATTCTTCCACTTCAAGGCGACTGGCTCGCTCGAACGCCACCGTGCTTACCATGCCGCCTACGAGGCGGACGAATTCGTCGTCGACTTCGAGGCCGACTACGAATCGGGCGACCTGACCATCACTGTCGAACGAGCGGACGAGTCCTGAGAACCCTCCGTCACGAGGGGAGTTTTTCGAGCGCCGGCGATGGGTGCCGACGCAGCTGGAGCGAGCAACGATCCCCAGAGCGTCGGCGCTTCGAGGTGTTCGAGATGCATATGGTCATTTACACACTGGTAGAAGTATCGACGCACGACGACGCGCTGGCCACCGGAAAGTCAGTGTTCGACCGCCTGGTCGGGGCGGACCCACACGCCGGCGCCGTCTTCGATTACTACGTGACCTTCGATGAGGAGGACACGTCCGTTGCGGGGAAGGCGCGATGGGGAGAGTTGCCGACTGCAGCCCCTGTCGACTCCGATGACGGCCAGGACCTGCTCGAACGTGGGTGGGAGGCGACGAAGGAAGAGTTCGAGCGCAATCTCGACCGGGTGAAAGAGGCCATCGACGAACTCTCCGACGAGGAGATCATGCGCGACGAAGAGCTCGCCCGGCACGCCTTCCACCAGGTCGGCGCCTACGACGGCCCGACGATCTTCCTGTACACCGAACACGCAACCGGTATTCGCCACCGCGAGCAGCTGGATCGAATCCTCGAGGAAAGCGAGGACCTCTGGATCGTGCCCGCCGACGTCCACTTCTGAACAATGCCCCGAATCACCAACTGGCGACGCGAGTGCCGCTCGCCAACACTCGTGTATCGGAACACCGAGACCGGTGCGCGAGCCGTCCTGCATCGAGCACCGGACTCGTACCGGCACAAGTGGCGTGGGGCAATCCTCGTCGACGGCTACCCGATCTGGTCGCGGGGGTACGAGACGAAGGACGCGAAATCGTTCCGTGACGAGCTCCGGGAGCGGCCAGCGCCTGAACTGAGTTGTCCCGAGTGTCCGAACGATGACGTCCTCGTCGGCGAGAAGTCAGCAGACGGGGCGAGGGTACAGCGCTGGTACGACTGTCCCGACTGGCAGCAGCGTTCACCCGAAGGCGGCTGCAAGCACCTGCGTCGCGCCGATCACGAGATCAAACGGGGGCGCGTTCCCCGACCAGACGGCCGCCTTCCTTCCCCGTAGGGCAGCGATTGAGCTACTCCACGGGATGGACTGTGTCGCCATCTCGACGGACCCGGTCGAACGTTGAGAGATACGCGATCCGGTCCCGAACCTCCTCGTCATCCAGCTCCAGTTCCGCGGCCAGTTCGTCGACGGCCATCGGCTCGTCGAGTGCCTGGAGGACTTCGAGCCCCCGGTAGTACCTATTCGTGAGCTCCTGGACGCGGGCCTCGATCGGCGTGGTCACTCCGTACCGCTCCTCGAGTTCAACTAGAGCCTCGTTCGCGAACGTGGCGAACTGATCGTCCCCCAGGCGTTCGATCTGGGCTTCGAGTTCATCCCGGACGACGTCGTAATCGAGGCCGGCCTGCACGAGCATACTCATGTCCTCGATGTCGTCGTCGCGGCCTGCGATTGCCTTGAACAGGAAGATATCCTCGTTGCTAACCAGCCGGACCGTCAGTCGATCCAGGTTGAGGAACGGCTCACTGCGCTCTTGCATACCGTCGGTGAGCACGAGCTTGTTCGCGACTTGCTGGTTGAAGATGTCGAGGCGACACCCATCGTCGTTCTCGACGCAGCTCGTCGCGCCCAGCGCCCGGTAATCTGGATCCAGCGACTGGACCTCCGCATACCCGAGGTCCATCAGGACGGCCCACAGCTGACCGTACGCGTCGCCATCTGGGACGACAAGGTCGATATCTTTCGTCGCCCCCTTGAGGTCGCGTAGCGACATCGCGCCACCACCGATCAGGTAGACCGTGAGCGGTTCAGATAGCCCGTCTCCGATTCGCTGGAATTCGTTCTCGATGTACTCGCGTCCGAATGTTGGTCTCATTGTGGTAGTGGCACCTCGTAGTCAGCCGCCAACTCCTGGAACTCGTCCCACTCCGGGAGCCGGTCGTCGTCGATCTCGCCGTGCGTCTCGAGGTAGCGGAGCAAGGCGTCGATTTCGTCTTCGAGGCCATACTTCGCCGCCTGCTCTCGGAGATCCTCCTCGTCGACGTCGACGTGGCTGAGCAGGAGGAGACAGTACGAGCGGTGTCGGCTGCCGTCGTCGATCAGCAGCGTGTGACAGCAGAGCTCCGCCGGCGAGACTGCGTCGAGGTCTTCGGAGTAGACGTAGTAGCGGTGGCCGGTGAGCAGGAACTGGAGGTCATAGGCCGCGAATCGAGCAAGGCCGGTTTCGTGGAACGCCTCCGCGTCGATCTCCATCTCGGCCTGGAGGAGGAATTCGTCGTAGTCCTCCCAGAGAATCGTGCCCTTCGGGGCGACGGCTTCGAGGCGTTGGCGATGCAGATGGTGTGCGAGTTCACGGGCGAACGCGTGTAGGCGGTCGAAGTCGGCATTGAACTCGTAGCGGCCGTCGGCCGTCCCGACGAGACCACGGTCACGAAACCGCTTGAGGACACGGTTGACCGTGTTGCGGTAGTTGTCGCTCCGGTCGGCGATCTCGGAGACGGTTCGCGGCTGGTCGAGGTAGTACAGCACCTCGAGTGCCTTGCCGGTCAGCAGCTCGGGGAACTCGATGTGGGAGTACTGGCGGACGAGGTCCTGATAGAGTTCGACGGCGCGAGCATCCGACGGGACGACTCGTTTTCGGCGGCCGTCGCGTTCCGTGTAGACGAGCCCCTTCTCGACGAGGTCGCCGACGGCACGAGAGAGGTAGCTCTCGCTGTGGTCGAGCTTCGTCGCGAGTTCGGAGATCGTGTCGCCGCGGTCGACCGTGGCGAGGACCTCGAGTTCGATGCGCCGGAGCACGGTGTAACACAGTACGAAACTTGTATATAAAGAAGTTTCGAGTAGTGTTACAGACAGAGAGGAATAAGAGCTTGCCCCATCGTCTCGCTCTTATGTAGAATTGCGGAAAACCCCGATAACGAGACAATCAACGATTGACTCGACGGATTCACCCGCTATGTTGAATGAGCGAACGATTCCGAAGGTGTGAGCGGCCTGTTCCAAGCCCTGCTTGGACAGGCCGCGGAACTTCCGCAACCACGGCTGGACAAGCGAAAACAGGCACTCAGCTTGGTTAATATGAACGCTTTCTGGCGATACATACCTCTCTTTGTGGATGACCGTTCGGTGGTCAAAGTCCATCTGTCGGTACGCCTGGAGTCCGTCGGTTCAGACCTCTCCCAGCGGCTGGGAGAGGTCTTTAGCCTCCTGTATCACCGGTTCAAGATCGCTGCTGTAGTCGATCCCAAGTTGGCCGCGAATCACGCGAAGCGAGTCGCGGCACGCCGCGACCAGCGTTATCTGATCACCGTGGCGGCCTCGCCAACGAGATCGACCAGTTTGGGACGAGCCGCCGCGAGAACGGCTGTTCCGCGGCGGCTCTTGGCCTTTGTAGCCCGAATAGACCTCGCCAGATTCGTCGACTTGCGTCGGTCCGTCGATGGTTTGATCGAGGAGGCTCCAGACGACGGGGAAGCCGCGCTGAACCGCGGCTTCCACGTCTCGAATGGCTGTGTAGACGGTTCTATAGGCTCGACCGAGAAACGGCGCGATCTGGTTGATACTGAGCAACGTATCGGCGTACAGCGTGAACGCGAGAAGCACCTCCCAGCAGGCGAGGTGTTTCTCGTGGAACGGCGTTCCGTAGGTGAAAACCGGCTTAAAATTGCAGTTACGGCACCAGATTCGGTCGATACTCTCCCAGGTCACGATGCTCTGGTGGCCGCACCGTGGACAGGACGTATTCTCCCAGAATTCCTTGAGTCGCCGCTCGATGCGGACATCGAGCGGCTCCGTGTCGATCTCGACAACGCCCAGCTCGATCAGCTCTCGAAACATCGCTCCGAACGCTGGCTGAGTAGAAGACATATTGCCAGATTAGCGCCGACTCAGTGTAACAATACGGTCTTTCCGCAGCTTTGCATAAGAGCGAGTCCTTCAGCGCCCGCCCGAGGTGGAGGCGTATCCTGATTTTCGTCCGAAACCAACCCTGATATCGAGCAAATCAGTAAGGAATTTCGCTGAGTATCCGCCACACTACACCCCGTGTGCAAAATGAAAAAGCAGAATATTTTGTCTTTTTAATTGATCAACTCGATTTTTCGAGTATTGCGATTACGATGACGATTAACCATACGTAAACTATCTTGAGCAGGTTCCGAGACATTTGATCTGGCACGCGGTGAATTCGCATATCAATCCAAGATCTGGTTAGCATATGTTACTACAACTATGGTATTACTAACAGGAAATCCCGGTTTGCGAGATAAATATATTATGGCTTATAGGAATATACACCCCCCGTGTGCGATATGAAATACCAGATCATCACTCGGACAGGCTATCTTTCTTCGAGGAGGGAATCCGGGCCACTCACTCAAGTATGACTAATAGGTCTTTCAAACCCTTGATCGGTGATAGGTTCCAATGGTCATGCTGAATACAAAGCGTATATCGGTCAACCGTTATCTCCTCCGTGCGTCAACTGGTGGTGAAATACCTTTGTGTACCAAGCAGTAACGTGATATCAGTGGTCTACGTTACTGACTGACATGGACGTGATTATGAACCAAGTCACAGGAACAGTCCACAAACATGAGGGCGGTAAGTCGGATTGTCAGACTCTTTGTGGAATCCACTATCATCTATCGCATGATAATCTTCACCCCACCACAACCGACCAGTCAAATACCGTCACGAGCGCCAGTAAATGCGGGCGGTGCTTCGATGGTGGAGGCGGGTACTGAAACGTCCATCCGCAAAAGTTAGCAGTAACCGCAGAACAGACTCCACAGTGAATATATGCTCTACATCTTGTACACGAATTCTGACAGATAATCAGAACGTTTCGTTGCATCGCCGGAGGGGAACTACTAGCAGATCTCAGTTCCCGTGACCGCACATTTTTAGAGGGACTCTTTCGGAAAGCGGTATTCATCAGCGTTCTCTTCCCGACTTCGATAGCGAGAGTGGCGTTTGGGATTGGCCCTCTGCTGAACGAAAGCAACGGCATTGCGTTCAATCGACGATCTACCCCCCGCTGTACTGTGATTCTGGAGAAAATATTCGTTATGGGCGCTGCAGGCTCGCGTTCGACGATCGAAGGGATCGACCTTTCTGGCGTGAGGTGGCCGAAATCGGCCATTTGAGAGTCGGGTGATCTGTCTGGTTTTGAATATGTCTTGGAGCCTGTGCTGACTACAGCGCGCATATCTCACACAGAATCCTGCACAGATTCCGATCCCTCGGATCGGTCGGTACAGGTGATTCAAGTATCGGTAAGGATAAAATCGCAGGGGAGACCGGTATCTATCTGCTTGGAAAGACAAGAAATTTGATGTTCCTTTAAAATGGTATATGTATGAGTCGGTTTATTGACCACGCAGCATCATCCGGTATATCTGATCATGTCGGCAGGATATGACGCATTTCCGGCAGGTTACATCCGCTTCGACAAAGTCAGGCGGTCAGTACCAGAGCCGACCAAGATACAGGTATCCGATGACGTTGCTCTCGAAACGCTCCATATACCAGGGGCCGATGAGGCGCTTGTTTTCATTCATGGAGGCCTTGGTTCGTTATGGAATCCGTATCCACAGTTGCATGCGTTTGCTGGAGAACGGGACCTCGTGACGTACTCGTTGGCGGGCAATGGCAACTCAACGACCCGACCAACGCAATCTATTAACGGTCACGTGGCCGATCTCCAAGCCCTACTCAAAGAACTCGATATTGATCGGCCAATTCTCCACGGTCACAGCTACGGTACAGCGGTCGCTATCGAGTACGCGAAGCAGCACCCGACAAGCGCACTCGTTCTCCATGCGGGCGGTGATCACGACCTCACACCAGCGTGGGAAAAGCCCTTCTTACGGCTCTTTCTTGCCCTCAGTCTGTACAGGTTACCGTCAAACAAGACCTTGATGCGTCGATTGGCTCACAGCGTCGGTGCACACGAAGAGACCTCCAGGGGTGTCATCGAAGACTTCCTTCAATCGAACCCGATGCCGCACCGCCGTTCGGCGTGGACAACGGTCACGGAGGGGTTTTGGGGGTATGACGGGCGTGATGATATGAGCCTCATCGACTGTCCAGCGCTGGTCATCTATGGACCTGCTGATGGGATCGTCCCTCTTGACGTGGCACGAAGTACTGCCAGCCGGATTTCGCAAGGTGTATTCTGCCAGTTAGAGCGAACCGGTCACATCGGAATGATCGAACGGCCCGCGATATACAACAGTTTGCTTCGGGCGGTCAGTACAACCGTCAAAACAGATCAACCATTAGTAGAATCGATGACGGAGGTACGGGATGCAGAAATTTCAAACGAGTAGTGAACAGAATCGTCGTTATCACTCCACAATTCGATTCCACTAAGATCAATATCTAAGACACTGCTGTAAGAGTGTTGGCTGCGGTAGTTGCCGGTCTCACTTTGGCACCTTCGTTCTCCCAGATCGCTATCGGTCGGAACACCACCCGCTGAGAGAGCAGTCGTATCCCACTATAAGGATCTGATTGGGCATCGATTCAGTCGTTACTTTCCGTAGCTGTCTATTTTATACTGCGACAACCATTGCGATCATCATACCTGTTGACTGGCACCAAGTGGATCTTGGGGCAAGCTAGAAGTACACAGTATCGAAATTTCTAGCAAGTCGGCAGGGAGAGTTGATGATGTCTCAGGATACACCGCGGTACGACGCGTTTACGAATCGGGCACGTAGCTACGGGGTTGAGATCACCGAGTGTCCTCCGGACGACGTCGCGGCAGCGGTCGATGAGCGGATCGAGGGGCCGGCCATCGGCACACCATTGCCGTGGCCAGACGTCGAGTTGCCGGAGCAAGTAACAACTGCGCCCACGCCAGCGGATCTGGAGAATGCAGCCACTGGTGTTACGGCAGCTTCGCTGGCGATCGCCGAGTACGGGAGTCTCGTTCTCAGGATGGACGAACTCGGGAGCGAGCCGGTAAGTCTGTTCAACGACCGGCACGTTGTCGTCCTTCGGAAGCAAGACATCGTTCCGGATATGGCAGCAGCCTTCGAGTGGCTCGGCGACGAACTCCGGGAAACACGCGGTTCGGCGATTCTCGCAACCGGTCCTTCAGCAACTGCGGACATGGGCGCGCTGGTGCAGGGTGCGCACGGTCCGAAAGAAGTGGAGGTGATCGTTGTTTCATGAGCTCACAGCGAGAGTCGAAAGCAGCCCATATTCGACACATCCTGGAGACGGAGGGCGAGGCAGTCGCCGCTAACACGAGAGGATTTAACGCGGGACGATACGAATCTGTTGCCGATCTCGAGTCGTACGAGCAGCTTCGCGCGGAAGCGAGGGCGATCAAGGAAGACGCCATCGAACGGCTACCTGCTCTTCTCGACGAACTCACTGAAACGGTCGAGGAGAACGGTGGAACCGTCTATATCGCTGATGATGCCGCCGATGCCAACGAGTACATTTCGGACGTCTGTTCGCAAGCGGAGGCCGACCGCCTCGTCAAAAGCAAGTCGATGACGAGCGAGGAGATCACGGTCAACGAGCACCTCGAACGTGAGGGCGTCGACGTCGTCGAGACCGACCTCGGCGAGTGGGTCCTTCAGGTCGCTGACGAGGCTCCAAGCCATATCGTCGCTCCCGCGATCCACAAGTCTCGTGAGGATATTGCGACCCTCTTTAACAAGCAGTTCGAGCCTGCCGACGAACTCGAAACGGCCGAGGAACTGACGATGTTTGCCCGGGAGAAGCTGGGTGAACAGATCCGGGGCGCCGATGTCGGAATGACTGGTGCGAACTTTCTCACGGCGGATTCCGGGACCATGGCGCTGGTAACGAGCGAGGGCAACGCCCGCAAGACTGTGACCGTTCCGGACACGCAGATCACTGTCGCTGGCGTCGAAAAGATCGTCCCGAGCATCGAGGACCTGCAGCCCTTTATCGAACTGATCGGCCGCTCCGGGACGGGACAGGACATCACGAGTTATATCTCGTTGCTCACGCCCCCGATCAACTCTCCACCGGTCGATTTCGACGATCGAGAGACACCGATCGGCGGCGATGGCGAGGGCCGTGAGTTCCATCTCGTCCTCATCGACAACGGGCGGTTGGCGATGCGAGAGGACGAAGATCTCCGGGAGACACTGTACTGTATCCGGTGTTCGGCCTGCTCGAACACCTGTGCGAACTTCCAGTCCGTTGGTGGCCATGTGTTTGGTGGTGAGACGTACTCCGGCGGAATCGCCACGGGGTGGGAAGCTGGCGTACATGGTACCGACACCGCAGCGGAATTCAACGATCTCTGCACGGGCTGTTCGCGCTGTGTCGAGGCCTGCCCGGTCAATATCGATATCCCGTGGATCAATACCGTCGTCCGGGATCGAATCAACACCGAGACCGACACCAGCGCCGAGTTTCTGGTCGATGGATTGACGCCTGATACCGAGAGTTCTGGGCCGGGACTCCAGAAACGCCTGTTCGGCAACTTCGAGACGCTTGCCAAACTCGGTAGCGCGTTCGCACCCCTCTCGAACTGGGCTGCAAATTCTCTGCCGGCTTCGTACCTCCTTGAACGCGTCGCAGGCGTCGACCGGAGGCGGGACCTCCCCGCGTTCCGCCGGACGACATTTGTCGAGTGGTTCGAAAGCCGTGACGATATTCCACCGAGTGATCCGGACTGGACAGTCGTGCTCTATCCCGACCTGTACACGAACTACATGCTAGTCGAGCGCGGAAAGGCGGCTGTCAGAGCGCTGGAAGCACTTGGTGCTGAGGTCGTCGTCCCGCCGGTACCAGGGGCTGGGCGGGCACCACTCTCGCAGGGAATGATCGATACGGCCCGGACGAAAGCAGAACGCGTCGTCGAGCAGCTTGGCCCATACGTCAAGCAGGGAGACGACGTGGTCGTAATTGAGCCGAGTGACCTGGCGATGTTCCGTAACGATTACGCCAGGCTCCTTCCGGAAGAGCAGCACGAACCGCTCGCGGCGAACAGCTACGAGATTCTCGAATACATCTACGGGCTCCTCGAAAACGGTGCCAATCCCGACGAGCTGACTGTCGCTGCCGACGGGGAAACGGTTGCCTATCACGCCCACTGCCAACAGCGTACGATGGGACTCGACGAGTATGGCCTCTCCGTCCTAGACCGACTGGAGTACGAGGTGACAACAAGCGATGTCGAGTGCTGTGGAATGGCTGGATCGTTCGGCTACAAGCAGCAGTACTACGAGCTTTCGATCGACGTCGGCTCGAATCTGGAGACACAGCTCGACGAGGCGGACTGTGAACATACCCTTGCAAGCGGCATGTCTTGTACGGACCAGATTGGAGACCTCGTGGGCGACGAGCCGATGCATGTCGTCGAGCTCATCGCTCCTGATTGAGCTGCTCTTCGCTCGGTCGCTTCATTAGCAAGCTCGCTCTTGAGGAACATCACAACCTCGAAGGATGGAAATGATGCGTGGCTTCAAAGCGCAATATTGTTCGTGAATTGAATTATAGAAGGTACAGGAGAAAACCCACGGCTTTAGCCGTGGGATGAATCCGACAACACGGAACCAATCCACGTTTCGATACCTGTCCGAGAGTTCCAATCCATACTTTCAACTGACAGGCACTCCGATTCAAGAATAGGACTCAGGCGAGAAGAGAGTGATTCTGCCTTGTCCTCCGATGGCGGCTTCGCCGCCCCAAGCAACCAAGCAGTAATCGAAACCAGTTGATGACCGCCCGATTCTCACAGAGTCGGCGTGGAGTTGACTGTTGCACGCACCAGGAAAGTAACTCCGAGTCCGTCGAAGCCTGTCGGACTCTCCGAGGCAAAAACAACTCTGGGAGTCCGAACATGACAGAGGATAGGAGTACCGGGGGCTTGGCACTCCCAGCAGTCTCACTCGTCACAGTCCGTGAACTCTACACGGATTCTGACCGTGTCAGGGTTCGGTGGGACTGCAAACCTGAAATCTCTAACACTCAGGATTCCTCCGCGTTCACGCGGAGGAGGATGTCAATCCGTCCGGGGCCTGATACTGCGCGGTGCGATCAGGGCAAGCGGACTCGAAAGAGAACGGCGGGGTGGTCGTCCGCGAACGTTCTGGGTGCTCTCAAGCGTGGGCAGTGTATCCAGCGTCTTCGACGGCTTGTACAAGGGCCATGACGTCGGCGTCACCATTGACTCTCGCCTGTTCGGCCTCACGATCGGCGGTGGCGTCAGTCACGCCAGATACGTCTTGAAGGGTCTCTTTAACGGTCTGTTCACAGTGTTCGCACGTCATCCCCTCGACGGTGATCGTTTGACTCATTCCGGTGAAAAATACGGACGGCTCCTCTTTGTCATTTGCTGCTTCGATACTGTTGTTCGAACGGTTATGAAACGACGTATTCCAAAGTATCTTCAGGGAAATAGTATTGTATCCTGCGTCCTTTTGGGCCAGTATGCGGGACTTGGATGAAACCGACATGGAGATTCTCTCGCTGTTAGCCGAGAACGCCCGTCGCCCGTTCAGCGCGATCGGCGAGGAAGTTGGCCTCTCGGGGCCAGCCGTCTCAGATCGCGTTACACGGCTCCAAGAGACCGGAGTCATCAACAACTTCACTATCGATGTCGACCGTACTAAACTCAGAGCTGGTGTACCGGTACTCGTTCAACTGGATCTCCCGTCTGAGTCGTTCGACGCGGTACGCGAGCGGGTCAGAAACGACGACGCCGTCGAACACGTGTTCATTACGTCGGAGGGCGACCTCTGGTTCTATGGACGTGCAGAAGCACAGAACGTCCGAGCATGGGTGAACACGCTTCTCGATGGCGCTAACTCGGTTGATTACACAGTCACGTTAGTCGACGAAGTCGAGTGGACACCGTCGATTGACGGCGTCGAGTTCGCACTCACGTGTGCCGAGTGCAGTAATACTGTGGATTCTGAGGGGGAGACGAGTCGTATTGATGGAGAGCTCTATCATTTCTGTTGTCAATCGTGTCAGAGTCGATTCGAAGATCGACACCAGCGTCTCGAAGAGGGCATATAGCGCTGACTTCGGTTTGGAACCGAAAGTAAACGCCGTCGATTACCCTCACTATCCAAGTGAGAACTCACCTAACGGGGTAGCTCCTACAGTATGATATGGAAACACGCACAGCACAACTGGACATCACAGGAATGACCTGTGCCAACTGCTCGGGGACAGTTGGGGACGCCCTGGAGTCACTCGACGGCGTCATCGAGGCGAACGCCAATTTCGCCACGGACGAGGGCTCCGTCGAGTACAACCCTGACGAGGTATCGCTCGCAGAGATCTACGGGGCGATCGAGGACGCCGGCTACGGTGCGGTGTCTGACACGGTGACCATCGGCATCTCCGATATGACCTGTGCCAACTGTGTGCAGACGAACGAGACCGCGCTCGAGAACACGCCGGGTGTTATCGCGGCCGAGGCGAACTTCGCCACCGACGAAGCGCAGGTCAGGTACAACCCCGCGGACACCTCACTCGACGCGCTCTACGACGCTATCGAGGACGCTGGTTACTCGCCGGTTCGTGAAGACAGCAACAGCGGTGAATCGGGTAAAGACGCTCGGGACGCTGCACGACAGGGTGAGATTCGAAAACAGCTTCGACTGACGCTGTTCGGAGCCGCGCTCTCGGCCCCGATGCTGTTTTTCCTCGCAGAGAAGTTCCTGCTCGGCGGGGGAATTCTCCCGGAGACGGTCCTCGGCGTCGAATTCGGATGGGTCGAGTTCCTGCTGGCGACACCAGTTCAGGCCGTGCTCGGCTGGCCGTTCTACAAGAACTCGTACAACGCGCTGATCAACAACAGGCGCGCCAACATGGACGTTCTCATCGCACTGGGTTCGTCCACTGCGTATTTCTACTCAATCGCAGTACTCGCGGAATTGATCGCGGGGGGGCTGTACTTCGACACTGCCGCGTTGATCCTCGTGTTCATCACCCTCGGGAACTACCTCGAAGCCCGCTCGAAAGGGCAGGCAGGTGACGCCCTTCGAAAGCTCCTCGAAATGGAGGCCGAGACGGCCACCCTCGTCGACGAGGACGGTACCGAAGTGGAAGTGCCACTCGAAGAGGTCACCGTCGGCGACCGTATGAAGGTCCGGCCCGGCGAGCAGATTCCGACCGACGGCGTCGTCATCGACGGGCAGAGCGCCGTCGACGAGTCGATGGTCACCGGCGAGTCGGTTCCCGTCGAGAAAGGCGAGGGTGACGAGGTCGTCGGGTCCACTATCAACGAGAACGGTGTGCTCGTCGTTGAGGCGACGAAGGTCGGTGCGGACACGGCGCTCCAGCAGATCGTCCAGACGGTCAAGGAAGCCCAGTCGCGCCAACCCGACATCCAGAATCTGGCGGACCGCATCTCGGCGTACTTCGTCCCAGCGGTCATCGCGAACGCGTTGCTGTGGGGCACTGTGTGGTTCCTCTTCCCCGCGACTTTCGCGGGCTTCGTTGAGGCACTCCCGCTATGGGGACTCGTCGCAGGTGGCCCCGTCGCCGCTGGAGGCGTCTCAGTCTTCGAGTTCGCGCTCATCGTCTTCGCATCGTCCGTGTTGATCGCCTGTCCCTGTGCGCTGGGGTTAGCGACGCCTGCTGCAACGATGGTTGGGACAACGATCGGTGCCCAGAACGGCGTCCTGTTCAAAGGCGGGGACATTCTTGAACGCGCGAAAGACGTCGACACGGTCGTCTTTGACAAGACCGGGACGCTCACAAAAGGTGAAATGGAGCTAACGGACGTCGTGGTCTTCGACGGTGACGGCCAACCTGTCGCTGACGGTGGAGAGCCGGCAGCCGACGGCGGAGCGCTAACTGCACGCGATCGTCTCAGTGAGGACGACGTCCTCCGATTCGCAGCGACGGCCGAAAGTGGAAGCGAGCATCCGCTTGCGCGGGCCATTGTCGATGGAGCTGAAGCCCGTGGTATCGACGTGACCGACCCGGACGCCTTCGAGAACGTCCCCGGCCACGGCATCAAAGCGACGGTCGGTGACAATGAGGTGCTGGTCGGCAACCGCAAGCTGCTGCGCGACAACGGGATCGACCCCTCGCCCGCTCAGGAGACAATGGAGCGCCTCGAGAACGAGGGGAAGACGGCAATGCTCGTCGCGTTGCGCGGTTCGGAGCGAAGCGGCGACCGCGATGCGAGCGGCGAACAGCCGCGAGCGGAGGGCAAACTCATCGGTGTGGTCGCTGACGCCGACACGATCAAAGAAAGTGCAACCGAGGCCGTGAGCCAACTGCAGGAGCGCGGCATCGACGTGATGATGATCACCGGCGACAACGAGCGGACCGCCCTCTCCGTCGCCGAGCAGGTCGGGATCGACCCCGAAAATGTCCACGCGGAGGTGCTCCCCGAGGACAAATCCGATGCCGTCGAGGCCATTCAGGACGAAGGTCGCAAGGCGATGATGGTGGGCGACGGCGTCAACGACGCGCCCGCGCTCGCGGTGGCCCACGTCGGGACGGCCATCGGG
Source organism: Natronoarchaeum sp. GCM10025321 (assembly GCF_042663585.1). Lineage (NCBI taxonomy): Archaea > Methanobacteriati > Methanobacteriota > Halobacteria > Halobacteriales > Natronoarchaeaceae > Natronoarchaeum > Natronoarchaeum sp. GCM10025321. The sequence continues at coordinate 360,974 of NZ_JBHTAN010000001.1, forward strand.
AGCGGGACGGACGTCGCTATCGAAGCGGCGGACGTGACGCTGATGCGCGACGATCCACTCGACGTGGTGAAGGCTATCCGTATCTCGGACGCGACGCTCCAGAAGATCAAGCAGAACCTCGTGTGGGCGCTTGGGTACAACACGGCGATGATCCCGTTGGCTTCACTCGGGCTGCTCCAGCCCGTGCTCGCCGCCGGCGCGATGGCCTTCTCAAGTGTATCGGTGTTGTCGAACAGTCTACTGTTCCGCCGGTACACTCCGGATCACGATTACGAGCTCCTCGGTCGACTCCGCTAATCAGCTGGTTTCACCAGCAGCATTCTTCGTCGTGTCCGGAAAAAACGACTCTCTGGAGAGAGACGGCTACTCCTGAGTGACAATTCCACGAAGAACCGGATAGTACGCTGTCCCAGTCCAGACCCCTACATGTGGATGACCGATGTACTGGAATCGGCCGTGGAGGTCGGCGTACGTCCCAGCGACCTCTTCGGCCTGGTGAAATGTCGCATCCTCTCGGGGATGGTTATCGGGCGTGTTGTACTCAAGTCCGTAGTGTTCCTCGGGGTTCGACGCCGTCCAATGGACTGGGTCGGTTACGTACTCCCATACCTCCTCGGACGATGCGTCGATGATGATTTCGGCTTTGTCGGTGACGTACCTGGATTGACACCTAATCTATGATACGAAGGCGTTGTAAAGCCACGCGAAGGCATACATCAAGACGAAGCTGATCACCGCTGCCTCGACCATGCCCGCCACAGTCCCGACGATGGTCGGTTCGAAGAACAGGTGCCACTGCTCCATCGCTTCGACTGCGCCCTCATAGACGCCGATCGCTCCGAACACACCCAGCAGGAGCATCGCGGTGGCAGAGACGACTGCTGCTGCGCCCGCCAGTGCCAACGAATCGAGATGCATCACGTTGGTCGTGGAGTCCATTTCGTACGCATCTTGGTTTGTGGTAGTAGTGCTCATGACTACAGATACGCTCTACTCCTTCAATCGGGTTTCTCTTACAATTCGAAAGGGAGCGATTCCTTGGTAACACGGAGGAAAAATATCGTGGGGGAACCAGCGGTCCAACACCCAGATCTGTATGGCCGGTCCGTCGGAAGACCAAGGAGCCACCACCGACTGGAATCAGTGACACGCAAAAACTGATGAGCGCGAACGCAGTCCTCGAACGCTTGACCACCTCTGATAGCATGAGTCACCTTTGAATGCAAGATTTACTCCGCCCACTGCCCCGGTTTCTTAAGAACAAATAACAAAAAAGATGGCTGCGATCGTCTAAATATGCAAGCCGCCCTCGTCGACGGAATCCTCGAGTCGTTGCGGATCGGCGTCGGTTTCCTCTGGACTGCGGCGTGGGCGATCATCATGGGGCTCGTCATCACGAGTCTCGTTCAGGTTTTCAAAATCGTCGTGTTCGCGCTCTCTGGCTTTCTCCTATACGTCTACCGTCGTGGTCTCGGTGTGCCCGGGCAGTACTGCGACCCCGTGGGATGCGAACCGACGATAGTGGACCGAGCCTCACCCACGACGGCGAGCCGATACAGTAGTCGGTGGCTTGGTCGCTGTCGTCCTCATCGTCTCTGGTGTGCTCATCTGGCAAGCATACCAGCAATAGCAGGCCTTCGACCAGATGGGATCGATAATGGGCACGTTGATGGGGTCCGTTCACGGAACGAATCCACTCTGGTACGTCCTCGGAACCTTCCTCGTTTCGGCTGTCATCGATGGGGGTATCTCGTGATTCGGGATGAGGTCACCAGCATAGAGGTAAACGACCGCTCACAGAGTTAAATGGCGAATCCGACCGATCCTGAGGGTGATGAATCGCCAGAGGTAGCTGTCCAATCGAATCGAGCCATCAATCCGGAGTCTCAGCTACAGGCTCGCGTGTTAGACCTCCTGCCAGATGATGAACGCCGTATCCTCGAACCAGTTATCTCCTCGTCTGGCATCACACAGATCGAACTCAGGGATCGCTCGGACATCTCGAAGAGCAAGGTCAGTCAGACGGTGAGTGCGCTTGAGAAGCGTGGCCTGCTGTACCGCGAGCGCCAAGGGCGGACGTATCGCATCTATCCGAGCGACGACCTATAACGAAAACAGGCGAACTAGTGGGGCGTTCCCACGAGTCCAGCCCCGTCCAAAACGTTGTCCACTATCACGTCTGCACAATCTCGATGCAGGGATGGCGCGTGTCGTAGAATACGTCGAATGACCTGGTTACGGATCGTTCATACTGTTGTTCCTGGGGCCGTGGTCCTGTCCCGGGAGAAGGATTGAGTACCAATCCGGCGAATTCGGGCCGGAGGAACGGTCCTTGTCCTGAAAAACGGTTAGGTCCTCTTATACATGTTCTCGAACGTTCTCCTGTGTGGATTCACACCCACGTCGATAACCCCCCAGCAGTCCTACGAGTAATCGAGGAGAAAGACAATGACCAACTTCAAACTCGGCCGCTGGCTGCTCGTGGCCCTCGCGATCGTCGGACTCGCGTTTGCCGCGCCCGTTGCCAGCGCACACGGCAACGACACGACCGCTGACGACACGCTCACGGACAATACCACCGCAGATGAATTGGCCACTTGGATGGAGGCGCAGATGGCCGAACACATGGGCCCTGGTAGCGTCGAGTGGATGGAGTCGCACATGGGTGTGACCGTCGACGAGATGGCCCAGGACATGTCTGACGAGGAATACCACGACGGAGCTGACGACGACTACAGCGGCGAGATGTACGGGCAGGGCCACTGCTGACAACCCTGACCGTTTCGATCGCTGCAACCGAACACCACAACTCACCAACTCAAGATAATGACACAACTCACCACTCACATCGGACGCACTGCTCGTCGACTCGCAATCCTCGCCGTCCCGCTGCTGGTCGCAACGACTGGAACGGCTGCTGCCCGCGGTGGTGGGAGCTACGGCGGCGGTATGATGGGCGGGAGCGGCTGGGGCCTCTTCGGCGGAGCGATGGGCCTCTGGGGACTTCTCTGGATGGGGCTCCTCATCGTCGTCCCGCTCTACATCGTCTATGCGCTCCTCAACCGAGGATCCGGCGGGAACGAAGAGCAGTCGCTGTCAGTTCTCCGCGAGCGCTACGCCCGCGGTGAGCTATCGGATGAAGAATTCGATCGACGGCGAAAACAGCTCGAACGAACCGGATGACTGGAACAGTTGCTGTTCCAGCCGATACATCACACTCCCAACGCTCGCCGTTGCGGCACCCAACCGTTAACCCCGTGGACGGGGTATAATATTACATGGAATACACAATACAGACTTCAGTCACTGGCGATTTCGACGACGTCGTCGACACGACGATCGCAGCGCTCGAAGACGAAGGATTCGGCGTCCTCTGTGACATCGACATCCAGGCGACACTCAAGGAGAAACTCAACGAAGAATTCCGCCAGTACCGCATTCTCGGTGCATGCAATCCCCCCCTGGCATACGAGGGACTGACCGAAGAAATCGAACTCGGAGCACTCCTCCCGTGTAACGTCATCGTCTACGAAACCGATGACGACGATATCGTTGTGAGTGCCGTCGATCCGCAGCAGTTGATCGACATCGCAGACAACGATGCGCTCGAGTCTATCGCGACCGAGGTCACCGAGCGATTCGAACGTGTTCTCTCGGCCGTCACCGACGAACTAGGATCCAGATCGGAGACCTGATCTTCGATGTCTTCATCAAACCAGCTCGACGTCACGACGATCGTTCTTCTGATCCTCGGAGCGATCATCTTACTCCCGTTGCTCACAATGGGGATAGGATTCGGCGGGATGATGGGGTACGGTGGGATGATGGGTCAGTATGGCGGTACTGGCGGGTGGTGGCCGCTCGTCGGGATGCTCGTCCCGCTCATCTTCCTCCTTATCCTCCTCGGCGGTGGCTATCTCGTCTTCCGGCGTATTAGCGAAACGCAGACATCTCGAAATCCCGCGATGGAGGAACTCCGCACGGCATACGCTCGTGGCGACCTCACTGATGAAGAGTTCGAAGCCCGCCGCGAGAGACTCGAACGGTCGGATTGAGCCAACGAGTACGCACCAAGTGCGTATTCACACGCCTGCGTGATCGAATTTGTGATGCTACTCCCGGTCACCACTGTGTGAACGCCCTTTCGAATCGAAGAGATGGAGTTCTCTCAGCTTACGATTCTGAATAGTAATGTGGTTAAGTCCCAATACCGTATTATACTATGTGACCGAAGTCATCCTCTTCACCCAAGAGACGTGCGGAGCATGCGCAACACAACGAGAGAAAAACGACGGCCTCGAGGAGAAGTATCCGGACATGGAGTTCCGGGAGATCGATATCCAGAAAGATCTGGAAACGGCCGAGGAATACGGCGTCCGGAAGACGCCGACGACACTCGTCTACGCGAGCGGTAAACAGACCGCCGAGTTCATCGGCATTGTCGAGCGGAACGACCTCGAACCAGCCATTGAGAGCGCGACCGAACAGTCGTCTGGACTCGTCCAACGTCTCGTCGATGTCGTGCGAACATAACGACCACCCGACCAATTCAAACCACATGACGAACTATGATCGACGTCAGTTCCTGGGAGTGCTCGGTGCCGGCGCAGTCGCCAGCGCAGGCCTCTCTCAGCCAGTGAGCGCACAGGAGACGCCCGTCGTGAAGATGGGCAACAACTATTTCGACCCGATCGGGCTCCACGTCCAACCCGGCACGACCGTCCGCTTCGAGATAGCAGCCGGTACACACTCGGCGACGGCCTACGAGAACCGGATTCCGCTCGACGCCAGTCCATTCGATAGTGGGGTCATCTCGTCGGGAGGGTACGAGTACACGTTCGAAGAACCAGGTACGTACGACTACTACTGCATCCCGCACAAGACAGTCGGGATGGTTGGTCGCATCGTCGTTGGCAATCCCGGCGGCCCGGCCGAAGAGAGTCCGATTCCGGACGGTGACGTGCCCGAGAGCGACGCGATCGTCGAGCAGGGCGCGATCGCGTATGGATCTGGTACCGGGGGTGATGGGAACTCCGATGGCGGAATGATGGGTCCCGGAATGGGGTCCCGCCCGGGGATGATGAACGGCCGGAACGGTGGATGGTTCGGTGGGCTGCCGTTCGTCGGCGGGGCATTCGGAATGCTGGGGCTGGTCGGCGGACTCCTCTACTGGGCAACGGGTCGAGGTGATGCACCTCCAGAGAGTGACGATTCCGCGATGGAAACCCTTCAACGTCGTTACGCACGAGGCGAGATCGACGAAGAAGAGTTCCAGACGCGTCGTGAACGGTTGGAGGACGGGCAAAACGACCCATCCCTGTGAGGAGAGTCACCGAACCCCGTTGGGAGACGTCGGTAAATCCGTCCGTCTGCGGAGATCGTCCTTTTTCGATTGCGTCGTCACGTCGTTCGAGTTCCTCGGTAGTACACCCATATAGCGAGGAGCCCGATGACGAGGAGATAGCTGAATCCCCAGCTGAGTGACACAGCAGTATCCAGGTCCGTTGTGAGCCCGGTATCGACTATCACGCGGACGGGATGGTAGCCCGGGAAGAGTTTCATCCACCACTCGGGCTCGGACTGGACGAACAATGGGTCCTGAAAGAGCCCGATATCGATCATCGGGAGGATCAACATGATCCACAGGCCGGCCAGTCGATTGAAGACGGCACCGACGAGCATCCCGATCAGTCCGTAGGTCACCGAGAGGACGAGCATCGCGGCGACAAACCACCACAGCTGCTCCGGCCAGAAGTCGACGAGCATCACTCCCACTGAGACGCCGACAACGAGGAGTGTAATGACGACGAGGACGCCGAACCGGGCCGCGATAACCTGCCGTGCTCGATAGCCCACGACCGAGAGGCGGCCGTCCGTATCTCTCGCCTCGCGCATCAGGATTGACATCCTCCTCCGCGTGAACGCGGAGGAATCCCACGGCACCGCTACCGCTGGTTTGGGATATTAGGGTCTACGACATTGCCTGTTCTTGAGGCTCAAACGAGCCAGTTTCCTTGTCAAACAGGTACGTCGATGGCTGTGCCAACCAGCCGTTACTCCTATCACCGCCATCCGTGGCGAGACTCGGAGATACTTGTTTCCGAATATTCTCAGCACCATTCACGTCAGCATTCGCAACCAACTCGCACTCGGCACACACGTACAAGCCACGCTCAACACGATTCGACTCACGCTCACACCCGCACGAAGAACACGACTTTGAGGTGTTCTCCTCAGATACGCGCTCAACGGAAATGCCAGATTCTTCAGCCTTGTATTCGAGCAGGTCAGTGAATCGGTCGAACGCCCACGAGTGCAAGTCCAAGTTACCGTGCTTGCCCCAATCCTTCGTCTCACCGTCTTCATCCTCACGGATCCCGCTGAGGTCACCAATTGCAATCACACTGACGTTCTCGTCAACGCATCTCTCCACGATATGTTTCGAGAGCGTGTGGAAATAGTGCGCACGACGATTAGATTTCTTGGTGTTCAACCGTACTGATTCTTCCGACGAGGAATCATCACAGTGAGCAATATGCTTGCTGTAATAGTAATCGTCCTGTTTGAGGCAGTTCAACGGGTATAGCTCAGACTCTTGGTGTTCAAAGGCGAGAGCGGCGAAGTTACAGATACCCAGGTCGATACCAGCGGTCTTCTCAGCGTCGTTCTCTGATGCATTGATTTCGACATTGCAGACGATGTGGAGTTCCCATTCGTCTCGCTGCTTATTCCAGACAGCGCGTACCTGCTGGACGCTCTCAATCGCAGAGAGGTCAACGTCAGGTCGTGTTTGGATGTTGCAGAGAACGAAGTCCGACCAGTGCTCTTTCAGGTTCTCACCTTTGGAGAGTCGGATTCGACCATTTTTGGTATCGAGCTTGAAGCCAGCGCCTTTGAACGTGAGCGTTGAGCGTGGATGTTCGTCGTTGTGTTTGCGATATGCTGGTGGATTCGCTTTCGAGTCCCCGTTCTGGCGTTTCTTGTACCAGCCAGTGAACGCTTCAGAGAGTTCTTCAAGAACTCGCTGACTTGACTGCGAATGTAGGTCACTATAGCGTTCGTGGGATTTGAGGTACGATTTCAGGTCGCCGTCGTCGGGGATGTGGCCAGTTTCGTTCCAGACACGCCCGCTTGTCCAGCGGGCGACGTTCCAGAGTTTACTGGCGGCGAATCCAAGCGAATCAAGGTCGTCCTGCACTTGCTGATGGTTCTGTATGGAACCAATGAAAGTGCGTTTGACGACCTGTTTCGCCATACATAACCTATGTTTCTTAGCTTATGGACAAGTGTCGGTTTCGGGTCGCGTGGAATATCCAGAAATGCCGAACAACGGTTATTGTATCATCAGTTGGCGGCGCGTATCCACGCCGTAAACGACGTGGTATTGCGCCTGCTCAGCGTATAAACAGACGTTCGATCCGGAGTTTTTTGATGATGCCCACATCGTCACTGCTGGCATTCGGATGGCAGATGGCTCGGTATATGAGGGTGTGGGTTTACCGGCCAGTATCGGACGGGCCTCGGTCTGTGGAGAGCCAGTTGCAGTTGGCTCAGCCATTGCAGACGGGTATGACCATGACGAGATTCAGACGTCCGTAGCCGTATCGTACCCATTGCCCTATCATGACGCAACCGAAGCGCGCGTTATCCCGCCGTGTGGCGTCTGTCGAGAGCTATTGGCTGACTACAACGAGCAAATGCGTGTGATCGTACCCGTCGATGGTGACCATCAGGTCGTCAGTGCAATTGGTCTTCTCCCGACCCGGACCTGGTAAGCCGTTCATCTGTATCGACCATTTCGCCCGTGGTTCTTTCTGACTGAAACCTCCGAGCGGTCGATCTGCAATCTGAGCGGACAGGTGAGAGCAAAGCGGGAGTGGGGGTGGAATTTTGGTATGGAGGCCGTACGTGTACACGTGACAGACCAGAGCCAGAATGCGAATGATGCGGAAGAGCACGAAGAAGAGGAATTCGAGTTGGAGGGCCTCATGACCCGCGAACAGGGAGAGAACGTCCTCCGTCGCCTCGCCACCGGCGTTGCGAGCGGGTCAGTAGAACTGGGCCGCGATGAGGGCCCGGTGACCGTTCCCGAGCAGTTCAAGTGGAAGTTGAGTACGAGGAAGAAGAGGATGAGGCCGAATTGGAAGTCGAGCTAGAGTGGTCGATGGCTGACGGTGAGGCAGTCTCACCCGAAGAAGACGAGAGCGACGGGACGGAGGAACCCGAAACGAGTGAGCAGGGAGCAGACGACCAGGAATGAACAGCAGGACAGTCGGACGCAGTGAACACTGTGAGGCACTGTCACGGGAGCGAAACCTACTGTCAGAGAAAAAGTGAACCCCACAGGGGAGATACAGGACTATCAGTATCGAGCGTGCCCGCATCTACCGACGTACCGGACGGTCACGTGATTTCAATCTCGAAACGAGCACCACCGTCGGGACCGTTTGTGGCAGTGATCTCCCAGTCGTGTCGGTCAACGACTTCCTTGACGATACCCAGCCCGAATCCGGTCCCGTCGTCAGCGGTCGTATATCCCGCTTCGAACACGTTCGTACTCTCTGAGTCGGGGAGTCCGCCCCCGTCATCAGCAACATAGAAGCCAGTATCTGTGTTCCCAATCGTCACTGTTACGTCTGGCCCGCCGTGTTCGACGGCATTCTGGAACAGATTTAGTACGAGCTGTTGGAGCTGATCGGGATCTGCCTCGATGGTACGGTCTGTCTCAATCGAGAGCGTCGCATCCTTTGTCGATAGTGTTCCCCAGCATAGCTGGGCGACGTCCGGCAACTGGACTGCTTCGAGGTCCATTACTGCTTCCCCGGCCTGCGCGAGCGCCAGTAAATCGTCGATCAGGGCATCCATCCGGCCCAACGCGTAGTCGATCTCGTCGATGTTGTCGCTGTCGCAGTCCTCTCGCAGTAACTCCAGGCGGCCTTTCGCGAGCTGTAACGGGTTCCGGAGATCGTGACTTACGACACTCGTGAATCGGTCCAACCGCTCGTTCTGCTGGACGAGTTCACGCTCGCGTCGCTTCTGGTCACTGATGTCACGGTCCATCGCCACGATCCGATCCTCTCCATCCAAGTTGAGACGGATAAGGTGGATTTCGATGGGGAATGTGGACCCGTCTTTCCGTTCGAGTTTTCCCTCGAATCGACGCGGGGTATTCGGCGGGAGTGACTCCCAGAATGACGACGCGCGCTCCGGATCGGCCGTTGGATCGAGATCCCAGACATACTGTCCGATCAGTTCGTCTTCAGTGTATCCGAGTTCGTCACACAGTCGCTGGTTGGCATCCCGGATGACGCCGTCGAAGTCGTGGATTATAAACATATCCGGCGAATGCTCGAACAGCGCCTCGAGACGCGCGGTATGGGACTGTAACCGTTGTTCGTACCTCTTGTGCTCCGTAACGTCGTCCTGGAATCCGACAAAGAGATCGACATCGCCGTCAGCGTCATACAGTGGTGCGATGCGGACGCGATTCCAGAATTCCGTGCCGTCCTTCCGGTAGTTCCGCACCTCGACGGTTACCGGCTCGCGATTATCAATGGCTCTTCGAAGCTCCTCGACTGGCTCATCATCAGTGCCATCGCCCTGGAGGAATCGACAGTTCTGCCCAAACACCTCGTGTTTCTCGTAGCCAGTGAGTGCCGTGAATTCGTCGTTCGCGTAGATAATCGGGTTATCCTCCTGGTTGGGGTCCGTCAATAGAATCCCGATCGGAGCCTCATCCATTGCTTGCTCTTTCGCCGATAGATGCAGCGTCCCCGCATCAGTCGCTTGTGGTGGCGTGAGTGTACAGATCAGCGAGTTATCGGTAGTAAACGAGAGCGTGTGCTCGAGGTCGATTGGTTCGCCGTGCTTCCGGACGAACGACGTAGTGCCGTGCCAACGCCCATCGCGTGCCTCCGGAAGGAGGACGTCGTAGACGTGATCGACATCCTCGTCGTGGTAGAACGTTTCCCAATGGAGGCCGATAAGCTCCTCGGGTTCGTAGCCGAGAAGCTCCGCACAGGCGGAATTCGCGTACTCGATGTAGCCATCGTCATCAAGAATGCTGATGCCGTCGTGTGCGGTTTCGATGGCTTCGAGACCACGGTTCATGTACCGTTCGGCCCAGTATCCTTCGACAGCGTTCTGCACGCGATTCGCGAGGACGCCATACTGGTCCGTGCTAGTGGTCTTCTGGAGATAGTCAGTGACGCCTGCCGTGATGGCTTCGCCAGCGATCTCCTCACTACCTTTTCCAGTGAAGAGGATAAACGGAAGATCTGGATAGGACTCACGTACTCGTTCCAGTACCTCCAAACCGTCTACGCCCGGCATCTCGTAGTCGCTCACGATACAATCAACAGACGACTCGTTCTCTTTGAGAACGTCTAGGGCATCGCGAGAGTCTGTTATACTGCGGACATTGAAACAGTCACGTTCATGTTCAAGGAAGGTGGCGACAAGCCCGGCGAAACTGGGGTCGTCATCGATATGGAGGATATCGATAGTTTTCGAGTCCGGAAGGATTGTTGAGTTCTTACGGACTCTTCTATCACCGTTCATACTGCTTACTCGTCCGCAAGCATTAATTGGTTTATTGATTAGCTCCGTAGCACTTGAACTTTCTGAGAAGTGGAGAACTCACCGTTGCCACTGCACCGAGTCCCGCTGATCAATCTGGCGTTTCACTCTCATCCATCAGGGAAGATATGATGAGTCGCTTGATTCCACGTCGAAGCAGACCACTTGCTGCAGGTTGAGAGATATCCAGATCAGCGGCGACCTCGCTGAGAGTTGCGTTCCGTGGTTCTTCGAAGTACCCCGATCTGAATGCGGCGAGGAGTGCTTCTCGCTGGCTATCGGTCAACCCGGCGTCCGTATTCCCCAAACCAGCGTATTCATTCACGCGCAGCAAATCGATATCAATGTCGTGCTGTTGTGCATAGTCCCAAAGATGAACTAGATCCGTTCGCTCGGGCATCCATACTGTTAGGATCCAGGCGCTTCCATCGTTTTCCATGTCGAGGATAACACCATTCGCGGCCGAAATTACTGGTGAGAGGATCTTCGCTTTGTCTGTATACTCAAAGCTATATATCGCCTCCTTGTCTCTGGTTTCAATAACTCGTTCGAATTCGCCAATGGTACTATCATTCCGTAACCCGTCCTCGAACCGCTGGAAATCAGATGATTCTATGTAATAAAAGAACTTCCCCGACGTCGGGTCAGTTCCAGCCTCTGACACCGACTTGACTTTCGAACTTCGATCGTGACTGACTGACTGTGTGAGCACTATGTCAGGATGCTCGGCCCGGACAACGGCTTTAATATCGGTCATTGTTCTGTAAAGTGATGGTTTCGTACATTAGGTGTTAGGATTATATTTGAGATACTTGATGTAAATATATTGCGATGCTTGTTACCGGGCTTATACGGAGGTCGTGTGGTGGCTTAACTGAGTCGGTCAGTCGTAATTCTTGAATGCGAGGATGGGGTTCAATTTTTTCACGTCTCATGTGTCTCGTCAGAGCGGAAGATCAATTCAGAAATCACACACTTCACTCTTGAATTAGCTGGTTCAACGGACTCGTTCGCAGTTCTATCCCCTTTTTCAGATGCGACGGCTGAACAGCGTTGTCCAGATGTACTCAAACCAACTGGCTTCGGACGACGGGGTGACCCCGGCAGGGAGGTAGATTTTTGATTCAGTAGCTCTGTCTTGATCATCAGCATGGTTTCTCTGTGTCATACAACTGAATAGAAGACTCGTAACCGCATTGTTCTGTAGCTTAAGCGTATAACCTGCTTATAAATAGCAAGGAGAATACCTGCGGCTTTAGCTGCCCCCAGACATCACAGATTTCTGGTGTGGGAACGAGACCTGCGGTCTCGTTAACGCAGGCTGAATCCGACAACTCGGAATCAGTCTACGTTTACTGGCCCCTCCGAGATTTCTCAATCCGTGTTTTGAACTGACAGGCAAGCCTACTCAGGAGCAGGAATCGGTTAGGAACGGACCGATTCCCGCCAGTCCTACGATGGCGGCCTGTCCGCCCCAAACAATGAGACAGTAATCGGAACCAGTCGGGTGAACGGTCGGTTCCTACTTTTCAGCAGCGAGAGAATCCCGCCGTTCACGGCGGGCGAGGATGTCCCCCGGATATTAATCACTCCTCGCGATCGGACAACCGCTCGGACAGCCGATCCAGCTTCTCTTGAGCGGACTCGCGGCGGTCTCGTGTTACCTCCGGTTGGTACTCCATCGAGACGATCTCCCCCGCTTCGAGCGTCACCGAAAGCACGCCCCCATCCGTTTGAGCGGGTTCGGGCAGACGATCAGCCGCGATATCCAGTTGCTCGATTACCTCCCCATCCTCCTCGAGCAGGATCACGGCGATATCGCCATCTTCGATCCGGTCGACAACGGCAGTGTAAGTCCCCTCCATTGTTCACCCCACAACAGACGCGACAGTCCCATCAATCCCACTGCCCGAACTCCCTGCAACAAGCGGGCTGGGTGGCTGAAGGTTCGCCGTGTCGTCGGCGTCGGGCGTCTCCTCGAGGATATCCTCGGGAGCCGTCGAGAACGACTCCTGGGTCTCGATAGCAGTCGCCGTCCCATCGGTTCGGACCACGATATCGCCGTGGACGCCCGTCCAGTACGTCTCGATATCCCGGTCGGCGAATCGGTCGAGCACGACGTCGTTCGGATGGCCGTACTGTGAGTCGTAGGCGCTCGAAATGATGGCCGTCTCGGGAGTCATGGTGTCCAGCAAGGCCTCGCTGGAGGAGGTCGAGGACCCGTGATGGCCGACTTTGTACACGTCGCCCTCGAGATCGCTTCCTTGTTCCTCGATCAGTTGTTGTTCGACATCGGTGTCGATGTCGCCGGTTGTCACGTACTGGAACTCGCCGATATCGAACGTCAGCACGATACTGTTCTCGTTGACGTCGCTGCCGGTCTCCGTGGGCGGGTGCAACACCTGCGCGGAGACGGTCCCCGCAAGCGGCAGTTCGTCACCTCGTTCGACGAGAAGGAGTTCGACGTCGTGCTCGTCGATGGCATCGAGGTAGTTAGTGTAGGTCGCCGAACTCGAGGGCACGCCCGAATCGTACGCGGTCCCAATGCCCTCACCGTTCGTCTCGAAATGCTCGATCACAGCAGCGTGGCCGCCGATGTGGTCGGCGTCGGCGTGCGTCGCGACCAGGTGGTCGATCCGGTCGATCTCCTGTGCTTCGAGGTAGTCGATCACCTCACTGCCGTTCTGGCACCAGTCGCCGCTGTCGATCAGGATCGTCTCGTTGGCCGGCGTGACGATGAGGGTCGAGTCGCCCTGCCCGACGTCGATGTGGTGAACTTCGAGTTCGCCTTCAACAGTACTCTGTGTGTCGCCATCGCTCTCGTCGTCGGTCTCGTCATCGGTGTCGTCGGTCTCATCGCCGGCGTCGCTGTCCGACTCGGTTCCCACCATGTCGCCGTAGGCGTGCTCCATCACGACCTGGCCATCGGCGTCGACGAGTCGAACCACGTCGCCGTCGCCTCGCCAGATGTTGACGTTGTATCCCCAGTACAGCTCGGTCTCCGTTGCCTCGCCGTCTCCGGTCGTTACTTTCACTGTCTCCCCGGGTTCGAGGACGAACTCACTGGGAAACGAAAAGGGCGAGAGGCCGCCATCGACTTGGCCGCCCTCTCGGTCACGGAGCTCGAATCCGGAGAGGTCGGCGGGCTTATCGGCGGTGTTTTCGAGGACGATGGACTCCTCGCCGGGTGAGACGTCCGCGACGTTCAGGTCGACGATTTCGACGGCGTCTCCCACCGCCTGCGGGTCGTCGATCACGTCCTCGGTCTCGCCGGTGCTAGCCGTACATCCGGCAAGACCGACGAGCAGCACTACGGCGATTATGAGGATCGCTCGTTTCATACTCGGTGTATTCAGGGGCAGTGTTTGAGTGTTCCGTCCGGGACGGTAGTAGTGGTAGCGCCAAACCTGTAGCATGGTCCCTTCGGAATGGCTGTCTCTAACACCTCTTTCAGAGACAATGGACTGAGACTACTGTTAAACAGAGCTGCGAACTGACCGGTGAGGGAACTACTAGATAAATATAATAAATGTCTTGGTATGCAAGATGTAAGGCGCGTATGGGTCACTCAGCTTTTTGGACACCGGTAATTTCGAAGCGGGCCCCGCCCCCTTTGCTCTCAGTCACGGTAATCTCCCACCCATGCGCGTCGGCAATTTGTTCGACGATTCTCAGGCCGAACCCAGTTCCGTCCTCATTCGTTGAGTATCCTGCCTCGAAGACCTCCTCACGCTCACTTTCGGGTATGCCGGGGCCCGTGTCCGCCACGTAGAAGCCGTCGTCCATCGATCCGACAGACACTGTCACGCCGTCACCGCCGTGTTCGACTGCGTTGCGATAGAGATTCTCGAACAGTTGCTGGAGCCGGTTCCGGTCGCCTTCGACAGACTGAGACGTCTCGATTTCGAGTACTGCCTGTTCTGTGTTCGCGGTTTGCCAGCTACTCTTGACGATGTTCGCCAGGCCAATCACTTCGGTCTCATCGATTTGCTCAGCCTCTTGTGCCAGTGTCAGCATGTCCTCGATGAGCGTGTCCATCCGGCCAAGTGCCTGTGCGACGTCGTCGATATGGTCACTCTCACACACGTCCCGAATCAGTTCCAACCGTCCTTCGGCCACGCTGAGTGGGTTCCGCAAATCGTGGCTGACTACGCTGGTGAACTCCTCCAAGCGCTCGTTCTGTGTTTGTATTTCGCGCTCTCGTTCGACCTGGTCAGTCACGTTCCGGGCAATACCCACGATCCGAATGACATCGCCATCGATAATGACTGGCGCGAGGCTTGTCTCCCAAATCCGAGCATCTTCAGCGATGTTGAGCTCTTCACGGTACGATATCGGCGCGCGCTGCTCAACGCATCGAGTGTAGTTGGCTTCGAGTTCGGCACCTCGTTCGCTGCCGAAGACCGCTTGCGGTGTTTTCCCTCGAACTTCCTCGGTTGAGATTCCGGTCTGCGTCTCATAGCCAGGACTGAGTCGGGCGAACTCGAACGCTGGATCCTCGCCAGTTGTATCCACATCGAGCATGAATACCGCGTCTCCGGATGTTTCCAGCAGCGCCTCGTATTCTTCGGCAAGCGCTCGATACTCGCGGTTTTTATTCCCGGTTAGATTTCGTCCGATACCGACTATTCCGGTCGTATTCCCATCAGCGTCGATCAACTGTGCGCCGGTGAACTCGTAGGGAAGCCGCTCGCCGTCGGCAGTGAGCAGGTTAGCTTCGACAGTGACTGGTTCACCTGAGACAGCCGTTTGGATCGCGTCGGCGATTGTCGGGCGGTCGTCTTTGGGAAACAATTCGATAGCCTGCATATCGGCCAGTTCCGAGTCGGCATACCCCGTCGTTTCCGGAACCTGGTTGTTCCACCGTCGGAGGCTGCCGTCCGTGTCGAGCACGTAGAACAGGTCATCGAGTGTGTCGAGTGCCTGCTCGATGAACCGTCGTTCCGCTGCGAGTTCCCGTTCGCGTTCTTTGCGGTCGGTGATGTCGTTGCCAGACCCGCGGAGTTTCGTTACCTCACCGTTTTCGACGACTGGAGTGATCGTGATGTCCAGAAGGCGCTCGTTGCCGTCGTCTTGCTGGAGTCGCCACCTATCGTGCAGTTCCTCGCCAGTTTCGAAGGCTCTGTCGAGTGTTTGCTGAATGCCCTCGCGGTCGTCCGGGCGGAACAGTTCGAGCGCTTCCTCAAGAGTGATTTCGATGTGTCGGGACGCCCGATGATTCGCCGGGTGCCAGCGGTCAACAGAATCGTGTTGCTCTCTCTGTCAAACTCGAACCCGCCGGTGTCGCCTGCGAATTCTGTCAATCGCATCAATTGTTCTTGTCTGTCGGCCCGCTCGGCCTCGCCGCGGGCCCGAACGGCGTTGCGGATCCGGTTGGCCAAGAGTTCATACCGTTCGGTGCCGCTCCCCTTCTGGAGATAGTCGGTGACACCGGCAGCAATGGCGTCACTGGCGACTGTCTCGCTGCCCTCGCCGGTGAAGAGAATAAACGGGAGGTCGGGATACTCCTCTCGGACAGCCTGCAGGAATTCGATGCCATCCGTGCCGGGCATGTTGTAATCCGAGACGACGCAGTCAGGCGGGCGGTCATTAATATTCTCCAACCCCTCGTCGGCACTGGTCGCTGTCTGGACAGCGAAGCGGTCGTCCTCGCGTTCGAGAAACGTCCCTGTTAGGTCCGTGATGGAGGGGTCGTCATCGACGTGGAGAATCTGAATATCTTGATGAGAACTGAGTGGCATAATCTACAAAGTGTTACTATCATCAAAAACCTACTGTAGCAGAATCAGGACTGAAATTGGCCTTGTCGATACCGAAAAATTAATTCATATTTAAATATTCAAAATAAAAACGTTCTGATACTGACTTTACGCTCTGTATGTTACACCAATGTTCTGATCGATTCCAGACAGGTTGTCAATCGTCGCGGTATGTGTGTACGCTATACTGACCGATTGAGGGTAGTTGCGAATCGGTTGTGCGACCGTTCTATGACACCCTATCCGGCTACTCGGATCTACCTGTTCATTCCCAACGTAGGGCTATCAGAGCCTCCTCATTCAGCGTATAACGGAAGGCGTGATTGCGTGCCGTCAAGAAGTCCCGCGAGTTGCTCGAAGTCCCACTGACGAAATTCGTCGAATTCGGGAAGCGATACACTACGTTCGCGGAAGAACATCCGGTCGGCGTCGCTCTCGGCAATCGCCTTCGCCGCGTCAAACAACGCATTTGTGAACGTATTTCGAGTCACCCACAGCACGCTGTATCCATTGACGAGATAATCATACGTAGCGGCGTGGAGATCCTTCTCTTCGTTTCGATGTTGGATCTCGAAGGCGATTCCATCCCCGAACTGATCGTGCTGCGCACCGAATCGAAGAAGCACATCGGCGTGTCGGGTAGTTGGATCCGTTGGAGTATGTGAGACATCGAGCTTCCCTTCCATGCAGAAAAAGAGCGATTCTTGGTTGGGAAGATGCAAATCGTGTAGTGCACGGAACACCAGGTGCTTCCACCGACGATGTTCCTCTGACTCGCCGCTACACTTCCGGCTGTCGGGGTAATGCACGAAGTGACGAAGCCGATCCGTCTGCGGCCCACCTCTGACGAACATCTCTTCCTCGCACTTCGGACAGATAACTGTAGTTCCGTCTGATACCCATCCCGGAAAAACGATAGTTCCTCGAAAACGGCCAACAAAAGGCATTATTGGCTCCAACGTTACTAACCAATGTCAATTTATCGACGATATTGTAGTCTCTGCTATGCTCAACGTTACCGTACGTTTGCTCAAGTGGACTACTGTCCTTCGACGACTTACCAGGGGAGATCACGTCACTTGAGTTGTCTATGTAGACCGGAGCGTATACACATGCAGCTGCGAACCACCGGTGATCAATCGCCACCAATTGTGACAGGGAATCATCTCTGTACACGTCTATCTGTCAGGGAAAGGATCATCATCTGTCCGGGATACCGTTTTTGTATGAGTACGGATCGACTGCGCAGTATCGTACCAATGTTTGGCGGTGCAACACGATACGTTACAACGCTGAATGCGATTCTTCAGTTTGTCGAGGCACATCATCCGACGTCGGATGAGCTCGTCGGATGGCATCGTGGAACGTTTTCGAACGTATCCAGTCGGCAGTCGATCATGCGGCGGGTCAGCTATCTTCAACAGGTCGGCTTCTTGCACCAGGTGGGTGAACAGTGGGTACTGGGAGATGCTGGTCAGGAATATATGGCACAGGGAGAGATAGCGACACTGCTCCGTATAATGTGTGATCGGAACGTTGGGCTACGGAGTCTCCTGTATGCGTTGTCTGCTGGATCAATGACACTCGAGACGGTAAGTGAACAGCAGTTGGACACGCATCCTGAGTTAGGGTGGAGTCGTGGAGAGACCGACATGGCGAGACAGCGAGTGAACTGGTTGCGGAGCATGGATCTCGTCGAGGAGCGCTCGGACATGTTCGCATTGACGGACGAGGGGCGATCGTTCGTGGAGAGTGCGGTTGCGGAATGGAGTGATTCGGACTGGAAACCGTCGATGATCGACGACGAACTGAGTGCTGGGACG
>NZ_JBHTAN010000002.1:0-137655 GCF_042663585.1 Natronoarchaeum sp. GCM10025321
CTCGCTCTTATGCAAAGCTGCGGAAAGACCGTATTGTTACACTGAGCCGGCGCTAATCTGGCAATATGTCTTCTGCTCAGCCAGCGTTCGGAGCGATGTTTCGAGAGCTGATCGAGCTGGGCGTTGTCGAGATCGACACGGAGCCGCTCGATGTCCGCATCGAGCGGCGACTCAAGGAATTCTGGGAGAATACGTCCTGTCCACGGTGCGGCCACCAGAGCATCGTGACCTGGAAGAGTATCGACCGAATCTGGTGCCGTAACTGCAATTTTAAGCCGGTTTTCACCTACGGAACGCCGTTCCACGAGAAACACCTCGCCTGCGGGGAGGTGCTTCTCGCGTTCACGCTGTACGCCGATACGTTGCTCAGTATCAACCAGATCGCGCCGTTTCTCGGTCGAGCCTATAGAACCGTCTACACAGCCATTCGAGACGTGGAAGCCGCGGTTCAGCGCGGCTTCCCCGTCGTCTGGAGCCTCCTCGATCAAACCATCGACGGACCGACGCAAGTCGACGAATCTGGCGAGGTCTGTTCGGGCTACAAAGGCCAAGAGCCGCCGCGGAACAGCCGTTCTCGCGGCGGCTCGTCCCAAACTGGTCGATCTCGTTGGCGAGGCCGCCACGGTGATCAAATAACGCTCGTCGCGGTGTGCCGCGACTCGCTTCGCGTGATTCGCGGCCAACTTGGGATCGACTACAGCAGCGATCTTGAACCGGTGATACAGGAGGCTAAAGACCTCTCCCAGCCGCTGAGAGAGGTCTGGACCGACGGACTCCAGGCGTACCGACAGATGGACTTTGACCACCGAACGGTCATCCACAAAGAGAGGTATGTATCGCCAGAAGGCGTTCATATCAACCAAGCTGAGTGCCTGTTTTCGCTTGTTCAGCCGTGGTTGCGGAAGTTCCGCGGCCTGTCCAAGCAGGGCTTGGAACAGGCCGCTCACACCTTCGGAATCGTTCGCTCATTCAACATAGCGGGTGAATCCGTCGAGTCAATCGTTGATTGTCTCGTTATCGGGGTTTTCCGCAATTCTACATAAGAGCGAGAAGGTCTCACTCACAGTTGTGGCACGGTTTTTGATTTCGAATCAGAGCGTCAAGTCATCAATTTCCCAGTCACTGGCCAGGCCGTCATCAATTCTCTCCTCAGCTACGAGATCTCGGATCCGTTGCTCAACGTCGTCGTCCAGTTCAAACTGATAGTCCACCTCGTCATTCCAGTCCCAGTACCGTGGGATGGTCGGCGAGAAATCACTCACAGCTCCAGCGGGTGCATCTAAGAGATTTCGTGTTTCGGATATTTGCCCACGAGAATATGTGATACGCTCTTGAATCGAGTCATCACGTGCGATTCGCTCCAGCAAGTCCATAGCCAAGTGTTGGTCTGCGTAGAATGCGTGTTCGAGCATTGCATTTACGACGAAGATGTCCGTGGAGGCGTGTTGATGGATGTCCTCGGCAACCGAGTGGTTGGGATGTCCAATCCCCCATCCGTACGGGTGCATCCCTTCGAGGATGTAGTCGTATCCTTCTCCATCGAGTCGGTCGAGAATCGAGCTAAAATACTCCAACGCTTCGACTGGAATTGCCTCCACACCGTCTGACAGTCGAGTACGAATGAGGTAACGACCTGTCACGTTCTGCAGTATGGTCGTCACGTGCGGGAACTCGTCTGCTATCTCTGGATGGTATGCATCGAGAAAATCTGCAAGAAACTCCCAGCCTTCGGACTGTGTCACGTCGTCCAATACGGTAATGAGTTGCCCCCTATATGCTCTGGAGATACCTCGGTAGCGGTCGGATTCATCCGCTTCATGTACTGACGCCAATCGTGCTTCGTAGATTGCGACCGCTTGTGTGAGTGCGGTTACGTCTCCGTTATCAGCATCTGCTAACTGTTGTTCGAGCCCCTCCAGCTCAACCTCATCAGGTCGGCGATCTGGTGTCATTACCCTTGGGTACAGCAACTGGAGCCGTAACGTTTGTGCCACAGAACGATGACGATAGCGTATGACAGAAACGTATGCTCTCAGTATTACTGTACAGTCGTACGAGTTCAGCGGTGAGTTCTACATCGTCGGTGATGGGTACGGAACTGGTGGAGAGGTACTGAAGTACGTTGCATCTGACCACATCTTGGTAATGAAGCAACGCCCACACGTCGCCGAATACCTCCTTGAGACACTCCAAGATGGTGAGAATGTGAGTGAGTCCGAGTACAAACAGGCAGACCCAGATGTCTCCTGTGGACTGCACTTCGATGTTGACCACCAGCAGTTTCGGTTCTGGGTTGGTGACCACGGGGTCGAGATCGGAAGACAGCCGACAAAGAGCGAGCTTCGGTCAATCGCTGATGGCCTTTAGGTATAGCTCACCCGTGCGTTCTGTTTCCTCCAGCAAGGACAAGTAGCTCGCCTACCGTAGGTGAGACTGAATGCGTCTCTTGTTTGATGATGGCACACTCCTGCTCGAAGACGCCTCCGAGACTGTCCCGTATGCCGAGTGGGACGACCGTGTCGATGAGTATCGGGCACGGGCACAGCATTACCGTGACATTCGAGAGTGGGCGACAGAACCCGATGGGCAGGCAACGCTTGAAGAATCCACAGCGACTGTGGCTGACCTAGAAGACGACGCCCGTGCCTACTCCGAGTTCTACCTCACGCCGTCTGTCGCTATCGAACCACGAGACTATCAGCAGGAAGCCCTCTCGGCGTGGCAGGACAACGACCGTCAGGGAAGCGTCGTTCTACCGACTGGGAGTGGAAAGACGTTCCTCGCCGTCCAATCGATTGCCGATGCAGGTGTCAGCACCCTCATCGTCGTGCCGACTATTGATCTGATGAATCAATGGCACGCAACGCTCACGAATGCCTTTGGCAACCAACTTCCAGACGGCGTCGGCGTCCTCGGTGGGGGCGGCCACAACGTGACGGATATTACCGTGACGACCTACGATTCTGCCTACCGCTACATCAACGAGTACGGCGACCAGTTCGGGCTTCTCGTCGTGGACGAAGTACATCATCTCCCTGCCCCGACCTACCAGCAAATCCCCGAGATGACCATTGCTCCATACCGACTCGGACTCACAGCCACGTATGAGCGTGCTGACGGCAAACACGACGAACTGGAGGATCTGCTTGGTACAGTCGTTTATCGAGAAGCAGTGGACGAGCTTGCAGGCGAGTATCTAAGTGAGTACGAGACAATCCATCTCAGCGTAGAGCTAGCTTCCGATGAACAGGAACAATACAACGAGGAGTACCAGATCTACCGTGACTACGTGGACAACCACGATTTTGACCTCTGGAAGGAAGACGGGTATCAGGAGTTTCTCAAGCGAACATCCTACGATCCGCAGGGACGGAGAGCCCTCATCGCCAAGCAACGAGCAGAGAACATCGCCCGCACAGCCGAGAAGAAACTCGATACGCTCGATAACCTTCTTAAACGCCATTACGACGACCGAACCATCATCTTTACTGCGAACAACGAGTTCGCCTACGAGATCTCTCAAGAGTTCGTCATCCCCTGTATCACGCATCAGACTGGCACCGAGGAACGCACGGAGATTTTGGAGCGGTTTCGGACGGGGGAGTACTCGATGCTTGCTACCTCGCAAGTACTGGACGAAGGGATTGACGTGCCATCTGCGAATGTTGGTATCATCCTCTCGGGGAGTGCGTCGAAACGGCAGTACGCCCAACGGCTGGGACGGATTCTGCGTCCAACAGATGACCGCCAGCCAGCCCGTCTCTACGAGATTATCACCGAAGACACGATGGAGACCTACGTCTCTGAACGGCGACGACAGGGGGTGAATACAAGTGCTGACAGCTGACATCGCACGCTCACGCACGTACGAGGATACCATCTCCCCGCTGTTCATCGACACCGACGACCAGCGGTATCGAGACACCGCTGACGAACTTATCCAGATATTCGAAGAGCATCTCGGCGAACCAAAGGGCGAACTTGAAGACACTATTGACCAACTCACTATCGCAGACACGGACTACAAAATCGTACAGGGGTTGGCGAAACTGCTCAAAGACGAGTGTGAGTTCGAGACGATTGCTGCAGTTGAGCCACGAGATATTCGGCAACGCCTCTTTGAGAAGGCGAACGAGTCGTATCCGATTGTCCGCCAACCAACACTTGGCGAAGACACGCAAAAGTTGGAGGTGTACAGCTCGGTTACTGACCAGTTGGACATCACGCTCGAAGAGTGCTATCGAGGGATGTATGCTGATCTGGAGGAGAACAAACGACTCGTGCGATTCGGACGCGGTGTTTCCGATGAATATGACGATACGGACGACTCATCTACTACGACACGACTCACGGGTGATAGCGAGGAATCCTACGCTGAAGATACGATCACCGTCGATTGGCTTCTCACACGGTATAATCTTGCACTAGCACAGACGGTGCTGTACGATGCCACTGAGATGCGGATACGAGTCTGGGACTCATTCGGAACGGTGTTCAGCTACGTCAAACTGTTCGGGCTGATGCACCGTATCTATCCAATCGACAACAACGGGAATCGTGTCTCAAGTTCCGACGTTGCTGACGGATATGAGGCGATTCTGGATGGGGCAGCTTCCCTGTTCTCGAAATCACGGAAGTACGGCATTCGTATGGCGAACTTCCTGCCCGCTCTCCCCCTGTGCGACCGCTGGGAGATGGAAGCCGATATTCTTGATGACGAAAGCGGGTCATCCCGTCCAACACTCTCGTTTGAGCTTGACCACACTGATGACCTCTCTTCACATTACTCTGCTCAGGGTGACTTCGATTCTGATGTCGAACGGACGCTCGCACAAAAATGGGACCGGTCGAACACTGACTGGGAGTTGGTACGAGAGGACGATGTGCTGGACTTGGGGGCGGAGGTGATGCTCCCTGATTTCGCCATTGAACACCCAGACGGACGACGAGTCGTGTTCGAGATCGTGGGGTTTTGGACGCCCGAATATCTCGATGAGAAACTGCACAAGATACGAGAAGCTGAGCAGGACAACCTTATTGTCGCGGTCTCAGAGCGGTTGGACTGCTCGCCAGGGGATTTTGCGGGGATGGATGGCCGTGTCTTGTGGTTCAAATCGGGGATTCACGTCTACGATGTGGTCGAGTTAGCAGAGAACTACGCTGTTGAAGTCTCAGCGTCAGAATAATGTCGGGGTCCTCTATCACTTTCACCGTGCTCTCCTGAGAGATTTAAACGTTCAGTGTGAACACTCAAATGGAACTTGGAATCTTGTCACACGCTCCAAGTTCCTCTTCCCACCCCTATGTCAAACACAGCCTCGGAACTTGGTACGTGTCCGTTCTGCGGGTCGGCTATTTTTGAGGGAGCTCTCCTCGTCGAATACGAAGCTGAGGGGGAGGCACGAGTGTTTGCGGAATGCTTCGAATGCGAAGAGCCCGTTCAGCCACAGTAGCTGTGGATTGTGAGATGGTTCGTTCGCCTCAATCACCGATACCTGTCCCTCAACGGTTTGTACTCAGGAACTACAGGGTGAAGTATGCCCAATCTGGACACACCAATTTCCTCGCTCCCAGCTCACCCGATTGAGATGGAACAGCTCCAAGAGAGGCTCGCTACCGCTACACAACCGAGGTCTGAGGCTTAGCTAAGTACAGATACTCATTGGGAACAATGTACGAAGCAGCAACAGTCTGTACAGGGTGTCATAGAACGGTTGGCATACCCCTCTTTTGCACTCCCGAATCGTTCAGTACAGGGCGCACACATACCGTGTCAGGAGACAACCTGTCTGGAATCCATCAGAACATCGGTGAAACATACAGAGGATCTATTCGGCAGCAAACACGACACCGGTAATTTCAAACCGCGCACCACCATCAGAACCTTCAGTTAGGTGGATCTCCCAGCCGTGGGCATCGACAACCTGCTTGACGATGCTCAGCCCGAAGCCAGTCCCCTCATCGCTTGTCGAATACCCCGCGTCGAACACGTCCTTATGTTCGGCAACTGGAATACCTGGGCCGTCGTCTTCGATGTAGAAGCCGTCGTCCAGTTCGCCGATTCGTACCGTCACTTCGCCACCTCCGTGTTCGACAGCGTTACGAATGAAATTCTCGAATACCTGACTCAGTCTACCTTCATCGGCTCGAATCGTCCGATCGATATCGGTGACGATGCTGGCGTCTTTGGTATCGACGTTACGCCAACAGTTCTCCGCAAGCCTTGAAGACTTGATCGAAGTTATATCAGTCGTACTTTTGCCCTCCCGAGCGAGCGCCAGCAAATCAGTGATCAGTGTATCCATCCGACCAAGTGCTCGACCGATTGGATCGAGGTGGTCATTGTCGCACTCTTTGTTCACCATCTCTAAGCGACCTTCAGCAACGTTGAGTGGATTCCGCAGATCGTGGGACACGACTGACGTGAATTGGTCTAACCGTTCGTTCGTCTGTTGGAGTTGTTCTTTCGCTTCTCGGTGTTGAAGCTCATAGCTCACCCAGCGACTCATGAGATCTACCAGCGTGACTTGCCACTCGGAGAACTGATCGGAGCGAGCCTCGGTCCCGTAGAAACAGAACGACCCATAGACCTCGTCCCCGGTAAACACTGGGGCTCCGAGATAACATGAAATTCCCCACTCGGTGAAGCCCGCCCGGTCAGTCTGCTCCGGGGCATCGCGTTCGATATCACCGGCCACGAGGGTTTCTTCGGAACTGGCGACGAGTTCACAGTTCGTGACTGAGACCGGGACTACGTCTCCCGACCGAATGCTGTCATCGTCCGTCGCAACGAACTCGAACAGGTACTCGTCACCGCGGATCTCTGACAGCGTCCCGTACTCCGTGTTGAGTTCACTTCGACCGAGTTCCAGGAGTGCCTGCACTTTGTCTTCGAACGACTGGTGTCGATCTGAGATAATATCATACATCTCGCGGAGGGCGCGATCGCGTCGTCGTTGGTCGGAGATATCCTGCTGGAAGCCAACGTAATTGACGACCGACCCATCATCATCACGGACGGGTGCAATCGACACCCGGTTCCAGAACTCCGTGCCGTCTTTCCGGTAGTTCCGGAGTTCGACGGAGACGCTGTCTTCGTTGTCAACGGCCTCTCGCATCCTCGCAACCAGTTCGGGGTCGGTGGCTTCGCCCTGGAGAAAGCGACAGTTCCGACCGAGAACCTCCGCGTCCGAGTAGCCAGTCAGCTCCTGGAATCGGTCATTCACGTAGATGAGGGGATTGTCCGCTTGGCTCGGATCGGTAAGCGTGATGCCGATGGGTGCCTCGTCCATCGCGCGGGTATTGCGTGTTAGTACCTTCTGTTGTTTCTTGCGCTCTGTTACGTCCCGGGTGTAGAACGTAAGCCCTCCGTCAAACTCAGGATAAATCGCAATTTCCAGACCGGTGTCTATCTCTTCCAAATACCCTTCGACACTCGTTGATGAGCGCGATTCCATTGCGTTCCGGATGATCGATTGGAATTGCGTGTCTGCAAGAGTCGGAAACACATCCCACAAACGTTGACCCAATACTGTAGCCGCCTCTTTGTCGTAAATGCGTTCAGCTCGTTCGTCGAGCTGCGTGACGGTAAAATCGGCATCGACTTCGATTATCGCATCGGTCATCCGATCTTTGATCGTCTGCAACCGCTGTTCACGCTCTTTCAGCGTGGTGATTTCTTGCCCAGTCGAACCGATTTTGGCAAGGGACGGGAAATCAACTGTAACGCGTGTCCCTGTGTCCGTTATCTCGATGGATAGCTCTCCCTCGACTCCCTCGATCAGCCATTTACTGAGCCATAAGCCGACACCCTGACTGTGTGTGAGCGGTGTTTCGGTCCTCTTTTCGAAAGCCTCCATTTCCTGAGTATTGATTCCCGGCCCGTTATCCTCGATTACCAATCGTGCACCGTCATCGTCTCGGACCTGAATATGCACCCACGGTTTCGTCGCGTCATTATGTCGTGCAGCATTGTCGATCAGTTCCTCGAACGCACGTTGAATTCCGTCTCGGGCACGAATTTCACACGTTTCGGGAACATCGAGTTCGAACGTCACGTCAGAATGGTCTTGTCGGACTCGTTGAACCGCCTTTGTAGTGATTTTCGAGAGATCGAACGTAGACAACTCGGTATCTCTTCCGAGTAGTGAACTGTAGGTTCGAGCAGTATCGCTCATCTCGGAGAGGGCGTCCGCGTTCTCGATAATCGTCTCTACTGACTCAATTTGCTTTTGTGATAGTGTTTCATCTTCCGTTAGCAACTCTGCATTTCCTTGGATGACGTTGAGGGTGTTTCGCATATTGTGGCGGAGATATCGCGTCAAAATCTGTCGAAGCAGATCGAGTTCCTCTTCTCTGTCCTCCAAGTCTTGTTCTCGCTGGATCCGCTCGGTGATGTCACTAAGTACGATGACGAATCCCTCGGTTTCGTTTTTCACATCCTGAAGTGCGGTAGCCGTCGCATTGACCACCAGCCGTTGAGAATCCTTGCCTTCGATAATGAAATCACCCTCCCATTCCTCCTGATCCGCCAACGTCTGCCAGAACTCCTCGTCGAAGACTCCGCCAGCCCCTTCGGGCAAGAGTATCTGTGGGGACTCCCCGAGGACTTCGTCTTCAGTATATCCGGTAATCGATTCGAGAGCCAGGTTCATGTACTCGATTGTGCCAGCGGAATCAGTCATGACGATCCCGTTTCCGGTCGATTCGACAGCTTGCTCGAAACGGCGGAGGCGTTGCTCACGCTCCTCCAATGTCGAGACCTGCTGCATCAGCTCCTGAGACTGCTGACGGCGGACGAGTAACGAGTTCAGTCGCCGAATCAACTGGGGTGGGTCGATCGGTGCATCCACCACCTCGTCGTAGGGGACCCCTCCCCCGTGGGCAGATGGGTCCTTGTTTTCCTGCGTTAGATCCGTACTCTCGCGTTGAATCAGAACCACTGGACAGAACGCCGGGTCCTCTTGCTCGATCCGGTCGCGTAACGCCACTCTATACTCGGAGAAACGGTGATCTTCGATGAGATATAAATCGGCGTCCGTTACTGTCTGGCTCGTCTCCACCTCGAATCGGTCGTCGAGCATTCTACTGATTGCCGACCGGTTTCCAGCATCGGCGACGAGTAATTGAACCGTCTCGGATGTTTCGCTCGGTCCGATGGGGGGTGTCCCTAGTTGCGTCATTATTCTGACTTGTGGCCCCTTTGCTGTGGTTCACCGGCCTGTGGTGAGCCGTGAAGGATTCCGCTGTATTCCGTGAGGGGTTCACCAATTTGGACACCGTTCGCGGTGATTTCGAATTCACGAAAACTGGAGTCGAACCCACCAGTTCGCTTTTTGAGCACGCCGATAACTTTTCGAAGCGAACTCTGAATTTCCACGTAACTGATAAATGTGAGATTGTCTGCGATTTGACTGATATCGTGGCTCGTGGCGGATGAGAGTCCTGTTACCTGGTGGGTTGCGTCGGTCACGAAGACGGTCACTTCCCTGTTGATAAGATAGCGAGTCAGAGACTGGAGATCCCGATCAAGACCGTCTTCGCTGCCTTTGATTACCGAGGTGTAGCCGCTCACGCCATCAATCATCACCGTCTCTGCATTTTCTTCCTCAACCTCTCGTCGCACCTTGTGGGCGAACTCTTCGGCGGAGAGTGTCCCCGGTTCGATTACGTTGATCGAGAGGCGTCCCTCTTCCCGCAATTCGTCGATCGGAATCCCGAGAGATCGGCATCGGTGTTCGAATGTTTCGATCCGTTCCTCGAAGAGATAGATCACCGATTTACCCAGCTGTCGTGCCGCTTGGGCGAGATATACTGTCGCAAGCGTGGTTTTCCCGACGCCAGTTGGACCGCTAATGAATGTCACCGTCCCACGTTCGAACCCCCCGCCAACCACCTCATCGAGTTCGGGGATACCCGACCCGACAGGGGTCGGATCGAACTCACGATCAGACGGTTCCGGACGAATGCGGGGATACACTTCGAGTCCGTTGGAACGGATTTCAGCTCCGTGATCGCCTTCGATTTGGCCAATTCCCCGATTTTTCTTTACTTCAATGCGCCGTCCATCGGCGACACGGGACAGTGTGACGACGCCATCACTCAGCGAGCGGATATCTGCGGACGCGTTTTGATTCTTGTTTAGGGTGGCTGTGGCGAGAATTGTGACGCCTCGCTTTTTGAGAAACCGGATGAACGAGAGGATCCGTTTGCGGTAATGATAGTCGGACGTTTCGAGGTAGCGGAGTTGGGTGATCGGGTCGATGACTACTCGTTCGGGGTCAATTTCTTCGATTGCCTCGTGAATCACCTCGGTGTAGCGTTCTTGATCGATATTACTGGAATCGACGAGATCGAAGGACGAATCTTCGGTGAAAAAGTCCGAGTCGGGGCCGAGATCGAGAAACTCGACAGCGCTGATATCGATACCGAACTGGGCGGCATTAGTTTTGAGTTCCTCGGCGGACTCTTCCCCGTGGATATAGAGGACTGTTTCGTCGTTGGCAAGTCCTTCGTGGAGGAAGTGCATGGCGAGCGTCGTTTTTGCGGTTCCTGGCTCTCCGGTGACCAGGTACATCCGATTCTGAATAAATCCCCCTCGTAATAGTTCGTCAAGACCCCCGACTCCAGTGCTTATCTGCGAAATTGGTGTGTCATTTAGGGACATAGTGGATCTCCTAAAAGAGACGATACCAATACGGATATGCCTTTGTGAAATTTATTTTGAGAGTAATTCGAAAATTTCGATTTAAGAGAGTAAGTCCATCTACCGCGATATTCGGTTGCGCACGTTGTGGCGTAACACGCGCCCCTACACCTGCAAGCGCTCTTCCTGAAATTCCCGCTCGGTGACATTCCGTCTACGCTCTTGTGTAGAACATTGTTGGTGGAGAACTGCCCGGCGATTTTCTGCAGCTCGACTCGGTGACAATGTTTTCCAGAACCGGAGCGAAGGAGGCTGAACGAGGATATGTACCGGCTCGATTTAGACTACGGAACCATCACCAACAATCTGCTTCACAAGAGCGTTCCGTCTATACCTGCCGACGGGTGCGGTCATCGATCAGTTCGCAGTCCTACCCAACGGCTGTTTCAGTAGGAAAAGTGTCGGACTAATAGGATTTCACCTATGGAAACGCTGCAGCCGACCAAACTACGTCTAGCGACAAAATGGTTACGCCGTCCGGGGATCTGCTGTTCTCACAACCGGCAGGCGGTCGGAACGTGTCTGCGGTGCGGTCGCTGTCTAGCGATAGCAGATGCTAAAGAAAGGCTCCGACCGACCGCTGAGGGCCGCCGGTTTGGCGGCCCTCAGCTCCCTCGTCTGTCTGCCCGGCCAGTGGTCATCATCGTTCGGAGAGGCGATCTTGTGACTCGGGACGCCAGCACGTGAAGCAGAGATTCACCTATTCGGGCTTTCCCGGATGCCGCGGGGCGCGGCATCCGGGCTGTAGCGCCCATGGCTCGACTTCTTTCGCGCATGGACCAGTCAACAGAACGTGCTCGATGGCACGGAATCCTTATCGGTCTCTTGCGCCCCATATCTTGTTTCACGTTCTCCAGGGATAGCAGCGTTTCCATCGAGTCAACAGAGCCGATCGTGAGTATCGCAGTTATTGGCATAACCGTCGCGGTGTATGCCTGGTACCAGACCAACCTGACCGGTATACAACAACTGACCAACAGTGTTATCTCTCTACTCGTGAGTATCGGCTGTGCGGCGGCTGGAACAGTCGTTCTGAAGAAATTAAATCCAAACTGGTATGCCTCATGAGGACACACGACGAGTAACCTACATTGCCTGAGAATGATCCTATGACAGGGTTTTGTAGAAAATATATGATTTAAATAGTGTGCTGTCGATAGCAGATTTCAACCATCCATTGGGATCCTCAACTAGATCGTAATTACTGCTAAATCTCGGTCTGAGTAAAATGACATATGTCTACCACTCGTCGACGCGAGTTCATGGCACTGGCCGCTGGCGCGGCACTCGGTGGCGGCGCGGTGATGGCGCAACAAGAAGGGGAGTACGAGTTTAATATCGAGATCCATGACCGCCGGAGCTTCACCGTGAGCAGCCCGGACATGTGCGGGCCGGTGACGCTGGAAGTCGATACCGAGTTCTTCCTCGAACATCCGGATTGCGCCCCAGCTATCGATACGATCAAAGAGTACTACAACGAGGTCTGTCTGCCGTTCACAGTAGATTTTGACCAACTCGAACCGATTGGCGCAACGGACAGGATCTACACAGGAACGACTATCTTGGACCCAGAGGGCGGTGTACTCGGCCAAGTTGGGCCATCGCCAGAACAGCGGGATCAATGGTACGACGTGATCGATCAACAGCGTCTTTCGAACTGCGAGGACGACGACTCGAACGACACCGACGATCCATCCGACAACGCCGACAGGCTGGCGTTTATTACGTCAGACGATCCCGACCTCGAGGACGTGTTTCAGCAGTACGAGTTTACCGTCGCTGAGGGCGACGTTGAACGCGATCAGGACGGCTATACCCATCCGGATACTGGCGGTGGGGTACGGGGAACCTCAAACATCACGATTGACGGGAACCAGGTTGAAGGTGAGAGTGGCAACGGCTCCGGTGACTCGTTCTGGCTGTCACCGGAGGGCGAGTGGTCGCTCCAATCCATCTCGATGGACGACACCGTCTGGGTCGAACTGAATCAAACCCCCGTCGATCCCGCGGATCTGCCGGGTATTGAGGATGATATCGACCCCGGCAACGGCGACGACAGCAACGGTGACGACCCGAACGGCGACGACAGCAACGGCGACGACCCGAACGGCGACGACAGCAACGGTGACGACCCGAACGGCGACGACAGCAACGGTGACGACCCGAACGGCGACGACAGCAACGGCGACGACCCGAACGGCGACGATCCAAACGGGAACACCAATGGAAACAGCAACGGCAACAACGACGATCCGAACGGAAACGACAACGACGGGAACGACAACGGCGACAGTAATGGTTCGGACGATCCAGATGGATCGGACGACAACACGGCAGACCAACTGAATGGATTCGGGATCGGTGCTGCAATAACTGCAATCGGCGGGATCTTAGGTACCAAACGGTATCTTTCTCGTAGAGACTCAGAAGACGAGTAGTTAGTCACCAATAGCGGTTTTTAGTTTAGAGCCAGTTCACCTTCCGCCGTTCTTGCTACTGAGCCTCCGGCGAATACGTCCCACGGTAGTGTTCCAGAAACATCTCTAGTTGACTTCTCAGAGAGATGTTAGAAGCGGCGTGCAAGGCTTAGTTAGTGATGAAGTGGTGGATATGAGTACCGGCTAGTTGGCGCAGCCAGTGGTCAACCGTTTCCGCCGTGGAGAACACGGCCACAGTAGTGGAGCGGGGACGTTCGAACGAATTTCGAGCAGCCACGAAGCTTAAACTCCCAAAGCAGCCTCAATTGTGAGGTGGGATTCCTGCCGCCTTCAGGCGCTGGAGGACGTCAATTCCAATTTCCATTCTTTCGAAGGCGATACTCAGCTGCGTCTTTTTCAAACCCTTCGGATACAGCATCCGAAATAGCGGCCGCATTTCCAACGAGTTTCACTGCAGCCTGCCAGAGATCATCGTAGAGATTTATGACACCGGTGAAGTCCCCACTATCACGTGCGTGCGTCATCTGAGTGAGAATCGTTGTTCCGCTTTGCTGAAGGTGCTCTGCGCAGGCTCGAATCTCTGGTGCATTGCTGGGATTCCGGGGTAGCCGCTCAGCAGCAAGTCGCGCACCGTGGGCCTGAGTCGTCACTTCTACTTCTTTTCGGCCTGTCAGCCACCATATAGCGTCCTGGATCATTTTATCGCAGTCCCGAAGGGGATCTTGTAGTTGAGTAAGAGGGGGCTCAAGGGGCAGTTCAAGGATTTTTTGGCGGGCTTTCTCCGCTTCAACAATCGCATCGTACGCACGTCGCGCACGGCTTTCGAGAGCTCCACGTAACCCGGCAGGACCGGTCTTGTACTGGCGTTGTGTGTTATCACTCTGATAAATTCCAATTGGATCTGTTGGGGAGGGTGTTTCTGTCATCATCATCTTCGAGTGCTGAGATAGCATTAAGAGTTTGTCAGACAGCCAACTCCCAAGGGAGTATCACAGAGAATCTGGAAAGGGACCGTAATGTTCGGAAGCTATGTCCAGCAGTACCAACGCCTTACGAGTCGTAGTTTCGATAGACCGCATAACTGTCGGCTACGAGAGCGACGACACTATATATGACACCTAGGGCTCCAGCGATGACTGGTAAGAGACCGTCCCGCCACAGGACAAGTGCACCCGCTTCCGGGTGTCCTATCCAAGCGACTAATAGACCGTCCCACTATTTTGGCCGGAAGGCTATCCGGTCGGAGAACGACATAACTCTCACCCATAGCTACGAAACAGCGAGCACAGGGTTCGTCCCCCGGTGTTAGAGCTGTCATCGGAACAGGACGACGACGTGTGCACCGTCTCGTTTCGCGACGAGTGGGGATCGACGTTCTTCGTGACGTTGCCCGTCGAGGGTGGCGCCTGAGCGCGATGTCGTAGCCATGCTGTGGTAGTCAGACTATATTTACGTCCGGGAAGATATGTCAGGGCATGAACGACGACGTCCCGGAGTCGATAGCCGACATCCAGTCGCTTCACGTCGGGACCTACGAGAGCAACCCGGACCGCATTGAGTCCGACGCCGGGACCGAGCGGCAGGACCGCGCGGACTACGAGGGGCGGTTCATCTTCGAACTCCTGCAGAACGCCGTCGACGAGATGGACGAGACGGCGACGCCGGCGGTCAAGATCCTCCTCACCGACGACCGGCTGCTGGTCGCCAACAACGGCGCTCCGTTCTCGATGGGGGACCTCTACGCGCTGACGCTGACGACTCGGACGACGAAAGCCGGGGACACTACGATCGGCCACAAGGGCCGGGGTTTCACCTCCGTGCTGGGTGTCACCGACAACCCTCGTGTCTTCTCAGAGTCGGTACAGGCTCAGTTCCACCGGGGGCATTCCGCCGAAACCCTGATCCAGAATCAGGTGATCGCCGGCGCGTTCGACGGGGAGGTCGAAGCAGATCAGGTTCCGCTGCTCTCGCTCCCCCACCCGGCGGAGCCGCCCGCAGATGTCCAGTCACTTCTCGAAGAGGACTTCACGACCGTGTTCGAACTCCCGCTCCGAGACTCGGCACAGCACCACGGCGCCATCCAGCGAAAGCTCCAGTCACTGGGCGCCAACACGGTCGCACTCCTGCCGGAGCTGGCACGTATCGACATCGAGTGTCCGACCTGGGAGCGGAGCTGGCGCCTCTCTCGGCAGGAGTTTCGAGATGAGGAGAACGCGACGCTCATCGAGGTGGGACGGGAGACCGTCGACGGTGGGTCGACGTCGGCGACGACCGACTGGTACTGTCTCTTCGAGCGCACAGAGATCGACAGCGACCGCGTCGCCGAGCGAGCGGAGCTCACCGACCTGGAGATCAACGCGATGGGGCAGTTACGCGTCGGTGTGGCGTTTCGCGCGACGCCCGCGACCAACGCGCCGGCGGCCGAGATGAGTGACTGGGCGCTCGATCCCGTCTACGGGGAGTCCCGGGACCGCCCGCCGATGGTCCACGTCTTCCTCCCCACGAAAGAGCGTAGTCCGATCCCGGCGCTGGTCACAGGGACGTTCCAGTCGGACACGTCACGGCGGAACCTGACGCTCGATCACGACGGTGAACGTGGCTACGAAGGGCAGTTCAACGGCTACCTCTTCGAGGAGGTCGGGACGTTATTCGCCCAGCGAGTACTGCCGTTCGTCAGCGCGTCGGCGACCACGCCCGCAGCGTTCGTCGACGCGCTCGACCCCTCACTCGGTCAGCGGCGGGAGTGGTCGTTCACACCCGGCGACGTCGACCACTGCCTCTTCGAGCAGGTGAACGCCGCCGTCAGCCCGGTCCCGTTCCTACCGAGCGCGTTCGGCGACGATAGCGTGAGTATCGACGCCGTCCGTCTCCCGCCGACGTCGACCGAGCTCCCGACGCTGGGCGAGCAGTTCGTCCAGCTCCTCCAGACCGGAGCCACCGTCCCGCAGGCGCTGGAGGGGCTCCCCGAAGCGACACTGCTGGCTCACCGGAAGACACGGGCGCTCGAAGCGTATGGCGCGAGCCGACTCGACACCGCGTTGGTCCCCGAACTTCTCGCGGACGCGTCCGTCAACCCCCCGCTCCGGCTGACAAGCGAGGAGGAGTGGGAGATTTCGGTGCCCGAGGACGCCGAGCCGTGTCGGCTCCTGATAGACCCCGTGCTCGAGTATCTGGTCGCCGTGCGGAAACCGCTCGAGAGCGACGACGACCGCGCCGCGTTCGACGACGCTTGCCGTCGCGTACCGGTGTTGCCGACAGCCGTCGAGTGGGACGACGAAACGGCACAGGCGATTCGGCGCGCCAACCGTGACGGGACCGTGTTCATGCCGCCCGAGAACGACATCGCGGGCGGTGCGCTCCCGGATATCCAGTTTCTTGCAAGCGAACTCTACCACGGCAGCGACCCGAACCGGGCCAAACCGCTCAGGGAGGCGGCGCTCCCGGCGGAGTTCGGGTCGGACCTCCGGACCGTCTGGAACGTCAAGGAGTACCAGTTCGCCCAGGTGTTCGACGCAGCCATCAGCCCCCAGCTACCCGGGCCGAACTCCCCCGAAGCGGACCCATCGACGCTCCACCAGCTGGAGACCCTCGGAACGATCCGTCGGATGGCAGCGGTCCAGTCGCCCGAGAACGACCGATCGCCCGACGCCCCGCTGCTCTATCAGTCCTCGCGGAAGCCGTTCTCCGCGCTCGCCAGCCTCCCGGTCCCGACGGTCGGCCCGGACGACTCCGTCGAGTGGCAGCCCGCCCACCGAGTCTACTTCAGTTCGGCGTGGCAGACCGCGCTCGGCCGGCCGGAGGACGCACACGTCGAGGAGCTGCTCCGGGCGGTCGGCGACGTCACCGACTCAGACCGGTTCGAACCACGCTTTCTCGCGCCGCCCGAGTGGTTCGG
This sequence comes from Natronoarchaeum sp. GCM10025321, assembly GCF_042663585.1. NCBI lineage: Archaea > Methanobacteriati > Methanobacteriota > Halobacteria > Halobacteriales > Natronoarchaeaceae > Natronoarchaeum > Natronoarchaeum sp. GCM10025321. The sequence goes on from NZ_JBHTAN010000002.1 coordinate 17,039, forward strand.
GCTCGACCCGGCCGAGAGCGAACCTCCCGACCAGGAGCATCTCGCCTGGGCAGCGTTCCTGCAGTGGCTCGGTGTCGCCGAACACGTCCGGCCGCTCCCGCTGTTCGCTCCGGACGCCGGGACCCGGCACCGCTACCGCGAGACACAGGGGCTCAGCCGCCCGCCGCGGTCGACGATCAGCTCGCATTCGGCGCTCGAAACCGAGTCACGGCCGGTCGACCACCGCTACCGCGGGTTGACCGAGTCCGAGTGGACAGCCTACCGCGAACAGCTCGCGTCCCAGGTTGACCCGGAGATCCCCGACAGTAGCCAACAGTATCTCTCCCAGGTCAACGCCCTAGAGTACGCCGACGAGCTGACGAGTGCGGCACGCGAGGAGTCGGCAGTCGGCGTTCGGCTCCTGCGCCATCTGGTGTGCTGGTGGGACAGCGGGCTCTCGGCCCACCGCCACGCGGAGGTGGCGGCGTTCACCAACAAACAGTGGCGTGGGAGCAACCTCAGCTACTTCTTCACCACGGACGAGCGCGAGCGCCTGGGACAGAACCTCTGGGTCTGGCAGCTCCGGCAGGCAGCGTGGGTCCCGACGACGTTCGGTGCGGTCCGGCCGCCCGACGCCTGGCGGCTCCCCGACGCCGACGAGGAGCGGTTCAGCCTCGACGTCTCGGGGGAACGCCCGTTGCTCCCGTTCGTCACGGCGGGGTTCCCGGCCAGGGAGACGGACGAATCCGAGGCAGTCTCGATGCTCGCCGAGACGCTGGGAATCGGCCGGCGCCTCGATCAGGAGTCGTTCTCACCACAGGATGCCTACCACGCTGTCAACCGTATCGGGGAGCTGCTCGAGATCTCCGAAGACCCCGCCCAGTTCGCCAGCACCGTCGAGCTGCTGTACACGCGCATCGCGGAACTGCTTCCCGGGCTGGAACAGGGTGAGCCGCTCCCGGCGGAGTGGCGCCCAGACGACACCGGGCTCGGGGACGTCGACCTTCTCTGCCGGGTCGACCAAGAGTACAGACTCGTCCCCGCGAGCGAGGCGTACTACGTCCGGTCCCGAAGCAGCCGTGACCGGTACGCGAACCTCGGTGTCCCCATTCTGGCGTTGTTCAAGCCGGAGGCGGCGAGCTTCGGCAGCTACTGTGGGGCGAGGGACCTGCGAACGGCCGTCCGAAGGGAGCCGGCGTACGAGGACTGCCCACCGCTCCCCCTCTCGATGGGTGACGCCGACGTCGATCAGGTGTGGCTCGAGACGTTGCTCGCTGCGCTCCTGCTCCGGCTCCGGACGAACCGGCAGTCGGCGTTCCTTGTCGACCAAGACCGCAGCGCCACCCGGACGTTCTACGAGCAGCTGACTTTCGTCGAGAACCTCGACCTCCGGATCTCGCTGGCCGACGGGAGCTGGGACGAGAACCGGCCGCCGGAGCCACAAGCGTACCACCTCGAGCGGGATGGAGACCGCATCGTCCGGGTACTGGTCGACCGGACGCTGGACCGCGGGGCGCTCGTCGATGCTCTGACCGGTGCGTACACGGAACGGCTCGACGTTCCCCAGTACTACGAGGCAGTGAACACGCTCGTCGACCACGCATTAGGTGAGCCAGAGCCCGGGACGACGCTCGAAAATCGCTTGCGGACCGTGGGGAGCGATGTCCCCTCCGGACAGGTCGAAGCGACCCGGAAAGAGCTATTTGCCGAAGAACGGGACGAGCCAGATATGGAAGAGGAGGAGCTGGAGCCTGTCGCCCCCGAGCCGTACATGGCCGACGACACCGAGGAGGACGACCGATCGGAACACGAACCAGCGGAGCGGACCGTGAGCACGGAAACCAGCGGTACCGCCCACTCCGCGCAGGTGCCGGCTATCGATTCGGTGACGAGCATCGGTGACCGACGGATAGCGGAGTCGTTGCTTGAAGCCGCTCCCGCGAGCCGTTCGTCCAGGGACTCCACAGGGGGACAGGCACAGACGAACGGAGGAGGTGGTGGCGGAGGGGCCGGCCACGGGACGTCTCAGGAGTACCGGACCGAGATCGATGCGTTCGGGATGGAGCTGACAATGAAGGCCGAACGAGAGCGGCTCCGTGAGGCGGGCGAAGCCACTCCCGACGAGCAGGTATTCGACGTTCACACGCCCGAGATCTACGATCAGATGCGGGAGGAACACCCGTCGCTCGACGATGCCATCGAACGGTTCGGGGACGAACGAGGACTTTCCAGTGCGGAGAACCCACTAAACAGAGGATTCCCCGGGTTCGACGTCCTCACGCTCCGCACGGACGCCGACGGACGAGCGATCGTTGACCGCTGTATCGAGCTCAAGACGTCTGGCGTGAACACACGCAAACCCTCCCTCTCGTGGAACGAGTGGAAGGCCGCCGGGGGTCCGCTAAGTGAGTTCTACTACCTCTACGTCGCCCGGAACATCAGGACTGGCAACAGCGGCGACGCGGAGCTCCTCGAGATTCCCCGCCCCTTCGAACGGCTCCGGAACCGGACAAGGGAGAAGCGAGAGCGGAACGTCCAGGTCGACCTGCGGAGCTTCGACTTCGACGCGGACCCGATCATCCGGCAGCCCATCGAGTGGGAAGAGTGAGCGGCGACCCGTAGCGCTCAACAACAGCCCTGCCGGGAGGGAAGATGGTACCACCCCGCCACGCCAACCCACTGATATCCCAGAACTCGATCGGATCAGCCTCTATCCGGTAAAAAGGGGTCGACAGCGTCGACGTCGTCGACGAGTCGTGTACCTGTCCCGACTGGCAGCAGCGCTCACCCGAGGGGGGCTACAAGCATCTGCGCCGCGTCGATCACGAAATCAAGCGCGGCCTGTGCCTCGCCCAGATGGCCGGCTTCCCTCTGCGTAGGGGCGGAGAGAGGACTATTCTCTCGGGCGAACAGTCCCGTCATCTCGACGGACCCGGTCGAACGTTGAGAGATACGCGATCCGGTCGTGAACCTCCTCGGCATCCAGCTCCAGTTCGGCGGCCAGTTCGTCGACGGTCATCGGCTCGTCGAGTGACTGGAGGACTTCGAGCCCCCGGTAGTACCTATTCGTGAGCTCTTGGACGCGGGCCTCGATCGGCGTGGTCACCCCGTACCGCTCCTTGAGTTCGACCAGGGCCTCATTCGCGAACGTGGCGAACTGATCGTCCCCCAGACGTTCGATCTGGGCTTCGAGTTCATCCCGGACGACGTCGTAATCGAGGCCGGCCTGCACGAGCATATTCATGTCCTCGATGTCGTCGTCGCGGCCTGCGATCGCCTTGAACAGGAAGATATCCTCGTTGCTGACCAGCCGGATCGTCAGTCGATCCAGGTTGAGGAACGGCTCACTGCGCTCTTGCATACCGTCGGTGAGCACGAGCTTGTTCGCGACCTGCTGGTTGAAGATGTCGAGGCGACACCCATCGTCGTTCTCGACGCAGCTCGTCGCCCCTAGCGCCCGGTAATCTGGATCCAGCGATTGAACCTCCGCATACCCGAGGTCCATCAGGACGGCCCACAGCTGGCCGTACGCATCGCCATCTGGGACGACCAGGTCGATATCTTTCGTCGCCCCCTTGAAGTCGCGCAGCGACATCGCGCCACCACCGATCAGGTAGACCGTGAGCGGTTCAGATAGCCCGTCTCCGATTCGCTGGAATTCGTTCTCGATGTACTCGCGTCCGAATGTTGGTCTCATGATGGTAGTGGCACCTCGTAGTCAGTCGCCAGCTCCTGGAACTCGTCCCACTCCGGGAGCTGCTCGTCATCAACCTCGCCGTGCGTCTCGAGGTAGCGCAGCAAGGCGTCGATTTCGTCTTCGAGGCCATACTTCGCCGCCTGCTCTCGGAGGTCCGCCTCGTCGACGTCGACGTGGCTGAGCAGGAGGAGACAGTACGAGCGGTGGCGGCTGCTGTCGTCGATCAGTAGCGTGTGACAGCAGAGCTCCGCCGGCGAGACTGCGTCGAGGTCCTCAGAGTATAAGTAGTAGCGGTGGCCGGTGAGCAGGAACTGGAGGTCATAGGCCGCGAATCGAGCGAGGCCGGTTTCGTGGAACGCCTCCGCGTCGATCTCCGTTTCGGCCTGGGCGAGGGATTCGTCGTAGTCCTCCCAGAGAATCGTGCCCTTCGGGGCGACGGCTTCGAGGCGTTGGCGATGCAGATGGTGTGCGAGTTCCCGGGCGAACTCGTGGAGGCGGCCGAAGTCAGCGTTGAACTCGTAGTGGCCGTTGGCCGTCCCGACGAGACCACGGTCGCGAAACCGCTTGAGGACGCGGTTGACCGTGTTACGGTAGTTGTCGCTCTGGTCGGCGATCTCGGAGACGGTTCGCGGTTGGTCGAGGTAGTACAGCACCTCGAGTGACTTGCCGGTCAGTAGCTCGGGGAACTCGATGTGGGAGTGCTGGCGGACGAGGTCCTGATAGAGTTCGACGGCGCGAGCATCTGACGGGACGACTCGTTTTCGACGGCCGTCGCGTTCCGTGTAGACGAGCCCCTTCTCGACGAGGTCGCCGACGGCACGAGAGAGGTAGCTCTCGCTGTGGTCGAGCTTCGTCGCGAGCTCGGAGATCGTGTCGCCGCGGTCGACCGTCGCGAGGACCTCGAGTTCGATACGCCGGAGCACTGTGTAACATAGTACGAAACTTGTATATAAAGAAGTTTCGAGTAGTGTTACAGCCAGCAATCGCGAGAACCGTCTCCATCATCTTAACCAACAAAACTATGGATTCGTGGGCCATGTTGGTTAACACGTGACGCTCTTATGCAAAGCTACGGAAAGACCGTATCATTACACTGAACCGGCGCTAATCTGGTGATATGGCTTCTGCTCAGCCGGCGTTCGGCGCGATGTTTCGAGAGCTGATCGAGCTGGGCGTCGTCAAGATCGACACGGAGCCGCTCGATGCCCGCATCGAGCGGCGACTCAAGGATTTCTGGGAGGAGACGTCCTGTCCACGCTGCGGCCACACCGCCGTTCAAACGTGGCCGCATCTCGACCGTGTCTGGTGCCGTGACTGCAACTTCAAGCCGGTGTACACCTACGGAACGCCGTTTCACGAGAAGCACCTCTCTTGCGGCGAGGTGCTTCTCGCGTTCACCCTCTACGCCGATACGTTGCTCAGTATCAACCAGATCGCGCCGTTGCTCGATCGGGTCTACACTACCGTTCACACGGCAATTCGGGAGGTGGAAGCCGCGATCCATCGCGGCTTCCCCGTCGTCTGGCGTCTCCTCGACCAGACCATCGACGGACCGACCCAAGTCGACGAGTCTGGGGAGGTCTGTTCGGGCTACAAGGGAAAGAGCCGCCGCGGAACAGCCGTTCTCGCGGCGGCTCGTCCCAAACTGGGCGGTCGCGCTGGCGAGGCCGTCACGGTGACCAGCTGACGCTCGTCGCGGCGTGCCGCGACTCGCTTCGCGTGCTCCGTGGACAGCGTGGGATTGACTACAGCGGCGACCTGGAACCAGTGATCCAACTGGCTGAAGACCTCTCCCAGCCACTGGGAGAGGTCTGGACCGATGGCCTCCAAGCATACCGCGAGATGGAGCGTGACCACCGAACGGTCGTACACAAAGAGCGGTACGTATCGCCAGAAGGCGTCCATATTAACCAAGCTGAATGCCTGTTTTCGCTCGTCCAGCCGTGGCTACGGAAGTTCCGCGGCCTGTCCAAGCAAGGCTTGGAACAGGCCGCTCACACCTTCGGCATCGTGCGCTCACTGACTCTAGCAGGTGCATCCACCGAGTCAATCGTTGACTGTCTCATTATCGGGGCTTTCCGCAATTCTACATAAGAGCGACACGTGAGTAGCCCATGTCCTACGAACCCCCGACCCCACCGGCGAACCTCCCGACGGAGATCGTCAACACGCTCAATGAAGCCACACCGGAGCATCTTCGGGACGTTGCCAGCTACGCTGAGGCGTTGGCCGAACACAAAGAGCGGGAAGCTCGTCTCGAGGAGGTGGTGGACGACGCCGACGTGGAGGAGCGCCCCGATGACCTCCCAGAGGACGTGCCGGCAAAGGCGACGATCACGATCAAGGAAATCAACGACAACCGCTACTACTACTGGCAGTGGCGGGAAGGAGATTCAGTGACGTCGAAGTACAAAGGGCCGGTGAATCCCGACGAGTAGACGAGATTGAACTGGAGCCAGATGTTCGTTTCAACGTGATTCGTAGCGTAGCAGATGACACCCCCCAGAGTGTGAATGGGATCGGTTTACCCGACACCCCTCGGTGTGAATGGTCTACCAACTGCCACTCTCTAACGAGACTTCATGCCGAGAGAAGACAGAGCAACACGGGGATAGATTACGCCTCGTTTACCCCCACACCCCTCAGTGTGAATGGTCTACCAACTGCCACTCTCTAACGAGACTTCATGCCGAGAGAAGACAGAGCAACACGGGGATAGATTACGCCTCGTTTACCCCCACACCCCTCAGTGTGAATGGTCCACCACCCAGGGTACCGCGATTAAGAAGCCCTTAACAGCAGAAGTCCTCACGCCGTAGGGAGGGTTCTCGCCTCAGTGGCGAACCTTCGGCTTCGGCACAAGGCCTCGCCTTTCAGAATGCAACTACTCGGAGGACTGTTTAGACTGTAGTATAATAAAGATAACTACAGCTGCGGTGCGGTGCAGTAGCGGGTCGGGTCAGCTGCCGGGGAAGAACGTGTAAGCCGCTCTCCGTGCCGTACTAGGTTCTTCAGACAAACGACCCTGCTTCCTCGACTCCTGCTCTATCTCTACAACCGTCGTATCCTATGGGGGACCATTCACACCGAGGGGTGGGGGTGTCACCATCCCATCAACGTCTGGAGTTCCGGCGTCGAGTTGATCAGTCCAGTTCGTGTACTCTCGACGTCTCCTTGGAGCGAATACGACCTGAACTTCCCCTGATCTCCGCCTTCCTTCTTTTTCGATTCGAGAACTCCTGTCGTTACGTGCTTGTTCAGAAGCTCAAGCGCACGATTGTACCCCTTGGGCTCTACTTCGACATCCCGTGCTACTGTTTGGTAAACCTCGTGAATCTCTGACGTCCGGAACCATTCTTTCTCCGGGTTATTCCGGTCAAGACGTGTGAGAGCAAACAGGAGTAATTTCCCGGACAACGGAGTCCCTTTCACCATCTCCATAAAGAGCTCAACTTCGACGAGTTCGTCAGCTTCGAGAACGTGATTCGCGGTCACGATATCATCGCCTTCTTCGTCGGCGATCTCGCCCGCATTCCGGAACAATCGGACTGCTCGTCGAGCGTCACCGTGTTCTTCAGCTGCGAGTTCAGCTGTGGTTGGAATCACTTCCTCATCGAGGACACCGTCATAAAATGCGTCCCGTCGATTTTCGAGGATTGCAATGATCTGGTCTTCTTCGTACGGCGTGAACGTTCGGTGTTCTGGCTGGAGAGTCGATTGAACCCGTGACTCGATTTCTCCTTTGAATTCGATGTCGTTCGAAATCCCGATTGTAACGACTGGGAAGTCAACGTCGTCTTTTGATTGTGTCCGTGATAGCGTGTAGAGGACCTCGTTGACTTCTCCGTGCTTGTCGATTTCATCAATGATGACGACGAGGCCGCCAGAGAACTCCCTCTGAACAACGGGCCACAATTTCTGATCCCGATAATGCTCGGCTGAGAGGCCCTGATAGGGGACATCAAGCGGGTTCTCTGCTTTCGCGTTCACCTGCTCTGCAATCTTTCGGAAGGTGGAGGTATACGTAGAGATGGGGTCCGGGTTAATGTATGCGGTAACGATCGGGGAGTCCGTTCCTGCAGTTGCTGCTTCGAGCCGCTCGCAGACGTGTCTTGCAACTAGTGTCTTCCCCGTCCCGGTTTCTCCCCACTCCAGGACGTTATCCGGGACGCTGTTTGTCCGCATCTTTCGGAGATTCTTGGCCAAGAACGTGATACGGTCGTCTCGTCCGACAATTCGATTGGCGTCAGGAACGTTATCGATCTCGAGCAACCACGGTTTCTCAAAAATATCCGATTCATCTTCGCTATCCCCCTCGTCGACATTTAATATCTCGTCGACGGTTGTTTGCGTGGAATCGTTGTTTGGCATAAGCAGACCAATTCACCCCATTCACATATAGGTTGTCTACCCTCGGTGTGATTGATTTGCCTCCATTCACACTCCGGGGGGTGTTCCAGAGAGCAGGACCCCCCAGAGTGTGAATGGGATCGACCTCGTCGCCCACTTGTGATTTTGCTCACCTCAAAAGAGATTTGAGACTACTCATCCGTTCCGGGCTGCTGTAAACTCCGTCAGCTCCAGCTCTCGTGTCTCTGCGAGTCTCCGTCGAATGTCTGTCCGATCCCAGCCAAGCGGTGCCAGCACACTCTCGACCGCTCTGACGAGTTGCGTCTCGTAGTACGCCGCATCGTACGACTCTACCTCTTCGTGGGCCAACGCGACCCGCTCTCGCGAACTCTTCTCGTCGTCGACGACCACGTACTCGATGTCCTGTCCCGGGTGGATAGCGAGGTCCTGGGCCCGAGCCCGCTTCAGCGCCGCCACGTTCTGCGTGTTCTGCGTGTACCCTTCCAGCGGCTTGGAGACACGATTCCGTTCGACGAGCTGCTCGACCGGCACCGTTCCAGCGTGGAGGCGCTTGATCGCGTCCTGGAGACAGTCGAGGACGGCGTCCGGAGATCGAGTTGCATCGAGCCGTTCGAGACAGTCCCGCTGGATGTCCTCGATGAACGGTGGGGTTGAGCGCTGCCGAGCTTCGATACCGCGTATCTTGAAATCGTCGTCGCCGGCGACCTTCCCGAAGTACTTTGTCAACGCGCCGGCGTCGCTCTCGCGCTGCGGCACGAACGCCACCCAGTCGTAGTGAGCTTCGTGTTCGAGCCGGATCTCGACCTCTTCCGTGATTGCCGTCGCGAGCGTCTCGAGGTCCTCGCGGTCCTCGTCGTCGACGTCAGGGTCCGGGGTTACCCAGATGGAGTCGACGATGCCGTGGACGACGCGCCAGCCGCCGGCTTCCAGCCGTTGTTTCGCCGTCAGCAGAATCTCGCGAGCAAACGCGTTGATTACCTCGTGACACTCGATACGGCCGAACTTCGCGTTGCTGAACCCCTGATACCCAAAGCAGGCGACGAGGATCCACTTCAGCGCTCCCGACCGCCCCTCGAGTTCCGCCAGCCGATCCTCGTCAGGATTGTCCAGATCCTTCTCGCGACGGATGGCCGCCTTGATCTCGTCGCGAGCGTCGATGACCGGCTGTAGCACGTCGACGAGGTAGCCCCGGTCGTCGCAGATCGAGTATCCGAGGCCGGGGATGTCGTCGCGGTCGCTGTGGCAGCTACATCGGATGACGTCCGGCGAGACGTTCCGCGTACAGATGATGTTCGGATACAACGAGGAGAAGTCGAGTTCGTGGACGTTCTCGTGGAGGCCGACCTCGGGCGCGAAGATGAAGCCGCCTCAGCGATGTTACGAAATTCGCCGATTTTGCACGTGCCATCATCCACATGGTGTACGAGGACACGAATCTCTACGCGTGGCAGTGGCTCACCGCTGAGGGGATTCGATACGAGCAGCGCAAGGAGATGGAAATTCACAGCGCACTCGACGACGACACGATGGGTGTTCGGGCCTTCACCGCACTCAAAAATATGCTGCTCGAACTCGGCTATACCGGTATTTTCGTCTTCGTCGACGAGTTCGAGAGCATCGCACGACTCTCACCTAAGGATGAACAGGCAACACTCAACAGTATTCGGCACCTGATGGATCAGAACAGTTCGGGCCTCTGTATGTTGTTCGGGTGTGCTCCCGAAGTCTGGCAGGACGTCATGAGCGAGTATCACGCGTTCTCGGAGCGCATCGGCGAGGAAGTGGCTCTGAAGCCTCTCACCAGTGAGAACCTCTATGAGTTGGTGAGTGATTATTTAGATCAAGAGAGGGTCACTTCTGATAAAAATGAGGGGATAGACCCATTCTCTGAGGAGGCGTTGGATTTAATTCTCCAAACATCACAAGGCAATATCCGACAGGTCCTATCTATGTGTAGCCGCATCCTCGATGATGCCGCAGAATCGCAGGAAAATAAAATTACAGCTGCTTGGGTCGAAGGAAAGGTCTGATACTCAATAATTCAGGCGTTACCATTTCGGGGATCGTCCACGAATTCATAAAGCCCCTCTGTGACCTTTGTTATCCATCCAGCAGCGATGAGTTGCCTAAGTGCATAATTTATCTGCTGTTTGTTTAGTCCGGTTTGTTCCCGTAGGAATAATGGATTCGCTCGTCCCCAGGGTTGAGATGAACTCCGCCCTTCTTTCAAAACATTCAGGATTTCTTCCTCGTTTTCGCTCGGAGCGTATTCCTCATTAGTCATGTGTGACGAATACGCATCAGTTCGTATAGTCGTATCCTTCTGCATTTTTCTAACAGAGCAATTTACTACGTTAGAATTAAGGACCTGGGAGAGAGTGGATGGTATGAAGCGCGGTCCCTCAGAAACGAGGGCGGTGCTGGAGACACCGCACCCGCGCTGCCTGAGACAGACAGCATGTCCATCCAAACCGACAAACTGCAAAAATCCGACGGTCAGAATCGGAATAAGCCACCGACTGGAACTCGAGGAGATCGTGTATGACGTCTACTGTTCATTACCCCGGTAGCGTGTCGAATGTCCTTGGAATACTCGGAAATAAACGGCGAGTCTTTCTATTAAATTACTTATTCCTATTCGGGTATGAACAGGATATCGAAGTCAGACATCTGGCTAGGGTGATTGGAGGCGTCGAAAATGGGATTTCACCACGAGAAGTCACTACCGAAGATTATGAATCAGTATATAATGGGTTAATTCAGAACCACCTGCCAAAGCTTGCCAAATACGATATTATTGATTACAACGACCGCGCGAAAGTCGTAACAGTCACTCCTCGTATTGAGGAGTATGTGATCCTGATTGTAATTGCTCGAAGTATATTTCCAAATCGGTGAATGAGTATGAGTACGCTCCTCCCCGCTGCACCTTGTGGGGTCATCAGTCATCACTCCATCAACACGCCAGCATTTTGTCGTACCTTACCCGTGTACCCGATCGCGTGTGTTGACTGTCTTGGATATAGGTAGTAGCTATAGTTATAGAGTATAGTTATATTTTATACCTATAGCATATTTCTCTTCGGTGTTATTTTTCAATAGAACATGTTGTGTCTGCCAGTTAGTGATTATAGCTATGGAGTATAGTTGTAATTTGTAGTTATAACGTCTGACTGAGTTTTATATATATGGGCTACAACTATCTGGTAGATGCTCACCTATACACCTGTGTCTGAGGCGGGCGGCGTCGGCAAGACGACGAGCGCTGCGACGCTGGCAGTCGAACACGCTCGCGCCGGACACGATGTGCTGGCGATCGACATGGACACTCAGAACGGCAGCTTGACGTACTTTTTTGGGCCGGAATACGACCGCGGCGACTCGTCGCTTGACAACCTCGTTCGCCACATGGCTGGTCGTCCGGGCGGCGACTTCCACGATCTCGCCCACACGGTCGAACACGGCGTCGACCTAATCCCGTCACACAACATGCTCGAGGACCTTCCCGAGTTTCTGCTCAACGAGAAAGAGCAGGCTGAACGCCTCGGGGATTCGTACAGCATGTATCACCAACTCCACCGGGTGCTGAAAGAGGCGAACGTCAGCGACCACTACGACGTCCTAATCGTCGACACGGCCGGAAAGGCAGGGCCGGTCCTGTATAACGCGCTCGTCGCGGTACGAAACGTCGTGATTCCGTTCGAGGCGACGGCGAAAGGCCAGGAATCGATCAGCGGTCTTGACGATCTTGTCAACGGCCTCGAACGCGAGGTTGATGTCGGCGTCGGCGTTCTCGCGGTCGTCCCGGTCGGCTATTCCGGAACAAATGACCAGAAGGAGATTCTCGACGAACTACAATCGAGCCCATACCCTGTCCCGGTCGTGATCGGTGAACGCCGGTCGCTCATGGAAGGATGCTGGAAACAACAATGTAGCCCACAAATGTATGTCGACAAGCACCGAACCCGCGAGCGCACGCACGAACTCGATACACTTGATCAGTTCGACGATCTTGCACGCCACCTCGAAGCGCAGGCCGACCTCGATGCGCCGGAGGTGACTGCTTAATGGGCCTCAAATCCGGCACCGAGGACGCGGGACTCGGAGAGGACTCGGACGACTCAGAGGACGACGACTCTGAATCGGAAGCGGTCGATGAGCCGATCCCTAACGAGTACGCAAGCGATACGTCCGACGCGACGTCTGCGCAGGACGCCACCCCGTCGGGCAGCTCTGATCCTGACAATCGCCTTGATCGGTCGTCGATCCCGTACACGCTTCGGCGGGAGAACGTCAACGCTGACCGCGAGCAGGTGCCGTTTTTCCTCCGCGAGCAGTTCACTGACGCCGAGGAAGATGCACTCGATAAGCTGGAGGAGGAACTCGGCGAGATGGTCTACAAGTCTGATTACCGTGAGGCGGCAATCGCGGTCGCACACGAACACCCTGATCTGATCGCGTCAAAGCTCCGCGAATGGGGCTATGATCTGTAACAGTTGAAAAGGAACAGCCCTCCGCCAGTTCAGTAATACCTGTTTTCTAAAATGTTGTTGTGACCGCCGACTAATTCCGCTATACTGGCGTCGCCTCATGTTTATCTATTAGGGTGAGAAAGGAAGCCATAGATGACAGGTGGCACCTTTGGAGGTCCGCACGGGTTCTCACTCGGCGGGGCGCACGGGGCAACACTGGGAACAGCACCAACGACTTCTCCTGCTTGGATTGAGATTCTCTTTGAAATCTTCTACCTGATGTTAGATGCCCTGACGAACCCCACGAGCGGAGTATAGGGTCTATAGCAAGAATACTCATCCAGGGCGCAAAGTCGCTACTAAATGCATTGTTGCTCGCACTCGAATTGTTCTAAACCGGTCAATATTTTGTATAGCAGGATATGGTATATAGATGTCTACTGCACGATAATTCGTCCTCTGTGGGTCCTATACCCTGGAATCTATCGATACTATTGATTTAGAGAATGATCATGATTACGCCGGTAATCACGACCACTTTGAAGTACCCCGCCGCCGTCGGTGAAGCACGAATGCTGCAACCGCCTCACGACGGCGCTTCCCCCGGGGTAGCGGCACCGAGACCGGGTCTACAGGACGGTGGAGGGCCGGTGGATGCCTGATCGAGCGCTTTCGACGCCGCTCGACGATAGCTTCGAGCGCTACCTCCAAGACAAGGGGAAAGGCCGCGGCGGCGACGGTGGGAACTATCGACGTAACGCTGCACGCGAGCTCGAACGGTTCGCCGAGTGGGCCGCCGGCGACCGCGGCGCCGACGACTGGACCGGGATCGTCTCCGACGATGTCGACCGCAAACCAACCTTCGACGATCTCGACGAACGCGTGTTTCGGGAGTACGCCCGACATCTCGGTGGAGATCGGGGACTCAAGCAGAATACGGTACAAACCTATTATCGCTATATCTCTGCGTGGTGCGGCTGGTGCGTCAACGAAGGATATCTTGAGGCCCACTACGCGCAGCGGGCGAGTGCGATGGCGCCGTTGCCGGAGGACGACGGCCGCAAGCCCGGTGACCAGCAGGCCTGGACGTCCGAACAGCGCCACGCCCTCACCCGCCACGTCGACGAACGGGCTCGTGACGCCGTCGAGGCGTACACGACACTCCCAGAGGATACTGACACTCTCGACAAGCAGCGAGCACGCTACGAGGCGCTGAAGGCGGCTCGTGACCGGGCTTTGGTGTTCGTTCTCGCGTACACCGCCGTTCGGGTCGGGGAACTCCTTCGGGACCCAAACGACCCACGCCGGCGCGGCGTCCGCTGGGAGGACCTCTCCCTTGACGACGGGAGTATGGACGTCTACCGGAAGAAACAGCAGTGGGACGCCGCGAGTCTCCCCGATCCAGTGATTTCTCCGCTGCGAAGTTATCGCCAGCTGATGAACCCACCGACGGAGCGGTGGCCGGTGTTTCCGACGTTCGACCAACGGACGCTCGCGGAGCTCCTCTCGGAAGAGCTAGCCGAACGAGGAGAACGCCCGGATGCAATCGACGAGCGGCGTGAGGTGTACGCTCGGGACCTCCTGCTTGCGCTCGATGAGGACATTCGGCCGCCGTCAATCACGACGGACGGCGCACGGTCGATTCTCCAACGGTTCTCGGAGGCCGCCGAAATCGACATCGCCCATCCGAAACACGACTATCTTGCACCTCATGGGGGGCGCCGCGGGATGGGTGAGGTGCTCGTCCGGGCTTTCGGATACACTGTAGCAGCCCGTTACCTCGACAACTCGGAGGAGATGGTTCGGGAGCGGTACTCGCATATTGAAGCTGGTGAGCTCGGAGACGTAGCTACTGAAGCCCTCGAAGAAATTGATTTGTGATTGAATTATCTATTGTCTCGTACAGTGTTTGCTCTTAACGGCTTACGAAGCTTTTTCAGCCGGCCATAGAATTCCTACATGTCTTTCGTATCGGAGTCGATACGCCAGACGGTGATGACATATGACAGACCTGATCTTACGAAGTCCGGCGTTCGAGGATGGCGGTCGGATTCCGGATCGCTACGGCTATACGGAGGAGAACATCAACCCGCCACTGACAATCGAAGGTGTTCCAGCGGAGAGCGCTTCGCTGGTGTTGATCGTCGATAGCCCGAACCCCAGTTCCTCGAGCAAAGATGTCTGGAACCATTGGCTCGTGTGGGATATTCCGCCAACACGGGAAGAGATTCCTGAAGGGTGGGATCCCGAACAGGCGACAGAAGGTCAAAACGACTTTGGAGAACACGGATACGGTGGACCCAACCCGACCGGCCAGGAACAGACCTACCGCTTCCGTTTATACGCCCTAGAGACCACGCTCGGGCTCCCCTCTGTGACAGAAAAAGAGGAACTCGTAGATGCAGTTGTCGGGAATATCCTCGATAAGACTCGGCTCGAGGGCACGGCTGCTCCATAGGTGCGCTACTGACAATGGCTGACTCAACTGTAACCTGCCCGGACTGCAGTACCCAACAGGAGGTTGAGACCGACGAGTATGGAATTTTCACGCTGGTGTGTGAGAATTGTAGTGCCCGATCGAAGGGCGAATACACAGCTACATCCGGCGAGGTTGTTTGGCGATGGACGCAGTCGAGCGACAAATCGAGTGACTAATTCCCACACGAAGACGACTTCTCAACGCTTATCCGCGACTTTCGTAGAGTAGTATGTAGCGGGATAGGATAGCTCGGAGATTCCACCAGGCTCATGACCTGGAGATCGGTGGTTCAAATCCACCTCCTGCTATTTCACGCCGACACAACCGCTATTCGTAGACCTCGTCCGGTTCAAAGACTTTCTCGCCGACGGTCTCGCCTTCGATCGTTCGATAGAAGCAGGAGCGATAGCCCGTGTGACACGCTCCACCTTCCTGGTCGATTCGATAGAGAAGCGCATCACCATCACAGTCGACGCGGATTTCCTTTACCTGTTGGACATGTCCACTGGAGCCGCCTTTCTGCCAGAGTTCGTCGCGACTCCGAGAGTAGTAGTGAGCAAGCCCCGTGTTCTGGGTTTCCGCGAGCGCCTCCGGGGACACGTACGCGAGCATCAGCACGTCACCCGTCTCGGCGTCCTGTGCAATCGCGGGAATCAGTCCATCCTCACCGAAGTCGAGTTCGACGTCGAGGCGTTCGTCCTGCATACTCTTACGATACGACAGACTCGGGAAACCAGTTGTTATTTCCCGAGCTGATCTCTTCGCTTGAGGTTAGACCAACTGGAGGATGTTCCCGTTCGAGGTGACGTGGAGATCACGCCCCAGTTTGTAGCCCTGCTTTGCGGCGAGGTCGACATAGCCAGAATACCCCTTCATGTCCTGGTGTGACGGGATCACGTGCTGCGGTTGAAGCGCATCGAGCATCGCGTAGTGGCCCTCCTGGGAAAGATGGCCGGAGACGTGGACGTCGTCGTAGATACGCGCACCCTGCATCCCGAGAAGCTTCTCGGACTGGTAGCGCTGCCCCTCGTTCGTCGGCTCCGGAATCACACGAGCCGAGAAGATGACCTTGTCGCCGTCGTCAAGTTCGTACGGGGTCTCGCCGCGTCCCATCCGCGTGAGCATCGCGCGCGGCTCGCCCTGGTGGCCCGTTACGACCGGGAGGTAGTTCTCCTTACCTTCGTTCATGATTCGCTTGAAGGCCCGATCGACGGACTTCCGGTGCCCGTACATGCCGAGGTCGTCGGGGAAGGTCGCAGCGCCGACGCGCTCGGCCGTCCCCGAGTACTTCTCCATCGACCGGCCGAGCAGGACGGGCTGGCGCCCGATCTCTTCGGCGAATTCGACCAGACTCGTGACGCGAGCGATGTGGCTCGAGAACGTCGTCGCGACGATCCCGCCGTCGTAGTCTTCGAGGCTTTGGATGACGTCCCGGAGTTGGCTCCGCGCGACAGCTTCGCTCGGCGTTCGTCCCTTCTTGTTCGCGTTGGTGCAGTCCTCGATGTAACAGAGAACGCCTTCACCCTCGCGGCCGATTTCGCGGAACCGCTTCATATCGATGGGGTCACCGATAACGGGGGTGTGGTCGATGCGTTTGTCCAGCCCGTAGACGATGGCACCTTCGGGCGTGTGGAGGACTGGGTTGATGGCGTTGATGATGGAGTGCGTGACGTTGACGAACTCCAGTTCACACCGTTCGCCGATTGGCATCGTCTCGCCGGCGTCCATCTCAATGAGGTCGTTCTGGACCTGGAACTTCCCCTCGTCTTGGATCTCTTCCTTGACGAGTTCGAGGGTGAACGGCGCGGCGACGATCGGAGCGTCGTAGCGATGCGCCAGTTTGCTGATTGCACCGATGTGATCGAGGTGACCGTGCGTCGGGACGATCGCTTGTACGTCGCCCTCGAGGTCGCTCATCACCCGGTCGTCAGGGATGGCACCCATGTCGATGAGGTCGAGCGAGTGCATCTCCTCCGTCTGGAGGTTGTCGTGAATCAGTACTTTCGAGAGGTTGAGACCCATGTCGAAGACGACGATGTCGTCGCCGGCACGGACGGCTGTCATCTGGCGGCCGACTTCCTCGTAGCCGCCAATAGTTGCGATTTCGATTTCCATAGTCGGGGTCCGATCAGAGCGATCCCAGAACTCGTCAAAGTCCGCCTGGTGAAGGAGAGCCGGTGTGAAGCTGGCTTCGACAGCAGGTCAATCTGTGACCATTAGTCGATGTATCTGGACTTCTTGACCTTCCCGGGGACAACGCGTATTTCGGTTACGTGAAAACTGGCGGTCCCAACGTAAATACCCGTGGATTCGGGCGTCGTATATAGTATCGTTACTCTGGGGCGTACTCTTCGTGGATTCGATCCATTCGTGCCGCCATCACGAAGTCGGTTTTGTGGAGGCCGTCGATCTTGTGCGTCCACATCTCGATTTTTACCTCTCCCCACTGGAGGTGGATATCTGGATGATGCTATTCTTCCTCGGCGAGTTCGCCGACTTCGTAGGTAAACTCGAGTGCGTCACGAAAATCGTCGAACTCGTAGGTCCCTTTGAGGTGGTGTTCGTCTACTACTTCCCACACGTCTTCGTCGAGTTCGGCAAGGTACTCCGAGTATTCAGCCTCGGTGAGCGGCTTATCCTCTGACGTACACGCTTCACACGCTTCGTCTGCCAGTGCCGATGCCATATCTCCGTTTACACTCGCCTCCTGTTTGTACTTTGGTCGTCGTCGGAAGGGTTGACGATGCCAGGACTTACACTTCGATGACGGGGAGTAGGAACGGTAGCTATTCTGATCCCTCAAGGAAGTATGCTTTTCTTGATTCAGTAAAACAAGACGTATTGTCCGATTCGGCTGAACGATCTACTAACGCGTTTCCCGGAACGTCTCCTCCAGTAATGATTTGTCTACGGCCGGTTCACCTTCTATGCTGAATGGCTGTGTTTCAGAACATCCGGCGTGTCCTCGGACTCAGTGAGTCGTCTGCTACAACACATCATTACTGTTGTACTGAATGTAACACGGAATTTGAGTCTCAGACTGCTCCCCAGCGCATTCAGTGTCCAGAATGCCTTACAACAAAAGTTACAGAACTTGATAACCACTGACTGTCTCTTTCGAATCCATCTTGTTCCAGCAAACGGTATCCTGTTGCGGGCTTAAAATCGACATACAGTTCAGGCCGCAACGAATTGAGTCGGGGGTTCGTTGGTAGCCCGTAGACTAGTGATTATGCATTAACGGATAGAACATCAATGAGGGAATATATTGGAACACCATCGATATCCTCGACTCCCTGTTTATCGATCAGTACAGCTGCAGCGACTGGGTTTCCCCCTGTATCGGTTATCGCCTCAATAGTTTCGCGTAACGTCGTTCCACTAGTAATCGTGTCATCAACGATATGGCAATCGTATCCATGGACACTGGAAAAATTCCGCGAGAAACTACCCTCGAGACCCTCGATATCACCGTTCTCCCATTGATGTTTGCGTGGCGTGTACGTAGCGAGACCAGTGTCGAGTGTTTGGGCCACGACGGTTGCGAGCGGTGTCCCGGCTTTCTCAATACCGACCGTGAGTGCTGGTTCTTGATGTTGGTTTGGGAGCATATTAGCCATCGCGTTTCCAATATGCGTTAACCGTGTGCTATCACGCCCGATGGCATTCCAATCTACATGAATATCGTGAGGTTTCTTTGTGTCTACCGATTGAGTATCTCGGGTCGTCGATTTACTCCGTTCGACCAACCAGCTGGCAGTTTCACGAGAGACGTTCAGCTCGTCTGCGATTTCGCCCTTTGACACCCCTCGATTGGCTAAGGAAGCAGCATCCGAAATGAGATCATCAACATTCTTCATCTGTCTCGAACTTGGAGTGGTACGTTTTACGTGTGTCGGCCTGGCTGCTCGTCCTAAAAGGTACAGTGTGAAGGACTATGGACGTTTGAGTGCTCCTTCCTTGTCGAAGAGGCTGTGACTATCCTTTGGCTCTCCGGGATACTCACGAGCCGCGTCCGGATGGAATGTGACACCGAGTCCCGGTTCATCTGGCACCTCGATAACTCCATCTTCCACGGTGTACTCGTGTTCGATGATTTCGTCACCCCACTCGACGTCTCGACTCATATGTTCGAGGACTTCAAGATTTTCGAGTCCGGCACACAGATGGACTGACGCAGCCGTACTGACACCGGCGTTCGGGTTGTGCGGTGCGATCGTCATGTATCGAGCGTCCGCCATCGCTGCGGCGTGCTGGACTTCTCGGAGGCTTCCGTAGTTCGTCACGTCCGGCTGGATGATGTCGCAGGCCTGCTTCCGGACGAGATCTTCCATCGTCTCGTTATTGTAGATGCGCTCGCCGGTGGCGACGGGCATATTGACGTGCTGGGTTACGTCAGCCATCACTTCACGGTCTTCGAGTTCGACCGGCTCTTCGAGGAACATGATGTCGTACTCTTCGAGCGCGTCTGCGACCTCGATTGCTCCCCGGCGGGTAAACCGACCGTGACAGTCGAGGGCGATACCGATATCCCACCCGACGGCGTCTCGAACGGCGTCGAGGAGGTCGGCGACTTCGTTGAGCTGCGCATCGGTCAAAGAGTGTTCGTAGTGGGCGAACGGGTCACACTTCAGTGCTGGATATCCTTGTTCGTCGACCGCCTTCTCGGCATGATGGGCGTAGTTCTCTGGCGTGCGGTCGCCGATGTGCCAGCCGTTTGCGTAGACGGGGATCTCGTCGTGAACCTTGCCGCCAAGAAGTTTCCAGACCGGTTCGCCGTAGTGCTTGCCGGCGATATCCCAGAGTGCGATGTCGATTGCCGCAGCGACCGCGTTGATGAGCTTCCCGGCTCGCCACGCGAAGGGATAGCGCCGGAGCTTTCGATTGATTTGTTTCCGATTCAGCGGGTCCTCGCCGATCACGTAGTGCTTGTGTGCTTCTGCGGTGGCTTCGAGGGCTGCGGTCAGTCCTTCACCACTTAGTGCCTCACCGACACCGGTGATACCTTCGTCTGTCTTGATCTGGACAAAGAACCAGTTCCGCCAGTCGGCGTCGACGACGAACGTCTCGACGTCAGTTACTCGCATAGGGATACTTTCTGAAGGATTGAAAAAGCCGTTCCGACTTCGATACAATCAGAAGAAATCTGCTGGAATCGCCGGACAGGAATTTCACGGTGATTTTATATCGGGAGCAGTTTCGTTCAGATAGGTGCGCTCCCTGTGAGTTCCGGGACCGGTTTGATTCCCCTCGTCGTGACCATCTTAGGGCTGGGTGTCGCAGCCCAGGTGTTAGCCGACCGGCTGGAGATCCCGAGCGTGCTCTTTCTTATTCTCGCTGGAATTCTCGTCGGTCCTGAGGGTCTCGATGTTGTTGGCCTCGAAGCCTTTGGTGGCCCCGAACCCCTCTCGGCCATCGTCGGTCTCTCGGTCGCGATCATCATTTTCGAGGGCGCAGATTGAATGGTGCCATCCCGAACTCCACGGATGAGCGAGCGGGGACAGAGTATCGGGGGCCAGCGATGTACGTCTACTCTGATTCGACTTCGGTTTCGGAACCCGTTTTGCGATGTCGACGAAATCCTGACTTGATATGGCTGTGACGAACGACGAGTTGCAGTTTTCCTCGCTCTACCTCACTCGATTCGCCACCAGTTTCGGGTTCATGACAGTCCTGACGCTTCTGCCGGACTACATCGATGCGCTCGGGGCAACCGGCGTGACGATCGGCCTCTTCATCACCGCGCTTGAACTCGCCCGGACGGTTGGTATCGTTCCACTCGGCTGGGCGGGTGATCGGTATAGCAAGCGGCTGCTCCTCGTTGGGGCGCTGATCGTGAGTGCCGTGGCATATCTGGCGCTCGCCCGCGTCACGACCATCTCTGGATTCCTCGCGGCACGGTTTCTCCAGGGATTCGGTCTCACAGGTACAGGACTGTTGGGGCTCGCCCTCGTTGGAGAACTCGCCCCGAACGACGGCCGTGCGAATCTCATCGGTAAGTACAACGCCTTTCGGATGGCCGCGGGTATCGCGGGGACGATCGGTTCCGGTATTCTCTTCGCACTCACCGGATTTGATATCCTATTTGGCATGTTGACGGTCCTCTTGGTTGTCGCCGCTGTGAGTATCTGGCTGTTCGTCGACAGTGATGAGACCACGATTACCGGCTTCGCATTCACCGATCTCGCAGTGAATCGCCGGATCGTGACGCTCACCAGCTTTCGCGCTCAGTATGCCGTCGCTGTCTCCCTCGTTCGCAAGTGGGTGCCCATTTTCGTCGGCGTGTCGGCTGCCCAAGGCGGGCTCGCGTACGGTACTGTCGTTGTCGGTGCAGTCCTCGCAACCGAGAAGGTGACGAACATGGTCTGTCAGCCGATCACAGGTCGGTTCTCGGACCGGCAGGGTCGAGCGCTGTTCGTCTTCGCCGGTGGCGGCGCCTACGGGCTGATCGCACTCGCGTTCCCGTTCGCGTCGACGTTCGATGGACTTCTCACGTTCTCCGTCCCGATGGCAGGAGAGATCACTGGTGCCGTCGTCGTAGTCCTGATTCTGAATGGATTGCTCGGTATCGCAGACGCATTCCGGGAACCTGCGAGTATGGCCCTATTCGCGGACGAGGGGAAAGGCGAGGGCATTACGAGTAGCTTCGGCGTTCGCTCACTGGTCTGGAAACCCGGAAGCGTCCTCGCCCCGCTCGCCGGTGGGTGGGTGATGGGTCAGTTTGGCATCGAGTGGGTGTTCTTCGTCGGCGGATTCGCCGCGCTATCGGGCGTCGCAACGTTCCTCGGAATTCTCTCGTGGGAACACGGGTCACGCGCCCTTCGTCAGTGGTGAGTGGCCATTCTGAAAACCAAGCTCTGTCTCAATCCTGAACTATTAAGAGACCATCACATTACCATCTATTTGAGGGGTGACTGCCCTGTCTGTCGCCCACTACGGAGGTCGATAGGATATGTCAACACCACTCCACGGAGATATCGAGCAGCAAGACGATCTTCAACTGACGAGTTTTGCCTTCGATGACGGCGAACCGATGCCTGATTCGACCGGCTACGTCAACGAGAACGCCAATCCACAGCTCGATATTAGCGGCGTTCCGGCTGAGGCTGAAGCCCTGGTGTTAGTGCTTGACGACCCCGATGCACAGCCCGTCGCCGGCCACACGTGGGACCACTGGTTGGCCTGGGACATCGACCCCAATATCGGAACGATTCCGGAGGATTGGGACGCTGTTCGCGCTGTCGAGGGTTACAACGACTACGTCGAACAGGGATACGGTGGACCCTCGCCGCCGGAGGGAAGTCACGACTACCGGTTCAAGCTCCTCGCGCTCGATTCTGAACTTGAGATGCCCGAGGAGACGCGGAAAGCACGGCTGGGGTCGGCGATCGCGATGGAGGCTGAGATTCTCGCAGCGACGCAGCTCGTCGGCACCTACGAGGCGTCTCAGGGAACCGCCTTTTGAGGATCGGTCCCAGTATCGGGGCGCTTATTCCGTCCAGTGAAGCTCGTATTCGAGCTCGTATCGTTGTTCTCCGGTTTCCGAGTCGGTGAGACGTTCGAGCTCGACTTCGAACGTCGGTTCCTCGGGAACAGTGACAGTCTCTGATTGATCCGTACTCTCTAGCTGGACTGTCCCTGCTTCGATCTGCTCGGCAGCAGCGACGAGCGTTTCGGCGATCTCCGACCGGGAGCGCGATTCTTCAGTCTTGAAGAGTACTTCTTCGGGCATCAGTTAGCTCTACGGCCCCTAGCCTAATATGGTATGTCCCTCGTTCTCATACTCAGAGATCGTACTCCAGAGAATTGTCTCGGCTGGAGTTTTCTGAGCTCTGGCTGTTTGTCCTGCACATCTTAGTGCCCCGTTATTGAACCAGTCCGTATGGTCGATGTACGGGCACTGACGGTCGACGCTGTAATCGTAATCGATGGAGAAGTTGTCCTTCTCGAACGAAATCATCCACCGTTCGAAGGATCGTGGGTCCTTCCCGGTGGACTCGTCGAACCGGATGAAACTACACGGGAAGCGTGTATCCGAGAAACGAAGGAGGAAGTCGGTCTCGACGTAACTATTGACGGGTTCGTCGGCCTCTACGATGATCCCGACCGAGACGAGCGCGGAAACGTGAGTGCAGCGTATCGATGTACGCCTCGTGGTGACCAAACACCGACGCCTCGTGAAGAAGCCGCGCAAGTGGAGACGTTCGATCCGGAGAATCTGCCCGAGATGGGATTCGATCACGAACAGATCGTCACTGACGCGTTGCGTGAGTGACCGGTGTGTTGCCGGCGTATCGTTCTTCGTAGTAGCTCTCGAAGACGCATATATGGACTCCCTCGAGGCGCTGTTCGACTTCGACTCCGCACTCGTGTTCGGTATCGGTGGGAGCGGCGATATCGTCGGGAGTCTTCCGACCGCTCGGTTACTGGAACAGCACGGACTCGATGTCCTCCTCGGCGGTATCGCGTGGGAACCCGTGCCGAAGGATACCCGTCCTGGTCCGCGGTCCTTCGACGAGATCGGTGGTCTCGACCGTCTCAGCGAGACAGTCGGGCTCGCGAGCGCTGAGACGTGAACGCAGGACGGGCTCGAATTCACGGAGACGCTCGTCGCTCGCCACTACGATACCGACACGGCACTCATCGACATTTCGCACGGTGTCGATGCCGTCCGCCGGGGAATCGATGCGGCTGCCCGGCAGCTGGACATCGACCTCGTCGTCGGTGTCGACGCGGGTGTGACGTCCTCGCGAGGGGAGACGAACCAGGCCTTCGGAGTCCGGTGACGGACGTATCGGACTGGTCGCCCTCGACGACCTTGAGACAGCCGATTGTCTCGGCGTCTTTGGGTACGGGAGCGACGGTGAACTCACACTCGACGAACTCGAAGTGCGATTCGAGGCGATTGCCAGCCGCGATGGCCTGCTGGACGCGTGGGGGTTGACACCCCATGTGCGAAATGAACTCGAAGACGTGCTCGCTCACGTCGAGACTGAGGCGAGCGGAGTTCCCATCGAGGCGGCTTGAGGGAATTTTGGGCTGCGGCAGATTCGGGACGGCGAGGTTGCGGTTCAACTGACTCCGACGAGTCCTGTCACGTTATACTTCGATCCAGCACCCGTGGCGACATCGTCCCGTATCGCGGCTTGCGTTCGAGGGACGGACTGAACGAGGCGACGACAGCACTCAACGAGATGGGACTCCAGACGGAATTCGAGACGGAACGCCAGCGGCTTACCAACTCCTGACTCACACGGCGGAACTCAGCTATCTGGAACCAGCGGCTCAAGTATCTCGACGGATTCGTCAGCCTGGCGAATCTCGATCGGTTCGCCAACGGTCAGTTCGTACGTCTCTTCAGCGTTGTCTCGTGTGAGGACCGCGCTGGAGGCGTGCTCGGATTCCAGCATTTCGACCTCGACGACGGCGTCCGCCGAGAGCACTAGATAGTCCGGCGTCTCGACTGGCGTGTGGACGTTGTTGAATGCGACGCCGAGCCCCTCAGAGAACGTTCCGTTAGTGATCGACTGATAGTAGGCTGTCGATCCAAATGGCGTCGCTACGAGTACCCCATCACCGACGATTCGATCGAATTCATAGTAATCGCCTCCGTCTTGAATCCGCATCGTGAGCACTGCTGCGAGAGTCGGCGACGAATGGTGGACACTCACCTCGTTTATTGCGGTGAATTCTCCGCGGAGTTGTGTCCCGTCGTGGTAGGCGGCAATCTTGCGGTGCTCTCTGATTGTGTACGTATCTTCGTTGGTTTCCGATTCGAGCCTATCGAGCGTCTCTACCAGCTGGTCACTATCGAGCTGTGTCTTGAACCCTTTCGAGTCGCCTGTTCGCACCGGCAGGATCGTCGGATCGGAACAAGCCCTTGTAGCGTAGAGAATCGTCCCATCGCCACCGAGCGTAATAATGATCGCGTCGGGGTCGTACTCCTCGACGACATCGAATCCCTGTTCTTCGAGTGTTGTCTCCCACTCCTCCTGGTGGGTCTCGTCATTCGAGATCACGTAATAGCGCACGGTAGTCCTCTTGTTCTTACGCAACCGAGGTTTTGTAGGTGTCCGTTCGGTCGTTGCTGTGTCGAGAGGGCACTGTCTAGTTGAGGGATTGAGAAGTGAGCAGGCCGTAGCGAGAGGTGCTCATGTCACTCGCAGACCTGCTCAGAGAGACGTTGGAAATGGACAGTCAAGACGTTTGGGAGAATGAGCGCACCCCGACACCCGTCCGGTGGTTTGGGGTGCGTCTCCATACGGCGGGGCTGTCGATCAGGGAGATGGTCGCTATCTTAGAGCTGTTGGGTGTCGATCGCTCTCACGGTGCAGTCTGGAACTGGGTTCATAGGCTATCTGAAACACAAAGCGACCCGCCGACGGCGTCGCCGTCGCGGGTCGCGGTCGATGAGAAACAGATCGAGGTTGACGGCGAGAAGAAGTGGTTGTACGCCGCTGTTGACACTGAATCAAAGCTGCTTCTCGAAGTTGACTTGTTCAGCCGCCGCGGGACTGACCCCGCGGCGGCGTTCCTGCATCGGCTCACTCAGAAACACGATGTCGCCGATTCAGTGTTTCTCGTCGATGCTGGCGGCTATCTGACTGCCCTCTCACGTCACGATTTGAGCGGTCGGCTCGACTACCGAATCCGGAACCACATCGAAAAATGGTTCCAGACTGTGACCATGCGAATCGACCGCTTTCACTCCTTCTGGAGGGGCAGTCAATCCAGCGCGAAACAGTGGTTACGACGCTTCAGACACCACTACAACCACGAGAGACCCAACCAAGCACTCGATGGACGAACGCCAGCTGAGGTCATCCAGAACTAGACAGTGCCGTCGAGAGGGTTTTGTCGTATCCTCGACTATGGAGAGATGATGCCCGACATCTCAGTCAATGAAGAAACAATCGAGCGACTCGACGCACTTCGCATCGAGGACGAAAGCTACGACGAGATCATCAACGAACTCATCAACATCTACGAAACTGAGGAGCTGACGCTGTTTAAGACCGAATAATCGTACTGCTGAGATTAAAATTAGTCCGTAGCCACTGATGGACTCTCATAGTGGCGAAGTTACTCCTGGTTAGGGGCGATGTTGCTGATGCACTACTCGTTGATTCTTTGTTCGAGTTCTGTCTGTAACTCTTCAGTCTCTTTTTGCAGGCCGTCGCTGATCTCGACCGTATAGGATTCGGGGTTCTCGATTTGTCGAACTGTCTCCGGAATCCGTTGCCGTCGATCTCGTGCAGTCTCGCGAATCTCCTCGAGATCAGGGAGCTCAGTCACTCGTTTACCGTTCTCGATGACGGTCACGAGCTGTTCTTCACCGGATAGTGACTCGTCACGGAGTCCAACGATATCGCGGACGTACTCGTCGTCTTCCTCAATCCGCCGGACGCTCTTCGCACCGGGATAAGTCAGCTTTCCCGTCGAGAGTTTCATCGTCGGGCGCATCTCGCCGTCGCGTTGGACTGCGACGAGCTTGTAGACTCCTTCGACTTTCGGCGAATCCGTACTCGTGACCAGTGCCGTCCCCGGACCGAATCCGACCCCAACGCCGTCGCGTTCGAAAAACTCCTGAATCGCGTATTCGTCGATACCCGAGGAGATGTACTGGTCGAGATCAGGGGTCACTTCGTCGACTTCCTGGGAGAGCGCGGGTAGATCCCCGGAATCGAGTCGTACGCCGCGCACGTCCACGCCGGCGTCGTCTGCGACGTCTTCTGCGAGCTGTGCACCGCGTACTGTGTCGTATGTGTCGATCAGTAGGATGCTGTCGGCGCCGTGCTCGGCCACGAACGTCTCGAAAGACTCGCGCTCGGACTCAAAGCTCTGGACCCACGAGTGTGCCATCGTCCCGAAGACTGGAACGCCGAATAACTCCCCAGCAGCGGTATTCGAAGACCCCGCGAATCCCCCGATATACGCGGCTCGTGCGGCCTTGATTCCCGCGTCCGTCCCGTGGGAACGTCGTGAGCCGAAGTCGACCAGCCGCTGGCCGTCACCCTGTCGGTCGATCACGTCGCGCATCCGACTCGCTTTGGTCGCGATAAGTGTCTGGAAGCCGATCTGGTTGATTAGGACCGTTTCCAGCAACTGCGCCTGTAAGATCGGTGCAGTGACCTCGAGCATTGGCTCGTTTGCGAAGACGGGTGTCCCCTCGGGGAGTGCCCGTACTTCGCCCGAAAATTCGAGTGACTCAAGATGTGAGAGGAACGACGAATCAAATCCCTGTTGGTCCAGGAAATCGAGCGCTCGGTCACCGAACGAGATGTTTTGAATGAAGTGAATCGCCTGTTCGAGCCCCGCTGCCACCATGTATCCGCGATTCTCCGGTAAGTCACGGAAGAACAGACTGAACGTTGCCTTTGGATTGTGGTTCTGATTGTAGTACGTCTGTGCCATCCGCAACTCATACAGGTCTGTAAAGAGCGGTGCGTTTTCTGGGGTGAGATAGCCGAAGGTCGTTTGGGTCATGGTACACCAGCGTCTATAGGCCACTTCGTGTTAAAACGACGAGCTACGGTGCCTCGAGTCAGGCGTTTCTAATTATCTGATCATAGACCAATAACGTCCACCGTATCGTCTGTCGAGCTTTGCCCCAACGTTCATTCTCTGACGAGTCGAATCGTTCGTGTATGGCATACGATCCAGAGAGCACCGCGGTTATCGTGGTGGACATGCAGAACGGGTTCTGTCACCCTGACGGCAGTCTGTATGCACCGGCGAGCGAGGAGGCGATTGATCCTGTGAACGAGGTCATCCAGGCAGGCCGCGACGCTGGCGCATCGATCGTCTTTACCCGGGATGTCCATCCGCCCGAACAGTTCGATGATGCCCACTACTACGACGAGTTCGAACGCTGGGGTGAACACGTCGTCGAGGGGACGTGGGATGCGGAACTCGTCGACGACCTCGACGTGCGAGACGAGGACCACGTCGTCGTCAAGCACACCTACGACGCGTTCTATCGGACCGATCTCGAAGGGCATCTCGATACGCATGGTATCGACGACCTCCTGATCTGCGGGACGCTCGCGAACGTCTGTGTCCTCCATACGGGAGGGAGTGCCGGGCTCCGCGATTACCGACCGGTGGTCGTGCAGGATGCGCTCGGCTTCATCGAAGAGGACCACCGCGAGTACGCCGTCGAGCACGCCGACTGGCTGTTCGGCGAAACTACCGACCGCGTCGATATCGAATTCCAGTAGTGGACGTCTGATATCGTACTTCTCTCAGTGTAGCTTCAAGCCTGAAAGTGTGAGTTCTCGTCGCCGATATGCAACTGCCAATACGTGGAATTTCTCTGACGCCGTCCGAGATACACTCAGTAAGAGCAGTTGCCTGAACTCCACGACGGATCGAAAGTTAACACATATATCCGACAACCGTGTACTCCTATTTATATGCAGTTCTGTGATGAGTGTGGTTCGATAATGCACACAGAGGGCGACAC
This sequence comes from Natronoarchaeum sp. GCM10025321, assembly GCF_042663585.1. Taxonomy (NCBI): domain Archaea; kingdom Methanobacteriati; phylum Methanobacteriota; class Halobacteria; order Halobacteriales; family Natronoarchaeaceae; genus Natronoarchaeum; species Natronoarchaeum sp. GCM10025321. Next base: position 45,502 of record NZ_JBHTAN010000002.1, read on the forward strand.
GTGGGTGTGTCGCTCCTGTGAGAACGAGGAGCCGCGAGACTCTCACACAGAAGCGGCGATGACGACCCAGAATGGACAGCGGGACGACGGAGCACCCGCCGTGGCCGACGCGACCCAGGACGCCACCGAGACGATGCAGGAGCCCTGTCCGGCCGAGGACTGCGACAGCGACCAAGCCTACTACGAGATGATGCCGAAGCCGGGCGGCTCCTACGAGGTTCGGCTGTTCACCTGCGTCGAGTGCGGCCACAAGTGGCGCGAGTCCTGACGGCGCATCTCGCAAACTCCGTGGCTACTGAGCGGCTGGTTCAGCGTCTTCAGTACAAAGACGCAGCCGTGCCGCATGTGACCTCTATATCGGTCACACCCCTTCTATCAGTTGTTGATACTACCTTCCCTCCGTTGGAGTAGCGGACCCACGAGAACAGGTTTGAAACACCACTCAGTCGACCCGTCTAGGGGTGCTACTGGTCGCTCACAAGCTGTCGTAGGATGTTTCGCTCTCGGTCCGAGTAGGCGATAACACGAACGTCTTCGAGTGTCGTCGGTTCGAACGCTTGGATCTCGTCGCAGATGAGGGATGCGCCTTCGTGTGTGGAACCCGCCGGAGTCACAGCCAAGCAATGGCTATACCAGCGATTCGCAGCCGGGTTCATCGGCCGTTTCGAGGGAATTTTGCGTGGCCTCGCGAATACTCTCGGCAGTTGCGATTGGGTACGGGCCTGAATGGGACATCGCAGCTGTGTGGATCACGTAGTCGGCATCGAGATCGTACGCGTCCGTGACGATCACGTCTCCCAGTTCGACTGGTCCACGAGCGACTGCGTCGCGTTCGAGTGGCCCGTTTGCTACGTCGAGAAACGCGCCGGCAACGCCACTTCCCATCTTGCGCGAGGTTACCGCAGCGTTCACCAGTGCGTCCGCCTCTTGTTAGGCAATGTCGCCTTGGAGGACGCGGAAGTCCATCTGAATTAGAGAGTATCGATCGGAGAGCTAGCGACTGCTTCGTTCGATTCTCCGTCACGAAGAGTCCGTCTCAAAGACATCTAAAGTGGTCGGCAGTCTCCGCGAACAACTCTCGCACATCGTCCTCCACTACGCCGAGAATCGAATGGCGGTACTTCGGGAACCACACGAAGTAATACTTGCAGAACTAATCGAATACGCATGACTGCGGTATCCCTCCATCCCTAATCCCTATATTTATGATAGTATGGAACAACCGTCAAAGTATGGGTGAGGAAGCCACGAAAACCATCCAGACGCGCCTCCACATAACGTCTGGTGAGCGGTCGTGGCTTCACGATGCCCGCCTCGCCTCACGCGAGATATTCAACGACACCATCCGCCTCAAACGGCAAGGGTACAATCGCACCGAGATACAACGGGAGGTTGACCGCGACGACTTCTTGCGGAACAACAAGTGCGCGGTCGTCGGCAAAGCCCTCCAGACGTGGGACTCCTACCATTCGCTTAAAGAGTGGTGGGAGAATCAAGACGACCCTGATGACGGCAAACCGACGCCGCCGAGTACGGACAAATCTGGTGCGTACCCACTCGTGCTGGCGCACACGGAAGGCTACCGCCTCACCGTGGCCGACGACACGAACCGCGTCCGATTTCGCATCAGCCCGAAACCCTACAAAAAGGTGAACGGACACCTGCGCGGCGAACCGGACACAATGGACGAACTTCAAGACGCCCTCACGTCGGATGAGGTGGATGTGGGGCAGGCCGAACTCCTGTACTGCGATGGCGTGTACTACCTACACGTCACGGTCACACGCGAGTTCGACGTGCCCGAACCTGATACTGCCGATACTGTGGTTGGCGTGGATATCAACGAGCGCAACGTCGCGCTTACCGCTCTCGACCGCGAGACGATGCGGACGAAGGGTACACTTGTCCTCGGCTACGGATGGGTGAAGCAGGAACGCCAACGCTACCACACGATCACCACTCGCTGTCAAGAACACGGCAAGACGAGCATTCATCGGAAACTCGGCGACAAAGAGGAACGATTCGCCGAATGGGTACTCCATCGCCTTTCCCGTGCTGTTGTGGAGTTCGCAGCGCAGTTCTCGAACCCGGTTATCGTGTTCGAGGATATGAGCGGTATCCGCAAGGAGATGCAGTACGGGTCGTATATGAACCGCCGGTTGCACAAACTGCCGTTCCACAAGTTCGAGACGTTCGTCTCGTACAAGGCGATCTGGCGAGAGATACCCACGGACACGGTGGATGCGTACTACAACTCGAAGACGTGTTCGTGCTGTGGTGAACGTGGGGTTCGGAAAGGCCGCAGGTTCCGGTGTGCGAATGACGAGTGTGCCGTGGTGCAAGACCACGCCGACCGGAATGCGTCGGTGAACATCGCGTGGCGCGAGAAGGCGAAAATCGACGGGACTGATTCGGATTACCGGACTCACAAAACCCAACCGCAAGTCCGGTTGGTGCGTCTGTCCGGGTCGGGGCGCGTAAGCCGCCCAACCTCATCCCGCTCGCTTGCCGAGCAGGGAGTGCTAGCGCACGACTGAGGGAACTACAAAAGCCTCGGGCCACCGTGCCCGAGGCTGTTTACTTGCCGCTGATCGTGGATAGTCACGCCCTCTGGGGTGTGTTCGTTCAGCCGCTCGATTAGCTCTGAGGGGGACATACCCTTCCTCGTCTCTCCAGGCAAATAAAATACATTATAAATTATCTGGTTTCTCTACGCTTGATCGACCGTCGGTTGAGTGGTGTCACTACTGCAATTCGGCTTTTATTCGAGAGATCGCAGTGTCTGTGTCGAAATCACCCGCGGATGGGCCAATGACGCCGACCTCTTCGTCCGGGAGAAACCATATTCGGGCAAAGCCCGTTGTAGCGTCGATCCCGTCGACGTTCCAGATCTCTTTCTGCCAGTAGCTGGCAGTCTTTCCCGCGTGGAGTCGATTCACGTCTTCGGGGATCGGTTCTTCCTTTAGTTCTGTATAGCCCGCCTCGGTGAGCGTTTCTCGATCCAGATTATCGATCAGATTGGCCGTCAGTCGGGTTCGGAACTCCTCAACGGTCGCCTGATAGACGTCATCGGCGTATTGCTCGACGTCTCTCGACGGGATTTTTTGGCTAACGTGGTCGAACACCGCATCCGGATCGTCGACGGAGAAACTCGCGCTGTAGAGTGTCGCTTCGACCGTTTTCATTACTGTTCCATCAGGATGCGCATAGAGAATCACGTCGACAACCGGGTAGTCACCGATCTTCGGAGCGGTCGGATCGGGGATTTCGATGAGCGCGTTCTCAGAAATAGTCGTGATAGACTCGTAGTTGTCCTGGAGATATGTGAAGAAGGCACTGACCGCCTGTTCATTCGGATTCGCATTGAGGTGCTGGAGATATCGCTGTATGTCTCGTATTGCCTCGGCGTCGTCTGGGATATCAGAGAGCATCCCGATGTGCTTCGAAAAATCACGAACAGCTCCCCAGATCACTTCTCCAGGAATGTTCCCTTCGCCGCCCTCCGCGAGAAGCATCTTGTCAAACTCGTATGTAGAGATACGGTCCGTCTCGATATCCTGAACGAACCGGTCGACATAGTGATCGATAAACTGTTCCGAGTCGATATGCGTGAAGAGTTTCTCTTCGTCCAAATTCCTCACAATCCAGTTAGCCCTCGTTCGGGGAGGCGATAAAATCTTACCTCTCAACTATCAGTCTCTCCTCCCGATAAAACGAACGCACGTAGGGAAGGCCACGTATCGCAGACTATTTTCAAACAGCCATCCTACGCCAAATGGATCTGTCCGATATGTCGACCTGTGACACGGAGGGCGTGTCCGATCTGGCGCCGAGTGCCAAGCTTGTCTACAAGGTCCTCGAGTACAACGGCGAACTGACCCAGAAACAGATCGCAGAAAAATCTCTATTGTCTCCACGGACGGTACGCTATGCACTAAACGAACTCGAATCCGCCGGCGTCGTCGAGGACGATATTTACTTCGCAGACGCACGACAGCGGCTCTATCGGCTCACCGAGTCGGATACTACTGGGGCGGAATAGATTCCTTCTGGTACTGCGTCTTGGATACGTCTTTGATGAGGCGGATATCGAAACATCTCTGGCAACGCGGTGATGCACGTTCAGTATGAGACTCGTATCCAGGGTGGTGCTTTCGTGACCGAAGACATACTCGACGAACTGTTTGCGATCATCGAGGACCGAAAAGAGACGCTTCCTGACGGTTCCTATACGGCGTCGTTGTTCACCCACGAGAAGGGAGACAACGCCGTCCTCGAGAAGCTAGGTGAAGAGACGACCGAACTCGTCTTGGCCGCCAAAGACGAAAATACCGACGAGATTGCCGCCGGGAGTGCTGATCTCGTCTATCATCTGTTAGTACTCCTCTCGATGTACGATCTCACGCTCGACGATCTTCGAGCCGAACTCGAACACCGTCGATAAGTGGGTCATAGAACCGCGAGTTACTTTTCGTAGTCCCGTCTCGCATTCTAATAGGTAAAGTGTGAGTATGGACGAACTTGATCAGGTTGTGACCAATGCAACGCCGGAGGAGCCGGACTCGGTGCGAACAGTCGTTGCTACGTACGAGGAAGCACTCACATCGACCTCGAATTCATCATCGGATCTCCGGTCACTTCGCTGGCAGTACTATCGCCCGATCGCAAACTTACTCAAAAAACTCAGCTTTGCACGTTGAAGTGGTAGCGTGACGTAAGCGGTGGCAAAGACGGATGATGCCGATCACGGACTTCCTATCATGTACGCGCGTGTTCGACGAGTTCGACTCGCTATCACCAGCACAACGCCGTCACGCCAAAACCTACGCCACAGGTCTTGTTGCGGCCAGCAACAAGACCGTGGCGGGCATCGCACGCGAAGTTCTTCCAGCCAGCGGAAAACGAGCTCTCAACAAGTTCCTCACCGAGTATGACTGGGACGAACAGCAATTCAACCACGAACGTCTCGAGGAACTCCAGAAACACGGTGAAACACGCTGGTCAAAGGATGGCTACATCATCCTCGACGACACGATCACCGAGAAAGCCGGGGACGACGTCCCCGGCGTCGGCCGGTTCTACGATCACGCTGAAGGTGACACTGTCTGGGGCCAAGACCTCATCTACGCCTTCTACGCCGACGACAAAACCGCCTACCCCCTCACCTTCCGCCTCTACGAACAACAGGACGACAATGACCAAGACCACGACACTAAGTACGATCTCGCCCGCGAGATCGTCACGGAACTCGAAGAAGAGGTAGGTGTGCCTGCGGACACCTACCTCTTCGACTCGTGGTTCGCTCACGATTCTGGCCTTCCTGAACACATCGAATCCTACGGCAAGGACTGGATCGGCCCGCTCCGCAGCAATCGCAAGGTGACCTACGCCGGCGAAGAACTCCGCGTCGATGCGCTGGCAGAGCGCATCGACACGGTCGAGCGCGATGTCGATGAGGAAACCTACCATATCTGGACGAAGAAGCTTCCCGTCTCCCAGTTGGGAGACGTGAAGCTGGTTATCGCCGAGAAAGAAACCGAGGCAGACGAAGAGAATCCGGTCAAGTACCTCGCCACGAACAAAATCGACGCACCGACCGAGCACGTGATTCGCTCCTACGGAATGCGATGGCGCATCGAGACGTTCTTCGAGGACTCGAAGCAGGATCTCGGCCAGGAGACTGCGAGATGCAGACCGACGAAGGTGCCAGTCGGCACTGGCACCTTCTGATGGCCGCCTACAGTCTCGTTCGTCTTGATCCTGACTCGAGCGCCTTGGGAACGGTTCGCTCGAAAGCGTCATCGCTTCGAGCGAACCTCGAACACTCCCTGAAAGAAGCCGTCTACAACCTCCTCTCGTGGGTTCGGGACAACGATGACCAAGGCGTTGATGACCTCATGGAAGAGATCGACCACCTCTTCGTTCACTCAACAGCTGACGCTAACGTGCAAAGCTGAGTCAAAAAACTGCGCTACAGCATGGGTGGGCGTTCTACGACAAGCTGCTCGCAACGTATTCACCGCGTGACCAGTTTGGCGTTCCCGCCTGTAGTCACGTTCTCGTCAACGGCGTCGGGCGGTTCGTCATTCGAACCCGATATCAGGACGATGTCGAGGCGGTTCCAAGTACGGCACTTCGATATCTCCGTGCCTATTCGAGTGCGTCCGAGTATTTCCTTGCTCGCCAAGAAGCGTGGACGTACGGATGGGGTATCGGACATCCCTCCCATTCTATCGCATCGTATTTCCAAGGGAGTGTCGAGGATAACCCTCGATGGGTGCGCTCGGCGCTCGAACTAGCGTTTTATGCCGATCAGATGGCAGCTACAGACCTTCTAGAGAAACTCCTCAGAGGATGCAATTGAGTTCTCTGTTCAGCTTACGCCCGATTTGACGGTCACAAAGGAGCGATTTCTCGTCGAGTGTCTCGTGGGCCCCGATACTGGGTACGATCCGACTGTTCCCCGGTACTGGAGTTGGTGGGAGGAATCTGGGTACTCGTTTGATTGGGATTGCTCTATTGAGTCTCGTCTCCGCGATCGTATCACAGAACTCGAACTAGATCTACCCTCAGACTGGACGTTTCAGGATCTTCGATTCTAGGTGTAGCGGTTCAGAGCTTGCCAGCCTGCCGGAGCTGTGCATGCTGATCTTCGGTCAAAATCGTTGTTCCACATTCCGGACAGGTGGTATCCGTGAGCCTGACGATATCCAGTTCGACATCGCGACTCCTGAACTCGCAGTTGGGACAATCGACACCCGCTGCTTTCCCGCCCAAGAAGATAACACGGTCTCGGATGGTGTCGTCCAAAGGCACCTAGGAGTCTAATAAACCGTCTGGGGAAAGGATTTCGGAACTCTTCTGAATGGGGATTTCAGTAAAACGAACTCCTCCGAATTGGTTCGATATCAGTAATTCTGTGATCTGTGTGGTATACGAAGGACCGTACATCGTCGGTATTATCAATTTGAGTTTGATATCGTCATCTGCGGGCGGTTAACTCAGTTTGGATAGAGTATCTGGCTTCGGACCAGATTGTCGCGGGTTCAAATCCTGCACCGCCCGTCGAGGACCAGTGGTCCTGTTCGATTTATAATGATCCACTCGGAGCTTTGCGTTGCACGGCTGAGTCGACTGTATGCCTGCAAGCCATCTGTTTTGTGACACTCTTATTGAGGGTTGTTTTGGCGAGTTCAGTATCGAGAGAATCGACAGTCGCCTTTCACAGGAGGTAAATCGGTGATGGCGGAACTCCTAGTATGGACGAGATTTTTGCTCCGTGGCGGATCGAGTGGATCGAGCGAGAGGATAAGAACCCCGATGTGGACGAGTGTATCTTCTGTGAATTCCCCGAGCGAGACGACGATCGGGAGCATCTGATCGTCGCGGAAAACGACCACGCGTTCGTCATGCTCAACAACTACCCCTATAATCCAGGGCACGTCATGGTCATTCCGCGAGCGCATACAGGGGCGTACGAGGAGCTTTCAGACGTGGTGTTGCTCAGTCATGCACAGCTCAAGACGCGGACATTCGAAGCGATGAGAAAGGCGTTCGACCCCGATGGGTTTAACGCTGGGCTCAATCTTGGGGAGGGAAGCGGGGGGTCGATTGGTGACCATTTGCACACCCATATCCTTCCTCGCTGGGAAGGAGATACGAACTTCATGCCTGTCATCGGAAATACCAAAGTTATCGTCCAGGCTGTCGAGGAAACGTACGACCGCCTCCATACTGCATTCGCGGGCCTCGATGATACTCGAGCTGTTGACGGGGAGACTGCAGTTCGAGTGGACAGCTAACTAGCCTCTTCTCGGTCATCAGGGGCAGTAGTGAGGAGAAATCACGATAGAGATGGCATCGAGCGTATATCGCTACTGATTAAGCGTTTCTTGCTCTGGCTTCTACTGTGCCGTGGTAGCTCAGTTGGCCAGAGCAGACGCTTTGTAAGCGTCCAGTCGAGGGTTCGACTCCCTCCCACGGCTTTCGAAGCGGTGTGGTATGAGAACGCGAGAGACCCAGTCACCCCCGCCCTTTACGTTGTAGACTCAAATATTCAGTATGTACTATGATATTGTCCAGGGCGACATCACTCGGCAGACCGCCCATGGGCTGGTGAACACTACCGATCCCGAGTGTCGGATGGAGTGTGGTGTTTCGGGTGCGTTTCGAGATCGAGTGGGTGACTCAATGGTCGAAGAGGTAACGCGAGAGCAGCCTCTCGATGCTGGTGATGTCGTCGTAACCCAGGCGTATGATCTCCCTGCGCTCTACCTTCTCCATGCAGTCCCTGTTTCAGGAGCTGGACTAGCGACAGAAGCCAGCATTCGAACAACGACCCGGACTGTTCTAGAGCGGGCTGATCACTTGGGATGTCGATCTCTTGTCCTTCCGCTCCTTGGCTGTGGAGGCGGAGGAGTCGATCTTGAAGCAGGGGCAACGTGCATCTGTGGGGAAATCCAGCAGTTTGATCCCCAATCTCTGGCCGATGTCCGCGTGATTTGCCATTCTGAGAGTGATTTCGAGAGCCTTGTGGACGCCACTCGTGAAGTTAGAGCTGTTCAAGGGCACTGGTAAGGTACCTCCTCGTACGAGTTCATGCAGGAGGTAGCATCGGAGTTCCATCTGCCTGAGGACCGAGAGTTGGTCCGTTTGGCGGATCGTCGGGGTCGAGTCGTCGGAACTGCTGATAGTCTGTCGACCGTTCGACTGGGATCCGACCGATGGCAGTGATCATCTCGACGTAGTCCTGGAACAAACGGAACTCGCCGTATTCTCCGCCTGCCCGCTTGGTTATCTCCTCGGAGAGGATCGTCCCCATGAAGTCGTCTGCTCCGCAGGAGAGCAGTTTTAGCCCCTTCGCATTCCCGAACTTCACCCACGACGACTGGATGTGGTCGATATTGTCGAGGAACAGCCGTGAGACGGCGATCATCAGTTCGTCCTCGGCATCGGAGGCCCCAGTTGAGACCATGCCGCGGTCGTAGAGAGGCGTTTCCTGATGCACGAACGAAAGCGGGACGAATTCAGTGATGTTCCCGGTCCAGTCCTGGAGTTTGCGAATCCGCTCAAGATGGAGAACGCGATGCATCTCGTTCTCGACGTGACCGTACATGATTGTCGAGGTCATCGGCAGGCCAACATCAGCTGCTGCGGTCATCGCGTCGAGCCACTCGTCGGTACTTATTTTCCCGGGACAGATAACCGACCGCACTTCGTCGACAAGGATTTCAGCAGCTGTCCCCGGAACGGAGTCAAGTCCAGCTTCCTTCAACCGCAAATAAACCTCTCGATAGCTCCAGTCCGCCCCGCGCTGGGCGTGATATGCTTCCTCTGGCGTCATCGAATGCACGTGGACGCCACCGACGTCCATCGCTTCTATCTGGGCGCAGTAGGTGCTGGGATTCGTCTCGTACTCGCTAGGAGGACGGTAGTTCAGATCGCCGCGGTCGCTCGTATCGAGAACTTCGCGATGTTCATCGTCGAGTGCAAACGCTGGATGCAGACCTGAAACGGACGTTACCTCGTAGATGCCCGTTTCGAGGGCCTCACGAACGATAGCTCGCGATTCTGTAGGTGTCTTCGTGAACCCACCGTGGCCCTCTTGATAGGATGTTCGGAACTGCTCGGAGCGGTCCTTGAAATTACAGAAGAGACAGCCCGTGTTGCAAGCAGTCGTGACGTTATTGTTGAGATTCGCGACGAACGTGACTTCCTCACCGACCTGTTCCGCCCGTCGACGATCCGCCGCTTCGAGAACAGCCTCCTTGCGCGTCGGATCAATTCCCTGTCGATCCGATCCTGTGGTCATCAGCTCGACGCCGTCGGCCACAGTCAGTCGCTTGCCGCTTCTCGCCTTGTCTAACGCGTTCTCGAACGATTGATCCGTCTCGGGCTGGTGAGTGAAATCGAACCGCTGCCGCGGGATGTTTGTCCGTTGTTCGGGTGCGTTCGCCACGGAAGCCGATTCTCGCAGTAGTAGTAAAAAGTCTGCGTGGCCGTCGCTTTGAGAGCCGTTGTCTCCCTCCACACCCTTTTTCAGTATCGGTTGCCGACCTACACGTGATTACTGCCGAAGAGTTTGGGATATGACCGAGATTCAGCTCACAGTCGAGAAAGCGTATCCGACCGATACTGGGAAAGGGATTGCTCGAATCGCCCCGTCTAGCCTCGAGGAACTCGAACTGAGTCCTGGTGCATTCGTTGCTATCGAGGGGGAGCAGACGGCGGTTATGAAAGCACAGCGGGCCGATCCCGAAGACTGGGAGGAGGATATTATTCGTATTGATGGCTTTGCTCGGGACAACGCCGGCGTCGCTCTCGGGGAGCGAGCTACTGTTCGATCGGCGTCGATCCAGTTCGCCGACGAGGTCACGCTCGCGCCGACCGACGAGATACAGACCCCGCTCGATCCCGATGTTGTCGGTGTCGTCAAACAGCAGTTACTCCACCGCTCTGTCACCCAACATAATCTCGTTCCAATAACTGCCCAGAGCACGCAGCCGTTCCTGCGCTCGCCCGGAGATACGCTCACCTTCGTTGCGACCGATGTCGATCCTGCAACGGTCGTCGAAGTCACTGACGACACTACTATCAAAGTTCGCGAAACGCCAGTCTCGCAGAATCCCGACGTCCGAACACAGGACGGCATTACGTACGACGAGATCGGCGGACTTCAGGAAGAACTTGACCGCGTCCGGGAGATGATCGAACTCCCACTCAATCATCCCAAGCTCTTCGACCGGCTGGGTATCGAGCCACCGAAAGGTGTCCTCCTGTATGGGCCACCTGGCACAGGAAAGACGCTTCTTGCAAAAGCCGTCGCCAACGAGACCGCCGCGAGCTTCCACTCGATTGCCGGGCCGGAGATCATCTCGAAGTACTACGGCGAGTCCGAGCAAGAGCTCCGTGACACCTTCGAGGAGGCGCAAGCGGAGGCTCCCGCGATCATTTTCATCGACGAACTGGACTCGATCGCTCCGAGCCGAGAGGAGGTCACGGGAGAGGTCGAACGCCGAGTTGTCGCCCAGCTACTCTCATTGATGGACGGACTCGACGACCGCGGGGAGGTCGTCGTTATCGGTGCGACGAATCGACACGATGCGGTCGATTCTGCGCTTCGACGCCCTGGCCGCTTCGACCGGGAAATCGAGATTGGTGTTCCCGACGAAGCCGACCGGGAGGAGATCCTCCGTATTCATACCCGAGCGATGCCACTGGCGAAAGACGTCCATCCAAGTGATCTCGCGACGCAGACGCAGGGCTTCGTCGGTGCAGATCTCGAATCACTCGCGAAGGAGGCCGCGATGCACGCCCTCCGACGGTATCTTCCGGAGATCGATATCGAGGAGGACGAGATACCGCCGTCTCTCGTCGAGCAGATAGTCGTCAAAGCGGTCGACTTCGAACGTGCCCTTCCCGGAATCGAGCCCTCTGCGCTCCGCGAGGTCGACGTTCGGATTCCAGAGGTAACGTGGAAGCACGTCGGGGGGCTCGATACCGTCAAGCAAGAGCTTCGCGAGAGTGTTGTCTGGCCACTCGATAGCCCGGAGAAGTTCGAACGACTCGGGATCGATGCAGTGTCGGGCGTCCTTCTCTATGGACCTCCCGGAACGGGGAAGACGCTCCTCGCGAAAGTCGTCGCCAACGAAACGGACGCGAATTTCATTCCGGTTCGCGGGCCGGAACTCCTCTCGAAATGGGTCGGCGAATCTGAAGAAGCGATCCGGGAGGTCTTCCAGAAAGCACGAAAAGTCTCGCCCTCGATCGTCTTCTTTGACGAACTCGATAGTCTCGCGACGAGCCGTGCCCAGGGTCCGGACGGTGGGAGTTCTGACCGTGTCGTCAACCAGCTCCTGACGGAACTCGACGGCCTTCAGTCGATGGAAGACGTGGTCGTAATCGGGGCGACGAACCGGCCGGATATGCTCGATGCGGCACTCCTACGGACGGGGCGGTTCGGCCGGTTGATCAAAGTTGAGGAACCAACATTCGAGGATCGCGAACAGATCCTCAAGGTGCATACCGAAGAAACGCCGCTCGCCTCCGACGTGAGTTTCCGCGAGTTAGCCGAACAGACCGACGGCTACGTGGGGAGCGATCTCGAGAATCTCACCCGAGAGGCCGCAATCGAAGCGCTACGAGATGACATGGAGGTCGTTTCGATGCGTCATTTCGATCGCGCTATCGACCGGATCCGACCGACGATGACCGATGCGACCAGTGAATACTACGAGCGGATTGATGAGGAACTCGACCGAGAACGCTGGCCGGACACGACCGGGAGTGGTCCTCGAGGCTTCCAGTAAGCAACGGGAGGTATCAGGAGAACTTTTGGGCTGGCAGTTTGTGGCCCGGGCTGTCGATGATCGTACTTCACGCGAGTTTTCCGATCGATCCGGGTCGGCGTGATGAAGCGCTCGAACTGGTCGACGATCTCGTCGAGCAGTCACAGGCAGAGGACGGGATGATCGAGTACCGGGCGACGACGGATGTCCAAGACTCGAACGTCATCCGCTTCTTCGAGCAGTACGAAGACGCAGAGGCGTTCGAGTCGCATACGGAAACAGCACACTTCCAGGAGTTTGAGGCGGCACTGCCGGACCTCCTTGCCGGCGAACCCGAAGTTATCCAGTTCGACGTCGATAGCGCTACCGAACTCGAGCTGTAACGTCGTTCTCGGCAATCGAACGCCGTCGGGACTGCACTATACACCGAGGGTATTATAGAATCATTGATAAATATATTACTTTCCTCACATATGGCTGAATACGCTGATAAATAGAGATGTAACGTGTCAAACATCGTCTCCGAATCTATCATATCCACCGTCAGTGGCGAGTCGATACTCCACTTGAAGTACGATACGGTTATCCCTGTCCAGAGAGAAGATAAGGAAATGACGCCCTCCACTTCCACTACTGAGCGACAGCCGCCCGACAAGGCGACCCTCTATTGTCCCGAGTGCGGTCTCGATAGTCATATTAATGGCGACTGGACCATCCACATACTCGCCAATTCGCTTACCTACGAGTGTCCGAATTGTGAAGCGGTGATCGATTCTCGCCGGAATCAAAAGGAGTTGGCTGCATGGAGTGGTGGATCGCTTCATTTCGCGACCGAGAACTGACCTGTACATAGGTAACACCAGTCTCCCACAATTTGATAGCGTTCAGTCATATCACTCTCAACCTGAGTTATTGTCCATCGAATAGGATAATCAGCTCCCTGTATTGAGCGAATCGAGTGAGTAAGGAACTGGTATGAAAAATAATATATAACGTCCTCTCACACTACTCGTAATTTCGATTTCAGCGATGTTTTAGGGCTGCTCGTAGACGCTTACTGTATGGCTGATTTACGACTCGTTATTCTCGGGGCTCCTGGTGCCGGGAAAGGGACACAGTGCGAACGCCTCGTTGACGAATTCGATCTTGCGCACGTCACGACCGGTGACGCGCTCCGCGCGAACAAGGATATGGAGACTGAGTACGGTACGCCCCGGAGTTTCATGGACGAAGGCGAACTCGTTCCAGACCCTGTCGTCAACGAGATCGTCGAAGCAGAACTAACGGCTGCAGATGGGTTCGTGCTCGACGGCTATCCCCGGAATCACGATCAGGCCGAATATCTCGACTCGATCACCGACCTCGATGGTGTGCTGTATTTAGCGGTCGACGAAGATGTACTGGTTGACCGGCTTACTGGGCGACGAGTGTGTTCTGACTGTGGGGCAAACTACCACGTCGAGTTCAACCCACCGGCGGAGGCAGGGACCTGTGACGAGTGTGGTGGTGGCCTCTATCACCGAGAGGACGATCAGGAAGAAACGGCCCGTGAGCGGCTACGCGTCTACCAAGAAAACACGCAGCCGCTCATCGAGTTCTATCGGAATCGTGGGGAACTAATCGAAATCGATGGGGAGCAATCCATCGAAGCGGTTTGGGAGGACGTCAAAGATGCCGTGCAGTCGACCAGTTCGTAATACCGGAAAATAGCGCTAGGTGTTGATTCTACTCTTCGTCAGCGCCGTCCTTGATCTCTGCGAGCTGGTCCATGAGTTCATCGGTGGACGCGTCCGTTTCGAACGTGATCTCGCCTTCGTGTTCGTTTTCGTGAACACTCACGCCTTCACTGTCCTCATCATCGGCATTGACGTCCTGGTTCTGCTGCTCGGATTCGTCATAGCTCCCAAAACCCATATGAGACGATAGCGGTGGCGTGGACTAAAAACAACCGGTCCGCTTGCAGGTGATTATGAGACGTTCGGTATCATATACCAAGATAGATGGGGCTGGGCTCTCCATCTCGAAGGATAATGACCGCTGACGTTGCACAGTGTCCGGAATGCGGGTGGACCGGCCAGGAGTCTGATTTCGAGGTAGACGGCAACGAGCGAAAGTGCCCCGTATGTCAATACACGATGAAACGGGTTTGAATACAGTATCCAGCGAACCGAATACCTATGCCTACTGGTTGACCAGAGACAAATACGATGCCTTCCTGCGACAATTGTGGCTCGTTCGTGACTGAGGCCTATGTGCGAGTGTTTGCACCAGAGGGTATGGAGACTGTTCGAGTGTGCCCTAGCTGTGAAGACAAAGTTCGGGATGGGGCCGACGTTCGAACAGCTCGCTCCACGCGACAGCAGTAATTCTGGACTCTATCGGAATGAAGTGGCGGCTCGGATTCTCGCGTCATCACAAGGGGCTCAGAGGGGTAACCATTCGTCACTGCCGCCATCTCACACTCTCTGCTCAGTCGTAACAATCCCTTGGACCGCAAAGAGGTGTATCTGAGCCCACCGGGTGCTCAATTCAGTATCGAAACTGTCGAGTCCCGACCGTCCCGACTACTGAGGAGAACACGTATGAAACTCGGTATAATTGGGCTCGGGAGAATGGGCCAGATCGTCGTGGATCGAGTTCTCGCTGCCGGTCATAACGTCGTGGCCTTTGATATTGACGAGAACGCAGTTGCAACGGCTCTTGAACGGGGAGCATCGGGGGCGGCATCGATTTCGGATGTCGCGGATCAGCTTGGCGACGAGAAACGCATCTGGCTCATGGTGCCAGCGGGTGACCCAGTTGACGCCGCGCTTGACGAACTCGAACCATCGCTCGGCAGTGATGATATCGTCGTCGACGGCGGGAACTCGAACTTTCAGGATTCGATTCGGCGAGCAGAGTCAACTGACGCTGCGTATCTAGACTGTGGAACGAGTGGCGGGCCCGCCGGTGCAGAACGCGGTTTCTCGTTGATGATTGGTGGTCCGGAGTGGGCATACGACGAACTCGAAGCCGTATTCGATGCCGTCGCGACAGGCCCTGACGGCCACGAACGGATGGGGCCAGCAGGCTCCGGACACTACGTGAAGATGATCCACAACGGCGTCGAGTACGCGCTGATGCAGGCGTACGGTGAAGGCTTCGAACTGCTCGCGAACGGACGATACGATCTCGACCTTGAAGCAGTAGCACGAACGTGGAACAACGGAGCGGTAATCCGCTCGTGGTTGCTCGAACTCTGTGAAGAGGCGTTCCGCGAAGAGGGGAACGATCTGGATGGCGTTGCAGACTACGTTGCGGGTGGCTCGACTGGAACGTGGACTGTCCAGGAAGCGCTCGAACAGGAGGTCCCTGTTCCCCTCATCTACGGCGCACTGGCCGAACGCTTCAGTAGTCGCAACTCGCGATTCTCACGGCGTCTCGCCAATCGTCTCCGGTATGGGTTCGGTCGTCACGAGATCAAGCGACAGGACAAGAGCGAGTAATATCGTACCGATGGAGTCGTCGGAGTCGTATCCGCGGATCTCGAAGTTGCTTTCCGCATTGCTCTCCGAACTGGGACTATGGACGTGACCTTTCTCGGAACGAGTGGGGCAGTTCCGACGACCCAGCGCAATCCGAGTGCAATCCTGCTTCGTCGAGAAGGGGAACGATTTCTTTTCGATGTCGGAGAGGGGACACAGCGACAGATGATGCGCTTCTCGACCGGTTTCGACGTTTCCATGATCTTTCTCACACATCTCCACGGTGATCACGTCCTTGGTCTTCCTGGGCTTCTACAGACGCTCGATTTCAATGAGCGAACTACACCTCTCGACATCTACACGCCCGCAGGTACCTCTGGAGATGTTGAAAATCTCCTCGACGCGACAGGGACGACACCGGGCTTTCGTGTTCAGGTACACGATGCGACGCCTGGGAAGCCGATTATCGAGCGTGACGAGTACACGATTCGAACCGTCGAGACCGACCATCGAACACGTTCCGTTGGATACGCACTCGTCGAAGCCGAGCGGAAAGGTCGATTCGACCGTGAGCGAGCCGAAGATCTTGGCGTTCCTGTGGGGCCAAAGTTCCAACAGCTCCACGAGGGATCCCCCGTGGAACTCAAGGACGGAACTGTCGTTCAGCCAGAGGAGGTCGTCGGTGACCCACGTCCGGGGCGGCGCGTCGTTTATACCGGCGATACCCGACCGACAGAGCCTGTTGTTTCGGCCGCTGCGAACGCAGATTTGCTCATTCACGATGCGATGTTCACTCAGGACCGACAGCAGCGGGCGCAACAAACCGGTCACTCGACGGCCCAGGAGGCAGCTACTGTCGCCTCGAAGGCCGGTGTTAAGCGACTCGCACTCACACATATCTCCTCACGGTACGCAACCGATGCTGAACCGCTCGAGAACGAGGCTGTCGAGAAATTCGGTGACAATGCGTTCCTCCCTGATGATGGAGATACGATTACCATTCCCTATCCCGAGATCGACGACGAGTAGTCCTGTGGATATGGAGGGAAACCATCCAGCGAAGGGATTGTATGGCCGGTCGTTCTACAGGGAGAAGTGACTGAGAATCGCTCATCAATAGCCTGTGGTGATGAAGAGTGGACGGTAGAGGATTTGACGCGACGAGTCATGTGGACGACGGAGACGACGGAGTATCTGAATTGTGGCTCGACGGTCGATCTCGATACTGCACACTATTACGCAACGCTTCGGTCTGACCGATCAGATTCGACGGAGACACGGACGGTCGTCTTTTGCTCGCGGAACTGCTTCGAGGAGTGGTGCTGATCGTCGGGTGGATTTTACTGTTCAGTCTGTGTATGTCTTCGTATGGAGTTCACCGTCATTCAAGGCGATATCGCGGCAGAGAGTGCGGATGCACTGGTGAACGCCGCTGGGACGAGCTTACAGATGGGCAGCGGTGTCGCCGGCGCTCTACGACGCGGCGCGAACGGCTCGATCAACGAGGAGGCCGTCTCGAAAGGTCCAGTTGACCTCGGCGGCGTGGCCGTCACTGATGCGTATGACCTCGACGCTGACTACGTGATTCATGCAGCGGCGATGCCCCACTACGGAGACGGTCGAGCGACCTCCGAGAGCATTCGCGAAGCCACTCGAAATACACTCGAGAAAGCCGACGAACTGGGCTGTGAGTCACTCGTTATTCCGATTCTCGGGACAGGAGCTGCCGGCTTCGATTTCGAGACGGGTGCAAAACTGGTCTGTGAAGAAGTCTGGTCGTACGAGCCCACGTCGCTCACCGATGTTCGTGTGATCGCGTATTCGGAGCCAGAATATCAGACCGTTACCGATATCGCGGATCGACTCCAGTCGTCGTGAGTAACCCTCTCGGGTGACTCGTTCGTGTTCGACCACTAGTGGCGATTCTGTTGGTCACACAGCGGCGGTCTGGAACTCCTCGCGAATCGCATCGACGATCGCCTCTCGGTCGTAGTCCCCCGCAGTTGCGCTCACGAGCGTGATATCGTCTTCGTCGACTGGCATCCAAATCTGGAGGAATCCCTGTGAGCCGTCCATGTAGTCGACTTTCGAGGCCGGTTTTTGCCAGAGTTCAGCCGGCTCATCGGTGTATTTCGGATGAATCCCCTTGGGGAGAGGTTTCGTCGTCTCCTGTCTGAAATCCGGATCCGTCTCGAGCCGCTCTCGAATATCCGCCGTGATGGTGTGCCGGTCGGCATCCTCCTCGATTCGCGTGTTCACCGTCCGCACTGTTCGCGAGATGAACTTCTCCAGCGTCTTGTCCGGGACAATCTTGTCGACGTCCTCGAAGATCTCCTGCTCTCGGATTCGTGGCGTTCCACTGATGCCGGAGACGATCCGATCGTCTCCTGGCTCGTGACAGACACCGAAATTCGCCCGCGGCCGTTCACCCAGCTGGGGCTGATAGATATCCGGGAGTTCGAGAAGCCGGGCAATCTCGAGCTCTCTGTACACGCCATACTGCTTCCGGAGGAGGAGTTTGAACTTCGACATCTCTTTGCGTGATGGCGAGAGGAAGATGAAGCGCTGAAGCACCTCCTGATTGGGCGCGTCATCGTGGTAGAAGAAGGTGTGTGTCTCGTAGTCCTCGAGCGCAAACCAGACGAGGTAGTCGATCGGACCGTCGTCGACGAAGATTGCTTCTTCAACGGGCTGCTCGGAGAACTTCGGACAGCGCTCACAGAAGGTATCCACCAGGTGCTGGACGTAATCTCCCGGGTCGAGTCCGTACTCAGAAATGAACTCCCGAGGCATATACGGACCTACGAGTGACCGTCGATAAAAGCCACCCGAAGCGTCAGCACTTGGCGGCACGTCTCCTTTGGGATTGGCGAGAGCAAGTGCGGCTCGGTGATGGCCGTCATCACAAGGGGCTCAGTGCGGGGGTAAAATGATCGTCATCGCCGCACTCCAATATCCCTTTTCGACCGGGCGTATTCAGCGTTCTCTTTCGGTGATGTCACCTGCTGTCAGGACAGTTCGGGGTCGGGAAACCGCGCAACAAATCGACGGTTTGGAGATGGTGTGATTTCGAGTCGAACTTCCCGAACCAACGTGTAATACCGTCTGCGTCCGTCTTTATACGACTCCAGTAAGCCCGCGTCAGTGAGGACATCGAGATGATGCGTCGCGGTTTTCCCGTCCATTCCGACCTCTTCCATCAACTCGGAAACGTACATATCGCGCCGAGAGAGCAATCGGAGCAGCTCGAGTCGGGGCTTCGATCCGAGTACGTCGAGCGAGTCCATATAGAGATAATATTCCAACGAAATTTTATCTGTTACGGACCGCACGTCTCGAATGTACTATGCCTGAAGTCCCTGCCGAAGAAGAGGAAGTACCGTCGATAGAAACAGTCACAGACGGCTACTTCGAGGAAGAATACTACATCGGCGCTGAGGATGCTGGCGACTTCTTGATCAAACTCGGAGAGCAGTTCAAAGAGGAGGACGAGATCACCATTACCGGCGACGACTGGGAGCTGCCGTTCGCGTTCGGCGAGCCCGTCAAGCTGGATATCGAATTCGAAGGCAACGGCGAGCCGGAACTGGAGATCGAAGTCGAACTCTCCGGACGTGTCGAAGACGAGACCCCGGATCTCGCATAGACGCGGCACAAACCATCCTGTACCGTTATAGCAACAGCGCGAGTAGGGCCACGTATGCAATCTCGTGTTCCTACTCTTGTGAGAGAGGAGACTACCGATTCTGACGATTCAGACGACGAATCCACGCCCGAGGAGTCTGTCTCCGCTGATGACTCCTCAGACGACGAGAAATCACTCGATGAAATCATTGACACCTACGCAGAGTGAGCCCCTGATATGGTCGATACACACCGATTCCCGTCGGAAAGCACCTCGCAACTCCAGGAAGCAATAGATACGATTGTCCAAGCATTCAGTCATCCGGAAACGATCTCCGTCACCTATACGTTCGAAGACGGACAGAAACGGACGATGATCGAGGTGCCAACTGGTGATGGCGCTACCACCTACGAGCTCGTCTACAACGGACAGGACGACGACGCAGAACCAGAGCTCAAATCGGTCGACGAAGATGACCAGTCACCGAAACCGTCGAAGTAACCGCCCAATCGACGGGAATACTCGCTCCCCTCTGAATGCCTCGATTGTCCCGCGTATTGCCTCAATTTCAGGGTCAGCAGCCGAAATCGACCCCTCCTGTACCCGCTGTGAGAACATCTCGATGAACGACTGTGCGCCCGCCACTGCATCGTCGACTGTGTCGTATTCATCGACAGGGTAATCGTGCCGGACATGCGTCGACGTTCGATTGATCGTCGATAACCGGAGTTTGAATCCCTCATCGGCTGTCTTCGACATCACAGAGACAACAAACGTCGTGTCATCTGCCGTTTCGTGTTGATACTCGACGACTGCGGTGCTATGCTGGGCCTCCTCGCGTTTCCTTGTCCACTCTGCTGGAAGGCCAATATCGGTCTCAGTCATCAGTACCACCGCCAAGAACAGATCGACTGTGTCGTCCCCTCGTCGGCTGATAGTCGAACGAGAGACGATCCGGTAATGGCTGGTTGACCCAGAGCACTCCATCGACGAGGGGAGCAATCGCTGCTATCGTCTCTTCATCGTGAGCGGTGTAGTCGATTCCGAGGAGACAGAGGCCCGACTCGGAACGGAGCCCAGTGATTCGCTCGAGGACAGTACTCACACGAGTGGCAGACGACGCCTTGAGGATCGGTGTGAGCGAGCGGATGACGAGGTGATGCGCTCCATTACTCGGTGCCGAACTGTCGGAGAGATCAGAGAGGGCCATGACCAGCCGTTCGAGATCGCCCGGCGAGGGTGTGAAGACGACATGTGACTCGCCATAGAGCGCTGAGACGGATTGTTGCTCTGAAACTGTGTCGACGATGCTGATCGATGGTCGCCCGGTCTCTCCTCCGAGACGGTCATAGACTGCAATCGTTCGATCGGCACTTTCTGTTGTCGTGACGACAAAGGCTGTATCCTCTTCCGTTCCCTGCATACAGAGAATACGGAGACACACAGCGTACTGAGACGGGTCACCGGTGGTCGCGACGAGAACGGTTGAGCCACCGCTGAGGCTGTTTGGGAGCGGATCAACCTGCAAGGCCTCTATTTCGACAGTACTATCAGAGTTTCCGTCCATCAGTCAGCTGTCACCACGAGGCTGCGGATTGTTCGTCGAACCCGTCAGCTGAGACAGCGTCTGTTCAGGGTAGTATCGAGCCTCACATGCCGGGCACTCGGCGATACGGACCTGGCCCTGCCAGCTTGTCGGAACTGGAAGGTCCCGTGCGGGGACCGTCCGTTCGATAAGCTCCGTGCCACAGTCTGCACAGGGGATATCTGTTTCATTCATGGGTGGATACGTGGATCGTGCCCAGTCCCGTCGGGGAGACCCAGGGCCACCGCAGACGGGTGGGCATCCGGCACGGCGCATCTCAGAGCTGTGCTATCGAGGGACGCCCCCGTAGTGGCGGCGAACCGATGGGCGAGCGAAGAAAGGACGGGACGGAGCCCTTAGTACGACGTAAAGTTGCTGTGTGCCGGATAAATAGGTTTCGGACACCCGATTTAAGCGATTGAACGTTCCTATACTAATTTCCAGTGCTCCCGAGCGTGGGACGCACGTCTCTCAATCGAAGCGGAATGTTTCCATATTTTTCGGCGCGTGGGTTCGGATATTGAATTCCTGATACAGGCCAGACGAGAGTTGGTCTGTCGAGGATTCATCGCCGTGAACACAGAGGATTCGCTCTGGACGAGGGTTCATCGTCCGCACGAAGTTCTCGAGGCCGTTCCGGTCGGCGTGACCGGAAAACCCACTGACTGATTCGACGTCGAACCGAAGCGTCAATTGTTCGCTACGGCTCCCGCGGTCACTGAATGGGATCTCGCGACGGCCACTCTGAATGCGCCGTCCGAGCGTGCCCTGGGCCTGGTAGCCGACGAAGATGAGCGTGTTTTTCGGGTTACCCCCAAGCAGTTCCAACCACGACATAATCGGGCCGCCGGTCACCATCCCGGAGGTCGAGAGGATGATACAGGGCTCGCCACCTGCGATATCTTCCCGCATCTCCTGGCCACCGTCGACCTGCTGAAACTGGTCGGCGAGGAACGGGTTCTCGTCCTCGTGGAGAATTCGCTGGCGGAGTCCATCACGGAGGAACTCAGGATAGGCCGTGTGGATCGCCGTCGCCTCGCGAATCATCCCGTCGAGATAGATCGGCATCGTCGGGAGTCGATCCTCACGCATTGCCTCCTCCAAGACGAGCATCAACTCCTGGGATCGACCGACAGCGAACGCTGGAATTACGACTATCCCGTCCTGTTCGTACGTGTCGTTGATCAGCTCGATGAGCTTGCGCTCACTGTCCTCCTGGTCGGTCTGGTAGTCGTTGCGCCGTCCGTAGGTCGACTCCATGATGAGTGACTCGACGCGGGGGAAGTCGTTCGATGCCCCGTTGAACAGCCGAGTATCGGTGTGGTGGACGTCGCCGGAGAAGACGATGTTGTGGAAGCCGTCGCCGACGTGGAAGTGCGCGACTGCACTGCCGAGGATGTGGCCGGCGTTGTGGAACGTGAGTTTGATATCTGGCGCAATGTCGGTGACGTTGCCATAGTCAACCGTAATCGTGTGTTTGAGTTCTTCCCGGACCATCGCGCTCTCGTACGGCGGCGTACGCCCCTCCTTGGCTGCAACGTCCAAATAATCGAGCTGGAGCAGGCCCATCAGATCACGGGTCGCCTGCGTCGTATACACTGGTCCATCGTACCCGTACTTGAATAGGAGCGGGAGTAACGCACTGTGGTCAAGGTGGGCGTGAGTCAGGACAACCGCGTCGAGATCTGGGATGGGGTTCGCCTCGGGTATCTGGAGGTATGGAACCTCGCCTTCCGCACCAGGTTTGTCCCCACAGTCGATGAGAACCCGTGTTTCGGGGGTACTGAGGATGAAACTCGCCCGCCCGACCTCACGACAGCAGCCGAGCGTTGTGACGCGAACCCATTCAGTGTCGTGCATCGGTTCGCGGTGGATTTGGTTCCCCACGCGTTCGAGAATCTCGCGGCGCTCGTCGCGCTCCTGCATCAGGAAGTTCCGGACGTTATCAACCGTCGACGATTCCATCGGCGGTGTTCGGAGAACTTCGGGTGTCCAGCCGACCTCCTGTGTGATTTCACGGAGAGTGCTGGCGCGACGACCGATCACGAGCCCCGGCTTCTCAGCTTCGATGAGTACCTCACCGGTGGCAGGATAGAACTGCAGATTCGTGATGCCGGCATCTTCCGGAATAAGGTCGAGAATGCGGGGCTCGGCATCTGCCGGACTCGCCTGCGTGCCCGCCGCAGGCCGGACCGTGATTCGTTTGCGAACCGTACTGGCGAGTTTCCGGATCAATCCATCCCGCTCGGCAAACTTCCGTGGCGTTTCAGTGTAGATGACGAGTTCTGGACCCTCGTAGGTCACCCGTGAGATATCGAGATCGTCTGGAATCTCAGCCTCTACCTGAGCCTGCATAGTCTCGAGCGGATCGTTCTCGTCGTCAGAACTCATACTTGGGCGAGAGTATGTATTGTGAGCGATGGGCGATACGGCGAATATACCCGTTTCTCGACGGGGATGTCGGCTGATGAGGGAACTCCATGACCATGGATTTTCGAGTAGTGGGAGACATTCACTGATCAGTGCTCTCCGGAATATCCCCGCGATGCTGAGGTGGGGAAGACCGATACAGTATGCTCTCCAGCGTGCGAACGAATGAAATCGTTCGATTGAGACTACCCGAGGGCCAATATAAACCTTTTCCGACGCATCGTTCCGGGCTCAGATCGGCTGTTAGTGAGTAGAAATCCCAACGACTAAGCGATTCAATGATGAAGTAGAATTCGTCATAACCCTCGCGAGCCGCGAAAATATACCGGGATTCGGGAACATCGCCCGATGAGGCCACCGCGGCTGAGGGCGTGTATCGCCGCTCGCGGCAGTCAGCGACCCTGCCGCTGAACCGTGGGCCCCACGCAAGGCATACGTGGGAACAACTAACCTGGAGGTCGTTCCGGGATCTGCTCCCCGGAATGGACCTGCTTCTGCTCTTTCGCCATCTTATTTCCTGGCGCAACCCGCATTATCGTCCACAATTCCCCAATTTCATATACGTAGTCGGAGAACTCCGCGATGGAATGTCTGACCTAATCGTCAAAGCAGCCGTGAAGGATGCACTCTCGGACAACAACGTCTCGGCAGATTTCTACGACACTCTCAACGAGGAGGTCGCCGAACTGCTCGACGACGCCGCAGAGCGTGCCGAGGCCAACGACCGAAAGACGGTTCAGCCCCGCGATCTGTAGGCCTGCTTAGCGTAGCCGCCCCCGTCACTCGAACGTAGCTTTTTGAGGCATCCGTCTTTAGTTAAGACTCACACCTCGGTTGAGTAGCGGTAGCGAGTGTCTCTTGTAAGATTGGTCGTTGCTTGTGGATCTTCTGAGCGTCTTCGATCAACCGTTCTAGAAGTGGTGGCGGTGAGTAGCCGAGATATTCACCGAGTTCGTGGAGGATAAGCTGGGCGTGCGACCGAAAGGTCGCCGCCCAGCGCTCCGTCGGAAACACGATCCCATCACCCGCTTGCTCGGTCACCAGATCCAACAGATCACGGCTTACAAGCAGCGATAGCAACGCTGCGTACAGTAGGATCTTTACCACGTGTTCGTCACTCGTGTCGAACTCATCCAGTTCGTACTGCGTCTTCAACTCACGGAACAGCAACTCAACCTCCCACCGACATCGGTAGATCTGCGCTAAATCCGCCGGGAAGAACTCTTTTCTCACCAAATTCGTCATGTACAGATGGTAGTCGTCGGCGTCCTCGTCGCGGACGCCGACGACGCGAAACCGCTTCGTATCCAGCGACCGCGTCCCGTTGTACGGTCCTCGTTTGAACTCTACTTCGACCTCTACATCGATGTACTTCCGGTCGAGATCGTCGAGAACAGCTCGGAGCTGCTTCCTCTAAGGGAATGGCGCGGCCGCGCCATTCCCGTAATTCGTCCGTAATAACCGGGTTTGCGTTCTGTTTTAGCCTGCTCACGAAGTAACCGCCGTTCTCGTCGATCCGCGCAAACCGGCGGTACTTGAAATACGCAAGATCGAACAACACGAGGCGGTTCTCAAGCCACGGCCCTGTCTTGAACAGCGTGCTATCGTGTGCTTTCTCGTCAGTCACGTCGATTCGTTCAATCGTCTGGTCGGTGGCATTGTGGAGCAGGTGGAGCTTCGCTCCAGCCTGCTCCTCGTGGCAGGCTTCGTACTCGTTGGAAAGGAACTCGTGCAACCGCAGCACCGTTCCATCGGCGATCATCACATCTCTAAATCGGTCGATATCAGCGTCAACAGCGTCGGGAACAGCGACCTCGTCGAGACCGTGCTCGACGAGGTCGCAGAGGTACTCTGCGAGTATCGGAGTCAACCGCTGATAGAACCCACCCGGTGAGATTGTCTTGTCGGCAGTAGAGTTGTAGCAGCGTCTAAAACTGGCGAGTGTTCGGCTTTCGCCTGCGGCGAAGCCGAACACAAATGCCCAGACGAAGGCAGGAATCTGGAGTTTGCGGTCACGTTTGACCACGCCGAGTTCCTCGGCGTGCTCTTCAAGAAACTCAGAGGGAAACAATGTAGTGAGCCGACGCATAATCCGAGACGAGGAGGTTTCGTTGTGCACACTCGACACCTCCTCATTCCTTGCGAAAAGTAGTCTCGATAAGCCGCTGCTGTCACGCGGTTTCCCGCTTAACTAAAGACGGATGGCTTTTTGAGGTTCCTGCTCAGAAGTTAGGAAACGGAGATGGCGGACGCACCGGATACCGAACGGCAGGCGGTCGAACCTGATGCGAGAGAGGTCCTTAGCGTGTCCCAGCTAAACGACCGGATCGCGTCGGTCGTCCAGGACACGCCTGCCCTCAACGGTGTCCGGTGTATTGGCGAAGTCACTGATCTCCACCAGAACAGTACGGCGCTCTACTTCACGCTCACCGACGGCGACGCCGAGCTCCCCTGTATGATCTGGGCAAACCGCTACCGGGAGATGGACGCCGATCTCGAGGACGGGACCGAGGTCATCCTCGAAGGCGATATCGACTACTGGGTCGAAGGTGGGAAAATCGACCTCAAACCGTGGGAAGTAATCGTCGTCGGCGACGGCGACCAGGCCGCTGCCGTGGAGCGACTGCGGAGCGAACTCGAAGAGCGTGGCTGGTTCGATGACGAACAGAAACAGCAACCGCCGGCGTTCCCGGAGCGGGTCGGCGTCGTCACGTCCCTCCGAGGGGACGCCCGGTACGACATTCAGAACGCGATCCACGGGCAGGACCCCACCGTCGACATCCTGGTGAAGGACGCAACCGTCCAAGGGTCGAACGCGCCGACGTCCATCGCGAACGGCATCCATCATCTCGACCGTTCCGAGGACGTCGACGCGATCATCGTCGGCCGTGGCGGTGGGAGCGATTCGAACCTCCAAGCCTTCAACACCGAGCGGGTCGCGGAGGCGATCTTCACCGCCAATACCCCTGTGGTCACCGCTATCGGACACACCGATGACCGACTCATCGCGGATCAGGTGGCGGACGTTGCGACGATCACGCCGACCGCCGCCGGCGAGTATATCGTGAACTCCCGCCAAGAGTTCCTTGCGAGTGAGATCGAGCCGCTGGAGCAACAGCTCGACGCCGCATACGAGACCTTCCAGCAGGACCACGAACACGAACAGGAGCTCGCCGAAGTAGTCGATGAAGCGACTGCACCCGAAGGCCTCCCACCGATTTACTACAAGGTCGCGATCGCTGTGCTGCTGTTGCTGTTGCTGGTCATCACCGGGCTTTGGCTGGGGGTGATCTAACCGTGGCTAAAGACGCCGAAATCCACGATCGGGTGAGTCGCGTCGAGGAGATCATTGAGCAGCTCGACGCAGATGAGTGCGACCTCGACGAAGGTACAGCACTTCACGAGGAGGGTCAGGAACTCCTGACCGAGGTTCGAGAGGTCCTCGACGAGGGAAGCGGCGAAGTTGTGGAGCTCGAGTAAGTGAGCTGATTCTCACCCTCGCTCTTATGCAAAGCTACGGAAAGACCGTATCATTACACTGAACCGGCGCTAATCTGGTGATATGGCTTCTGCTCAGCCGGCGTTCGGCGCGATGTTTCGAGAGCTGATCGAGCTGGGCGTCGTCAAGATCGACACGGAGCCGCTCGATGCCCGCATCGAGCGGCGACTCAAGGAGGAGACGTCCTGTCCACGCTGCGGCCACACCGCCGTTCAAACGTGGCCGCATCTCGACCGTGTCTGGTGCCGTGACTGCAACTTCAAGCCGGTGTACACCTACGGAACGCCGTTTCACGAGAAGCACCTCTCTTGCGGCGAGGTGCTTCTCGCGTTCACCCTCTACGCCGATACGTTGCTCAGTATCAACCAGATCGCGCCGTTGCTCGATCGGGTCTACACTACCGTTCACACGGCAATTCGGGAGGTGGAAGCCGCGATCCATCGCGGCTTCCCCGTCGTCTGGCGTCTCCTCGACCAGACCATCGACGGACCGACCCAAGTCGACGAGTCTGGGGAGGTCTGTTCGGGCTACAAAGGGAAAGAGCCGCCGCGGAACAGCCGTTCTCGCGGCGGCTCGTCCCAAACTGGGCGGTCGCGCTGGCGAGGCCGTCACGGTGACCAGCTGAC
Organism: Natronoarchaeum sp. GCM10025321; assembly: GCF_042663585.1. Lineage (NCBI taxonomy): Archaea > Methanobacteriati > Methanobacteriota > Halobacteria > Halobacteriales > Natronoarchaeaceae > Natronoarchaeum > Natronoarchaeum sp. GCM10025321. Next base: position 73,018 of record NZ_JBHTAN010000002.1, read on the forward strand.
GCTCGTCGCGGCGTGCCGCGACTCGCTTCGCGTGCTCCGTGGACAGCGTGGGATTGACTACAGCGGCGACCTGGAACCAGTGATCCAACTGGCTGAAGACCTCTCCCAGCCACTGGGAGAGGTCTGGACCGATGGCCTCCAAGCATACCGCGAGATGGAGCGTGACCACCGAACGGTCGTACACAAAGAGCGGTACGTATCGCCAGAAGGCGTCCATATTAACCAAGCTGAATGCCTGTTTTCGCTCGTCCAGCCGTGGCTACGGAAGTTCCGCGGCCTGTCCAAGCAAGGCTTGGAACAGGCCGCTCACACCTTCGGCATCGTGCGCTCACTGACTCTAGCAGGTGCATCCACCGAGTCAATCGTTGACTGTCTCATTATCGGGGCTTTCCGCAATTCTACATAAGAGCGCTCACCCTTAACCAACAGACTTCTTCCTCCTGCGCCTTCGTTGGTTAAGTCCTTTCCTACGAGGTCAACAAGTGATTTGGTTATAATTTATCCGATAAACTTGCACCACTTGGTAGCCAGAAAGCATTTAGGTATCATCCAACTACCGCGCCAATATGTACCGTGACTCAACCGGTGCATACCCATACCCGCATGTATGATTACGAGGTCAGTCACCATCGAAGACATCGATGACCTGTACCTGATGTGGAACGACCACATCAACGCCTCCGCCCTCTATCGCCGCGCCCTCCGCGAGGAAATGGAAGTCCGCGGTGTTGACCCCGATGAACTCCGCGACCTCCTCGAACGGGCCCGCGAGCAGGGCTACACGCTCGACGAGATCGCAGAGGACACCAACCGATTCGACGACCTCCAGTCGCTCGTCGAAGAGCAACAGAGCCAGCCACCAGCTGGAGACGCCACAGATGATTGACTCGCTATGTCACAGGACCAGACTCCCTCCGACCCTGAGCCTAGCGTCGAAAACCAATCACCGCTGACCGGGAAGATCCCCCGGCAGGCAGCGCTCACTGTCGTCCTCCTGAGCCTGTTCGCTGTCCAGCCGGTCGCCGCCCAGAGTAACGCGGTCTGTAGCGCAGACAACCTCCCGAGCATGATTGAGGGGTTCTTCCAGCTGACCACCGCGCTGGGGATCGTCGGCCTCGCCATCGTTTGGCAGGCTGACTCCCTCATCGAGATGTTCACCCTCAATCCCGAGCAGAAGAAGGGGCTCAAGCGCCACAAGCGCTCGGCGATGAAGTCCGCCGTCGTCCTCGTCGTCCTCGGCCCGCTGTACACCGTCGCCGGGTCGATGATGGGCCTCCCGCTGGCGCAGTGCGTCGACCTCGTCCCCTGGTAACCACTCCGCAGTCCCCGCGAGCCCTATGAACCATCGAGAGCTCTCCGTGCTCATGGCCGGCTTGCTCGCGACGAGCCTAGTCACGGGTATCGTCGCCGCTGACCCGCCACGACCAGGTACGGAGGGGAACGGACTCACGGAAAATGAGTCGGCAACGCTGTGGTCACGTGATGCGGACAACTACATCACTCAAGAGGAGTACCGCCAGCGCTACGGCGAGAACCGCTCTGCCGTTCATCAGGTCGCGAACGGGACGGACATTACGTTCAAACGACCGCCGGCGACTGCGACGACGTGGACGCGGAACGACTTCGAGGACCTCGACGCCGGCGGCCCAGATACGTCCGTGCATCCACCGCACGCGGACCTCGAGGACGGCGTCTTCATCGAGGATGCTCACGCGACGATCTTCGCCGTCCAGCCCTCTACTCGTGGCCACCTCGAGTCCGGTGAAACCCCACTCTACATCGCGCCGAATGGGACGATGCGCGGGTTCGTTGATTACCGCGTTCGTGTGCCCAACGGGAGTTCCTCCGGCAACACGACTATCTCGTGGTCGCTCACGGAGCACGAGATCGAAGAAGTCCGGTTGAAGAAGGACGGCGAGATCATCGCCGAGCGTGATGGGGCCCATATGCCTGCCCTCGACTACCAGATCGAGGACGACTGGAGTGCGAATCTCACGCTGGAAGCGGAGATTAGCGTCCGGCTGAAGAAGACCGTCAGGACCGACCTGGGTGACCGGACGGACGTCGACATCACCTATCGGACGGAATCACGCAACGTCTCCGATTCGATCGCCGTCGAGATTTACGACCTCTCGGCGTACCCCTACTACGCCGAGTATCCGAACGGCGATGCCGGCGTGGCCATCTTCCAGTCGCGGCCGTGGCAGGGGTACACGCTCACGGAGGACGGTGAGGCACGGGTCCGTGGCATCTGGCGGTTCTACACCGCTCGGAACACCAACTGGGACACGCTCGTCCGGTCGAATCGCACGGATAGCGCCACCGTCGAGTCAGACGCGATTCCGGTGTACGTCCACGCCTATCCCTCGCGGATCGGGCCGCGTGCCGAGCCGGTTCGAGACGGACCGGAACTCATCGAGACCTGGGGGACTGACCGCCCGTCACCAGTCGGCACCATCGGTGAGAACATCAATATCGACATCGTCAACCAGTCGTACACGACGACGTACGGCGTCGCCGTTCGAGCCGAGAACGTCGATCCAGAGTCGCTGCACGTTGCGGGCATCGTCCGGGGCGTGAATGCGTCAATCGTCGAGCCGAATGCCGGCTCCGAGCGACAGCTCCGCCGCAGCAATCTCACTGTTGAGGTCATCCAGCAGAATCAGTCGCAAGCCACGCTCAGGGTCGAACTCCGGGATAATCAGTCCGGCGCACCGATCGGGCTCGATGATAGCCGTCAGTATCCAATCGGCGGCACCACCCGAAACGGGTACATCACGGTCGCGGATCAGCGCGTCGAGACCAACGCCTCGGGAGTGGCCATCGTGACCATCGACGAACCGGGCATCTACACGGCTCGGTACCATCCGGGCTCGTGGCTCGGTCACAACCCGGCGTACGTCAGCGATACCGCGACGGCCCGCTGGCACCCTCTAGGGACGATCGACGGCTGGTTTGCGCTGGTGTTCGAGGTCGGCTGGCAGCTCCTGCCGTTCTTCGTGATGTTCTACGCTGGCAAGCGCCTCCTGCGGATGCTCGGCCCAGAAGACATCTTCGGACAGAAACCATGACTCAGGACAATCCCCACTTCAGTAGACGGACCGCCCTCCGAACAGTCGCCGGCGCCGCTCTCGTGAGCGTGGCCGGATGCCTCAACAACGACGATTCCCCGGATGGCGGGAACCCAACACCGTCTGATGAAAGGGGAATCATCCAGCAAGTCACCGTAGAGGAGACAGAACTCGTCGTTGAATACTCCTCAGAGGAGGGAGTCGACCAGATCAACCTTGTCCAGCCGAATGGGGAGCTGTTCGGTCAACGAGAAACCGCTGCTGGGTCACAACAGGTCTCTTTCGAGATCGGAACTTCCTATGAGCCTGGCATACGTTCTAGCTTAAAACCAGTAGTAATAACGAGTGGAAAACCGATAGACTGCACAGGGATTGACCGTTTGACACAGCAATCTCACCGGCGATCGGCAGTCGAGAAGCCACGAGCGGATCAACGAGTTGATTCGATTGATTACAGAACAGCTAATAACACAGTTAGAAAACCGTGCACTTGGTGCACGCCATTCTAAAGATGTTAAAGAGTACCCTTTCGTCGCCGGATAATGAGTTCACGCACTTGTTCAACGTGATCAGTGTCAGACCGGATGTAGGCTGTGAGGATTGCTTCGATGATCTCGGAGCGGCTGGCTCCGAGATCTTCGCACTCGTACACCAGTTCATCGATCTCTCGGGCGATATCTTTTGCAACCGCAACGCCGAACTTCTCTTTTGCCATCTATGAAACACAATTAAAACACCGTGCACCAAGTGCACGGCGATCTACTTCCGTTAACACGAATCCCGACGTGAGTCCACTCAGAACGCCGACTACCGTACTGCTTCTGAGAGAGGTGAGATGGAGCAGGAGTCTAGGATACCCGTGCTGTACAGCGATTTACAATCATATATTACTGCCAGTATTAAACTAGAACGGATGAATGATGATCCAAACATGAGACATGATCATACTATATATCTTATACTTCCTGTCACACATCAACAAACCAGTCGATTCTCTATCCAACACATGCACCCCATTATTCTTCTGTATATGTAAGCAGCCAGAACGACGGGTAGGACACCGCCACCCACAGCTGTAAGCACCAAATCTACGTGTAAATTCACTCTATACACGTAATCCGGTCTAAGAACCCAAAATAGATGTAAACTTTCTCCAGACAACGTGTAAGAGTGACAGTTATCAAATATGTGATGGCAGGCACTATATATTCTTCCAACTAATCGTTGTATAGAAGTCTTTTATTCGTGGAGAAAGTACAGTATATAATTATGGTTGCAGATACACTTGCAGACCACAGTACGTTGTTCAACCACCGGCGATGTTCCCTTACACGGGCCTCTCTCGTCCAAGATATCCAGGCCGGGCAATATCCGACAGTCCGAAAACGATTGCAGCGAGCGTATCAGAATTGCTTTGGACTCAATTCGATGGACTGGGAATTCCTCCAGTCACTCGCGGCTGTCCGGAACGCTATGACGACGAGGACAATCTTGACACGTGAGGATGATAGAGGGGAGAACTCTCTCTTCACCGACCTTTTCAAAGGCCACGCGCCGATTCGGGATTTCTACGACGGGAACATCGATGCTCTGTTCGAAGCAGGCCTTCTTCGTCAACCCAGAATCTGTGGCGAGAAACGAACTCGCATCATCTACAAGCCCTACTATGTCCTGACACCGGAAGCGACCGACTGTATCGACGCTGGGTTAGTCGGACCGAACGTCGGCGACCTCGGTGAGAGTGTTGTCCACGCCATCGGAGCGCGGCTCTACGGCCACTACATGCGACAGCGTCTATCGAATCTGACCAAGTATCACGTGATGATCGAGTACTACGATGATTTGCTGCTTGATAACCACGATGTCGACGTGGCGGTATTCATCCGGCCAGCCAATCGAACAAATGGGAGGGAACTCCACGCTGTCGGCGAAGTGAAGACAGTGCTAAGTGCCGATAGCGAGGCGATAAATGCGCTGCACAAGATGGGGGCGCTACAGAAGCCCCAGTGCAAGCACTGGATTGCCCCACGGAGAGAACTTATCAACGAGATCGTCAACGTAGCTGCGCTTCGAGGCTGGTATTCGTTGGATAGAGTCCCGACAACGCTGGCCCTCGAGAATGCTCAGAGCTCCGGTATCCGGTCGACGAACGAGCGAATTGAGGACAGCGAGTTCCTCGCCGACCAACATGGTGGGCCGCTGACGACACCACTGACGAAAGGATTCAGCTATACCATGCTATATCGGGAGTTGAAACGGATGGAACCGTCGCTGTTCGATGCTCCGCGGGTCACAAAGACCCAGTTTTGAGGTGTGGGGGTAGCCGCTCGCTGTAGCGGTCGCCACACTCGCATGGATGAGTAACAGGGATTGGGACTCTCGTTACTGTTTTTCTGTCAGCGCATCTGTGAGGATGCTGTAGACGCGACGAAGCTCGCTGAATCTCGGTCCTTCGTCGACGAGTTTCTGATTATCATCGTAGGAGACGATTTGGGCTTCGGCAAGACGCGGGAGATGGACCTGACACAGCGCGATATAGACCCGTTTCCGCTGTTGGCTGCCAAGCTCTGTTGGTGGACAGTTGTACTCGATGGCAGCGACTTCCTCAGCAAGGGTCGAAACGGAGATGGGTCCTTTTTCGACGTTTTCAAGGACGTCCATGACGGCTTGCCGACGTTCGGGTTTGAGCAGGTCGAATACCTCTGATGGGTCGAAATCCGGTTGCTTGTCTTTCGAAGAGTGGCCTTGGTGGCTAGGTTCCTGGTACTGGAAGAAGCGTACGACGTTCTTGAGCGATTCGACGAGCGAAGATGGCTCTGCCGGTGTGGGTTCTGGTGCTGTCATCGTATATCGGCCTGTGAGCGGTCGGTGCTCATCTGCCTCCGTCGGCACCGACCGTTCGACAGCCAATTCTTGTCGTCGGCTAGTAAAATAGTTGGTGACCAGCCTCCTTGTTCGTTAGCCAAGCTGCCGAACCCTTGTGGGGTTTCAGCTTGACATCCCCTCCGCGTGAACGCGGAGGAATCCTGAGCGTTGGAGATTTCAGGTTTGCAGTTCCACCGAGCATCCAAACGGTAAGAATCCGTGGGGATGCTCACGGACTGTAGCGGGTGGGACTGCTGGGAGTGCCAAGCCCCCGGTACTCCTATCCTCCGTCGTGTATGGACTCCCAGAGTTGTTTTTGCCTCGGGGAGTCCGGCAGACTTCGACAGACACGGAGTTACTTTCGTCGGCCGTACAGCAGTCAACTCCGGTCGAATCCTGTGAGGGTTCGCCGGTTATCGACTGGTTCCGATTATTGCTTGGTTGCTTGGGGCGGACAGGCCGCCATCGTAGGGCTGGTGGGAATCGCTTTATTCCCAACCGATTCCTACCTGTGTGTAGGGTTGTCTGTCAGTTAAAGCTACGCGCCAAATCTCACAGTGGCTCTTGTAGCGTCGATTGACTCCGTGTTGTCGGATTCATCCTGCGGCTACAGCCGCAGGTATTCTCCTCGAATCTGTATAAGAACCGTCAAGTAGTAATCTGAAATATGGAGGTGCGTCGAACTGCGCCGGTCAAACTCGTTGTTCCCGATGAGCGGCGCGACGACCTCCACGAATCCGCGCAACAGTTCCTCTACTGTGCGAATCGTGCCGCCGAGTTCTGTTGGGACGACGACTCCTACACGAACTGCGTTACGGCGAACTCGACCGCACGGGACGCGCTCTACGAACAACTGCGAGAGGAAACCGATCTCACCGCGAATCTTGTTCAAGAAGCTATCCGACGTGCCGTCCAAGCCACGAAAGGGTGCGTCGAACGGTGGAAACAGGGCAAGCGTGTGAGCCAGCCGGAGTTCACGTCGTGGAGCATGGTCTACGACAAGCGAAGCGCGACGTTCTACCGCGACCGTGTGTCCCTCTCGACCGTCAACGGGCGCGTCGAGTGCGACTTTGAGCTTCCGGCGGATAGCTCGACTCCCTACGAGCGGTACGTTCTCTCGGAGGACTACGAGTTCCGTGCGAGCACATTACAATACGACAAGGCGACTGACGAGTTCTACTTTCACATCACGACGCGGAAGTACGATAACGACGAATCCGAGGTTTCGGCAGATACTGGGCATCAAACAGTCCTCGGTATCGACCTCGGCGTTAATAGCCTAGCCGTCTCCTCGACCGGCCGCTTCTGGCAGGGTGATGACTACGACCATTGGTGCCGTGAGTTTGAGAAACGCCGTGGTGAGATGCAAGAGCGCGGGACGCAAGCTGCACACAACGCGCTCCTTCGCCTCGGCAAGCGCGAAGAAGCGTGGCGGAAGCAGTACATTCACACGGTCGCCAACGAGATTGTTTCGGAAGCCGTTGAACACGACTGCGACGTGATCGTGTTCGAGGATCTAACGGACATCCGCGAGCGTTTCCCGCAGGCAAAATGGCACCACATTTGGGCGTTCCGACGCCTGTACGAGTACGTCTCCTACAAGGCACCAGAACAAGGCGTCTCCGTGGAGAAAGTCGAGCCGAACCACACGTCGCAACGCTGCTCTCGGACGGATTGTGGGTTCACGCACGAATCAAACCGTGATGGCGAACACTTCTATTGTTTGAAGTGTGGATACGAACTGAACGCGGATTACAACGCTGCAAAGAACATTGGCGTGCGGTACGCTCGAAAGCGGAAACACAGACTCCGTTCCTCGCCCAAGTCGGGGGGCGGAGACGCACCAGTAGACGTGCGTTTGAATGGTGGGACGTTGAACGGCGAGAGTCATCAGCCTATTGCTGGGGACTGATTGCCGGGTGTCCACATCAAAGCCACCGAAAGGCTTCGCCTTTCGAGGCCTCGATAGAGCTCCGCTCTATCGGTGGCCCCACCCTCAAGAACTGAGGCGCGTATGCGCCGAAGGAGTAGGGTAGGGTAGTTTACCACTAACGGTGAAGTTCCCCTAAATGCCTGTCTCAGGAACTGTAGGAGCCGGTCGCTCCGAGATAGTCGTTAGAGTATGTGTTAGACCTAGTCTGTATCAAGAATACGTATTCCAATTCGCGCGAAGAGCAGGTCTAACACGCTGAACTGCCGGCGTGTTTAAATGACTAGTTCTAGACTGGTGGGATGTGGAGCGCGAATCCGCCTCGGTAGTCAAGCAGTTGGCTCCCAGCAGACCTCGATTCGCGCTTCCAGACCAAGCATGCATATACGAAAATCAGATTTTGATGCGTCCCACGACATCTGTGGGCTCCTTTGGAAGAATGTAATGACCACTGCTAGCGCAAGCGTAGACCTCCGAGGAGGGGATTCCGGTGAGTAATCGAGAGCCGATTCCCCCGGAAGTTCGGCAGTTGGTGATTGAGCGTGACGACTACGCCTGTCAGTTATGTGGTACTCTGGGAAGCCAGGCGGGCGAGGAGGCGACCCTCCATCTCCATCATCGGGAGTCACCAGCAGACGGTGGGTCGAACGACCCATCCAATCTCGTCACTCTCTGCGACGATTGCCACCATCACCACCACAGCACGCGGCGCAAGGAAGACGAGATACAGATAGACTTGGACGAGTACGACATCTCCACCACGCCCGCCGACTTCAAGATACTCGATGCGATCGAGGAGGTGGCACCCGCAACCCCGGGTGAGATTGCGGACGAGGCCTGCATCAGCGGCGTCCACGCGCGGCGTCGACTGTATGCGTTGGCTGCTGCAGGCGTGGTTGCGCATGGTATCGATGGGCAATGGAATATCGCCGACAGGGTCGAAGAGCCCGCTCGGGGACAACTCCCTGAGAGTCCGGAGCGAGCAGCCCAATTCGCTCGTGACGACGTGATTCGGCGGATGCGCGATGCCGGGATGTCGCACGCACGAATTGCCGATATCGTCGGGCTCGACGAGCGGACGATTCCGGTCGCTGCCAATCGCGCGCGAGCGTTCGATCCGCCGGTTCCCCCGTCCGAGGGGAGTGACCCGGATGTCGCCGACCTTGCCCGCCGGCTTGCATCGATCGAACGGCAACTGGACAGCTGATAATTACGTTCAAACAGAATATTCAATAGAATTAAAATTTGGGTTGGGGTTTTAGCGCCGGTCCATCCCCAACTCAGACGGTGGGGTACGTGTTGATTGCCTTCGAACCGCTCCCACCCCAGTTATACGGAACATCGTGCTTTTCGAGGATCGATACGATGAGATATCCGAGATCTTGTATCGATAACGCCTCGGTATCAAACGAGTCATACAAAAGATACGGACTTTTCGGGTTTTTTTGGGCCGAGAACCCAACATAGCCGAGCACAGGTGTTCCATCAGTTTTGAGTTCGGTAATCAGATTCTGGGTGGCTGGATCACCGCACGATTCACATCCAGATTGACCGATATTCGTCACGATATTATTTTTTCTGAAGTCGGCCATCGCATCCAAGAGTTGCTGCGGGTAATGGTGAAGACGCCTTACAGATTCGATGCCACAGGCACCACCATGCACGCGAGCACGTTGATTGAACTCCGGGTAGTAGTAGCCGGCGAGGTCGTCGTCGACGCCCAAGAGCTCGAGACAGTCATCGAGGAAGCGGTCGACGTACTCATTCGATAGACGCCTCCGCGGAAGTGGCTCCAAGGCGAACTGGCCATCGACGCGCTTACGGAGGGTTCCGTACAGTGTGAGTTCTCCACCACGTAGATCTCTTTGCCAGTATCTCGATTCTAACTGAGTGAGTCCTTTCGGTCCGATTCCGACGAGATGGTTCAGATGATCTCTGAGCCGTGTATCCTTCGCTTGTTGTTCAACGGTCGAATTCCATTGTGACATAATGGATTCTGATCAACCCATTTGTCACTTATAAGGACTAGCCAAGCGAAAAAGAGTCGTATTAAGTTTGGAACGAGGCGGTCGGTTTTGATCATGAGCATCTGAATCTTCAATCACCTCATTCTCAACTTAACGTGATCAAATATATCTGACAAAGACTTAAATTAAGCAATAGTCAACTCCACAATGCATGGTTCCCAACCAACTACCAGACATCCGAACCCTCCGCTCGGCGGCCGACTTCCTCGAGATTCTCGAGGCACGTTCTCAGATATTGATTGACGCACACCACGGTCCCCATCGTAACTACCCATTGAGTGACCGTTCTTGCTTCGGTGCGGTCTCTCCCCGACTCACACCTCGTCGACACGGGTGGTGGCGATGAGACCCCGTCGCCCACCGCTGCGTCGCGATCTTCCCGGCCTCCCCCGCGTGTGCGATGAATTGCAAGCAACCACTGCACCAGCTGACAACACCCAGCTGCGTGATCACCTGGATTGCCTCCCTGGCCTTGGCAATGAGGAGGCGAATCTCCTTTCGAATATCTCCGAGAAAACCATCCCACCTGCTCGAGACGATGGTATTACGGACCCGAGCCAACGCGTTCTCGGGCTCGCCGACCTGATTCGCACCCATCTGCGAGGGTGCCATGCGCTTCATCCGCGTGTCCAGCAGGTGGTGCCAGTAGGGACAGTCGATTGGCTGCTGGAGACCATTGCCAAGCGACTTGATATTCGACCTGATACCTTGTCATATCAATATCCGCACTATCTCCTTGACTGTCGCGGGGCTGCCCCGGATAGGGCGAGCCTCCACGCCCCACAGTACCACATCCGGACGCTGGACGTCGTTCGGGAGCTTCGAGCGAACGATATTCTGACGACGGTCTGTCAGCGTGATGCCCCCCTTCCAGAAGCTGAGACGATCGCCGATGCTGTCGACGCGATGGAAGCTGACAACGACACCGTTTGTGGCGTCTTCACCCTCCGGGGAGAGCGCGGCCCCGAGCCAGCACTCGTCTTCCACGATAATACCGTCCGTTCGGATGGCCCGACGCGGGCGGAGCTCTTCGAACACTGTAGGATGCTGCGGACGGAGTTCGGGGTAAGCTATCGGCTGGTCGATAGCAGTACGTATCGGTCGGAGGTAGACGATGACTGACGTCCGGTAGATTCTTTCCTATTTCACACGCACCAAAAGAGAACCGTTCACGTAGCAGTTCTACGGTCGTGGGGCGTTTTCGTGGCGACTGTGTTCTTCGTCTTTCTGAAGACTGTTGTAGTAGTGCTTGAGGGTCTCCTGTGCATCGAACAGACCTGTCCCTTCAAGAACCTCTCGACCCTGATCGGTGAGGCCATAGAATTTTGAAGGCATGTCAGGGTCGTCGCTGGTGTCGTGGTTTTCGACGCGTTCGATGACACCGACATCGATGAGTTTCTCGAGGTGCTCGTGGATCGTTGTCCGTCCGAGACTCGGATTCATCAACTCCAGCTCTCGAAGCGACGGGAGTTCCTCTGGGTGGCTGAGGATGCCCTGGATGAGCGTGAATCGCGTCTTCTGCGTGGCCATATCCAGCATTTCACGCCGCGTATTTAGCCCCTCTTCAACCCCTGCATCGATATCGGCGTGTTCCGGGTCGGGATGGCTCATACGTCAGTATAGTATCTCCGTTCCGATAGGCGTTTCGGTGAAAACCGAAATACTACAGTGCGGGCGAAACCCCTCGTGTTCCTACGTTCTGGTCACACATTTTATATCCACTTCCGAGGAACCAGACAGCCATACGTGACCCCCACACCGACCGATATTCGTGGTGAACTCACAGAACAAGCTCAAGCCCACTACAAGGGCCTCGAATTCACCTATGAAGACTTCGAAGCAATCCTGAATTCTGCCTCGGAACTGAATGAAATCCGGTCAACCGACGACTCATATTTCGTGTTAGGGAGCTACGATGATGCAGCTGAACAGCGGCTAGAAACTGTCCGAGATCAACTCGATAATCGACCTGGTGCACGTGCCGTGCTGATGAAAGATGTTGCTGAAGAGTGGGAACACTCCTACCCGAAATTCCGCTTGATCGCTGATTTCGCAACATACCTCGTTGGCGTTGCAGAACATCGTTGTGGTGGTTTTCTTGTCGAAATGGGGTACTTCACTGCGGTTGAGAAATACTTCCAGAAAACGTACGTCTGCAAGCTCTCTTACCCGAACGACAACATCAGAGACACCGACCATGAATATCCGTATAGCTGGATGCAGATCGGTATTTTCGATCTTCTCGCCGAAGAACAACGCCTGTTCGTCTGGAAGAACGAAGACGGTCTTGAACTCTGCATCACCAAAATTCCGTGAAGTACCACGGGCACGGTGGCCCGTGGCGTCCGGGTTTAGGGCTGCACTGCACCAGCACCAGACTTTAATCCCCCTCGCACTCGCCTTACGGCTCGTGCCCGGCACGGGTAAACACCCGAAGCGAACGTTGCTCCGTGAGGGTCGGTCGCTCCACCACGACCCGACAACTCCCGTCTCACCGCCTCGTGACGGGTTTTGAGAGGAGCCGCATTTTCATGCCATCGGACGACCAGCAAAAGAATTGAGGTCTTCAATCCCATACTTTGCGTATCGTTTTCTGGTCGTTCTCGAACAAACGTGTATGAGATACTTAATCATTTGGACAATAGTTGACGCGCTTCACCCACGGGTGCGGTGACCCGTGGTACTCGCGCTGCTCTTTTTTATAGATTTTGTCATCCTCATCTACTGTTCACGCCGGGGAGGATGTCACGCCACACTGGACGTGCCGATTGAAGATGTCGTCAGACACCCCCAACGCTGGCAAGTAGTCCGAGAAGTACGATTATGACGAGCACGGCTGTACCGACGGTAAGCGGCGTGTTTTCCATCGCTTTCTCGTAGAACGGCATCGATGCGTACTGTTCGCGGAATTCGTCTCGGTTCGCCTCGTCGTAGAAGTACTTCGTTTTGAACGCGAAGCGCTCAGTTACCGCACACCCAGTACAGACCGGTGTTTCCTCCCGTCGCTCGGTTTTGATGTGCGAGTCACAGTTGATACTTCCGCAGTTCGCACAGTACGTGTAGGTGTTGTCGGTGCCTGCTGTGTCGCAGTGGACGCATTGATGGAGTTCGTCTTCGCTCGCTACGCGTGATGGTCCTGCTGCGAAATACTCGTACGGATACGAGTACTCCTGCAGGTCCGTCGTGTGCCGAACCTGCGGCAGGTACACCGGTTCGATTGACTGTACTGAAATATCGGAGCGATTCGGTTCACACGTTTTCGTGTACGTGACGTTGTTGTCTCCGGTATAGGAGACCGTCGTGGTGTGGTGGTCTCGGAGTCGTTGCACGGCCCAGTCTTTGTATTCGGTCTGGGTTTGCCCGAACCGCCGCTCATCAACTGCATCGAACAAACTATCGAACCGGTCCGCGTCGAGATCAACAGTCGCATGGAGGTTCTCCAACACCAGATTTGAGACGTCACCTGACGCAGCTTGGGGGCGTCCGCGGTCAGCGTGGACAACGAACCGAGATCGTTCGTCGATCCGGTGAACCACGCCAACCGACGTTTCAAAGACTGCGTTCGTATCCGCTGTCACAGCGACGACTGGTCGGAACGTAACGTTGGAATACGGCGCGGGAAGCTTCGATGACTGGATATTTTCGATGTCTTGGAATGCTTCTTTGACAGGCGCAGTCACCGATGTCGCTGAATCATACGGCCTGAGCGTTTCGTCGCACAGGATTTCGATTCGACCGTTGTAGAGGTCAAGTCCGATTTCGTCAGCGATTTCACGGAGGTCTTCACCGTCAATGAGTTCAATCGGATACGGGTCATCATTCCGCTGGAGTCGCTGGGCATACTCGATAGCCGGGGTAGTGAATCGACCAGTCGTGACCACCATCCCGCGCTTTGGCCCGTTGAACCCGAACGTCGCAATCGCCGAGTGAAGTTTCTGCACCACCGGTCGCCCGACAGTTCCTGTGTGCTTACACTCGACAACGATAGCCCGGCGAGTTCCATCGACGACCTTTTCCATGAGAATGTCACGTCCTTCGTCAGCCGTCCGCTCAGCTTGCCGAACGTTCTCGTAGCCAAGGTTCCGGAAGACATCCTCGATAACGTCCTCGAACTCGAATCCAGAGAGATCGTCCAGAACAGGCATTTTGCTGTTTTTTGATTATTGGTTGTCTGTCATATATTTGTTCCCTACGATTAGTGTTAGAGTACTCAGGACGGCGTGAGTAGGTCGTCGATGTCCGCTACAGTAAACAAGGACCACGAGTCATCGAGTTGTGCTTCGAGTCCGTCGACGAATCCGTTTTTCGAGAACAGGGCGAACTGCTCGTCTCGATCCGACGGTCCCCATCGGACGTGCTTTGCTTTTGCTCGCAGCCTCTCGACGAGATCTTCCCCGACCGGATCTGTCGTCCACTTACATTCGGCGAGGAGGACTCGGTCGTCGTTCGGTGCCAGCCCGACGATATCGATCTCCTCTTCTCCGTACCACCAGCGACCGACTTCGGAGTACGGTTCGAGTTCGCCGCGTCGAATCTCTTCCCAGACGGCTTCTTGGCACACGTCCTCGAACGTGGTTGCGACGTGCGTTGGGAGGTCCGGTTCAATCGTCCCGTCGTACACGATCTCTGGTGCTTCCTCGATACTTGATCGATGTGGCTCGACATACCGAAACCAGAACCGAAGGAACTCGTCCGCAACCCGGTACCGTGACCGCTTTGATTTCTTCCCCGAGGCCGTGATTGGGACATCTCGTTCGATGAGGCGGAGTCGGCGAAGTGTCTGTAGGTATTTCGAGAGCGGTCCCGAATCGATCCCCGTTGCGCCGGAGATCTCGTTCGGTGTCGTATGGCCCAATGCGACTGCTTCGAGGATGCTCATGTACCGGGCTGGGGTTCGGAGCTCGGTGCGCAGGAGGAACTCGGGTTCGTTATACAGTACCGCAGACGGTGACAGGACGTGTGATTGAATGTTCGCCGCGAGCGACTGGTCGTAGTCGAACAGGGTGAGGTACATCGGGGTGCCACCTGTGACGGCATACGAGCGAACCGCGTCCGCGATGTTGTATGAGATGACCGCTCGTGCCTGTTGAAAGGAGAACGGCGTTACGTCGAGTTGGGCTGTTCGTCGCCCGTATAGTGGACTCTCGTGACCCAGGATCTCTGACTCCATTGTGCTCACGCTCGACCCACAGAGCACCAGCATCGAGTCCGTTCCATCGAGCGCCTGGTCAACGAACGCTTGTACGTACGATGGAAGCGAGTCGTTCTCTTCGACGAGATACGGGAACTCGTCGATGACGACAACAAGGTCCTCTCGCTGGAGGTTTTCCCCGAGGTATTCGAACGCTTCGTCCCAACTGTCGATTCGAGGGACGCGCTCGTCGAAGTAGTCCGCAACTTGGTCGAGGAACTTCTCGCGCTGTCGATGCTCGGCTTCCTGCGCTGCAAGGAAGTAAATGTGGGGGCGGTCAGCACAGAATTCTTTGAGGAGTTCCGTTTTCCCGACCCGACGCCGGCCATAGACGACAACGAAGTCTGAACCGGGGGATTCTACCGCAGCGGTGAGTGTATCGAGTTCTTCCTCCCGGTCGTGGAAGGTCATACTTAGGATAATGATTACTGCGATAATGACTTAAGAATTCGGGTGGCCACCCCCACCGGAGTGATTCTTGCACGCGAACAAGACACCGAATCTGACGAGGGATGCAGGCGAGATGGGAACTAGATGTACGGGAAACTGTTTTCGCGTGGTGCCGGCTATTCACTCCTCAAACCCGGTACCGACGGTAAAGGAGGCCGGCGCGCAGGGCAGCTGGTTGTGCTGACACCACCGGCAGTGCTCACCCGAAGTGTACCGACTGAACGAGAACTCCGCAATATCGTTCATCGACGACGTCACGTCATCTCTGACTGCTTCCAGATCACCATCGCTGAACGTTCGGGATTCGACTTTCGGCCCGATGTCACCGACGTAGGCATATCCCGCGCGTGCAACAGGCTCATCGTACAGGTCACGGCACGCTAACAGGTAGATCGGGAGTTGCTTATCGTCCTCCAAGTCGCGGTGACGCTCGGTCGCCTTGTAGTCGATGACGACCAGTTCGTCGTCAGGCGTCCGGTAGACGGCGTCAATGTAGCCGACGAGTTCGTGCCCATCGATAGTGAGTTCGAACTCTCGCTCCGCGTCGATGATCTCGTAACTGGGGAGATCTAACTCGAAGTACCGGTCGATGCACTGTTTTGCCGCCGAGAGAGCGTCGTCAGCGCGGCGCTGACTGGCAAGTCGCTCGCAGATCTCGTACCACTCCTCACGACGTTTCACCCCTTGATTCGCGGCTTGCTCAGCGGTGTCGTGGAACAGCAATCCGATCTCACGTTGCGATACACCTCCCTTCGCATCGCTCGTGGCCGCGGTCTCCTGATAGTCGGGGAACGCGTTGACCACGTAGTCCAGATAATGACTCCGCGGGCATTCTTCATAGGCCGCCAGCGACGTGTAGCTGTGAGAGAGCGATGGCGACGGTGTCGACGGGCCAGTCAGCGACGCAACTTGGAGGATTTCCCGCTCGGCTCTCGGTGAGAGACTCCCATCGAGAGTGGCCGTTGCAAGGGTTAGCACGCGGTCGCGCGCAACCCCAACCGCGAGATCTTCCCCATCGTGCCTGACGGTACCGCCGATATTTCCGAGAGTCTCGCTGGCCAGCGTGTTCGTCCAGTCTACTGCGTCGTCCGGGAGACACTCTTGAACATCAGTCCAGAGCGGGAGCTGTCCTCGCTCTGGCTGCCATGGGATTCGAGATGGGAGAATCTCGCCGACCACTTCCGAAACCGAATCCTCGTCCGCAGCATCGTCGTCTTCCTCGCTGCCACCCTGCAGGACAAGGATGTCCTCGGCACGCGTGATTCCGACGTGGAACACGCGGCGTGTCTCACAGGCATCACGCTCGACGAAGTCCTGCGCGAACGCTGCTTCCGCGCCATCCGAGAGGCTGGTTTCGAGCGCGTCGTACGTACGTGAGCTCGGGGCCCATTCATCAGCCGTGACTTGTGGGATGAGGACGACCGGGAAGTCCAGGCCCTTGCTTTTGTGGATGGTCATCACGTTGACCGCGTCGTCGGCGACATCCGGCTGACTCGTGGGTGTGGTGCCACTCTCGTCGAACAGAGAGTCGTAGTGTTCGAGCGAGTCGATGAACTCCGGGGTAAGCGGCGGTTGGACGGCACTATCCCCATACTGTTCGATGACGTCCTCCAGTTGGGCGAGATCCCGGCGCTCTTGCTCGCTAAGATACCACTCGATGTTCGTGCGGTCCGTGAGTTCGCGGTACAGGTGACTGAGTGACGCTGAGTCGCGGAGTTCGAGTAGTTCCGTGGCGTGCTTGCGGACTTCTGCGACGCGGTCGGGCTCCTCGAACTCGTCGAGTGGCGTCTCCCGGAGTGTGTCCACGAGAGGCTCGTCGCCCGCGTTGAGCGTACGGAAGTCTGCGTCGCACAGACGGTACCGCATCAGGAGGACGCGGTTCCAGCTCACCTCGTCTTCCGGCCGTGCGAGCGCCTTCAGGTAGGCAGTGACGGTTCCGACGCCGACTGATTCCGTGGCCAAATCCCCAGCAACCTGATATGGGATGCCAGCGTCCTCGAATTCGTCGATGACAGGAGTCGCGTGGGCATGCTTCCGAACGAGTAACGCTATGTCGCCTGGATCGTACGTCTCATCGAGATTTTCTGCTGCACCGCTCAGTAAATTCTGTACGACGGTACGAAGTTGGGCTGCACCGTCCGAGTGGTCGTCTTCGTCCGGTAGTTCGACGGTAGCGACAGTGTCTCCGTCGTATGCGGGTTCGTCGACACGAGTGAGCGTCTTGTGCCGTTCACGGCGATCGAGTTTCTGAATCGCCTCGTTCGCTAGATCGAGGATCGGCTGTCGGGAGCGGAAGTTCTCCTCCAGCGGTTCGTCCGTGAGCGCTGCGAACGCGCGGTCGAGTTCGTCGGTAATGTTGGCGACGTTCGCTCCGCGCCATTCGTAGATTGCCTGATCGTCGTCCCCGACGACGAACAGATTATCGTCGGTAACGAGTGACGTTACGAGGTCGAATTGGAGGCGATCGGTGTCCTGGAACTCGTCACAGAACACGTAGTCCCACCGGTCAGTGATTTCCTCGCCAATCGGAGAGTTCATCAGCGCAGCTGTCTCGACTACCAGGCCGTCGAAGTCAAGGAGATTGCGCTCGTCCAGCTCTCGCTCGTACGCCGCATACCCAGCCGTCAGGTCACGGGCAGTGAGACAGTCGGAAACGAACGAGTCGAGGTGGTCCGTGAGTTCAAGATCCAGATCGTCCGGGATCCCTTTCGGAGCACCGCTTGCGTACCCTCCGAACAGGTACTTCGGGAGTTTGTACGCGTTGTCTGGCAGGTCACGCTCGCCATCCTCGTGGGCCTCGAACACGGTTTCAAGCGCATCACACAGATCGACGAGCCGGTCGAGGAAATCCCGAGCACTGGCTTCGATCCCGTCCGTTCCCAATGCGTCGCGTTCCGCGGCGAGCTCATCGCGCACATCGGGAAGTGAGTCCAGCACGCTCGACACGGACCGGCCGCCGAGATGATCGCTGGCAATCGTTTCGATGCGCTCCGGGAGATCGGCGAGATCGTAGACGCGGTCGGTGGGCCCGAGGAACGCGTCGATGTCGTCTGGAGAGATGCCGCTGCGCTTCATCGACCCGATAAAGCTGAGCAGCTTCGACGCGGCTCCGGACGCGTACCCGTCGCTGCCGTACACGTTGGGTTTGACCGACCGGTACTCGATGTCGTCCAGAACATCCAGCACAATAGCGTACTTCTCGGCGTCGGTGACGACCTCGAAATCCGGGTCGATCCCGGCTTCGTAGGCGTAGTCAGTGAGGATCTCGTTACAGATCGAGTGGTACGTGTACGCGTCGATGTCGTACCCTGCTGTCCCGAGTTTCGCGTTAAGCTTCTCCCGCATCGAGTCCGCCGCGTTGTTCGTGAACGTCAACGCGAGAATCCGGTCCGGCGAGACGTCTTCCTCGTCGATGAGGTGCTCGATCTTTCGCACCATCGTGAACGTCTTCCCCGTCCCTGCACCGGCGAGGACACGCATCGGGTACGCGTCGGAGTTGATAATCGACTTCTGTTGGGGCTCCGGTGAGATGTCTGCTTCCGGCACCGGGAACCAGGACGGGTACTCGGACTCGTCGCTCATCGTTGCACCTCCGTGGACAGTCGGTCAGCACACATTTCTCGATAGTCGCAGTCCGGGCACGCCTCCTCAGTAATAAGGTCGAGCGGTTCCGGCTCGTACGTCTCGCCCGTGATGCCGTCGTGGGCGGCACGGATGAGCGCCCAGATCGTATCATAGTGCTCCTCGTAGATTTCCGTGGTTTCCCGAGGCCAGCCACGCGCGGACACGTCGTATCCGCTCGGGGTGCTCTCGAACGACGTGCTGTTGAGGATCCCGTAAAAACTGAACCGAACCGCCATCCCGTCCTCGTAGAACGGTTCGTTCTTCACGCCTTCGACGTATGTCGCCGTCTGGAACGCGTTCCGGACCCGCTTCGGTTCGTGGGCCTCTCCGTCGAGATGGTCGCTAATGTACTCGGCCGTTCCCGACGAAAGAACTCCGTCCGTGTTTCGCTTGTAGTCGAAGATGTGCAGCCCGTCGTCAGTCCGGATGACGTTGTCAGCTTTCCCGTGGAGTTCTCGACCATCCACTTCGCACTCCACCCAACATTCCGTGGCGACCGAGTAGCGAGCGTGCTCGATCCCGTCGCCGCCGTCCGGATCGAAGAATGACGCGATGGCAGCGCGGTTCTCAGCTCGTTGGTACTCCTGATGCGCAGCGGATTCGTAGTCGTCCGGGGTACTGTGTTCGTCCCACTTCGCATCGAAGACCTGCATCGCCCGGTTGTGTATCGTCTCCGGGTCGTCATCGCGGTCAGTCGCATCACACACGTCCTCGATAGTCTCGTGGTAGATCGTTCCTTGGTTGAGATACAGTTCTGTACGGTCCGGCGCGTTCACGTCTTGCGTGTAGCGGTAGTCGTACAGCCGCGGGCACGTCGCGTAGTTCGCTAACCGCGACGGGGAGAGCGACGAACTCATCGCCGAACCTCCCCGTTAGCGAATTCGACACGTGCACGCAACGCTTCTCGGAGCTCGTCTCCTCGGGAGCCGCTCTGGTCGAGCAGGTCCTGAATCTCTCCGAGTTCCGCTTCGACCTCGTCAAGCGATACCGTCACGTCCTGACTGTTCGCGCGGCGCACCTCCGCGAGCGCGTCGTCAACCCGCGACAGCAAGTACTGCTCCGCCGCTTGCTCACTCGTAATGTGTGGCTCAGCGGCCTCGGTCACCCACGGAAGCTCCTCATACGCTGCTGTGAGGAACCGCGATGCCTGCGTACGCTCTTCGAGCGCCGTGTCTTCGTACTCGTAGAGACAACAGTAGAGCCGCTCTGTCGCCGCGCCAGCACCGACAGCCAACCGTCGCCGCGCGTGCTCCGTGTGGTACTGCGCGAACGGTCGGCCTGACGCTGTCGACGTCGTCGGGAACGTCGCATCCACATCCGCTCCATCCAGTTCCGTCACACCCGGATAGTCCGGCATCGACGCGACCCGCTCGCTCGGGAACAACCGTGTCAAGAACGGGTCACCTGGGTACTCACTGTCGACGAGATTTACGAGAAAGACCGCGCGAAAGGCCTCGTTCTTAATCGCTTGCAAGTGATCGACTCGGACGCCGCCGTCAAGGTCCGTCGCGCTAGTCTGATTCTGCTGCGGTGCGTATTCGTGGGCGCGTTCGAGCATCTCCTTGTAGGATTCCCACGTCGCATCTACGAACGCGGTCTCTTCGAGGAACTCGGCCATGCGGAACGCCCGTCGGACGTTCCCGAACTGCGCCCGTGCATCCAACGGGGCCGCCCGCTCTGCGATCCGCTCTTTTAACCCGGAGTCCGTTGCCCACCAGCGAATCGCGTCTTCGAGGCTCTCTGCCTCGCTGACACGGTCTAAGCGGTCCGTATCGAGCTCCGGGCTGTGGTTGGGTACATCACCTTCATCGTCAGCGAGATGCCGAACGGCCGCGAGGAGTTCCCGAATCGCGGGGTCGTCACCGAACCCGGTGACGGTTGTCGATTCCGTTGGAATCCCGGTGCCTTCGAGCGCTTCGATAATGTCTGTAACAGCGCTCCCGCTTTGCTTCGTGGCGACAGCGATGTCGTCGTACCCCCAGTCCGGCTGCGCGACGAGTGCTTCAATCTCGTTCGCAATCTCAGCGAGTTGTTCGTCACTGGAGTCTGTAGCGAGGACGGACACCGACCCGGATTCTGGATCTTCCGGGACCGTTTCGTCGGCGAAATAGGCTGCCGTCGCGGCTGGTCGCGTCGACGGCGTCCCCGATGCCCCACGTCGGGATTCACTGAACGAGACGTAGTCCGTGACTGGCCCGGTCTCGACCCAGGTGCGGCGCACACTCGCGTGCTCTTCAGCGACACAGACGAGCTCGCAGTCTCCCGCAAGCGCGTCGAGGTACGCGCGATCAAGCGGGAAGAACTCCTCAAACTCGACTGCGAGCACCGCGTCGAAATCAACGACCTCGTCGCGGGCATCCCCGGTGAGGACATCGAGCGCTTCCGAGATGAGTTGCCCGCGCTCCATGTGCCCGTGCTCGGCGAGCCACTCGTGGAACGCGTCAAGCGCAGTCGTGATGTCTCGGAGTTCCGGAGTATCGTCGGGCCTGACTGTCTGCCAGGAGATCGTGCCCATCACGGCATCCACGTCCTCGATGAACGACGGCTGTGCAGACGCCCGTTGGAGGTACTCCGTGTCCCACTCGTAGTCTTCGAGGAACCGGTACAGGAGTTCCCGTCGTAGGGCGTCGGAGAGAATGACGCGGTCATCGGTCTGGTTGAGGACATCGGTCGCGTGCACCACTGACGACGTCACGTACGGCGTCGCCGCGCCCGGCAGTTCCTCACCTAACGCTTCACGGAACGTGTCTGCGCTCGTCGGCGCACCGGTGATGACGAGCACATCCTCAGAATCGTGCTCGTCGAGAAGCATTCGGTATTCGTTTCGCGCTGTCCGTTCGACGTTTTCGCCCCCGAACGGTACCGTGACTAACGTCTCGTCGAACTGCCGGTGAGATGAGTGATCAGACATGTCTATTACCCTCGGACGAGCCGCGTGACCCGAGACAGCACACCGGTGTCGTCAGCGGCTGTCTCGGTATCGCGTCGTGCATCTTCAATCACACTGGGCTCATCAATCCAATTCTGGAACCTGGTTGCGCTTTCAAACTGGACCGCCGGCCCGTAAATACCCGCCCGGATATGGGCTGGCGTTGCCTTCTGGAACTCCCAGCATTGCTGCTGGTCCAGATGTGCCGAGAAATCAGCGACGATCCGTCCATCGTCCTTGAAATCCAGTTCACATAGCCCGTCGGACAGCGCACTGATCCACTTCCGACGTCCCGGATCGTGCTCCTGCTCGGCGGGTGTCTCCAGCGGCACGTACTCTGGCGGTTCCTTCTCGGCATACGCGTACAGCTCCGCGAATACGTCCCGAGCATCCGCGAGCCGATCCGACTGGTCTGGAAGCGAGATATCCCGCTGCAAGAACAGGTGGGCGAACCACGGGAACAGGTTACAACTGTCTGCCTGCCCCGCGATCTGCGCGGCGGCTTCGCGTTCGTCCTTCTTCAGTTCGGAGAAGTTGACGTTGAAATCCAGCGTCTTCATGCGAGTACGCAATTCGGACTTGGGTTTCGTCGAATCGTTCGAGGAGAAGATGAATGTCGGCATCTGGATGGTGCCGTCCCACTTACCTTCCCAGTATGACTTAATGATGTCCCGGTCTATCTTCGACTTCGCTACGTCGTCTACAATATACGGGAAAACGGTGTCTGACGCCCGAGCACGCTCGATATTGTTCTTAACGAAGTCACCACCGGTTGTGACTTCCTGTACGTATCCATTCGAGATGAGTCGCGCCCCGAACCGCAGGAACATACCTTTCCCGCTGTCGTTGTCACCGTGGAGGAATAGGAACGGCAGGTCCTTGTCCAGCTCTGCGGACTCGTATTCGGCGTAGTGATGGGCGCAGTAGTTAGCGAACGGAGCCCAGCAGAAGTAGATAATTCCCTCGTAGAAATGTGCCCGCGTCTCCTTCGTCGTTCGCGTGTCCCCGAACTCGCCGACAGTTTCAACGTAGTCTTGAATCAGGTCGAGTGCGTCAGCGACTTCCTGCGGATCGTCCGGCAGTGGTGCTGTTAGTTCAAGGATGGAGTCGTCAATCCGCAATCCGACATTTTTCTCGTCTCTATCGACGTTGAGGTCAGGATACCCTGTGAAGGTCTCTTTGTACCGCGCGATACCGGCTGGCGTCGCCACGATTTCACCGTCGTTGATCCGGATGTTATTGGCAGATAGCGTGTCGTCCAGATTCGAGATAGCGTCTTCGAGGCCCTGCGGGGAGAGACGGACACGCTTGTCCGGGCTAATCTCGGTCGGATCGGTGTCCGTATCTTCAGCGGCGAACACCGCTTTCTCTGCTTCTTCGGCGTCGGTGACGACGTTGTACGTGTTGACTTGGTCGTCGTCAACTGCTTCGTCGAGCCGTGCGTTCAGCTCGGCGACCGGGTCATCACTGAACTCGTCGCCGCCCAGCCAGATATCGTAGATTTTTGCCTCTTCCTCTGCCGTTTCAGCGTCCTCGATCTCTTCAGTGAGGTCCTCCATGAACGGCGTCGCGTAGTCCTTGTGGAACGCATAGAGCCGTTCGAACCACTCGTCGACGGGCGTGTCTCCATCGGTACGCCACGCGATGTTGACGTTGGTTTGTTTGCTCCCCTGCCAGGCCTGCTTGGAGAGATTCGCAGACCCACAGATGAGTGTACGTGACCCGTCCTGGTTCTCGACGATGTAGAGTTTCGTGTGAAGCAGAACGCGTGCGGAATCGACGGTGTGGATGAGCAGATCACCGTCTTGGCGCAGCGATTCCAGTTGCGCGGCGATTTTCTTCGCGTTGTTCGTGTTTTTCAGCGACCGCCGGTAATCGTCGTGCTGGTTGTCCCCGACGATGACCTCCAGCGAGTCCACTGCGAGATCCTGGTTCTGAAACATCTTGTAGATGAACGCGGGGGACTGACTGTACGTGACGCAGTAAACGTGCTGGGCATCACCGAAGTAGTTCAGGAAGCTATCCCATGATTTGTCGGCAGCCATCTCTAAGTCGGCGGTGCTACCGTCATCGAACTCGACTGTTGCTTCGAATTCTGTCTTGGTCATGCGAGGATCACCGGTGTGTTGACGGGTGCGTGAGTGGTTGCGCGGGGCTGTGCTGGTGCATGGTCAGATATACGGGACACCGCGGATGACGCTCCCCTTGGTGAGGTAGCCCTTCATGGCGAAGTCGGCGCACTTGTCGGCGTAGTACGTGGTGATGGGGAGCCGGGTGGACCGGCTCAGCGAACCGACGTGTGCTTCCGACAGCCAGTAGGTTTGCTCCGCGAGCGTGTCGAGATCTGTCGACCCGTGGCGTTTCACGATCTGCAACGGCCGCGGCGTGCCGGGGCTGCCCTCCTTCCCGCCGGTTGTGGTCAGGTAGGAGTGCTCGCCGTTGTGGACGTGGAAGGCGATGCCTTTGTCTGCGATATCGAACCGTGAATTCGATTCATCGTACGCTGCGATTCGGGGGTTCCCGGATTTCCGGACCTCGACGAGGGCGAACCGTTTGATGAGATCGCGGGCTTTGTCGAGACGGTTGATGAGGTTCTCGACGTCCAGGTAGAACTTCCCGTCACGATGAATCACGACGTGCCGCGGAGGCCGGCCTTCCTCTTCGGCGAAGATTTCGAGGACGTGTTTGATGACGTTCGCCACGTCGTCCTCACCGAACGTCTCACCAGCCTGCTTCGTGACCGCCTCTGACGCGAGGATCGTTCCGTCAGCCATGATGACGTTCGCGGCCGCACCGAGGTGTTGCTTGGTCGCGTGGTCGTACGTCACGTCAAGCCCGACGAACGCGTCAACGTCCCCAGGGACGTCGTCGATACGCCACGGCACACCGCCCGCTTTCCCGATAAGCGACGAGCAGATGTTCCCACGGTAGTTGTCGTTACCGAGATTGTCGACGGAGATCATCTGACTCGGCACCCCGAGTTGTCCGAGCCGCCGCTTGAACTCGGGATACGGGTCGTCGTAGTCCGCCGCTGCGGCCTCGTCTGCATCCGGGACGACGATCAGCGCCGCATCGTAGTCACTCGCTTTCTGCGCGTGTTGGGAGTAGTGGAATTCCGAGCCGAGTTCGTAGGTCTCCTGATCGAACGCCGTTGGACCCGCATCGTAGTCTGCGAGCTTGTTGAGCAGCGTGAGCACGTACGGCCGTGCGTCGCTCTCCTCATCTTCTGGGTACAGCGCGATGATGTCGAACGACTCAGGAGCCTTGTACACGCCGTACTCCTTCCGCTCCAGCCCGCCAGCCCCGTAGTACCCCGTATTTCCACCTCCGAACCGCAGGTTCGGGGTGTTCGGTGTCTTGTGCTCCCGGTACCCGGCGTTCGTGGGCTGTGGGACGGGGTCAAAGCTGAAGTACGGCGTCGGACCGAGCAAATCCACGAACGACGTGACGACGTTGAACCGTTCTTCGGGCTTCATCCGGCTCTCGTTGTGAATGACATCCAAGAACGTGTCATCGACACGGCCCAACTGCTCGAACGTCGGGATGACCTTACAGTACTCCAAGAGCTGCGGGAAGATCGAATCATCACCGCTCCCGTACTGCAGATCAGCGATGATCGGGTCACCAGCCCGCATCGAGTCGATGACGTCCTGCTCGACGTGCTTCTCGTGGTACTCCGACATCGGGACGCCCGGCCCATCCAGCACATCATCGTAGTCCATATCGATGACCTCCTTGACCGTTGCCGTGCGAGCACTGTCGTACAGGTCAGTGTCGTGCTCGACGGTCACCTCGGCGATGTCGTGTCCACGCTCAACCCACTCGGCAGCGGAGAACGTCGATTCCAAGTGGTACGCGACGTTCACGCCACAAATCACGGTCCCGTCAGCATCAACACGAATCCGGCACTTATACTTCCGATATGCTTCGAACAACCCGCTGTTCGCGGTTCGCTGCGGGGTGGGCTCGATGATCGAATCGATTCCCGACACCTCGAAGCGACCAGCAACAGCACGCTTCACGTCCTGCTTGACGAACTCTTGGAGCGGTCCGTCGTCTGTGTACGAGCGCGCCTCCAGGGTCGTCTCACCTTGGTGGATGGGTTCGATGGTGTACCCGTGGATCGAGATCGTGCTGTGGATCTTTTCGGTCGCGTAGATACGCCGCCGGGACGCATCAGCTGTCGTGACTGGACTGTTACTCCGGGACTGGTAGTAGTTCGCTGCTTTCGCCGTGAACCCCTCGATCCCGTTCGTGAAGTCATCCGGGTTGAGCCCGCCGCTTCCGGTTGCGCGGAGTTCATATTCGTGGACGGTGAGTTCCGGCAGGTCCCCGAGGTCGAACTGCAGCAGGTAGTTCCCCTCCGACAACGGCTGTTGGTGTAACAGTTCACCGCCACCATCTGCCGTCGGCCGTGGCTCGTTCGTCACTTCACTCCCCCGCACGAACTCCGACTCATCGCTTGAATCTGCCTCCGATGAAGATTCGCCAGCGTCCGCAGCCGATGTATTCTCCGCCCCGCCGCTCTCGGCTTCGGCAGGTGGCTCGTCGAGCGGCGTGACGATCAGGTCATACCCCGGGTTGAGTTGCATCTCGCCGCGGTATTCGTTCCCGACCACGTTCTCCAGCACGTACCAGCGTCCGACCTCCCACTCGAAATCCGCGATCTCGTTATTGTGGAACACGGTCAGTTCCACTGGCGTTCCTTCGACGTCCACCAACTGAATTTTCCGAGCGATGGCGTCGTGGTCCCACTCGTCAGTCCCTGTGACGCGCAGTGAGATATCGATCTGTTCCCCATCCTCGATGTCGTCCTTCACTGCCATCTGTACCGACCAACGGACTCCCAGAATAAATAGATTTCCACTAGACGAATCTGAAACACGAAAACTGAGTTTTAGGCGAAACACAACAACACAACTGCCCTACAAACGATTTGGAGGACGCTGCGGGGATAGCACCGGACAACGACGAGGTCGAGAATCTGCCTCACAAACTCAGCGAACAGAGGTTTTATGATAGAATTGAAAATAGGTACATCAGGATGCGTGAATATTTGTACTAGCGCAGAATAATCTGCCCTATGCTCGGGACAGGGACCGCAGAAGAATTCATCGACGACGCCGAACATCATAACCAGTGGTGGAGTAACGGCACTTCCCCGGAACTATCGCAGGCCGCAGACCTCACCCCACGCTCTGATTTCCACCGCGTCCTCAAGGGAACAAACACCCACTACACTGACGGTGTCGAGAGTCTCGTCTACGCAATTCACGGCCAAACCGGCATCGGGAAAACCACGCTTCTCCACCAACTCATCGCAGCTCTCCTCGACACAACAGACTTCCCACACCAAAACCAAGACCTCGAACTCACCTCCGCACTCTCCCCCAGACAAATCCTCTATCTCCCCTTAGAAGACTCTCTGTATCAGCTGGAACGCCCAGGCGACGACATCAAACGCCTCAACCAGGTCATCGACTACTTCCAGACCCACGTCGCACCCCGTCAAGGACAAAAATTCATTCTCCTCGACGACGTCCAAGCCCTTGACCTCGACGAGAACCGCAAAGCAGAGCTACTCGACCTGATCGACGACAATACGTACGTATTCCTAACCGGCAACGTCCGCGCGCAGGTCAACCTCTCTACCGTCGAAACCGCCGACACCATCGATGAATTCGAAGGCCCATGGCCCATCCTCCCGATGAAATTCATCGACACCGTCCAAACCGGCGAAGGCCTAGGCGTCACATTCACTGAAGAATTCCGAACCCAACTCGAACAATACCAATCACCCGACTTAGACGGCCCATCACCGATCAAAACAATTCGAACCGGACTTTCCGGAACTAATTCGGAAACCAGTCTCGACACAGCTGTTGAGACACTCTCAGAACTCTGCTTCGACATCTTCGACGCGGACGACCGAAACAACCTCCACGACGCCGCGCGCACATACCTCCGAACAGGCGGCACCCTCCACCAAACAGACGACCCGTCAATCCGGAACGACCTCTCAAAATCCCACTTCCTCCTCTTCCTCTACAAAGAACTCGCCAAGCACCGATCCATCCAACAACCCGGAAACCTCCACCGACTCAGTTCCATCGCCGCCACCAACGCCGGTGAAGAACTCCAGTACACCGATCTCAGCGACCAAATCGGCGTCGACAGGCGAACCGTCGACAACTACCTCGACGTACTCGACGAAGGCATCGCCGTCACCGAATCCCACGACTACACCCTGCGACGCTACCGCCGCACCCGCTTGTACCTCCGCAACCCACGCCACCTCGTCCTCCTCTCCCAACGCCAGGAACACCACGGCTTCGAAGCGTACGAACAACAAGACACACTCAACCACGAATTCGAATACAAACTCGCCCGCACCGTCGCCTTCGACCACGCCAAACGCCTCGCCTTCAACGTCGGAGCATACGACGTCGAATACACCGAAACCGAATCCGGCCTCGTTGACTACATCCTCCACCGCAACGGACACGTCCTCCCCTTCATCCTCTCCTACCACCCACACACTGGCAACGCCGAAACAATCGCCGAAGAATTCACCCCCGAATCAGGCCAGCACACCGAATCCGACAGTGAAGAACTCCAAGAGTTCGACTACCAAGCACCGTACCGGTTCGTCATCACCGACAGCTTGCCAAAGGAAGCCAAAGAAGACGAATCCCTGATCATCGAGAAAGACGAGACCAGTATCTGCTATCTCCCGTTCTGGTTGTTCTTACTGATCTGCTGAGAAAGCCTCTGCCGTCTATGTCGACGGCCTATTCCGTATGCGAGTCGTGCTCCAAAGCCCTCTTAGAGGGTGTATTCGTTCCAGCATCGCAGTTTGTCGGCAAAGCGCCTATACCTCCACGTTGAGTTGTCCGGGGATGATGGAATGACTGAGACAGATGACTTGCGGCGGGAGTTGAAGACGTTCACACGCCGATGGGAGCAACTCACTGCGGTTCCCGAGACACCTCGGTCACTGATGGATGTGATCGAGTACTCGTTAGGAACACAACGGAAGGCCGAGGTGTACATCAACCGGCTCTTCGCATATTTCCTCAACCCAGAGCAGCCACACCGGATGAACTCGGAATTTCTCCGCGTATTTCTCAATGGCCTACCCGACACGTGTGGGTTCGAGGAGGATATCCACGATCTCTCAGACGTCGTTGTCGACGATCAAGTACGGCTCACTGAGCAGGCCGACGGAGAAACAGTATCGTCAGGATTCGTCGACCTGGCAATTCAAGTACCGAACGAATGGTTCCTTCTGGTTGAACTCAAATTCTCTGCTGAGGACACGCAAACGGAGTTCTATCGACAGGACGTCACGCACATCGACGGTGTTCCGAAGGACGACTACGAGTCTGGCGCGTACTATCTCTATCTACATCAAGGGGACCGACCAGACGCGAACGATCCAGAATTCAGTAACTGGACGTGGACAGCCTTCGTCGAAACCGTCCTGACCGACTTTATTGTCGATAACGCACCCCGGTACCCACAACGAACAGTCGTACAGCTTCACGAATTCGCTGACGATATTCGATCCATCACAGGTATGTCAGACCCCACCGACAACGTTGACGAGAAGATCGAACTGTATCTCGACCACTACGAGGCCATCGCTGACGTAACGGCCACATTCGAGAACCAGTGGGAGACGTTCTCTCATAACTGGCCCTCTCGCCTTTCTGACCGCCTCGTAACCGCCGATCAAGGATCGATCCGCTCGGAGAGCGACTACCACGTATTATTCGAGTGTTCGAACGACGCTGTCGGGGACTGGTGGTTCCGCTCAACGAGTTCCGATTGGGGGATGATCTTCAAACACGGCTGGTGGCGACACACCGATGACCTCTCAGACGTGCTCCACGAGCGACCCGACAATCGGAACGATGCCAGAATCGGATTCCACCACCGCCTCGAAAACGACCGTGAGCAAGCCCTCCGAGACAACACGCTCACACTGTATTTCCGAAACATGGGGGCTAATGATCAACCGTTCATCGATGCTGTTTCTGACCACTTCGATGCGCAAGCCGATGCTATCGAGGCCACGCTGCCGGATACTGCCAGTCTCACCGGAAACAAACGCAATATGATCTCAGCAGAGTACGATATCACCCCCGACAAGTATGATGACTTTTTCGCGGCCTATATCGCGGCCCTCGAAGAAGGATTCACTGACCTCGTCGTTAACAACCCCAAACTAATCGCTATCCTCGACGACATCTACACTGACGCCGTCGCGGAGGTCTACGACACCCAGATCACAATGAACCCCCAACAAAACTGAGTTCGAAGCTCGTGTCATGCAGGCTTACAACACCGCTCCTGGTGATTCCGGATACTGAATGATTTTCACGTCTTCGTCGCGGTTAGCGGGTGTTTCGCGCGCTAACTCGTCGACGAACAGCAGCCCCTTGACATCGACTGACTCCAGTAGATCTTCTGCGGACTCAACGTACTCGTCAGTCCCCGACTGTTTGACAAACGCCATGTACTCCAGTAGTTCCCGGAGCCCAGTTGCGACATAGTCGGTATTCTGCGTGTACTTCACTTCACCAAGGAACACTTGTTCAAGTTCCGTCCCACCAGCCTCTGTCTCTCGGTATCTCTCTAAAACGATATCAGGACGGCCGCCCCACAGTGAATCACTGCCGCCACGCCCAAGCAGATCCTCAGAGATCGTTTGCCACCGGGAGAGCACCTCGTTCATACGGTACAAGTACCCGTCAGGCTCGATATCTTCAGAGCCAATTGATTCACTGAAGGACAGCCTTTCACCGGTCGCATCGTGAGACAAGACGAATCGTGACCCGTCCTGTTCCCACGTAGCGATCGTCGACGGACTATCTCGACTGTCAGTCAACACCCGATACTCCACGCCCTCGTACGAATCAAGTACGCGGAACACCCAGTACAGTTCGAACAGCGTGTCCGTGTTCGCTGGCGCAATGAGTGTGTGATTCAAGATATCGCGCGCTTCGGTACTGTCCAACTCGTGGTTCATCAACTGCCGATACCGATCCAGCAAGACCGCTGCATCCTGATAGAACTGCGAACGCGAGCGCTTGACTGACTCGATGGTCCTGTCTGTGATATCAGTATCAGCGACGTTGATCCGCTGCAGGTAGATGTTCTGCTCGTAAATCCGGTCAAGCATCTCCGCTGCTGACTCTACACCCCGACCACTTCCACCTGTGTGCGGCATCACCCATTCGTTCAGCCAGTCATACCCCTCCGGGTTGTCCAGCGCGTACGCAAGGTCATCCGTAACGATCTCGTGAATAATCGTCAGTAACCGTTTCAGCACGAGATTCTCGTCGATGTTATAGTGCTCTTCAGGCTGCATACACACAAACAGCGGCTCATCCAGCCGACCAGCGCGCGCCCGTGTCTTCACCGTTCCCTGCCAGTCGATCTGTCCGCGGATCTCACCACGGTACTGGAACGACTCCGGAGCGGTTGTCGTCTTCATCTGCCGAATCCGATCCTCCAATTGCCGCATAAAATCCAGGACACCGACTTCCGAGCTGTCGTCTTCAGCATCGGTCAAGACGAAGTGAATCCGAAGCAGCGTTTCGATGTCGTCAATATCCAGATCCGCGTGCGCCGACCCGATGACTCGATCGAATCGAACGCCTTTCCGGAGATACGTCTGAAAATCGTCGGCAATCTCTCCCAACAACGCCTCTTCAGTCGTCTTCGCCATCTTCAGTTACTCTCCCCCACCCGGCTGCAGGTCAATCTGGAAGAAATCACGCGCGACTGTCCACAACTCACCAGTCTCGTCGTCAACAATCTCGTCAAGCGCCCCGATCAGCTGCTCTAACTCGTTTCGCCGCAGCCCCTCCAACTGCGGAAACACGTACATAATGATCGGCGAAACATAATCCGCGGTATCCGTTGAGGAAGCAGCTGCAACGTGTTCATAAATGTCTTCAACGATAGCTGGCCCGATGGCTCGCTGTTCATTAACCGCTCGCCAAATACGCCCGACCGTCTCGTAGTGCTGGTCTGCTTCCGGCACGCCACCGTTTGCCGCCCAGACTGCGACATAGTCCGCGACAAGTGATTCGAGTGCAGAATCATCACCATCCTCACGGGCAGGCAAATCAGGAATCCCGACCGGGACGAACGCCCAGCGCCGCATAAACGCGTAACTCATCTCGTACAGCGACGTCTTATCGAGCGTGTTCATCGTCGCCAGCATCCGCCAGTCCTCAGGGATGAAAAACCGGTTCTGCCCAATCTCCTCGTGGCTGCGGGACGCGTCGAGGATCTCAATCGGATCCCCGTCAGCGTCATCGAACGGTAACGTGACGCTCTCTCCCGTCAACGCCGAGAACAACGACCCGAACGCCTTATCGATATCTGCCCGGTTGAGTTCGTCGATGACCAACCACTCATTCGCTGGTGTCCCGTCGCCATCTGCCTGGAACCGGTCCAACACAACACCCGGCTCGAATTCCAGCGTATTCTGCGTGGTCGTTTGATACCCGCCGACCGTGTCGAACGTCGACCAATCAGCCGACGCTGTCACGAGCTCGTATGTATCTTCCCCGACTGTCGCCTCACACACCTGACGTGCCAGCTTTGTCTTCCCCGTTCCCGGCGGGCCAAACAACAAAACGTGATTCCCGTTTGCCAACGCTTGCTCCACCCGTGACTGAATTCGATCCCATTCCTCCTCCGGGAAATGCAAGTGCTCCTGCTCAACCGCAATCTCCGAATCCGGGACCGAAAGCTCCGAAGCGAAGTCATCAAACCGCGTCATCTCGCATAACTCCAGAATCCGCTCGTACTCACCCTCTGTGAGTTGCGTGATGACGAAGCTGTTGTCAGATTCAACGAGTCGGCTGCCATCTAACTCCGCGTCTGACTTCACATCCCGCCAACTTGCTCCATCTAATGACTCCTCCCATTGGAGCGTGATGCCTTCCACGGGTTCCGAATAACCTGACGTGGAAGCCTCCTCGTGTAATCCACGCACAACATGCGCTCGCCCGACAACCTCCTTCACCGGCGCAATCTGATATATTAATACCTGATCCCCTGGCATCGCCTCCTGATACGCCTCCAGATTCCGTCGCGTTTCACCGGCTGAATTTGTCACCTGGTAAAACGACTCACCGCCCTCTTGATGCCAGTCAGTGGCCTCAGCATTCACCCAGAAGTACTGCGTTTCCCCTTCCGGCTCCGGTGGTTCTATTGCTGCTGCGTCCAAAAGATATGCACCAGCTTCCGGTGTGAGGTGGCAAAGATACGCCTGCAGCACCTTCCCAGCGTCGTTCAATGGGTACCTAGTTTTCTCCTGCCGGACCTCCGGATCAAGCAGCCCGTCCCGAATTTCGTCTAGCGGCACTGGATCACTTAACCGCTCTGTCGACAGATCGACGAAGAAGTGCTGTTCACCGTCGAATTCATCCTGATACGCTTCCGCCTCAACGACTGAACACGCACGGATCTCCTGATTCGCGTAATGGAAAACGACATCCCCCGGATCCAAAACTGTAAGATCGCGTTGCCACTTCGTATCCGTTGACCGAAGATACTCCCCGTCTAATTCTTCATCGTGCGTTTGATTTACCCAATAAAAATCGATGTCGTCCTCAACGTCAGGTAATGCATCGGGTTCGACTGCGTCAGGAGCGAGAAGATCGCTCCAACTCCAAATCATCGTTTGGACGTGTAGCATCGACGGGTCCTCCACCCGCCCTTCAAGCCGCGTTAACAGTTGCGCACACGCCTCGTTTAATTCCTGATACTGACGCGCATCGAACCCTTGATTCACCTTGTAGTCCGCGAACTCACCGAAGAAATCCCGCATCTGCGTCCACTTGTAGTGAACATACTGATCCGGATGGACAAACATCAGAAGACACCCACCGAGTCCAAGCAGCGAACCAGGCGCACTCCCAGCTTCCACATCCGCGTAAAACTCCCGAAACCGGTCTAATCGCTCTACGAGATCTTCAGTCGGATCAAAGAAAAACGAAAGCGTATCTGCAGTTGCTTCGGCGTCCGTTTCAGAAACCTCTTTGAACTCATGCCACGCTACACCGCCATTCTGCCCACCACCTAACATATACGCCGGAATTTTCGTGTCGATACTCACCTGCTCATCAAGCACTTCAAGCAGCACCGGAACATCACTCGGCGATAACTCCGTCACCTCCGTGTCCGCTAAGAATTCTGCTTCCAAATGCCGCTGATAATCCCATTTCCACGTTTCCCACCCAACAGGCGACGCCGCACCTTCCTCATACCCACCAGCATCCCACACCTCAACAAACCGATCAACAATATCATCGATTCCGTTAAACACAATCTCAGAAGACGATTCACTCATTCACCAATACTGTCTCATCTACTCGCTTAAACGTACTCCAACGAATATGCCACATACACCGAAACAGTAGTTTCCCGACTTTGACCCAGCTCCCTGTGAGTGAAAACAGACCGTTCCACAGTATCCGTGTCTCACTCTTCACTGAACTCGCTCACTTCAGTGACGAGATTCCCGAAGCGTCGAAGCAACACTTCGGCGTTTTCCTTCGTTGTTGTCGGCTGATACTGTCCGTCATCATACTCTGCCAGTTGGATACCTGGATGAGCTAACAGATTGAGTGACTGCTCAATGACGTGCTTATCTGGAACACGCTCCTCCGCGTACATTCCTTTCAGAATCAGGCGGAGTCGAGCAGCGGTCCCTTCCTCTGGATCTGCTCGTTGAAGCGCTTCCATCACCGCTAACAAGTCCTCAGTACCATCAAGACGAGTCCGTAGTTCATCATCGATCTGATCAAGCCGGTCATCTTGGAATGCACCCGGCTCAGTGAGATACATCGACAGTTCTTCCGGCGGGATTCCATAGGCATCACGCCGATCTAAGAGCGCTTGGAGGTGATCGGTTGCAAGGAGGACAATCCCCTGTCGGTCCGCATCTTCAATTGCTGCCGGGGTAAAGCCAGGCGCAACAACAATCGCTTGGTCGGCTGAGTGCCGCTCTTTATGCCCCTGAATTCGTGTTGCATCCGGCGAGGCCAGCGTCCCACTGCTTCGCGCCTTCACTTCGATGACTGCGTGAATTGGAGCCGTAATTTCAACATCCGTATCATCTCCGCCTTCAATCCATCGTGCTTCAAACCCCAGCCGAGAGAACCCCTTGGCGACCAGTTCTTCCAACTCCTCATATTGGTCACCATCCCGACTCGCCGCAACGATACGCTCTCCCAGATCGATTTCCTGTTCCTCTTCAGACTCCTCCTGCGACGGCTCCTCATCGAACTCATGAACCCGGACACCGCTCCCCGTTAACTCATTAACCGCGGTTTCAACGGACTCATACGCATCCTCTACATCGCGGATACGCGAATCCGACACCCGACTGAATCCCTGCGGGATATAATTATCTTGGTACCCAACCAACTCGTTGAACGACTCGATATCCACATCAATCTCCGCCACACCAGTCAAGAACACCAAATACCGCCACGGACTTTCAGGATCCCACGGATTCCCCTCAGTACGCCAGAGATGCTCTGCCAGGTCCAGATCATCACGTGTCCGAACAACCGTGGCCTGCGCAATGTACCTCCCATCCCGATAGATTAACGCGATGTCCCCACCCTCCACGAACTGCCACTTCGAATCAACTGACGTCCCCCAAAGATGCACTTTCTCCGACTCTGAATCAGTAACGGCCTCAACTTCGGCGTCAGAAAGATGCTCCTCAAACTCCGCTGGGTCATGGCCCCCCTTCACAGACTGCAGATAATCCTGATAGGCATCCTCACGTCCAGCTGTAATAATGGCAATCCCCGTCATTCGTAAGTAAGTGAACAACTACTCGGTCAGGAGAAAAATCATCGGGGTAGACAGGGCATCTATCGGTTACTCTGCGGTCTGAATTCCGGTATGAATGTCAGAATGGCCTATCAATGTGGTCTCAGATTTCGGATCGGCGTCCACAACAAACATACCATTGTCCGACGCGCATTATTTCTGGAGGTCTGTTTAGATGGGCACACTTGACATCGACATTGAAACCGCGAGCCCGTTCGAAGAGCCGCCCGACAACTCGAACGACACCCGGTACTTCGAATTCTTCTCTGTCAGCCTCGCGTACGCTAGCGACCTGGACGACACACCAGAAACCGAGGTGTTGTTTCGGAGCGGCGACTGGGACGATCAGTATACGATTGACCTCTACGAGCGCCTCTTCGAGTGGTGTGATGACCGCAGCGTAGATCGTCTCTTGACGTACAATGGTGCCTGGTTCGACGGCACGCACTTGCTGAACTGGGCCCGCGACATCGACGATAGTGCTGACCGAGACTTCTTACCACGCACAGAGGATTTGTTCGAGAACCACGTTGATGTCGCACTCGCAGCTGCCGACGAGTATGAAGCCGAGCTCTGGGACGACCAGCACATCCTCCCTGACTGGAAAGTCTACGACCTCGCTGGCATCGACAACGACAGCGTCTGGTACGACGACTACGACTTCCCAGACAACTACCTCTCTGGAATAGACGGCAAAGCTGTCCAAGGCAAGCACATCGGGCAAGTCCTCGGCGATAAATACGTGCAAAACGTCGAAGCCGGCATCGAACATACCAGCGTCCACCGCGAACTCACACAACTCCTCAAAGACTACTGCATCAGCGACGTCGCGGACCTCATCAACCTCTACACCGCCCTCGGTGGTCCCAGCCTCGACGATACCTACCGCCGGCCCGCCACCAACATCGTCTGAATTCGATTTACCTCGCTATCTTGGTGCGCAAAATCCCTGAGAAGATTTTGATCGAGGAGCTCTCAGTCCGTTTTCTCACTCGGCTCCGAATCCGCCGAAATCCGATTAAGGAGTCTGTCTGCGGCTGTTGCTGCGGTGGTTGGTTCCAGTCCGTGCTGACAGTAGGCATCAACCACGGCTGACCGGATTTGTTCGTCAGGCCACTTCGGGCGCGGGTCAAGATAGCCCTCATCGCGGAGACATTCCCGGAGTTTTTCGGTTTTGCGCGAGCCGAATCGGTGGATGTCTGGGACCCTCTGAAGAAGCGCGTCTGGATCGCCATCAACCTGATCGGCCAACGCACTAACTTCATCAATAAAATTGTCGCTAACAGCGTCGACCGCTTCTAGTACGTCACGGCCAACTGCCTTTCCGCGTCCGACCGTATATCCATCAACGAACGCTTCCAGTGCCGCACCGTGCCGACGAACCTGCTCGCGGGCTGACTCCGACATGAGACCATCAATGGCACCGATCTCCAGTAGCGACCGGAGATGCCCCCAGCGCTCAATACCTGCTGCACGGAGTCGATGCAATACTTCGGGGTCCTCAGTCACGTACCAGAGCGGAGCTGAGGCCGCTCCCTGTCGTGGGTCGAACGTCGGGACATCCAGCCGTTCACGGTACGTCCGGTGATCGTCGCCGTCCGGGACTGGCACGTCGATTGCACTGGATGTTTCGAGTGTCGGTGGTTCAGCGATAGGGTCGTGCCCGTCGCTCGCCGTCAACTGCTGGAGACTGTACTCAACGTCCGACTCTTCAAGCCGCGTCTCCCACCGTGCGCGTTCGTCGTGCCGGGCCGTGAAGTAGAATACCTGCCTCCCTGCCCGGGCCAGGTCAATCACGGTGTCAAGGACCGTTTCGGCTCGTTGGTCATCGAACGGTGCCAGCGTCTCGTCAAGCAACAACGGGGGCGCAGTCTCCTGCTCTCTGTGTTCGACGAAAGCGACCCGAACCGCGAGCAGGACCTGCACGCGCGTCCCACTCGACAAATCGTTTAGATCAACGCGTCGCTGTTCTCCCGTATCATATGCCCTGAACGTACCATCATCGAGTCTGAGCTCGAACTGCCCGTCAGTAATCCGCCGCAAGAGATCATCCGCCCGCTGAAACACCGGCTCCTGGTTGCTGGTAACTGTCTCCGCTTCGACGGACTCAAGAAGTGTATCCGTGACCGCATCGGCCACGTCCGCTTCGAGCGCTTCCTCAAGACCGCGCAAGGCTTCACCTCGCTCTTGAACGGCGTCAGCAATCTCCGTCGACGCCTTCGCGTCCTCGATTTCCTTCTCCAACGTCGTTTTTTCCTGTAACAGCTCGTCGTACTGGTTCGCAAGCTCCTGTTTTTCGTCTAACTCTTGTTCCAAGTCGTCCCTGTCTCGCTCTTCGATCTCTTCCTCGTAAGCATCGTGGTCACGAAGGTCTGAACGGCGATTCTCAAGTGTGGTCTCCGCAGTACCTTTCGCCTCAACGGCTGCTTCGTACTCCGAGTACTGCTCACACAGCGCTGCAAGCCGCTCCCGGTCACCAGACTCCAAGCCACGCTCAGTGAATAATACCTCTCGGTCGGCCCTGTACCGGTCGAGTTCCTCGTGGGCCGCAGCAACGTTCCCGTCTACCTCTGTGAGTTGCTGAGTTGCATTCTCGTAGTCGCGCTGTCGCTGGTCGAGACTCTCAACAGCAGCTGTCGCATCGGCACTCGTTTCGAACGCATAGGAGTACGCGTCAGTAGCGTAGGGCTTGATCGTCGCGCAGAACTGCTCCCGATACGTCTCGACCTGATCGCTGGCTTCCTGTAGCGCCGCCTGTTTCCCAACGACGGTTTCATCAGCAGCCTGCCAGCGCTCAACACGCTCGACTGTCACCGCCAGTTCAATGTCGTCGTCAATCTCGGTGTCGAACCGGTCCCGAAGGCGCTCACGCGCCGTCTCCAGTTCATCCCTGACGTCGTCGATATCGAACTGCGCACGGAGCTCATCCTGCTTCTGAGCCTCCTGCTCGTCCACTTCGATGACACGCAGTCGCTCACGAAGGTCAGCTACCCGGTCCCTGACAACATCAGGTTCCCACGAATCTGGCTCTGGAAGTCCAGTCTGCCGGAACGTCTCCGCATGGGTAGCTCTAGCAGTATTGTCAGATCCAGTATCGTCACTCCTCGCGGAGAGAGCCGCGTAGCCAGCGAGAGCGAGCCCGAGGACAGTCAGCAGGCCCCCAGCAGGATTGACGGTAAGCGCGATTACGACGCCTGACAGCGCCGTCAAGAGCCCCGCTGTGATGGCCACTGCAACAGGGCCTCGACTACTCGGCTCGTCAGTCGCTTGTGCTGGCGGGGCTGCGAGCCAGTTCTCAAGCGCATTCCGCCCGCTTTCTAGCGTTTCACGATCTGCGGATTCCCTCGACTCTCCAGCGAGCCACTCATCAATAGCAGCTTCAACCTGTGCTTTCCCATCAACTTCCGACACCTTCGAAACGAACGACCGAAGCTCGGCAAGGTCGTCCGTATCAATCTCTCGGAGGGTCTCGCCGTCAAGGTCCAGGGGAATCTTTTCCCGTATCTCACTGCGCTTGGCTTCTGCGTCAGCTACTTTACGCTGCAATCGGTCACGATTATCTTCAGCATCATCGAGTTCATCCCGGTACTCTCGAAGCGTCTGCAACACCTCATCGGTAACGCCGTCCTCCGGGAGTTCCGTGCCGGCCAGTTTGTCAGCAGCCTCACGGTATTTTACGGCCGCTTCCTGCTCAACGCGTTTCTGTTGCGCTATCTGCTCATCAAGATCGTTGAGCTGGTCTAGTTCATCCCCATCGAACGAAGCCAACTCATCTGGGAATGACGTGACTTCATCGATCCGCTGGTCGTAGGCGTCCTGCGCCTTCCGATACTCAATCGCCGTCTCAAGCAGATCAACGCGCTCACTCGCATCGGCGGCAGCCGCGAGATCCTCTTCGAGTTGACTGAGACGGGCCCGTTCGGCTTCCAGATCCGGCGCGTCCCTCCGCAGTTCCTCAACTTGGTCGATGGCTGCCGCCGCCTCTTTCGTAGCACTAATTCCTCGTGTGGCGGGGCTGGCCCCGTCAGTCAGGCCGAAATCCCCACGGACTGCGTCGATATTGAACCCACCAGTCGATTCGCGCTGAATGACGCTTGCAAACTCGCCGTCGTCCGTTTCCTCTTGCAGCATGTCGTGCAACGACAATGCGTACCGACGACCGCCATCCAGCGACGGCACCGGGATCGCGTCAGCGGGTTCGCCATCACGAAAGTGCTCGCTGACACCACCGTGCAGTTCGATCCGCCGCGACTCCCCATCGTAGGTCAGTTCACTCCGAACAGTCGCAGAGGAAGGGGCCTCCTCGGGCCACAACGACCAGCGGATCGCTTCCGCCAGCGTCGATTTCCCAGCTGCATTTGCGCCGTACACAACGTTGACTCCTGGCGAAAACCCGTCAAGCGAGAAGCCAGCCGTCTCAAACCCGGGCGCACGGTCGAGGGTAACAGCGTTAATTGCGACCGGGGTCTCTCGGCTTCCTTCTGTGTCACTGTCGGTATCAGGCTGGTCAGCGTCGGTCGGGACGGGCTCACTCATCTGCGGGCACCCCCTGCTGCTCGACGAAAGCGTCGACGAGTTGCCGAGCTTGTCGGCGGAGTACTTCCTTCGTTTCAGCTTCCGTCGGGCGGGTGTACGTCTCGTCGTGGCTCTTGAGCTCCCGATACGCGTTCGAGTCGTGGGTCTCGCGGACACTCGTGTGAGCGGCCTCTATGACATCCTGATACGGGTCCAGCGGTTCGTCATCGTCGAGTGCACGCAGCAACCCGGCCAAGTACCCGACTGGATCATCATCGCCAGCGCGATCGGCGAGATTGATCGACGGTTTCGTATCGACAGTCACGTCGAGAACACGTACTGCCGTCCCGCCCTCAGTGAGTTCGATCTGTTCAAGCTCTCCGCGTCGGCTGCGCAGGTCTGTGTGCGCGTCCGTTCGTCCCGAAACGGTCACTGTTACGGCAAGAAGCTCGGTCTGGGGGCCGCACTTCGTTGCTGTCTCACGTAACTGCTCGTGGGTAGCATCGACGATGTCGTGGAACCCTTGGTCAGGGTCCGTTGAGACGACGACCTCCTCGTACTGCAGTGTCGCTGACCTGAGCGGCTCTGTCTCTACTGTTCCGTCATTCTCGACCGAGACGAGCCACGCACCATGACCGTCGGTCTCACTCGGATCCAACGGTTGGAGCGACCCGGGATAGAGGATTGGCGGGTTCCCGTGACGGGGCCCCGGGACGTGGAGATGACCAAGAACCCACGCCGAGTGCCCACTCGTCGCCAAGTCGTCCACGGCGACCGGGGCGTACCGATCCTCCCCACTGACGTCTGCGTGGACGACTCCAAGACGTGGAACGCCCTCATCGACCAAGTCGTACGTAGCCAAAGGACTCTCGTGGTAGTACCGACCGGGGAACGACCACCCGTCCACGTGAAGGTTCGGTTCACCCTCGCCGTCGGTTACGGCTGTTCGCTCCCAGGACCCATCCCGACCAAGCAACCGGAGATTATCGATTGCCTCAGCCAAGTCCGGGAGCACGTCGGCGTCGTGGTTACCAGCGACAGCAACAAGAGGGATACCAGCCTCTGCAAGCGTAGTAGCCACGGACTCAACGGCACCGAACGCCTCCGCATACTTGTTTTCCTGATCAACAAGGTCACCCGCAACGATGACCGCATCCACTCCCCGAGAAACAGCCGACTCCGTGATATTAGCCCAGATCGTCCGGGGAGAAAACTCGGACGGATCGAATCTATCCGGGAGTCGGCTTGGACGACGCCCGATATGACTATCTGCTACACACAGAACCTCTACTGATGCCATCTGATAATCACATCACAAGAGATAAACATAAGCCCGGCGGTCGGATTGTGACCAGCCGAGGAGTTTTGGTGAACCCCATCCTCCTTACAATTACTCACTACGAGCGAACGAAATTCCATTCAGTTGTACCTGACTCACACCCACTCAAGCGCGGCGTTGTGTTGCGCAACATACTGCGTTTTCAAGCTATCATCGGGTATCGAGATCCGTTCTCCTGCATGGTCGATAATCGTCCTTTGGAGCACATCACTCTGGGTTTCGAAGCTCGGATTCACTCGAATCCGATACTCTTGATCGATCGTGAATAGCTCTCGGTCGAACGCCGCGTGATGCGTCTTACTCAACGGCAGTACGTTCGCTAGGTCCGCTCGATGCCCAGGGTACTCACTCCAGGAAAGCACGTGCGCCACGTCCAACAACCCCGGGTGATCCACTCCCGAGATTGGGCACGTTCGATCATGCCGCGAAATCACCGTTGCTCGGAACTCCGGATCAACCACCCGCGCATGCACCGTCGTCTCATACGTCCCAGTATTCACACCATCAGCCGAATCCGGCGTCCACTCCGACCCAGCCCACTCCTCGACAGCCGCCTCAACGAACTCCCTACCCGCATCCGTCAACCCAAACTCCCCGTTCTGCTTCTCAACAACTCCCATACTCCGCAACCAATTCACTCGCTGCTTCGCCATATCCGTCTCCTCACGACTCCACCCCAACTCCGGATGCGTATCCAACTGCTGCTCACTCACCTCCGCGAGCGTCATCGACCCAGCAGCAAGCGCATACAACAAACTCCGAAGCCCAACGTTCCGACCACACATAATCCGAATCAACGTCCCCACATCACCTTCCTCAACGTACTCCCGACCAACATCACCAAGCATCCAATGCTCGTTTGTCTGCCGGAGGAACCCGACGTGCTGCAGATACCTGACTCGACGCATAATCGAATCTCGACTCGACACGGTTGCAAACGCCCCGCGGTGCCATCCGATCAAATCATCCGTCGACGGCCGGTGCGCATCAACGTACTCCAGTATGCGATCTAATGTATCGACGTAGCGTGCCCCACCACCGAACATCGGAACGATACTACGCAGGCGATCAGGAGACATACGTCCACAGTAACAGAGTCCGATCATGATTCTTGCCCTGCACCGGAGGCCACAAACTCCTAACAGACCAGTCTAATCTGGAACTGTGTAAAGAGATTCTCGGTGGCGTTAACTCATCGACTGATAAACGAAAGAGAATTACGCGTCGGTTGACTGGTTTGGCATATCCTGTTAAGAGCAGGAATCGACGTAGTGCTGAGAAAACTCCCTGTATCAGCGTTCTTCGCTGATACTCTCCCGGCTGTCGCCCCCGGAGGAAATTATGCCATTCAAAGCTCTCCAAGACGGTGCCCCCGTTTACCCTGAACAAATTGAAAC
The DNA here is from genome assembly GCF_042663585.1 of Natronoarchaeum sp. GCM10025321. Taxonomy (NCBI): domain Archaea; kingdom Methanobacteriati; phylum Methanobacteriota; class Halobacteria; order Halobacteriales; family Natronoarchaeaceae; genus Natronoarchaeum; species Natronoarchaeum sp. GCM10025321. The sequence continues at coordinate 116,228 of NZ_JBHTAN010000002.1, forward strand.
CGCCGATGCAGAACTGGACTGCTTCGACTGTAATGAACCGGTGGCTATACGCGCCTCACACAAGCGCAACGGTTCATTCGTCGCGCGGCACTTCTGGCATCCCAGCGGAACCCCCGACGACTGTGAGGCAGTAGGCGGAGAGTCATGGAGACACCAGCGGATGAAATCGATTGCCGCCTCAAAAGCCAAAAAGAGATGGCCAGACGCCACTGTCCAACTCGAACAACGGGTAGCCGACCGTCGAGCAGACGTACTCGTCGTTTTTGCCAAATCCCATCACCGATACGGCAACGGGATTGCGATCGAAGCCCAGTACAAACACGAAGACAAGGACTTCGAAGCCGTTGAGGCTGACTTCCAGTCAAACAGGTACTCGGTGCTTTGGCTACACGAGGAACAGTACCACGGCAAAGACGTCGATTTAGACGCCGGCGATTGGGCTATCTGGTGGGCGAATGCTGTTCCAGACAGAGCCCAATGGAACGGATACCACGGCATCATCCATTGGTTGTGGCAAGAGCAGCGACCCAGTGTTGAACTGGATATCCCGTTCCCCTCAGAGTGCTACGAGACGAAACTACGCCAGGCCTGGAAAAAAGGAAAGGATGTCAGAAATAGCTGGGAAGAGGTCTACGAAAAGAAGCTAGGCGGCGCATTCTCGACGGCGTTCTTGTCGCTAACCCGAGCCCCGAAAACTAATCATCCATTCGTGGTTCTATCAAAGGGCAGAGGTTCCGACAACGAGATTGTGCATGTCCCGGTGAAACTGAGCGACGAGAACGCTGCTAAATTCCGCACGTTCGCGGATTCAGTTGAGAAACTGGCAGACGAACATGGTGACTTCGTTGACGAGGGCGCAGACGACTGGCAAACCGAGGTTGATGTTTGGTTAGACTCCTATGTCGAAGAGAAGAACGGGCTCCTCAAAATCAAACGCCCACCAGACGGGACGATTGCCTTCGTGCTGAAAGATATCGAACCAGGAAATGCTAGTGGTGTCACCGTGGCCAGTACAAACCTGCAGCCAGAGAAGCTTATCAAAGCCGCACGGAAGACTGCGTCCGTGATTGAGGACTTATAGTTAGCTCGTAGCCGTCTCGTTATCTTGGGGTTCTAGAAGGGCATCGGGTCGACGAGACCGCAGTTCGAACATTGATAGTCGCTCCCTCGCTGTCGCCAATCATGATCGCAGGCACGAGGATCGCCACCTAGCTCCGAAAAGTCCGATCGCATGTACTCCATTGGAAGTGTGAGTTCTTCACCAGAGAAACCAACATCCTCTACTTGCCTGGCACCACAGCGGGCGCACCGTGAAACCCCCTCGCCATACGGCTCCCAGATATGCTCCCCATCTGGACCACAACCCGAGCCAGACGACTGCGACTCAGTAACTGGGCCAAGTAACTCTCGCTCATCGTAGAGAAACCGAGTGTGTTTGGTGCTGTACATCCGGTTTAGCCCACAACTCGAACAGGACTCGTACGCCTGACCGTGCTCTGCCATATCCTCCCATGAGTGGGAACAATCAGGGTTCGGTTCTTCCCACTGGAGGCTCGCGCTAATCTCCGTCGAGAACTCTTCTGCGTCGTTGTTGTAGACTGCAATCCCTTTCTGATCGCTTTTATTATCGAACGCCTGTCAACCACGCTGAATCGGAATCGATCCTCCTCGAAATCAGACGGGTCTGCCCAGATCACGCTGAACTCTGACGCGAGGTAGTCGTGAGTGGTGGCGAACTTGTCCTTGGCATGGTTCTTATACTGTACTTCGACGATGATACCCTTCCCGTAGTAGCGGTTCTCTGAATCAAATTCGACCAGGGCATCAGCGTAACGAGTATCTGGTCGCGTTGCGGTGTTCGGCACCTTCAAGACGGTTTCGGGGTCACACCGAGAATACTCACCCTCGAACCTCTGCCGCAAGGCCGATACGGCGAGCGATTTCAACTTCTGATGCATCTCGGACTCGGACACCCGCCCTGAGCAGTCTACGTCTTGATTTTGATGCGCAAAGTGCCGAGCTCGCCCGTCAGAAAATGGCCCTCGTGGGAACAACTCACCGTCGCACTCCGGACACTCCACAGTCACCCCATTAGCTACTTCCTCTGGAATAACCAGGTCATCATCAAGACGCCCAACAAACGACATTTCCTGATAGTTCCCCACCTACCCAATTAAGCATTATACACGAATTGGCTCTTCGCCCATCTCATACGAGGGCAGACACTTCGAGCATGGATAGCACCTACTCTAATCGTACCTCTCCGAACGTATCACACCAACTTTACAAGTCCTCGCTCTAATCCATTTCTTCGCAATCATTGACCGAATCGGCTTCCATACACCGCACGTCGAATCACCCTACTTGGCTACCTATAACTAAACGGTGAGTCGCTCGTCACGCTCGTCCATAGTCCCACCGCAACAATACCAAGCGCCCCACTTCGAGCGGCAGCTATCCTCGAAGGATTTCTCGGAGCCTTCGCAATCGCACTCTTCCTATTCACACTCACGCGAGTAGTCCACCGGTGAAGCACCCCAAACAGAGGCACTACACAGCGAATTCAATACCGGGCCATACAGGTACTGTATCGGGGGAGATGATGGTCTCTTCTCTGGACGGCCAGCTCTGAAGAGTACGGAGAGTTGGAGGTGACTATGTCTGTGTTGTGTCGTCGATTGGTGGCCGCGAGTCACGCCACCGGAAATCGGCCGTCCCACCCGAATCAAACGCAATCCGATCGATCTGAGAATCTCGCTCCTCAGCGGTAAGCGAATCTACATCATCACTCAGCACCGCAACGACACGCCCATGCTCACCGTGGTACTCCCGATGACCAGTCTGTCTCATCCTGAATATCGATCCGGACGCGGTCTCCCTCGGAGAAGCGCTACCTCATCAGATGGGATAGCAGGGATGGATATCAGCACCTGAGGGATCAACGAACGCCCACAGTCATATCCGGTGTCGCATTGAGGGAACGCGACCGCTAAGTCTTAGATGATTAAACTGTTCTCAGTACATTCGGCACTTGTTCTATATCAGTAATAGGAACTACTCGATACCCCAGCTGTTTGAGTCTGGTCCGCTTTTGCTCGTCGTCTTCTTTGACGTAATCCTTCTCGTGAGCAGGTCCATCCACAAATAATGCAATTGACCTGCCAGGCCGCTCATAGAAGAAATCCGGCTTTGCAACCGGTTCGTCTCCGTCATAAATCACTTTCTGGGCATCGTCGGGAAGCTCGAATCCTTGATCTCGGATGGTGTGAAGCACTTCACGCTCGAAACTGGATTCACAGGCCTCCAGTAGCTTATCGAAGTTCCCTTTGTCCTCATCATCACTTTCTCCAGCCTGTTCCGTTAGCGGCGCAGTCTCCATATTCCCTAGCCACGACTCCACGAGTGTTCTATCGAGGAACTCGTGTTCCGGCTGGTTGTAGAAGGACAAGAGACATTCATAACACGCTCGCTCACAACCGTCGTCATCGGGATCTCCGTGAAGAACGGTCTTTGCCTCTCGAACTGCCTTTCTGAAGCGTGCCTCGTCCATCAGCGAGTGGAGTACACCTGCGCCACCCTCACTAGTTTCGTAGATTACGATGGTAACCTGTCCGTGTTCCCCTGTCGCTGGTTTCACGAACGTGTCGATCTCTTCTTCGTCCAGATCGAACGCAACCAGAATGCCTTGGTAGACGGTTTCCTTGAGAGTCCGATAGAATTCCTCAGTTTGCTCCGGCTCAAGATCGCCGGGTAGCGGCGTAGTCAGCGTCACCGTATCGTGTTGCCCCTCAGAGAACAACTCGATCTCACGCTTGATCGCCTCCTCTGACGCATTAGCGTAGCAGTCCGGATCCTCTTCGTCAACGTGGCTCTCGATTTGGTCCTCGCTGGTTAGCCAGCGGTTACACTCCATACAGAGTGCGAATCCGCTGAGATCGTCTTCGTCAGCATCTCGAAGTCCGCTATTGACTAATACAATATTCGCACTTCCTTCGTATGTCACTCGGGCCTCGATCTCGTCTCCTTCTAAATCGTATACTTGAGGATCGGATCGCTCGTAGTAGCTGTTGATGTCGTAGCCCTGTCGACGGCGTTCCTCCTCGTCGCTGGTGATGTTCTCTTCCGGTTGAGCGTGTTGGTTCGGGAGTTCCATCGCATTCGGATTCGGATGGGTTCCATCGAAGGGCGTCTCACAGGAGGGACACGCTGCAGCCTCCTGGGCATCCTCTCCCATCAGGATTGTCTCGCATTCTGGGCAGACACGAAGATGGCGGGTAACTGGCTCCGAATCCTTTGTCCGAGGCCGTGCATACCGAACAGCAAACCGCTCTCCCGCGTAGTAAACGTGGTTTCCGGGGGCAAATTCATTGATAGCCCGTGTCTGGTCCCGTTGAATGTCGTCCTCTCGGGAAGTGAACGTTAGTGTCGTACTCTGTCTGGGGAATCCGTAGTTTGGCAGGAATCCCTGTGAGCGGAGATACTGGTAGGTGTAGAAGCGTTTCTTCCCCGAACGCATGTCGTCAAGGCGGTCTTCGATGGCGTTGCGCTCGATCCGATCCTGATACGAACCGCCTTCCGTGGCGAGGAGACTATTCAACCGTCTCAGTTCACGGCTTAGACGAGTGTACTCACGCCGCCACGGATCGAACGCCTCATCCAGATTCTTGACGAAGTTGTCCACTTGGCGTTCGATGAAGGCATCGGTGAACCACTCCCCGACAGTATCCTGTTCCCGCTCACGGGCAAACGCCTGCTTCACCGCCTGGATAATCTTCTGTCGGTTGTTCTTGACGGCATTCTCCAGATCTGCCCGGTAGTCGGGCATAATCTCGTAATCGCTTCCCTCCTCGATGACTAGCATCTGGCGAGGTTTGCTCTGGAATTTCAGTTCGATCTGTTCGAGAACGAGGGCGTTGATGTGCGCCTCGACCAGATCCTGATTGTTGAGCAGGAACGTTGGCGGGCTTATTTCTCCGGCGATGATTCGTTCCGGATGTCGGTAGAAGTACTGGTCGTGGGAGCCCCGTCCGAACCCACGCCCACAGAACGTCGTGACGAGTGACGGCTGGTTTTGTCGCCCGGCCCGCCCGGAACGCTGAGCGTAGTTACTTGGGTTTGGTGGGACGTTTCGCATATAGACGTTCGAGAGGTCGCCGATGTCGATCCCGAGTTCCATTGTCGGCGTCGATACGATTGTGTTCACTTTCTCGCCTTCTCGGAAATCTGCTTCCAGTTGCTTCCGCTTCTCGTTTTCAACCTGTCCGCTGTGTTCGCCGGCGATGATGTCAACGGCGTTGTCGAACGATTCGGTATAGAGGTCGTAGAAGTACGACGATTCGAGATCCGTCTTCTCGGGCGTGATAGAGTCGCAGCTGTAGTTCAGACAGACGTCGAGTTCGTCCCGAGTTGTCGGTGTTCCACACTTCGGACAGACTCGGACGTCCTCGGGATCGGCGTGCGTGACCCGAAGCGCACTGTGGTTCAGCATATACACCTTCCCGGTGTACTTCAACGACTCCTGTGTCAACAACTTGAGTACCTCGTCGTCGCTGATGAGGTCAATGACGCTGTTGATGATCGCCTTCGCAGTGTCGGTGTCGACGTCTAACGCACGGGATGTCCAGCGGACGTGTCGAGAGCGGGGATGTGTAAGCCGGCGGACACGGTGTCTCCCACTAGTACTTGCCGTATCGCTATATCCGACTGGGAAGTTGAAGAACTCCTGCCCGTGGAAATGGACCTCCTCATCGAGTTGGTTGATGACGTTGCGCTTGAAGTCGGCAAAGTTCGTGGTACTCTCGTGGTCTATCGCAACGCTTCGGCGGAAAATATCCAAGAAACCGGCGACATACTCTTCTCGCACCTGTGGATCGGCGTTCGACAGTTCAGGAATCGACTCCCAGACCTCCTCGACATCCGCCAGCTTATCGAGGTTCTCGTATTCGACGTCGATTAGCCCAACGTCTTCGAGGCTCTGCTGAGTGCGTTGCTGTTCACGACCGAGTTCGAGAATAGCGTTGAACAAGAGGTAATCGCTGTAATTCTGGCGATCCTCTGCCGACGGCCCGAACATCCCCGTGTCTATGGCTGGCGGAAGGGCTTCCTCGTCATCGACGAGGTCGAAGACGTCGTTCCCGAGCGTGGTGAGGCTAACGTCGTCGCCCTCTGCGAGGGTGTGGTACAGCGAGCGTCGGAATCGAACCCGCTGGTAGAGGTTATTGAGGTGAGCCGCCTGTAACGCAGTGTCCTGTCGATTGTCGGAGAAGGCGATAGTCTTCTGCTGATCGTCGGGGAGATTCCGCATCGTGTTCCCGATGAGAACGTCTGTCGCCGTTGAGCGACCGACGGTACCGAACGTGAACAGCTTGTTGAACTCGTTCTTGACCCGGCGAGTGTAGTGGACACCGCAGTTCGGACAGAACAAGAACGGCTGGTTGACTCGCAGCACTTCGACGCCCTGCGCAGCGAAGCATCCACATTCGAGCTGCCCCTGTTCTACTCTCCCGGGGGTAAGCTGATTGCATTCCGGGCAGTAGGTAGCTGGTTGGGGTTCAGCCTCGACGTAGGTGTCTCGAAGCTGTCCGTTATCGTTCAGCCACTCATCTGGGAGTGGGGCGGTTTCTCGATCCCAATCGCCCCGCATCAGGTACGCCTCCTCTTCGTCCTCCTCGGTGTCTACGAAGGTACTCAGCGCACCCTGTGTGACGGTGTTCTCTTGATCGACGACCGTGGTGTAGTACTCCTGACCGCATCCCCGACAGAACGAGAGCGGGTAGGCAGTCCGGGTACGGTCGTGTTCTTGGGCGCACGTACGACACTCGATGTCGCCGGCGTCACTCAGATGAGGATCGTCGTCCTCGAAGGACTCCTCGGTGAGGCAGGAGACAAGACCACTCCCCTGACTGAAGAAGGTGTGGAGCTTTGGGATGAATATCGGCTGTTCTTCGCCCTGTATCTCGGTCGTTCCAACCGTTCCGACGAGCAGAGCGGCTTGGAGTTCTTGCTCGATGTCGTACCGAGATGCATCGGGTCGGTACTGTTCCTGATAGCTACTGACGAGATCCTTTTCGTCTTCGCTTTCGTCGTCTTCACCGGCGAAGATCTGCTGGCTCTGGGAGCTAAGCTCTTCGTCGAGGAACTTGATCGTGGGGTGGTCCTCCAGCGCATTTCCGAGTGCCGACGCATCGGTCGTCTCGGCTGGCATCAGATCCCGGTCGAGGAGTTTCTCGGTGAGGTCCTGTGCGGCTTCGAGACTCCCATCGAAGGTTGCGATGTCACCCTCGGCGACTTCGATGTCGTCAGGGAGCGGTTCGTCGTCGGAGAGGGGTAGCGGATAGTGAGATTCTCGAACGACGTTGTCGGCGTCGACCTCCTCGCCGAAGATCTTCCCGGTGAACTCGGCAATCTCGTCGTTGGCGTTGATTCCTTCGTCGCTCTGGACCGTCGCAGAGGTGCCGACACAGACGAGTTCCTCTCCGGCGTCGGTATTCTGCTTCAGCCGGCGGACGAGTGCGGCGACGTCGGCCCCCTGATGGCCGGTGTAGGTATGAATCTCGTCAAGTACCAGATACTGCAAGGCTCCTTCGTGCATCTCTGGGAAGAGCTTCTTGTCGTCATGCCTGGTAAGGATGAGGTCGAGCATGACGTAGTTCGTCATCAAGATGTCTGGCGGGTCGTTCTGCATCTCCTCCCGAGAGACGACTTCGGAGTCGAACGCTTCCTCACGACCGAACTGCCGGAGGAACTCTGGTGCTTCGTCAGGGTTGTGTGGCGTGTCACCCGTGTAGAGGCCCAGCCGGAGACCCGTCCCGTCGAGTCGCTCTGCGAAGTCCTCGTACTGGGAGTTCGCCAGAGCGTTCATCGGATAGATAATGACCGCCTTGATCCCGTCCTCTCCCCGCTCTTTGGCTTCGAGACAATGGCTAACGATGGGAATCCCGAAGGCGAAACTCTTCCCTGACCCCGTGCCCGTGGAGACAATGGTATTGTTCCCGGACTGGATAGACTGGATCGCCTCAGTCTGATGTTTGTACGGCTCAATAGGATCGCCGCCAGCGCCGGTAAAGACGTCCAGAATACCCTCGTGGAGCTTATCGTCCGCAACAAACTCTTCGAGGGTATCGCCGTACTGGAAACGTTGGTTCAGTTGGACGAACGGCTCCTTCCACAGCACCTTCCCTGTCTCGATTCGGTTCTCGATCCAAGCGTTGATCGTCTCGTCGTCGACGTTTTGGAAAGTTTCGACGTAGGAACGGTAGGAGGATTGAACACTATCGAGGGCGTCGAAGGGATTTAGTCTAGTTGCCATTGTCAGTTGATGTCTGGAAATTTGTCATCTGGAGAAGATCCATCATTTTATTTTTAATTGAGTGTATACTATAATTACATTCTAAGTGGTACCCTTCAATATTCTTTGGACGAACCATCTCCCTCCCATTCCGATGAACAGGTTCAGAATTTATGAGGTACCTTTCAGGTCCACTTTGAATTGGGAAATCAGATTCGCTGAGATACCCATTCTTAATTAAGAATTTTGTCAAACCAGCTAAACACTCCGTTGCGGCTTTGTCTTCAGGTAGTATCACTTCATTTCCTTCAATGACAATTCCTGTTTCCTCAGTCAATTGTGCTCTTACACTCATATCTTGCTGTCCTTTGCGCAGTGCCTTAATTTTGGTTCGTAATCAACGGGTGACCTCATCTGACCCGGAAGATATTGCTTCGAATGCCGTCAACACCTCCTTGCGTGTTTTAAATTCATCATATTTTCCAATCTCGTTTGACTTGATCTGCTCAAATGATTCAAATATTTCCTTAACATCCGATTTATTCAAGTTATATATCTCACAAATGATTGCCTCTATCTCCGCCCGAACTTTTCGACGATCTTCACATGATTGTTGCAGTTCCTCAACATATTTCTCATCCACTTTCCGAACGAACGGTTCTAATTCTCGGGAGGGGTACATGTACTTGAATACTAATTCTTTCAGTCGTTTTGAAGCGGAGATGCCATTTATCTGTACCTCCTCGAATCGGCTTGGTTCTGGGATTGGCAGTTGTTTTAGTAGATATTGGCTGATCGCAGCTCCTCCATGTTTTTGCCTCATTACATAGTCCAAGGTGAAAGAATTCAGTATGGCTAATAGCTTTACACCACTCTCCTCATTTATTCCCCGGATGAGATTTACTGAATCACCGGCAGCTACTTTAGGAAGTATAGTTGCAATTGTCGTACGACGATCGTCAGAACGTGCATATCTTCTCAAGGCGAGGTGCCATTCATCGCCGTTCACATCTTGGTAGGATTCTTCATTAACCCAATACCGGGGTAGAATATTTTTCCCACTTTGATGCTTTTCCTCTTCATTCAACCGACGAGGATTCCCATTTTGAATATCTTCTTTAGATAAACCCTCAAATGATGCAAATCGGTGGTCATATTGGTGAAATAGTTTAGCTTCATAGAGTGGCAACATATATTCATCATTTTTCTCGAAGAGATTTTCTTGAAGATCCCAACCTTCATTCTCTAAATCTTCTTTTGAGTTGAACAGTCCCGAGTCCGATGACATATGATACATATAGGATATATCTACATCCCATGGACTATGAATTTCCTCAGACTCATTGATCAAAATATCTGAATTATTGTGTATTTTGAGGGTGAGTTCTGCGTCTTTTCGGTTTGTGAATATAGGACAAGTTTTCGTGTTAGGGTTGATAGTTTCAATCTCTCTGGGAGTTAGTTCAAATATCCGGGATTTATTTTGCAGTTGTTCCAACTCAGTCAGATAGAAAGCAAATTCTGCGGATCTGCTTTCTCTCACTTCCTCCTCAGAAAGAGAAAGTAGGCAGAAACGCTGACGGCTGTCTACACCCTCAAAAATGCTATTTGAATTTACAAATCCATATAGGCTAACTAGGTTATTCTCTTCGACGATCTCTCTGAAAAATTCTTGAGTCTTAGATTCAGTTGCAATCCCCGTCGGTACAATCACTCCACTGCGACCTGAGTCATTAATTGAGTTGAGAAAGTGTTCTGCAAATGGAGCATATATATTTATCTCTCCACTTCCAGTGAGTGGGTACCGACCACTATGTCTGACAAACTCTGCAGTTTGGTTAGTCCTTTTAACATTCCTGTTATATTCTTCGTAGAGTTCTGGCTGTTCTGATTCTAAGTTTTCAATCAGTTCTTCCCGCTCTGCTTGGTTTTTAGCATTAACAATATCTGGAGCTCTTACAGCGAAGAACTCCTTTGTTTTAACTTGAAGCACATCCCAGGGGGGGTTCCCGATTAGACAATCAAACCCACCGTCGGAGAAAACTTGAGGGAATTCAAGTGGCCAGTGGAAGAAGGATTGTTCATCCGCAATTCTGGACGCTCGCTCCCGGAGGTCCTGAATACCGGATAGCTTCTTCAATGGCGCATCAGAAGATTCTGGAGGATCTCGGCGGATTCTCTCTATTGTATTTGGCGTAGGGTATTCATCTGCTGACCCATCAAGAGGCCAATAAAATGCAGCGGTCCATAAATCACAAGCGAGCTTCTCGTGTTTGAATCCCTCACTATCTCGTAATTTTTGGTAGATTTCTTCCTTCTCATTAACATCCTCAATATTGGTTTCTTCCAGATGATCCAACTGTTCTGCGAGGCTCACGTAATCGTCTTCTACTCCTCCCCAACGTCGATCAAGACGAACCTGCTGTTGTTGTTCACTAAGTTCATCATTCTCCTGTCGAACTCGCTTCCGGATCTCGTTGCCTTTGTGCCAATCACGGCCTTTTGAAGTTTCATAAGCATCAACCGGAACACCTTGGCTGAGCAATTCTGGCGATGTCCCGATGAGCGAATTCCCCTGCTTAATTCGGTGATCAAGAAAACTCAAGGGCTTATCTGCAACCGCTGAATTAATCCACAGACTGACTTTTGCCAACTCAACAGCCATCGGATTCAGGTCAACTCCATAAAGGCAGTGTTGTACTACTGACCGGCGAGCTTGACGAACCGTTTGTTCATCAGGGTATAGGGATTCGGACCGGATCTCAGCAAGTTTTTGGCCGAGGAAATTGTTAGCAGCAATGAGGAACGCTCCGCTTCCAGATGCGGGATCACACACCGAAATATCCAGCAACTGTCTTTCCTGTACCTCGGTAGAAGCGTCGTCATCAACTCGATCTTCTACTATCGGTTTGAGCGAACTCTGGATAAGCTCGTCAATAAGACCGGGGTCAGTATAGTAGCTCCCTGTCTCTTTTCGCTCCATCCCACGATCATCAAGATAGAACGAATCTGGAGAGATTGTCCTGTCTTCCAGTTCAATAGCTGTTTCAGCTATCTGTGGTGTGAACTCAAGAAGACTCTCGTACACAGCACCGATCTCTTCAACACCTAAGTCAGCGTATGAAATCCGCTGACGGTAGCCATCCTGTTCAATGTGGGTTAAGTCATCTACAGCACTCAGAAGTTTCTCATTTGGACACTCGGCATCCAAGATATATTCTAAATTATCGTTGTCGAATAGATCCCCATTATAACCGGGAACACCAAGCCGCTTATCTCCCTCACCAACCAGTTGGAAAGTCGCCTTCAACCCCTCCCAGAGATCGGTATTTCGGTCTCCCTTCTCACGCTGCTCGGCCCGTTCACGGAGCTTTGTGATGCTGTATTCCTCCGTAAAGAGGCTATCACGTTGGGACATCATACCACGTTGCTCAGCAAACATCAGGAATAGCAGTCGGTAGACTACGTAGAGCAGATCCTGATAATAGACCTCGGCTGCGTCTTGTCCACCGTCCTCCAAAGCGGCTTCAATCTCAGGGTTGAGGAATCCGTTCCCGAGAGTTTCAAGCGCATTGACGACATTCTCCTGGAGATCTTGACCCACCTTCACACCGGTAGCGAGAGCCACCTGGTACAGCTGCTCCAGCGGAGTTTCGACGTCATCATCCTCGTCGGCAATAACGGGGTTGATGAACCGTGTGGCGTGACATAGGCGATATAGTGCCCGGAAATCCCCGTAATTGCGATTTGTAAATAGATTCTCCAGATCGAACTCTACGTACCCACGGGTGTACGTGTGGTAGAAATCTCGAAGAACCCGGAGCGTCAGCCCGTTGGTTACGACGGCCCAGTCGTGTTCGTCGCTGGCGTTCAGGAACTCCTGGAGCGTGTCGTGTGGACTCTTGGCTCCACGGGGAGCGTCCTCCGGTTTCTCGTCCAGCTTCTGTTCTGGTTCGACGGTATGAATAATCGGAGCCGTCCGCCCCTCCATCTCACCGTAGCTTTCGATCTCGCCATCGGGCCACCCCTTGTGTGAGAGGTTTGCCTCGATGCCGCCTGCTTCGAGATTCTCACGCTGGAAGACCGGCTCGAACCCGAGATTCTGGAACAACTTGAGGATCCACTTCGTACGAGCGTCCGAGACGTCCATATGGAACAGCGTCTCGTCCATCGTGAGCTCGTCCCATCGCTCTCGAAGCGTGTCCCACGTATCCCCGATCTCCGCTTCGATGTCGGCCTCTTCGGGCGGCTCTGTGTTCGGTAACGCAAAGGTCTCCGGTCGGACGGCAGACTCCCCGCAATGACGCTGTCGGAGCTTGCTCACCAGTTCGTCCGTAAGGAGACCGCCGCTGGTATTGATGAACGTCGTTGACCCGGTTCGTGGAGTACTGGAACTCGATTCGGCTTCGGCGTCGGTAGATGGTGTATCGATACTCATTGTTAGTTGCTCCCGTAGTAGACGGTGACAGTCAGCAGATCTTTGCTCGCAATCTCGACGTCGTCAATTCCGGATAGCCAGCTTCCGCTTCCGGATTTCTCAAGCTCCGCTCGCATCTCCGTTCGCTGTTCGACGATTTTGTCCCGGCGCTGTTCTGCTCGCCGTTGTAGCGTCTGTTCGAACGCCCCGTGTCCGAGAGCGTCTTTGAGATCGTCCTCCTTCTCCATCGAGGTACGCTGAACTGGTTTGGCTTCGCTTTCCTCCAGTGCCTCGACGTGGTTCTGATCGAGCGGTTCGTCCCCGTAGATCGGCAACCCGACCTGCACCAACTCCTCCATAATCGTTGGGTCGGGCTTTGTGTCCGCCACGTACCGAACCAGTGCTGTATACACTGCTGTCGGCTCACTCACTTCGTTGGTTCCCCGTATGGCTGTCCGCCCATAGCGATCCTCATCGGTCAACGCAGTTTCCTTGACGGCTTCAATGAGCCGCTGTACGAGCGGGTGGGCGATGTCGAGCATCTCCGTATCCGAGGATTGGGATGCCTCGTTCGGATCGAACGTCACGTCCTCGTACTCACGCTTGATGTCTGGCCCTTGAAGCCGATCAGCGGTGATCTTGATGTCGAGATGGCCCTGGACGTTCATATCGTACGAGCAACTGAACAGATCCAGAGCGCTCTTCACGAACTGTTCCAAGGTCCCCTGACCGCCGATCCGCTGGTGCGTCTCCTCTTGGCGCTTCTGAACCTCTTGCAGTCCGACTTCGGTGTGTCCGTAGAAGGACTCGGACTTGATCCGGTCGAGCGTCTGGTCGTCGAAGACGCTCGCACTCTCACGCTCTGCTGGTGCGGAACCGCCTCCGAACTCTTCGAGTGTCGCCTGTGGAACGCCGGCGTCGATTCCCTCGTCTTTGAGGAGTTCGAGGATTCCCTCGTCGTCACCGAAGTAGGGCGGTGAAAACCCGTACTCCTGCCTGATGTTGTTCGCTTTCTGAACCAGCTTTTCGAGGATGGCGACGTCCATCTGGTCCTCGACGACCATCGTCCGGATGACGACTTCGTCGTTCTTCTGCCCGTACCGGTCGATTCGACCGTTCCGTTGCTCCAGCCGGTTCGGGTTCCACGGCAGCTCGTAGTGGATGATCTGGTTTGCGGCGTGCTGGAGGTTCATCCCCTCGCTGATGACGTCAGTAGCGATGAGAACGCCCCGTGTAGAGTCCTCAAACTCCTTGAACCGCTCTTTCCGCTGGGCTTCGTTCAGAGACCCGTGAAGCGTGAAGACCTCGGTCTCGTCGCTCTGAGAGTCTTTGATCTGCTCTTCGAGATACTCCAGGGTGTCCACGTACTTCGTGAAGATGATGACACGGGGATAGTGGAACCGATTGGGGAGTGTTTCGTCGAGGAGCCGCTGTAGCTTTGCGTCACGGGTTTTGGTGACCCGCTTCGCCTTCTCTGCGACGTCTTCGAGAACGTCCAGTTCCTGTTCGATAGCGGCCATGTCACCCGTGACGACCCGCTCGACTCGTTCTCCGACTTCCTCCTCACTGTACTCTTCTCCGGGGTCGTCGTCGAGTGCATTCGCCTGTGCCATCGATTTGGAGACCCCGGCTGTCTCCTCGATTACAGTCTGTGTATCTTCCTCGTCAATATCCTCCAACCGACCTTCGAGCTTGTCTTGACGATTTTTCAGGGATTGTCGGAGTGCTTCGGGACTGCTCAGCGCTCGCTTGAGGAAATGAATGACAGACCAGCGCGCCAGCGTCTGGCTCTTGGAGCTAGAGCGCTGGGCAGAGGACATCAACAGTTCGCCGTACTCCCGGACGGCGTCGTACGTCTCTTCTTCGTATTTCGTTGGCGTGACCCGTACCTCGTCCTGATTACGTTCCGGGAAGGGGTTCTTTCCGTCGCTATCGGAGAACCATTTTTTGACGTCGTCTCGCCGCCGCTGGACGACGTGCTTTCGAGCGCCACCTCGATGAATAGTGGGATCGTGTCGAGGGCCGGAGACGGCGTCGACGTCGAGCATTCGAATCAGACTGGCGAACGAATCCGTGTACCCGTTGTGAGGCGTAGCCGTCAGGAGGAGACAGTGTTCGGCGTGGTCGGTGACCTCAGTCGCAAAGTCCCAGCGCTGCATATCGACCGTTTCGTTCGCCCCAGATTCGTGCGGTTTCGCAGCTTGGTGTGCCTCGTCAATGATAACGAGATCCCAGTCTTGATCCAGAATCTCGTGCCGAACGCTGTTCTGCTTGGCATAGTCGATGCTGACGATCAGCTTCGAGAAGTGCTCCCACGGACTGGTTCCCGGCGGAATTTGCTTTTCCATTGCCTTCCGGTGGCGTCGGCTGATGATGTCCGCATCGATGTGGAAGAAGTAGTTGAACGCTTCACGCCATTGTTCTCGGAGATTCGCAGGCGTGATGATGAGGATTCGATCAGCCTTGTTACGAGCGATAAGCTCGCTCGTGATGAGCCCTGCCTCGATGGTTTTCCCGAGACCGACGTCGTCCGCTAGTAGCATCCGGACACGAGGCATATCGAGGGCCATCACAACTGGAGTCAGCTGGTACTCGGTGGGGATTACCCGTGATCGCTGCAAGCTCACAAGCGGAGCTGTCCCGTGGAGCATCGAAAGGCGATATGCACGATTCAGTAATCGCTGAAACTCAGGATTACCGAGCTTCTCAGGGTCTGGTGGTTCCAGACTACCCTGCCTGATGTCTTCAACCGGCGTATAGAACCGGTGTCGGTCAGCAGCATTCCCATCTAAGGGGGTCGCCGTTACGACGTTCCCATCTACAGCGTCAACGCGCCAAAGTCGGTTCCGATTTTCTACCACAGAGCCGGGTTGGATATTGGGGGGAAGTTGTGAGCTCATTTGTTGGAACTTAAGACAGTGCTTTGTGGCTACTGAAGATGTTTACAACCTGCAAGGAGAACATACTTATCTCTACCGGGAATGGAATTAGTGCGAAATAACGCGCCGGGCAGATGACTATTCAAGTAGCTCCTAAAGGAGAGAATTTCCAATTTTTTGCTTCTAACTTCCCCTACCTCTTCGAGTGATTTCAACTTGCTGTCCCCAGGTGATGGTAGCATCACGGATCACCACCACGCGGAGGCGACCCGGGTACGACAGGCTACGGATTTAAGCGATACTCCAAGACTCCCCGTTAGCGCAGTGTGAACAGTTGTAGAACCGACCACTCGAAATCAACGAATACAGAGACAGAGTCACACGATCACGATGACGCGACGAGTATGAGCGAATCGAGCAACAATCGGCCGGATTGGTTGAGTCCACAGGAATGCCACGAGACGGTTGATCCGGCCACACGGGAAGCGGTGTTTGACGAGTATTCCCGTCGCTGCCGGGTGTGCGGACGACGCGATCAGGAGAAAGGCGGGTTAGCGAAGCTGCAGGTCCACCACATCGAGCGGAATCTGGACGGAATGGATGAGCACGATATAGACAACCTGACGTTACTGTGTCGGTCGTGCCACAGCTACTTTCACCAGCAAACCACGTCTGCGGTTGCTCCGGTTGAGATCACTGCGGAGGAACAGACGATGCTGCTCCCGCAGGACATCGAGATCCTCCAGTAGTTAACAAACGCGGGTCCAGCGCGAACGGGTGACACCGCTTCCGGAGTGCCGACCGACCTGTCGGTATCCGCAGTTCGTGAGCGGTTGTGGGTGCTGATGGGGACTCGACATCCCCGTCGAAACCCGCGACCGGCAGATCGTCGATAAAGACGTTGAAACCCGGGAATAGGAGCTCACCGAACAGATAGAGAACTCCGCTCGCGGGCACATCGCGGATGACCCGCAACTGTTGCTCCAGCGCATGGAGGACGAGCAAGTGAGGCAGGCACTCGAACGCGGGTGTGATCGGAGCGATATCATTGACGTGTTCGATGTCTCACGGCGCCCGACGTTCAACAAGCAGAAGCCCGCCTGTGTGTACGACTTCCCCTTGTCCGCGTCCAATCGCGGGGAGCGGCCGACCGACAGCGACCGGTCGGACCGCAGTCCCGACAGGACTGACACACCAGCCAAAGAGGGCCATGAACAGCAGCGGCTTGGCGCAGTACCTGAACAGGATCCGGACTCGCTGGGCCGGAAAGAAACGTGGGGACTCGAGACTAACTCAGAAACACGGCCCTCGAATGAGAGTGTGGAAGATACTGATCAAGCAGTGATCGAGAACGGTGCCGACGAGGAACTGCGCGTACATTTGCAGTACGCAATTGATGCGCTGCAAGAGGTAGAACAAGCACTGTAGCAATCGTCCGTGGAGCGCAGGGTTTGAGTCCTGAATTCCGCGTAGTTGGCGATCCCGTCTGGAAACAGGCCGAGCAATCAGGACTGGGTGTGACGCGGTCCGACGAGTTATGATTTGTTCAGCTCAGAGACGAGTTTGTGGGCTTTTGCGGTTGGCTGGACCTTACTGTTGGTGTCGCGTTCGTAATACTCATCGAGTTCTGAGTTGAGGTATTGCCAAGCCTCTTTTCCGGTCTGGAGTCCCCACGCGTCGGCTAATTCACCGTTTGATGTTGGGGCTAACTGTACGATATCTTTGACTCGGGAGCGGAATTGCGGGTCACCGGGTGTGGTGCGAGTTGGGTCGTCGCCAGAACCGTTCCCAGTACCGTTAGTAGTAGTAGTCGTGCTACCTGAGTCGGGAGACTTTCCAGTCGGAGGTTCGATGATGTCGGGTTGGTCACGCGACTCAGGTGCGGGTACGTCGGATGGATCGATCCCGTCAGTCCAGAGCCCGCCGCCCCAGTTGAAGACGCCGCCGCGCTCGCTCGCGTATCGGATGAATGCACGGAGGGTGTTTTGCCACGGCGCTTCGTCTTCGATGGCAGTCTGGTTTCCGACCATGATGAACTGGTCTTTTGGCCGGGTACAGGCGACGTTGAAACGGTTCTGATTCCCGGAAAATTGCAGTCCGTATTTTTCGGTGTTGACCGCGCTAAAGAGGATTGTTTCTCGCTCACGGCCTTGGAAGCCGTCAACGGTTGAGACTTCGACATTGCCGTAGTCGGAGAGTTCGTCGCTGATCAGAGTGCGTTGGCCGCGGTAGGGTGTGATGACGCCGAGTTCGGACTCGTTAACGCCCTGCTCATCTACGAGATGGGCGACGAGGTCTGCAACGACATCAACTTCTGCGGTGTTGACGGAGCCACTGAAGCGCTTGCGCCAGGCTTGCTCGCCGGCGACGTCCACGAACGTTACCGGTGGGCCGTCACAAATGGCTTTGACCTTCGAATCGGGGTCGTCTCCGGGAGTCCATTCGAACCCGTTGGGGCAGGAATCGTCAATGGTGATGTTTCCGTCGTAGATGTGTTCCTGGGAGAAGCCGATGATGTCGGCGTGGCTTCGGTAGTGGTATTCGAGCCACTGATCGATGTCGTACCGGTTGCGGAGGAACGAAAAGATCGAGGCGTCGTCGGGTGGGCTGCCGTCGCTTGTTGAGAGTGTTTTGAGGACAGGTTGGAGTTGGTGGTGGTCGCCGACGACAACCCATTTGTTCGCGTTGATCATACCGAGAAGGCCGAGTGGGACTGAGATTTGGCTCGCTTCGTCGATGATGACTGTGTCGAATTGGACCTGGGCGAGGCCGCCGAGTTGGGATCGGATGATCGTCGCACCGGTAATGTCCGCGTTCTCGATAGAGGTTTTCTCCGCTTCTGATTGGAGTTCCTGAATTTTCCGACGGGTTTCGGAGAGTTTGGCTTGCTTCGCATCGATCTCTTCCTCGGCATCGCTCATCTCCGTGCCGCTCACAGGACCGGTTTCGGCCGCTCGTTGCAACACCTCATATTGCTCTTGATCGTGCTCCAGCTGATCACCCATGTTACTGATCTCTGATTTGAGATCCTCGACTTCGGCCAGCAACTCTGACACGGAGTTATCGTCACTCTCGTCAATGACTTTCGAGAGCATCACTTCGGACGTGCCCTTCGACATTTTCTCTGGCCGACCAGCCCGAACAAGTTGATGCGTGTCTCGATGGCTGAGTTTCTCAATGACGTTGTCAACCGCGATGTTAGTGTGCGAGGTGACGAGCACGGATTCGCCTCGGTTAGCAAGTTCGTGAGCGGCTTTGGCGATAACCTCGGTTTTTCCGGACCCAGGCGGACCAACGACGAGTGAGAGGTCACCGGGTTCGAGACCGAGGATGTCGGCCAGAACGGATTGCTGTGAGTCATCGAGTTCGAATCCACTGAGACTTCGCGTATCATCTAGCTCGACAGGTGTCGCCTGGGTGATTGTGGATTGATCTAGTGTGTCACACAGGCTCGGGCCATTAATAGCGAGTTTTGCCACCGTTGGATCCGGATTCTGCTCGTTATGCCAGCCTGCGAAGTCACGGCGCAGTTCTCGTAACAACCCGAGCTGCTGGGTTGTAGCGATCATCGTTTCGGAGCTGCAGACCGTGATATCCTGTCCTGCTTCGAGGCTAGTTGCGACGCCGCCCCAGTAATCAACCTGAATGTCACGGTTATTGATATTCACGACACGCCCCATGTCGTGGAGACTACCGTCTATAATCTTGCCGATCTGTCCGCCTTCTTCGATCCATCCGGGAAGCGAGGTCTTCGAGCGAAGGACAAGAAATTGTTTCTCGATATTTTGACTCAGAACGGTAACGTCAAGCTGTTCGCGCCATTTCGAGTTGCTCTGCTCTTCGCCTTCTGCGAAGACAAGTGCTGACCAGCCGGGGAATCGCGTGCCACACGTTGTGCAGCGATAACTGAACGCAGCGTCGAGTTCTTCGCCGCAGTAATCACAGTACTCGTATGGGTTCTCGTCGTCGGTATGTGCGTCTTCGATATCTTTGAGTTCCAGTGTGTTCGCATCGAAATACGTCCGGACCTTCTTAACTTCAGTAGCGATATCCCGTCGGGAGGTATCCTGAAGGAAGTCGTCGATGTAGTCTCCGAGGATTGCGAAACCCATTGTCAAATCGCCCTCTGTACGGGAGGCAACCTCTGATCCGACAGCATAGATCGTCGCGGCGACCGCGGCTTCCTTCCCGTAGCGTTCTTTACAGAATGCGATTCCTTGCGTTGGGTGTTCGTCGAGCCAGGAGACCTGTGTACCGAAGTCAGGTAAGTCGTAGTTCAGATACGGCGGCTGGTTTTCAGTAAGGTAGCCAGCATCAGAGAGCACGTTGACGAGGTGCATCGTCTCGGGAGGGATATCGAGGTCAACGGCGATTTGTTGGTACATCTGCCAAGGAATCATGCTAATCTGAACTCAATTCACACATTTATAGATTTGCCAAAGGGGTGATGAGTGGGGTTCCCATCGTAGAATTGTCTGTGTGTCTTTTTATAATGCCTAAGTGAACCGTACTGAACAGGGTGACGAGCGAGGTTCGTATCGGCGTTACGCGGTGTTTCGTGCTTCAGGTGTATCTGGGGCATACCCGGCCTTCTGCAAGTTGGTGAGGACTTGATTGATAGTTTCGAGAGTATTATGCAGGTTTTCTGTGGTACGGCCGCTGCTGAGGAATTCGTTGCTGTCGGTGTTTTCGATCAGGAGGTTGGCGTGGGCGACGTCGTTGCGGAGTTCGGTGATTTCGTGGAGACGAGAGTCTGCGCCGCCTTTTGTGGAGAAGCCACAGGTTTTCCAGCAACCTTCGACGCTGGTCACGATGGTTTCGAGGGCTGAAAACGAGGCGTAATGGATCTCTTCTAATGCGACGTTTGCTGCTTGCGCGTCTTCATACCGGTCTTCGATGTTGTCGAGTTCATTTGCGGTGACTGGCGTGGTTTTCCAGTCTGGTTTCTTGTCGAGGATGAGTTCGCGGAGATGTTCTTCGAGGTACGTGATACGGTCGAAGAGGTAGATGCGTACGGGGGCGGTGTTAAGATCGGCTCGGGTGAGGATGCCGGTGACGTGGTTGGGGCCGCCGAGGAAGTACACGGGATTCCCGATGAGTGCAGACAGGACGGCTGTAAAGGAAGTGTCCCCGCTGATTATGTAGTCGATGGTTAGCGGGGTCAGATGGTCGTCGAGGGTGTTACCGTCGTCGTCGGTTGTGACGTCGTCGGTGTGGATGAATCCGATTGGGTCGTTGTCAGCGTAGACGGGGGCGGCGTCGTAGCCGTTCTCATTTAACCATGCAGCAGCGTCACTCGGAGGCGTGTCGTGTTCAAGATATTCGACAGAGTGCGTGGCGAGTTCGGCCGCGGTGCAGTCGTAGAGGTCGCGGGGCATGTCGGTAACTGTGGAGGCGAGGGTAGTCAATCTGGGGAACATGCCTTGCAGAGTAGCGAATCGAACCCTCATCCACCACAAGTTTAATGCTCATAGGACATATATTTGTATTTGATTATGCTTAATGGGCATTTTGAGTCGGCGGGGGCGAGTATCGAATACGGGGATGCTGGTTTCCTCTTTCCCGTCGATGAACTGGATGCGACTGTCCTCCAGTACCGAGATGCCCAACTCGCGGTCGACGACGTCGATGGATCAGACGTCATCGTCGTCGCACCGACGAGCCTCGCAACCAGTTATTTCCTCACCCAGCACGCACTCACCGCGATTCCCGTCGACAATCTCCCCGCTGCGGTTCTGACCCAACTCGCCGACGAGCTTGACCGTTCCCTGGATACGTTCGAACTCATTCAGATCGGGAAGTGGAATAGTGACAGTACGAACCGTTCACTCGCCGAATTCGCGGA
>NZ_JBHTAN010000003.1:0-14714 GCF_042663585.1 Natronoarchaeum sp. GCM10025321
GAGCACGTCGCGGCTCATCACACCGCTCGCTCACGATCTCCACCGGAATGTCCTCCAGCAGGTGCGCTGTAATCGCACCGCTTCGGACATCGTGTGGCGACCTCGACGCCGAACATCAACCGCGTCCTCGGCGAGTATAGCTGTAGCTTGCGGATTTTGAGAGAGTAGAGAGCGCTATCGTTTTTCGACTTCGTACTCGAACAGCGTTGCCGACGAGTTGGTGTCGGCGCTGTTCCAGATCACCGAGATTTCGGTGCCCGCGGTGAGGGCTTCGGGACTACCGCTGATCGACGCTCTGTCGTCAGTCAGGTAGCTCCCACTGCCGTCGGCGGCGATGTATAGCGAACTCTGTGAGCGCAAGCCGTCGGCTGAGTCCGACCAGTCCGCGCCGCTGTCGCTTACCGTCTCGCCGTCGACGACGACCGAGAGCGTCTCGACATCCTCGACCGTGTTCCCAGTCATATGGTACAGGCGGACCTGCTGGTCGCCATCGCCGTACTGCTCGACGTCGAAGCGCACATTCGGCGTCTCTTCGACGTCTCCAGCGCTCTGGTACAGATCGATGGCGAAGATGCCGAGGACTGAGGCGAGGATGACGACTATCGCGACGAGCAGGATGGTGCCGATTGCGCTCGACTGGGCGTCGGCGTCTGAAAAAAAGTGAGTCATTTGCGTGTGAACGGACTGTGGTGGGTCCGGTTAGCTGACGGTGTAGTCCTGAAGGACGGACGAGTCTGCCCCGTCGTCAGATTCCCAAACAATTCGGATGGTATCTCCTGATGAGAGCCCTTCCTCATTGTACGTGTCTGTCCCGTCGGTTACTTGATTAATTTGGTCAGGTCCGTCTTCGTAGTCGACAGCGAACGTATCATCCAAGTCTTCTCCGGATGCAAAGACTACCTGTACACTATTTCCAGCACTGATATCTCCACTACTGGACCAGACTTCTTTGACATCATCATCAGAAGGACCTGTCTGAGGCGTAATACCGTATGCTGTATCACCATTCACCGTGACGTCGATGTTACTTTCGTCAATTGTAGTACCAGTTTGATGTGAAATATCAACAACAGTTAAATTCGAGGAGTGCGGTGCTGCGTCAGTGAAATTTTCCGTACTTTGATCGAAGTCCCAGCTGGCTTGCGGAACTTGTTGTTGATCGTCACCAATACCAATCACGAATGCACCAATAACAGCGGCAAGAATTACAGTGATAGCGACCATTAGTATAACTCCTATCACAGGAGATACTGCTCGGTCCTCATCAGAATATTGCATATTTTTCATATCCATATTTATAGATCCCAGGAAGTCAGCACTGAGGAATCTCCACCCGAATCAGACTCCCAAGAGAGCGTTAGTGTTTCATTCTCAGCATCAGTGGCGTAGTCATTGGTGAAGCTAAAGTTGAGTTCAACAGAAGACCCAGCACTCACATCACTATTACCAAACGGTCCTGTGTCGATGTCGCCGCTATTGTCGAATACGTCAGTTGCAGTACCGGAGAACTGGAGCTCAAGATTGCTGTTAGATATTGTATCACCGGTCTGATGTGATAGCGTTACTGAATCGGAGCCTGTCTCGCCGGTCTGATCCCAATCCCAACTAGCCTGTGGGACTTCTTGCTGATCATCACCGATACCAATCACGAACGCACCGATAACGGCCGCGAGAATTACTGTGATTGCAACCATTAGAATCACGCCGATAACCGGCGAGACCGCGCGTTCGTCGTCGTCCGTTTCGAGTAGTTTCTTGAAATCCATTGTGTGTACTTTGTAGGTTGTTTGCGCCGATTTCCGCCAAAGGATTCATATCAGACACGTCCGTGTGATATGATGAGGCAAGGGGTTCATGGGATCTGACACCCCTCCTCGCCTGTCCTTTCGCGTGCTGTCGGCGTTACACAAGAGAATACATTCATCCGTAATAAAACTTAAGCCAGATATGAAATATTACATCACAGTTGTAACCCAGACAGCATGTAAATTATAAGTAAATAATAACAACTAAATTAACGCCGAAATCGCTTGCGCGGACCTATAACGTGCAGAAACGGGCGGAGCCCTGGGACGCCGTCGAAGACTATCAGGTGTATCTCGACGTCGCCGCCCGGCATCCCGACAGCGGATCGAGCGCGCTCGCGTCGAATGGGAGATGCCGCGCGGTCGAATCCGCGCGTGGCAGAACGGCGCAAAGCCCGATCCCGCCCGCGCCGTCGAAGTCGCCGAGCAGCGCGGGTGGTTCGAGGGCGTCGACTCCGAGGAGTTCGCGGCGCTGAACCAGCTCGTCGCGTGGATTTTCTCGGGCGGCTCGATCTCCAGAGAGACCTTCGTCCCGCATTTCGCCGTCGACGACGCGACCGAACCGCGCGTGACCGACGCGCTGGACACGCTCGATATCGACTGGCGACGCGAGCGAGCGGACGAATCCGACAGAGCAACCGAGATCGTGCCCACGGACCACGCCAGCGTCCTCGGGCGAGCACTCGTCGTACTCGGTGCGCCACAGGGCGAAAAGAGCGACCAATCGGCGTTTTCGCTGCCGGAGTATCTCGACGACGTCTCGGACGAACTCCGGTACGAGTTCGTCGACGTCTACATTCGGAACCGCCAGACACCCCAAGGCGAGCGTTTCGTGATGGGCTTTCGTGAGGAACGATCCGAGGCATACCTCCAGGAGTTAGCAAACCTGATCGAAGACGTCGCAGGCGAGTCGGTCACCGCCAGCGAGAAGAATATCTACCTCTCCAGTGAGGCCGCCGACGCGCTGTACGGAAAGTTCCGGTCGTTGTGAGGTGTCCGGAAAGAGAGGGAAAGTCGAGAATTTGGCTTCGGTACGTACAGACGACCGACTGAACGGACAGCGTAGTAATCCACGCTCTTGACGAAACGCTACTTTGGACTTCGTCCTCACGTGTGTCCGGACTATCCCGTAACGGCTTCCCCTATGAGGGAACCCGGTATAATTCGATCTGTAGGCGTGCTTCGCCTGCGCTTGAGTCTGGGAATTCGATTGACCCGTGCGCGTTCTCGACGACCCATTTGATTAGCCAGAGGCCAAGCCCGCTCGAATGTTCTAGTGGGGTCTCTTCACCCTTCTCCAACGAATACCGTTCCACGTCCGGAATTGCCCCTTCATTCTGAATCTCGATTTGGGCCGTGTCTTCGCTTGGTGTCGAGACAGAGACAACAACAGTTTGGGAGTCCGTGTCCTGATGGACAATCCCATTCTCGATGGCTTCACGCAACGCGATGTCGAGATTCTCATCAGCAAGCACAGTCACTTCATTCGCTCCGGAAAACTGGACGTCGGCAGCCGAATATTCGGCTGTCGCTTCTTCGATGGCTGTCTTGATGTGGGGGCCAAGCTGCTGTGGCTCGACCGTCGTATCGCCTGTTGTTTGTTGAATGTAGCGGGCTTTCTCCGCCATCTCGACGACCGACTCAGCATGCTCGATGGCAGTTGCAAGTTGCTGGTGACTCTCGCCGGACAACGACTCCTCCTCGTCTATCAGTTTGAGCGTCCCCCTTACGAGGTTCAGATCGTTGCGGATGTTATGCCGGAGGACGCGGTTGACGATACCTAACCGTTGTTCGCGTTCGTTGATGTCGCGGCGTGCGCTCGTCAGCGAGTACGCTTGCTCCAGCATTAGTTGCGCATTCAACTCCGGGCTACCGGTTGAGCGATAGTCCTCGGGTGGGATGTAGAAGGGGTTCTTACAGAGCTGGTTGCGGTAGATGATTTGTTCGTGCGTTCGGAGAGCTTTTGCGGCCGATGTCTCATTGAACCGTTTGAGGTCGTACTGGCAGAGTGCGGTGACCGGGAGATTCGGGCAGGCGGCATCGAAGTCCGCTTCAAAATCGAGGACATGGTCGAATGACTGCTCGGTGTGGAAACACCACGAGTTCTCGCCGGCGAGCCACAACCCGTCGTAGCCGTCTTCGACGCTGACGTTGGCTTCGGTTTCGAGGGTCTTGATCATCTTTGTAGGGTCGAAGCCGGATTCGAGGTAGACTTCCTCGGCATCTCGAATGACGAGATCGCCAGCGTCGATGCGTTGCTCGACATCGATATTGGCTCTCCGGAGTGCAGATTTGATGTCGGCAGCGGTATTGACATCAAGCAGGTAGATGCAGCGGTGGCCAGACTGGAGGCCCTCGACGAGGAAGGCTGTGGTAGCAGCCAACTGGGCTTCGTTTGACCGATAGAAGAGCGCGAGGTGGCGTGTGAGATTATGAGACCCGAGTTCAGTACGGAGATCTGCGGTAGTCGCTTGGCGCGTCGTGTCTGCGGCAAACTGCGCCTCGGGTCGTTCTACCATTATCGGTCTTTTGGGATGAGAGCATAAAAGTGTCTACTATATAAAAGACGATAAGAGACCGAGGATCTTCTTGATGGCTTCGCAAACCTACTTACCGCGTATTTCAGTCTAAACGACCCGAAAATAGCGTCCGGAAACGTTCTGAAAGTCGGACGTATTCGGCCCCGATCACCCTTCCCACCCCCACCGAAAACCCCTTTACCTCCCGTGTGGCCGTCCGGGTTACAGGCTACTCGGACATGAACCTGAAAGCCCACGCTCACAGAGACGACATGAAGGTCTGGCTCAGTCAGACCGAAGTTGATCAACTAATCGCTCAGGCGGACGGCACCCAGCAGCGGATCGCCTTTTGGCTCGGCGCTCGCTGCGGGCTCCGATCCCATGAGGTCCTCGACGTGGCTCCCGAGGATGTCGTCGACACCGACGCCGGGACCGTGCTCCGGGTCTGGCACGGGAAAGGCGACCAGTACCGCGAAACGCCGGTTCCGCGGGATCTTGCGACGACCATCCGCACGATCGACGACGTTCGCGACGCCAGCGCCAACTCGTCGCTGCTCGACGTGACCAGCACTCGGTCACTTCGGCGCTGGATCCAGAACGCCGCCGATCGCCTCCAGGACGAAACCGGCGACGAAGGGTGGGACCACCTCGGCTTTCACGATCTCCGGCGCACCTGGGCGACCGCGCTCGCCAGCGCCGACGTCGACGCACTGCTCGTCTGCGACTGGGGCGGCTGGAACGATCTGGAGACGTTTCTGGAGCACTACCGCGGGACGTACTCGCCGGAAGCCCAGCAGCGAGAAAGAGGGAAGGTAGACTGGCTCTAATTTACCGAATTTTTAACTAATCGCTATGTCTTGCGCTTAGTAATGCCTGTAGAGTGTGCGATTTGTTCAACTGAGGTGGACATGCCATTCCAATGTAAATACTGTAAAGACCCATTCTGTATAGATCATCGCCTGCCCGAAAAACACGAGTGTATCGGGTTGGAAAACGGATGGGAGCCAATTCAAGAAGAACAGGAAACTCAGTCTAAGAACGACGGCCAAATCCAGACAGAGAGAGATGAGGCCCCATTTGAACGCATCTCCACACGCGAACGGATTCGAGAAGAGTTTGAAACGGTTGATGCACAGGTGATGGGAACAACCCCGGAGAGTGAAGAAATCATTGATGACCGGTCTCCAGATGTCGCATCAGACGGATCACTTATCCAGTCCCAATCCAAGGAAACTGAAGAACGGGCGGAGGAAAGTAATACATCGAAAACGCCTGCGCATCAACAGTCTTTCTTTAGTCTTTCAACAGTTGGTTTATTACTTCTCGTGAGTTTCGCCTGTACAGTTCCGTATGCAATGTGGGTAGGAACCCCAGCAACTCAAGAAGGATTTGTAGAGGCTATCTTTCCGATTCTCGCCGCTGGTTTTCTTATTGTCATTCCAGTTCGGTGGTATCAGCGGCGTCGTTCACGAAAGAGACTATTAGACTGAATTGAGCGTGTCATAGAAAGCGTCACGTACGAAGCAGCAGGGTGCGCGAAGTGTGTCCAACACAAGCGCAACCCTGCAAGATGTAGCTTCGGTAGACGACTTCTTGAATGTCGCGGCTATCGAGACAGTGCCGCTGTTTGAACATCTTGAGTTCGAGTTTCTGCTGGAGTACGACGTGTTCGCCCCCGCTTCGAGGGGGCGAACACGAGTTTACCAGCCACCAGATCTCTTTCGCGGCTTTCTGCACTGCTACGAGGATGTGTACGGTACACGCCCGGTTACACGAGAACTTCAGAACGGCCTTGTCTGGTACTACTGCGGACTCGACAAACCGCCATCCAGAGACACCATTGACCGCTTTCTCACTGACCTCGAACAAGTTATCGACGATGTCTTCGACAGACTCGTCGAGCAGGCCGCCGCCCGCGGCCTGCTCGACTCCACGTACTCCATCGATTCGACACACGTTGAAGCGATTCAATACAACGACGCGGCGTCATGGAACTACGATCCAACGGCTGAGGAGTACTACTACGGCTTCGGCTGTACGATCATCTCGACCGGCGCAAAGATCCCGATAGCAGCGGAGTTCACACAGGCCAAACAAGCAGATAAAGAGACGGCGATGCGCGTCACGTGTGACGCGCTCGCCGTCGATATACCGGTCTGGATGCTTGGAGACAGCGCCTACGACATCCTCGACTGGCACGACCACCTGCTGGCCGCAGGGGTCGTGCCAGTCGCCCCATACAACCCGCGAAACACTGACGACCCGAAAGACATCAAGTACAGGGTCGAAGACCGAATCGAGGAACATAGCGAGGACGTGCAGCTGAAACAATCTATCTTGGACGAGACGTACAACAACCGGACAGGCGTCGAACGAACCAACGACGCGGTCAAGGATTGCGGCCTCGGGCATATCCGCGCCCGAGGCCGCGTCCACGCGAACAGAAGTGTTCCTCGCGCTGTGTCTTCGGATTGTTGTCGCAATCACCAACTACGAGCGAGGAAACGAACCGGGCTGTGAGAAGCTATGAGATGGATTCTATGACACGCTCTGATTAGTTAAGTTGGATGGCCGTACGGGCTGGCCCCGTAGCCAATACCGTATTCTTCGTCATCACCGGTTCCACCACCGCCCCGTCGCTTTCACCGACACCTCCACCTGATGACTCGCCGTCTTGTTCCTCTCCTCCATCATCATCTTCAACACTGCCGTCTCCATCGTCGTTTTCTTGCTGCTTATCGGTGTCTCGCTCGTCGCGCTCTTCGTCTTCGTCAGGATCGTGCTCATTCTGCTTATCAGTGTCTTCTTGATCGTCTCCGCCATCGTCCGCATCGGCGTTGTCAGTGACTCCATCGTCTCCGTATCCGTACGATGACTCGTTGTCTGATGATGTGTTATCGTTGCTAAAACAGACCGCGAAGAGTGCCATGCTACCGGCACTTATGGCCAGTAACTCTCGCCGCTGGAGAGCAATCCTCTCACGGTCCATAAGCTGTTATATTACTACACAAGTATATTATTTTGGTTATTGTTGTTGGTGGTTTTTAGATATTAGGCCTTGGTGAATCACTGTAAGGCAGCAGGAGAGGTCGTCAAATCGAAGGAATTGAAGCGGGAAATCGGCGATGCTCTATGTCGAAGATTTCCCGCTTCACGAGCAAACTAGTATAGAGCGAACCAAGGGTTGAATAGATCACTCCTGAGAGGAGGTAATTAACTAGACAGTGCCTATAGTTTGAGGTTATCGCCCTTTCTTTTATGTCTGTAATAGTACAAACTGAAAACCAAGTACGGTATTAAATATATAAATAATATAATTATAGATACATTATGCCAGAAGATTGGTAGACTCCAGAGGGGTGAGTGCCAAGATAAGACTATACTTGCAGCAATAAGGCCATATATTTGACTTGAAAGGAAACTTTGACTAGATTTTGAATATGCGATTTGTGACACATATCCCCACAAAAAGATTATTACTAAACCAAATACCCCAAAGTCAAGATACGGGATTCCTAGTGCTGTCGCTGTTCCTCCTCCTTGCGTTGGCTCTATAGCTGCATAAACAGATGTTAGATATGCATCGCGTACATCATCTTCTATAAATAAATACTGAAATATAAACCCAAAGGTTTCAAAACCATATGTATGTTCACTTATATATGTGATACTCCGGTGCAAGTTTCCAATATCGTTTGAAAAATAAAAAAGGATTCTATCGATGCTGTACGTCACTGAAGTAATAACTGAATCAGGCGAAGAACGTACTCGTACCACTTCTTGAATTGTCCATACACTAAACCCAATAATAGTGCCTATAATTGGATAAACAACTGGAATTCCTTTATCAGAGATAGATATATACGTGATGAGCGATCCAATAATGGCGGCAGCTAAGAGTAGTCGTTGAGACACTAAAATCGGAAGTACTGTTAATGGTATCAATCCAATAATTAAAAGTGTGGTTAATCTCTGGTTATTATAGTATCTATGATTTATCAATGGATTGTCGCGCCCTATTACAGCAAGGCTCGCTGCTGAGAATATCATCACACTAATGAACCCAGTATATAACAGCCGTGCGCCGGGAAACGGTTTTTGTTCTCTCCACAGCTGACCTGTAGAGTGCCAATCAGACAATAGACCACTTAAGAAAGTACGAAAAGATCCAATCTGATAGATGGCGAGTACGGTCCAGCAAAACAAGAGGAAAAGAATAGCAACACCATATAAATAAAATAACAACAGGGAAATGTCTGATTTTTCCATTGTCTGTTTTATGTACTGATGTCTGAAAATATCATTGGGCATTTTAATTTGTAACTGAACTCGATTTGCGACAAATACACCCAGCAAAAATACTGCTGTTGATATAATAACCCATAAGCTTCCTTCTACGGTAATTGTGGCTCTTGGAACATCATGAAGTCCGTAGACTAACTCTTTCGGACCTATGTATGCGGCAATATGTGAAATAACCCATGTTACGACAAATAATATCGCAGGGGATACATATCTTCTTGTAATATATTTCATGTATTATGTAGTGCGGGTGATATTTTTTATTGTTATTACTAACTTACTTTTTGTATCTCTTCTTAATAAAGATAATACTAATGCTATGTATGTTTTCCACAATAATGGATACAGCATTATGGATTTGAGATAATAAGAAATAGCGTCTTTGAATCTTCGATGTGATTGTAAAAACCTACCCACCGTGAAATACTGCACAGCAAAACTTTTTCTACGCTCATGCCATGGCAAGCTGTTTATATCCTCTTGAATATATTCAAGAACCTGTTTATGAGCTTCCATGCGAGGTTCAACATTACTAGTGATCCGATTATCATTCTCAATATACATAGTCACAAGAGGATCCACAATGTAATCAAAGTCATAATCCCGTGATATTCGAATCCATAATTCATAGTCTTGTCTGGCAGAAAGATCTTCATTAAAACCATCAACTTTATCAAAACAGCTTGAACGGACCATCACAGTTGACGTAGGGTTTATCCAATCCTTTTTTAATTGCTCTTTATAGAGGTCTCCTCGCTTAGAGGGAACTTCTCCAATTTCAACCGCTCCATCGTGTTTGACATAATACCCAGTATAAACTACACCTACTTGCGGTGAACATTCGCGAAAACGAGTGACCTGCCGTTCAAGTTTCTCACAATCCCATTTGTCATCACTATCAATAAATGCTATAAAGTCACCATCAGCTGCTTCAATACCTGTATTTCTTGCAGCGGGTGCACCTCGATTAGTGTCGTGACAAATATAATTGACTTTATCTCCGTATTGTGACATCAATTCAGAGGTATTATCTGATGAGTTATCATCTACTACGAGAAGCTCCAAATCAGAGAAAGATTGATTGATAACACTATCTATTGCTCTTGAAATCACGTCCTCCCGATTGTATGTCGGAAGAACCACACTAACTGTTGGGTCCATTAAAATCACACCCTTATTTGTATATTATTGCTAAACCAATTGGTGACCTTCGATAATGGCTCTTGACTAAAACATTCATTGTTTTTATTATACATGATTAGTACTGGCTACAGACACGGTCAATGCCCTCCTGTAAATAAATTCTGGGTTTCCACCCTGTTGCTTGCTCCATTTTTGAATAGTCTGCACAGGTGTCGTGAATGTATACGTCTTCAGGAATCGGGTTCTCCACGTAATCCGGTTCCACATTCGTACCGAGTTCTTCATTGATCATGTTCACAACCGTATTAAAGTCATAGGCCTGGCTAGTCCCAAGGTTATAGATATCGTCAAGGTCGTATCCGGCTGCTTGTACCAAGCCACGGACAATGTCATCAACATGCGTGAAATCACGAGTCTGATTACCATTGCCATACAATTTTGGTGAGTTACCGTTCGCGATGTCGTCAGCAAACTGAGCTATAACATTGGCGTATTCTCCTTTATGACTCTCAGCACCACCATACCCTTGATACACCGAAAACAAGCGCATCCCTGCTGCTGTCAAGTCATAATGGTTTGAAAAGTACTCAGCGTAACTCTCACGTGCGATCTTTGAGGCCTCTTAGCCAGTATTGACTGTGATATCCATGTCTTCGGGTGAAGGATCAGTACGGCTACCATAGATAGATGATGTAGAGGCGTACACGATCGTATCACAACCGTCTGCCCTTGCCTGTTCAATAACATTAACGAATCCCTCGACGTTCACTCTTGCGCCTGTTGTGGGTTCGTCTTCATGCATCGCGTATGACGACAATGCTGCCAAATGAAATACAACATCTACATCTGTCGGTAGGTCGTCGTCAAGTACACTCGTATTGGAGAAATCAATATTATCGTCCAAGTTCTCGGAGGTTCCGAGATAGGAGTTGTCCACCACTATAACATCATTGCCCTTAGCGAGTTCATTAGCCAGATTTGAACCAATGAATCCTGCACCGCCAGTCACCAAAATACGCCGGTCTTGCATTGTTAAAAACAGTAAATTCTTCCAATAAAAAGGCACCCATTTTTATCATTTACACTGTTCTGGTATCGGACCCAAGGGAGAGACATAAACTGTTTTATATAGTAAATTATGAGAAAAGATGCCCACTGAGTGAATTCTCACAAATCATTATAAGATCGCACCGACTTGATTGTCTACTTTTCTGAGTAGGGGATCATTCCATCCGGATCAGGATACCCAATCGCCATGAGCATGACGACGGTCTCATCAGACTCCAAATTAAGAAGTGATTGCAATTTCCGCTCGTTATTAGGGATCGCTGGCCAGTTGATGCAGCGAGAAGCAAGTCCCTGCGTCTCTAGTGCAAACTGGAAGCCATTCCGAAAGACTGATATCAATGTAGATGACGTGTTTGTCGCGATCATTAAAATACGCTCGCTGCTTGTCGACGATCACCGCGAGGGATGGGACGTTATCACTATATCCAGAAGCACCGATAGCAAGAGACGATAGCTCGTCAATCAGTTCACGGTCATCAAACAATAGATACTGGTAGGACTGTCTGTTGCAGGTGCTCGGCGACTGCATAGCGACTTCCAATGCTTCGTCGGTCTCCTCTCGAGGAACTTCCCGGTCCTGAAACCACCGAGTGCTCGTTCGCTGGACCGCTAATTGTTCCATCTGCTCAGGTGACACTGGAGACTCACCGAGCTCGCGACGCGGGAACAGGACGCGACCGTCCGGAGTATACTCGATCTCTGAGGGGAACTCCGACTCGGCCTCAATGATGATCTCGGTTTGATCCACGGCGTCAAAATATTTTGATAAGACGTCAACGGCCCACTTGAGTTGTTCGTCGTCGGATTCCGGGTCCCATGCCGTCACTAGATCAGCAACGACCTTTCGGATGTACGACTCGGCGAACACCGAGCGTCGGTTAGGCATCGAGCCCTTCTTCAATCCTATGCACACTCCGTATGATCTGATGGCATGGTGCCTATCGTTGAGATTCGGAACACTTCGTACGCCGCGAGCCCGGACAACACGGAGCGTTGTTCGCTGTAGAACATTCCAGTGACATGAAAGTACAGCGCAGTCAGAATCCGCGACCGGTGATTGAATCGAAGGGCACGGTTCTTCGGAAGAACGCTCCAGACGACGTGCGTAAAGAACTGCCGATAGGCGAAGTGCTTCTCTTTGCGTAGAAGGGTGCTGGTACCCTCCTCATGGTAGACCGAACTCGCGCGATTGAGTACCGAAATCATCCAGTAATTGTTGCAAGAGGACTGACACAGGCATGGGACATCCGAGACACAGAAGCAACTCACTCTTATTCGATGTAGATATCACAACAGATATATCGTCAGTCCAGCAATCTGGACTCGAACGTGACATCTCTCGTCATCGGGTGCGCTCCGTCTATCGAGAGGACGGAGCTCTCGTTTTATGTAAGAAGACCCTACGAAAACTGCACACAAAGAGCTATTGCCGAGCGATTTCCGTACGCGGATACTACTCGCTAAATATCGACGATCGAACCGTCGAGTTCTCTGCACCGACCCCAACGCTGGTAGAACGGAACCGGCAACGCTTCCGGCAAGAATCCGAGGAGATTTATGATTTCTTCGGATCAATTAAAAAGGAGGACGACGTAGTGTACGATATCGGGGCGAATACCGGTCTCTACTCGCTTTTTGCCGCGACAAAGTGCCGACATGGGAAGGTCATCGCATTTGAACCCTATCCGCCAAATGTGGAGATGCTACGACAGGACCTTGAGGGCGGTGTTAACTTAGCCATTGATTCCACCAGACGGCGTGAGCTTGTAGCCATGATTCTGCGGTATCTGGATCAACGTGGCTGAAGCAGTTTGAAAACGAAGATGTTCGTCGTTCTACCTCACGAAAGACACGTTCGACGGCGTTTCGAAAGCCGTGTTGCTGGACGCGGTAGCTGAGTTTTTCTCGTCGAAGGCCGGCGATGAGGTCATCTGCGTCATCGACGAGAAACACGGCGTCTGTGACGGCGTGTTTCTCGGTCAGTTCAGTGAGAAACTCTCGTGCAATCGGCACCGTATACGTTGGGAACAGTCGTGAATGGAGAATTTTGTTGGATTCAGGATCAACCGCGGTGTACAGCCAGTATTACTCGTCGTTGATCCGGATCGATTTTTGATCGACCGCAACTCGATCCAGATTCTCACCGCCGCTCGGCTGTAAATCCGCTTTTTGAACCCAGTTGTGAACCGCAGTGCGACTGCGTTTGACACCCGACTCCTCAAGTAACACAACTGTATTCGAGAGTGATAGGCCCGCAAGATGGTGGCGAATACCCTTTTAATGAGCTGCAGGGGTGTCCTCTCACGCTGCACAAACTCCAAGTTGATCCAGTCTGTAGATTCGTTGAGGCGGTCGGTTTCGGCCATGAACATCCGAATCTTCGACCGCCTCGTTCCTAACTTAACACGACCACCTTGAGCGGAACAGCTTATATAACATCGAGGTCGTGGAGTCCGCACTCTCCGACTCCGTCGGCGAGATCGAGTTCAGCCAGCCCCAGGAGGATGATATCGGATACGGCTCCTCTTCGATTGGTGCCAACGGTACGCGAGAGACACTTACTGTTCCAACGACGACCGGGGATAAGCTGGTAGCTCCATTCGTCTTTAGCTAAGCCTCACACCTCGGTTGCGTAGCGGTAGCGAGCGTCTCTTGTAAGATCGGTCGTTGCTGATGAATCTTCTGTGCCTCTTCGATCAGCCGTTCCAGCAACGGCGGTGGCGAGTAGCCAAGGTACTCACCGAGTTCGTGGAGGATGAGCTGGCGTGCGACCGGAAGGTCGCCGCCCCGGCGGAAACACGATCTCATCAGCGGCCTGCTCAGTGACCAGAGCCAACAGCTCACCACTCACCAACAGCGACAGCAACGCCGCATACACCAAAATCTCTACGACAACAGGGTTGCTCGTGTCGAACTCGTCCAATTCGTACTGCGTCTTCAATTCACGAAACAGCGTTTCTACCTCCCATCGACACCGATACAGCGTTGTAGATCTTCCGGGAGAAATTCTTCTCGCGGCACGTTCGTGATGTACAGATGGTAGTCGTCGTCGTCCTTGTTGCGGCCGACGACGACGCGGAACCGGTTGTGTCCGGCGACCGATTTCCCTCATACTGTCCGGATTGAATTGTGTTTCGACCCTAACGTCAATTTACTCCGCAAGAGGCCATCAACCACATCATGGCTCTTCTCGCCTTCCAGGGGAATGGCGCGGGAGTGATCAGCGCAATCCCTGCAGAGAACTCTGTCGAGTCATCAACAATAATCTAATGATCTCACGGGCTCACGCTGTGCCAGCTGCCGATACTTCGGGATAAACACACATGTATCAATTTATATGACTCAGTAACAGATATGGTTGTAAGATGCTCATATCGGTCGTATCTCCCGATCTCTCGCACAACTGTCTCGGTCGCGCGTACGTTCTCGCGCAGCTTATCGAACAGAATTACGATGTCGAAATCGTGGGGCCAAAACTCAAAGGGACGGTATGGGAACCGATCAAGGACGAGTACGAGTACAAAGGGGTCGAAACGGGATCACGAGTGTATCAGTTCCCGTTCGCCGTTCCGAGTCTTTTGGATCGGATCTCCGGAGATCTCGTTTACGTGTCAAAGCCTCGGACGGCTAGTTATGGTCTCGGCTTGTTAGCGACAATTGGCCGCGATAGACCGCTCATCCTCGATATCGATGACTGGGAGACGGGTTTAGTTACCGACACGGACGGCTGGAAACGGTTTTAAAGGGGTTCCCAGATTAGCATCAATGAACTCGTATTATTATAAAAGATTTCTCGAAGCCCTTTCAGGTGTAGCGGATGCCCGGTCCGTCTCGAACCACTTTCTCAAGATCGATTCAGTGGCACCCTCGTCCCGCA
>NZ_JBHTAN010000004.1:0-9379 GCF_042663585.1 Natronoarchaeum sp. GCM10025321
GGACATCGACTGCCGGGTCGACGACCGGTAGCAGTGCGTCGAACAGTTCGACCCGCAGATCAGCAGGCAGTTCTACCAGCACGTCGAGTAGCCGGACCACTTCGTCCTCGACCCGGACGAGAAGTTCGGCATCCAATAGCAGTGGATCGTCCAGCGGTTCAAGCCGTTCGTCCGGGAGTTCCGGATCGTCCAGCCGTTCAT
This sequence comes from Natronoarchaeum sp. GCM10025321, assembly GCF_042663585.1. Classification (NCBI taxonomy): domain Archaea; kingdom Methanobacteriati; phylum Methanobacteriota; class Halobacteria; order Halobacteriales; family Natronoarchaeaceae; genus Natronoarchaeum; species Natronoarchaeum sp. GCM10025321. The sequence goes on from NZ_JBHTAN010000004.1 coordinate 202, forward strand.
CCGGGAGTTCCGGGTCGTCCAGTCCCTCCTCGAGCAGTTCCCGAACGTCCAATCGCACCTCGTCGCGAACGAGCAGTTCGGGGGCGTCCAGTAGCGGGTCGGGACCGTCGAACCGCTCGGCCGGGTCGTCGGCCTCGTCGAGTACGAACACAGGCGGATCGACGTCCCGGAACCGAACCACTGCAGGAGCGACGGGCGGCACTGGCTCCGCGACAGGTGGCGAAACCGCCTCTACAGCAGGAGGGGCCGGCGCGTCGGCGAGTACGAACACCGGCGGGGCGACGGCAACCGACGGCGCGGCAGAAAGCGACACGTCCGGATCGGCCTCGGCCTCCTGTTCGGCAACCCGATCGCCCGATGGATCGGGGCGAAACGCCTCGGCTGGCGGGCGATCATCGCCGCGTTCGGTCTGTATCTGCCGGGCTTGCACACTACGGCTACCAGAACGCGGTCAGTATCGAGGAACTCGCAATCGAACTCAGAGCGGCAGGCACCGATACGGCCGCCTTACAGGCACTGCTCACCGAGTACACGACTGCCTACGGCATCACCTCGGCGTGGGAGTACGTCTACGCGACCGAAGTCGCGGAGATAGGGCCAAGCGCCGTCCTTGCGCTCGGCGTCGTGGTCATGCCGCTGGTGTTCTTCCTCGCGATCCGGAGAACGCGCCAACATCGCGGCCGTAATCTCTCGTACGTGTTCGCGCTCGCGGTGTTCGCACCGCTGGCCGCACTCGTCGGGAACGCCGCACTCGGCACGCTACCGCTTTACGTCGATCTACTCGGCTATCTGCTGGTGCCGGTGCTGGCCGGGGTGTTCCTCATCGGGAGACGGTTCGTCTGGACGCCGTTCCGTCGGTTACTCGCCTGAGTCGTTCCCCGCGTCGACGTTTCGCTTTGCGTAAACAAACACCGGGAGAGCGATCAGAATCCAGACGACAGCACCGACCCGGATCGCAAACTCCACTCGGACACCCCACGTCGGCAGGGTGTACGGGACCGAGAGGAGGGCGACGACCGGCGCGCCGACGACGATAGTGAGCACGAAGGTGGTCTGCATCACCCATCCGTAGTCGACGCCCTCGGGATCGCTGGTCTCGACTGGCTCTGGCACGCCTCCCGGTTACGACCCAAACATAAAGTAGTATCCGGATTTGACCGGTGACGAGCGGTTTCTCGAACGGATTCCCACTGGACAGGAATGCACTCACTCGTTTATACTGCGTCGCTCGTTAGACTGTCGTATGGCTGTTGGGTCTCCGTCCGACGAAGAAGAATCCGTCATTCCGCCCGTAGAGGACCGTGACCTACGGGTCGTCCTCGAGATCGAACGTGGTGGTGCCTGTGTGATGGACGCGATCGAGGAGGACGTCATCGACATCGACGTCCGTCTCGATCAGGAGCACTGCAACCTCGATATCGCGGTTCGCGACGACGACGACGAGAGCGTCTGCACGAAACACACCTCGAACGAAATCTGTGACCACTGTCCCGGCAAAGTGTTCTCGGAGTACGGCTGTCTTCCGCGCTATCTTGAGGTCGGGGACGGCGAGTTCGTCATGGAGACGTACGTCTCCGATACCGAGACGGTTGCCGAGATCGTCGCGGAGGTCCGGGAGGCCTGCACGCGCGTCTCGGTGCGTAGCATCGTCTCGACCGACGGATCCGAGGTCAAAGAACTCTGTTCTGTCGATATTTCGGAACTGACCGCCAAGCAGCGAGAGGCAGTGAACGTCGCCCAGGAGTTGGGCTACTACGATTCGGACTCGTCGATTCCGCTCGACGCGATCGCGGACGAACTCGGCATCTCCCTATCGGCGACGTCACAGCGACTCCGACGTGCCGAGTCGAACGTCGTCCGGCAGCTCTCCTGTGACTGCTCGTGCTGGGAGGCGTGACCAGCCACGGCATTGCAACCTCTATTATACTGACCCCTATATAAAATCCGAATTGATCCCGGGATATCCTCAACGACCCCCATCGTGTAGTCACGGGTATGGACCGAAAACTCGATCGACGGCGGTTCGTACAGATTACTGGCGCGGCCGGTCTCGGCGCGCTCGCCGGGTGTCTCGGTGACGACGAGCCGGCGGCCGAAAACGGCGACGAGAACGGGATGGAAAACGGCGACGAATCGGAAAACGGGCCGGAAGAAGAGGAGACAGAGGAGGACATTCCGGATCCGACGGCGACGGACAACGCGTTGATCGAACCCGCGACGCTGAAAGAGTGGCAAGACGTTGGGCTGGTTAACCTCGGCCAGCTGGACGTCCGCGAGCGGGTCGTCGTCTTGCGCGTCTGGGATACCGAAACCTACGATGACGGTCACGTTCCGGGGGCGCTCAAGTGGGGTCCAAACGAGTTCCACGCCGCTCGCGTGGAGGGGCTGGGCGAGGTCGCTCCGATGGTCCCGAACGGTGCGCAGATGGACGCGGTGTTACAGCGTAGCGGCGTCTGTCCCAAGACGACGATCGTCCTCTCGGGGCTGAGCTCGCCCTGGACGGCGAGGCCTACTCGACGCGCCGTCCGCGACGTTTACAGGCCAACGCTGAACAACGACGACCGGCTCGCACGATCCTCGAGCGCGACGACGTATTCCTCGACAACGACGCGCGACGACGAGACCGTCGCGACCTTCGACGAAGTTCGCCGAGGGGGGGGACTGGAAGGATGCCGACGCGATCGAATCCCACGTCTTCGGCCTCGAGGGCGTCGAGGACGGTGATACGATCGTCACGTACTGCGGGAGCGGCTACCGTGCGTCGATGGGATATTTCGCCCTCGACGGGATTCTGGGCTACGACGACGTCGTCGTCTACGACGGTTCGTTCTCCAGACAGTGGGCCCAGTACGACGGGAACAACACGGAGGGTAACGTCCCGCCGGAGAAGTGGCGCGTCGACGTTAACGACCGGACGGACGGCGATACCGGCGATAGCGACCTGGAGATCGTCGTCGACGAGATCCCCGAACTCGCGTCCGCTGGTGCGAACCAGATCGAGGCGGCCGATGCCGCATACATGGCCGGCGACGAGATGGAGACCGACGACGGGGGCGACGGGGGCGACGGAGGCGGCGACTGGGGCTGTAGCTCGGTCGCGACGCCGACGCTCTGAGTCCGGACCTGAAGGGCTATCGCCGTCAGCGCGCAACACTCTCTTTGATCGGCCGATCCGATGGTTCGTCCGGCACGTCCGGGATTCACCAGCATATAAAACCTGAATAGATCCCGAGGACGACCTATGCGGCTAGAACCGTGGTTCCTATTGTGAGCACTCCATGAGCCCAGAAAACCAACAGGATCCACTCGAGGCGCTGTCCGCCCTTGGAACCGATCCCGAAGAGAGCGAATACGATCAGGAGCTCGGCCGGCAGGTCGGCATCGACGCGATGCGCGTCGCGAACGGCGAACTCACCGAGACGGAGTTCCACGAAAAGTACGACAAACGACTCCGCGAGGAGTTCGGCGACGACTACACGCCAGCGGAGGTGATCGCGGATGAGTAGCGAGGACGGGAGCGGACTGACCCGTCGAAACCTGCTGAAGACCGGCGCGGCCGCCGCAGGGGCCGCCGCACTCGGTGGCTGTCTGGATAGCGCGCCCGGGCTGGCAAGTACGGATCGGTCTGCGACACCGGTCGCGGACGCCGACACCGCCTTCGGCAACTGCTGGATGTGCTGTCACAACTGTGCCCAGGAAGTCAAAGTCAACGACGATACCGTCGTCGGAATCACTGGCGTCGACGGTAACCCCCGGGAGCGCAGGTCCCGGCACAAACGGAACGCTCTGTCCGAAGGGGCTAGCCCAGCTCGACAAGACTCACGACCCCGACCGGATCAAACAGCCCTACATCCGAGAGGACGGCGAGCTACGGGAAGCGACCTGGGACGAGGCCTTCGAGTACACAGCCGAACGGCTTCAGGAGTTCGACGAGGAACACGGTGCGGAGACGTTCCTCGACGCCGGAAGCTGGGCGGAGACGCCGATCTTCCGGACGATCTGGCGCGACCTCTACGGCACGCCCGAACGGATCGGCCGGGGAGTCCACGTCTGTGCCGGGCCGACGTTCGTCACCGGCGGGATGATGGGCGTCGGTCTGAACAACCGGGTTCCCGACTACCAGAACTCCGAGTATCTCATCATGTGGGGTCGGAACCCGCTTGGCTCCTTTGCCGGGCAGTTCGAGGCGAAAGGCGTCCTCGAAGCCATCGAGAAGAACGACGCGACGCTAGTAACGATCGACCCCCAGTACACCGAGACGGCCGAGAAGTCCGACGAATGGCTCCCGATCGAGCCCCGAACCGACGGCGCGCTGGCGCTGGCGATAGCACACGTCATCATCCAGGAGGGTCGCCTCGATCTGGAGTTCGTACAGGAGCACACCCACGGCTTCGAGGCCTACCGGGAGTCTGTCGCGGACAAGACGCCCGAGTGGGCCGCGGAGATCACCGGGATCGATGCCGACAAGATCCGAGAGATCGCCCGCGGCTTCGCCGAGGCAGCCCCGGCAGCGGGAATCTCGGTCTGGACCGGAACGGCCCAGATGGGCAACGGCTGGAAGGCTACCCAGAACATCACCGCGCTGAACGGGCTAGCCGGCAACATCGACCGCCCCGGCGGCCTCCGACTGTGGAAGAGTACGCCCACGGCGGATCCGTTCGAGGTCTGCGAATGGACGCCCGACGAGAAAGGGACCCAGGCGACGATCGGTGTCGACCTGCCGAACAACGCCGCGGGCAAAGAGCCGGCCCTCCACAAGTACGAGGAGTACGAGGAGTACCCGTTTCGGCACATCGAAGGGATCGCCCACAATCTCGTCCCCGAGATGGTCGAGAACGACCACATCAACGGCATCTACTGCCACCACGACATGCCGCTGAAAGACGGCAACGCCGAGGCGTGGCTCGATGCCCTCGACGAGATGGATCTGGTGATCGCCGTCGACGCCTACTGGAACGGCGTCACGCGCAACGCCGACGTCGTCTTCGCCGACGCGACCCAACTGGAGAAAGACACTGTCGGCACCGGTTCCTGGAGCGCCTACCCCGAACACCAGTGGGTCGTCGGCGGGAAAGCCGCCGTCGAACCACAGTTCAACACCAAACCGGACTGGGAGATCCTGACTGGCATCGCCGAGGCGATGGGCTGGGGCGAGAACTTCCCGTGGGACGACCACGAGGAGTTCATCGACGATCAGCTACAGGCGGTCGATCTTACCCTCGAAGAGCTCGACAGCGGCGACAAGAACTACGAACTCGTCGGCGAGTACGGCTACGAGCAATGGCGCGACGAGGACGGCCCGGCGTTCAGCTTCGATCTGGACCAGATACCGCCGTTCGTGCAGGCTGCCGAGGAGGCGGGAATGGATACGGCTCCCGAGTGGCAGCCTCCGGGGACCTACGGCGACGAACTCGACGAGGAGTACCCGCTGGAGTTCTACGACATCCGATCGGTGTTCTTCTCACACGGTAGCGATCAGGGGATCGACCGGTGTCTGGACCAGTTCGCCCGGAAGAACGAACTCGAAGACGAGGACTACCGCGGCAACTATCTGCACCTCAATCCCGAGGACGCCGAGGAACGCGGCATCGAGACCGGTGACATGGTGACCGTCGAATCAGAGACGGGCGGAGGAGAGTTGATGGCACACGTCACCGAGACAATCAAGCCGGGCATTGTTACCGCCGAGTACGGCTTCGGCGAGGGATCGGCACAGGAGGATTACGAGGGGATGAACACCATGAAACTACACGCCAAACAGATGGACCCGATTACCGGACAGCCGGACAGACACATCGCAGTCGACGTCACCAGCGGAGGTGAGTAACGATGGGTGAACAGTGGGCGTTCTACTTCGACGCGAACAAATGTATCGGCTGTCATGCCTGTTCGGTCTCGTGCAAGCAACGCCACGACCGCGATTCGGATCAGGACGAGTGGCGGACGGTCCGTAACGTCGAGCGCGGGGAGTTCCCCGATGTAAGCTCGATGCCCATCTCGATGTCGTGTATGCACTGTACCGACGCGCCGTGCGAGAAGGTGTGTCCGTGTAACTCGATCGAAAAGCGCGAGGAAGACGGTATCGTCACCGTCGACCGGGACAGCTGTATCGGCTGTCACTACTGTGCATGGGCGTGTCCGTACGGTGCACCGACCTACGACGATGGCGGCACCATGTCGAAGTGCAACCTGTGTCTCGGAGAGGGGCCCGGTGGCGGCCACGACATGCCTCCTCGGGAGGAACAAGAAGACGGCGGCTCGACGCCCGCATGCGTCGACAACTGTGTCGGCGGTGCGATCAAGGCCGGACCGGTTAGCGAACTGAAAGCCGAAGCGTCGACGGAGGCTATCGAACGGTTCGCCTCTCAACCGGCGAACGTTATCGTCGAGGCGGACCAGGACGACGACGAAGCCGGTGCAGTGACCTACGAGGTGTAGTCGATCATGACTGCACCGGAACTCTACTGGCTCGACGCGGGCCACTGGGACGTGTTCGTCGCGATCTACCTCTTCCTCGGGGGGCTCTCGGGCGGGGCGTTCCTGGTCGCATCTCTCGCGGAAGTGATTGGGTCACGTAGCGGCTACGAGGGGTACGAGTACGTCACGAAGTGGGGTTTTCTCACTTCTTTCCTGACGATCGCCGCGGGGTCGATCACCCTGCTGTTGCACCTCTCCGGCCCCTTCCTCAGGGCGTTTACGTTCCCGGTCCAGTTCACCAACTGGAGTTCGTGGATGGCGATCGGGACCTGGGTGATCGTGATCTTCAGCTTCCTCGTCATGTTCCGGGCCATCTGGGCCACGTTCGGAACAGAAGCGACGGACGACCCCAGTGGACTCCCGCGACACGTCGTGGCACGGACCGGGTTCGAGGGCTACATCGATCGTGCTGCCGACACGACGCGCCCGACCGGCCTCGCCGCCGTCGCCGTGCAGGTGATCGGCATCGTCCTCGCCGTGTTGCTGATCGTCTACACGGCACTGCTGCTGAGCGACGTCGGCTGGAACGTGCCGCTGTGGAACCCGAACATCCTCCCGTTGCTGTTCCTGGCGAGCGGGTTCTCGGCGGGTATCGCGGCGGTTCTGATGCTCTCGCAGCTAGCCAGCGACATAGACAGCCATCTCGTCCATCGGTTTAGCATCCTCGACGACGCGATTATCATCGTCGAGATTGTGGTGCTGGCGGCGTTGCTGTACACGCTGTCTACGGGCGGGCTAGCAGACACCGAGACGTACGCCAGCCTCACGGAGGGGTACGGTCTCCTGCTGTGGGTGGGCGTGCTCGGCCTCGGACTGGTGGTTCCGCTCGTTATCTCGGGCGCCCAGCAGGTCGTCGAGTTCCTCCGCGAAGAGAACGTGTTGATGACCAAACGGATCTGTACGACGAAGTTCGGGCTGGTTATCGCCGGATCGTTCATGCTACGATTTGTGATAATCTACGCGGCGATCCACCAGCCAGTCTACGTCGGATAAGCAACTACACAAACGATGAACGACGACCACACCCGCCTCTACGCCACGCTTGCGACGTGTTTCCAGCATCCGGACGAAGCGTTCGTTGACGCGGTCCGGAACGGAACGCTCGGGACGATCGTCGCAGAGTGTGCAGCATCGTTACCGATTGACAGCGTCGACGCACCGCCCCGGTTCGAAGATATTGCCCGGGCCCGCAGGGAGTATCTCCGGACCTCTGAAGCGTTCTGAAGGCGAGTACGCCCCGCCGAATCCGCCTACGAAGAGTGGTGGGACGGCACCGAACGCGGCATCCTCTCGGGACCGCCGGCGAGCGACATGAAGAGTCGATACGACGCGCTTGACGCCGCGGTTCCTCCGGAGTATCCAGCCGATCACGTCTCCCTGCTGCTGGAGTACGCGAGTCTGTTGCTGGAAGCAGAGCAACACGAGGGGTATGCCAACTTTCACGAAGCCCACTTCGACTGGATCCCCGCGTTTCGCGAGCGCGTCGAGGCGACTTCGGACTCAGGGTTTTATCTGTGGGCCGTCCGGACGCTCGATTCGGTCGTCCAAGCGATGGGCGAACGATACGCCGAGTGATCGAGGGATCACACCAGCGGCTGAGCGAGGATGTAGCCCGCGATCCCGATCGGAATCAGCCCGACAGCACGGGCAAGCCATGCCTGTTGCTCCGTAAGCACCTGGTCCTCGCCATACTCGCCGTGCCGGCCTGTGGTGGGCCCTGTGCGAAAAACTGCAGTCTGACCACTGCGTTCGGCGCGACGACGAGCGCGAGGCCGAGGCCGAACGCCAGCACGGCCGCAAGAATCTCCCGGACTCCGTACATACGGCCGGGTTCGGAACGGGTGGGTATAAATATCCGACATCGTGGCCGGCCGTCCTCGCCGATGTCGGGCTATTGATCTTCCCACGCCATTTATTTGCTCCATCACCAACCACCCTGTATGGGACTGACCGTGCAGGACATCCGCGCCCGGGCGGGCGAGGAGCCGATTACGATGCTGACAGCGTACGACGCACCGACCGCAGAGTTGATCGACGAACGAGGCGTCGACGTGATACTGGTCGGCGACAGCATGGGCAACGCCGTACTGGGCTACGACTCCACGTTGCCGGTAACGGTCGACGAGGTAGCGAGCCGAACCGCCGCCGTGGCCAGGGGCGCTGAAGAGGCACTGGTCGTCGCGGATATGCCCTTCCTCAGCTACGGCACCGATCGGCAGACGAGCATCGAGAACGCCGGTCGGATGCTCAAGGAGGCCCACGCAGATGCGGTCAAACTCGAATGCGGCGAACACACCGTCGAACTGACCGAGCGACTCCACCAACTGGGAATCCCGGTCATGGCGCATCTGGGGTTGACGCCACAGCGCATCAACGAACTCGGCGGCTACACTCAGCAGGGTTCGGATCCAGAAGCCGCCCAGGAGATCATCGACCTCGCACACGCCCACGAGGAAGCGGGCGCGTTCTCGCTGGTGCTAGAGCACGTCCCGGCGAATCTGGCAGAGACGGTCACCGACGAACTGGAGATACCGACCATCGGCATCGGGGCCGGCCCGGCAACCGACGGGCAGGTACTGGTGTTCAACGACGCCATCGGCCTCGGCGAGTGGTCGCCGCCCTTCGCGGAGCAGTTCGGCGACGTCCGAGCGGAGATGCAGTCGGCAATCGATAGCTACGTCGAAGCGGTGTTGGAGGGTGA
>NZ_JBHTAN010000005.1:0-8225 GCF_042663585.1 Natronoarchaeum sp. GCM10025321
CTCGCCGCCGTCGCCGTGCAGGTGATCGGCATCGTCCTCGCCGTGTTGCTGATCGTCTACGGCACTGCTGCTGAGCGACGTCGGCTGGAACGTGCCGCTGTGGAACCCGAACATCCTCCCGTTGCTGTTCCTGGCGAGCGGGTTCTCGGCGGGTATCGCGGCGGTTCTGATGCTCTCGCAGCTAGCCAGCGACATAGACAGCCATCTCGTCCATCGGTTTAGCATCCTCGACGACGCGATTATCATCGTCGAGATTGTGGTGCTGGCGGCGTTGCTGTACACGCTGTCTACGGGCGGGCCAGCAGACACCGAGACGTACGCCAGCCTCACGGAGGTACGGTCTCCTGCTGTGGGTGGGCGTGCTCGGCCTCGGACTGGTGGTTCCGCTCGTTATCTCGGGCGCCCAGCAGGTCGTCGAGTTCCTCCGCGAAGAGAACGTGTTGATGACCAAACGGATCTGTACGACGAAGTTCGGGCTGGTTATCGCCGGATCGTTCATGCTACGATTTGTGATAATCTACGCGGCGATCCACCAGCCAGTCTACGTCGGATAAGCAACTACACAAACGATGAACGACGACCACACCCGCCTCTACGCCACGCTTGCGACGTGTTTCCAGCATCCGGACGAAGCGTTCGTTGACGCGGTCCGGAACGGAACGCTCGGGACGATCGTCGCAGAGTGTGCAGCATCGTTACCGATTGACAGCGTCGACGCACCGCCCCGGTTCAAGATATTGCCCGGGCCCGCAGGGAGTATCTCCGGACCTTCAGAGCGTTCGAAGGCGAGTACGCTCCCCCGCCGAATCCGCCTACGAAGAGTGGTGGGACGGCACCGAACGCGGCATCCTCTCGGGACCGCCGGCGAGCGACATGAAGAGTCGATACGACGCGCTTGACGCCGCGGTTCCTCCGGAGTATCCAGCCGATCACGTCTCCCTGCTGCTGGAGTACGCGAGTCTGTTGCTGGAAGCAGAGCAACACGAGGGGTATGCCAACTTTCACGAAGCCCACTTCGACTGGATCCCCGCGTTTCGCGAGCGCGTCGAGGCGACTTCGGACTCAGGGTTTTATCTGTGGGCCGTCCGGACGCTCGATTCGGTCGTCCAAGCGATGGGCGAACGATACGCCGAGTGATCGAGGGATCACACCAGCGGCTGAGCGAGGATGTAGCCCGCGATCCCGATCGGAATCAGCCCGACAGCACGGGCAAGCCATGCCTGTTGCTCCGTAAGCACCTGGTCCTCGCCATACTCGCCGTGCCGGCCTGTGGTGGGCCCCTGTGCGAAAAACTGCAGTCTGACCACTGCGTTCGGCGCGACGACGAGCGCGAGGCCGAGGCCGAACGCCAGCACGGCCGCAAGAATCTCCCGGACTCCGTACATACGGCCGGGTTCGGAACGGGTGGGTATAAATATCCGACATCGTGGCCGGCCGTCCTCGCCGATGTCGGGCTATTGATCTTCCCACGCCATTTATTTGCTCCATCACCAACCACCCTGTATGGGACTGACCGTGCAGGACATCCGCGCCCGGGCGGGCGAGGAGCCGATTACGATGCTGACAGCGTACGACGCACCGACCGCAGAGTTGATCGACGAACGAGGCGTCGACGTGATACTGGTCGGCGACAGCATGGGCAACGCCGTACTGGGCTACGACTCCACGTTGCCGGTAACGGTCGACGAGGTAGCGAGCCGAACCGCCGCCGTGGCCAGGGGCGCTGAAGAGGCACTGGTCGTCGCGGATATGCCCTTCCTCAGCTACGGCACCGATCGGCAGACGAGCATCGAGAACGCCGGTCGGATGCTCAAGGAGGCCCACGCAGATGCGGTCAAACTCGAATGCGGCGAACACACCGTCGAACTGACCGAGCGACTCCACCAACTGGGAATCCCGGTCATGGCGCATCTGGGGTTGACGCCACAGCGCATCAACGAACTCGGCGGCTACACTCAGCAGGGTTCGGATCCAGAAGCCGCCCAGGAGATCATCGACCTCGCACACGCCCACGAGGAAGCGGGCGCGTTCTCGCTGGTGCGAGCACGTCCCGGCGAATCTGGCAGAGACGGTCACCGACGAACTGGAGATACCGACCATCGGCATCGGGGCCGGCCCGGCAACCGACGGGCAGGTACTGGTGTTCAACGACGCCATCGGCCTCGGCGAGTGGTCGCCGCCCTTCGCGGAGCAGTTCGGCGACGTCCGAGCGGAGATGCAGTCGGCAATCGATAGCTACGTCGAAGCGGTGTTGGAGGGTGAGTTCCCGGCAGAGGAGCATAGTCAGTACTCGGAGGAACTCGACGATCTATACTAATCGAGCGAACCGCTCTCCGCTAGCCCGTCGACGAACCGTTCGAGTGCGGTGTTGAAAGCGTCCGGCCGTTCGAGCATCGAGAGGTGGGCCGCATCTTCGATGATTGCTCGTGCGGCGTCGGGCAACTCCTCGGCGAGATACCCGTGGTAGCGCGGCGGCGTCAACTGGTCGTGCTCGCCGTAGATTGTAAGCGATGGCACGTCGGTCTCTTCTAACTGATCGCGAACGTCGAACGTGTGGCAGGTCCGAAAGTCCCGTTTCGTGATCTCACGGCCGACCTCCATCATGGCCGCCGCCGACGCCGACCGTAGTTCCTCGTCGGGGTCGTAGAACAATCGCCCGTCCGCGTGGAGGAACTCGACGGCACGCTCGAAGTCGTCGTCTAGCCAACAGCAAGTCCTCGAGCACGGCGAGTTTCGCGCCGGTCCCAGTCAGCACGAGCGCTCCGGGGTCGTAATCGCGTTCGAGCGCCATATGCAACAGGACGGCACCGCCAAGCAGTTCCCGACCAGCACGTCCGCGTCGGTCTCCTGTGCGATAGCGACGACATCGCTGGCATAGACCGAGAGCGTCTCGTAGCCGGCGCCAACGTCGGCGTCCTCCGACTCGCCGTGGCCGCTGAGGTCCATCGTTACGACCTCGTACCGATCCGCGAGCGTTCGCTGTTGCCGCCAGATATCGCTCGTCGCACCGCTACCGTGCACGAACAGGACCGTCGGGCCGTCGCCACCGCGGTCGGTCCGCCGATATGCCGTCGTCCGACCGTGGTGTGTGTACGTTTCCATACTACATGTTGACCGCAACGCGACGTGAATGTTCCCCCGACAGAGCCCGGTCGATAGTAGCCTCTCCGGAAGCAGTCGTACCGAAATCTGGTGTGAACCGCTTTTCGTCTATACTTGTGCTATATATGCCCTCTTGCGATTCTGAGAGTAAAGTTTATATACTAGCACGACTAACCTATTGTTAGGAATCATGGATATCAAACAGTTTTCACGACGAGACGATCGGCCGGTGCGGGAGTACGACGTCGACGGCACTCGCCGGGTCGTTGCGGATCTCGGAAGCGGCGTGGACGCCACCGTGGACGTCGTCGGTGACACCGCTATCGTCCTGCCCGAAGAGGGCGAGCAGATCGACATCGATCTGCCCCACGAGGATGCGCAAGCGTTTATCAAAAACGGAGTCCTCACTATCGAACTGGAGGAGCGACGATGAAACTCACTGTCAAACCACTCAAACAGAAAGACGCAGGCCGGGGACTCGCCGCGATCGATCGTGTATCGATGAGCGAACTCGACCTCGAAAACGGCGATTACATCGTCATCGAGGGGAGCGACGGGCGGAAAGCGGTTGCCCGCGTCTGGCCGGGCTACCCCGAGGACGAGGGACAGAACGTCATTCGGATCGACGGCCGTCTTCGACAGGAGGCCGACGTCGGTATCGACGACAGCGTCACCGTGGAGAAGGCGGACGTCCAGCCCGCGACGAGTGTGACTGTTGCACTCCCCCAGAACCTCCGCATCCGCGGAAACATCGGTCCGCTTGTCCGTGACAAGCTTAGCGGACAGGCGATCACCGAGAACCAGACAGTGCCGTTCCCGCTTTCGTTCGGCCCGATGTCCGGGAACGGACGCTCGGTGCCGCTGAAAATCGCGAACACGGAGCCGAGCGGAACAGTCGTCGTTACCGATTCGACCGACATCGAGATCAGCGAGACGCCCGCCGAACAGATCAGCGGCGAGGCCGAACGCTCCGAGACCGGACCGTCGGTCACCTACGAGGACATCGGTGGCCTCGACGACGAGCAGGTCCGAGAGATGATCGAGTTGCCGATGCGCCATCCGGAACTGTTCCAGCAACTCGGTATCGAGCCGCCGAAAGGCGTGCTCCTTCACGGACCGCCAGGCACCGGAAAGACGCTGATGGCGAAGGCGGTCGCCAACGAGATAGATGCCTACTTCGAGACCATCTCCGGCCCGGAGATCATGTCGAAGTACTACGGCGAGAGCGAAGAACAGCTCCGTGAGGTGTTCGAAGAAGCCGAGGAGAATGCGCCTGCGATCGTCTTCATCGACGAAATCGACTCGATCGCACCCAAGCGCGGCGAGGCCGGTGGCGACGTCGAACGCCGGGTCGTCGCACAGCTACTGAGCCTGATGGATGGGCTCGAAGAGCGCGGTCAGGTCACCGTCATCGCGGCGACCAACCGCGTCGATGCGATCGATCCCGCACTGCGGCGTGGTGGGCGGTTCGACCGCGAGATCGAGATCAGCGTCCCCGACAAGGGCGGCCGCGAGGAGATCCTGCAGGTCCACACCCGCGGGATGCCCCTGACCGAGGACTTCGATATCGAATCGTACGCGGAGAACACGCATGGGTTCGTCGGCGCTGACCTCGCCAACCTCACCAAAGAGGCCGCGATGAACGCGCTCCGGCGGATCAGACCGGAGATCGACCTCGAAAGCGACGAGATCGATGCCGAGATCCTGGACTCCCTGCAGGTCACCGAACGCGACTTCAAGGAGGCGATCAAGGGGATCGAACCCTCCGCACTCCGCGAAGTGTTCGTCGAGGTCCCCGACATCACGTGGAACGACGTCGGTGGACTCGACGACACGAAAGACCGACTCGTCGAGACGATCCAGTGGCCGCTTGAGTACCCCGACGTGTTCGAGACGATGGATATGCAGGCCGCCAAGGGCGTCCTGCTGTACGGCCCACCAGGGACTGGGAAGACGCTGATGGCAAAAGCAGTCGCCAACGAGGCCGACTCGAACTTCATCTCGGTCAAGGGCCCCGAGCTACTGTCGAAGTGGGTCGGTGAGTCCGAGAAGGGCGTCCGTGAAGTGTTCAGCAAGGCTCGCGAGAACGCCCCGACCGTGGTGTTCTTCGACGAGATCGACGCCATCGCTACGGAGCGCGGAAGCGGCGGCGGCGACTCGAACGTCGGCGAACGCGTCGTCTCGCAGCTGCTGACCGAGCTGGACGGGCTCGAACAGCTCGAAGACGTGGTCGTCATCGCGACGACCAACCGTCCGGACCTGATCGACAACGCCCTGCTCCGGCCCGGTCGACTGGACCGTCACGTCCACGTGCCGGTGCCCGACGAGGACGCCCGCAAGGCCATCTTCGAGGTGCACACGCGAAACAAGCCCCTCGCCGAGGGCATCGACATGGAGTGGCTCGCAAGCCAGACTGAGGGCTTCGTCGGCGCGGACATCGAGGCCGTGACCCGCGAGGCGTCGATGGCCGCCTCCCGCGAGTTCATCAACTCGGTCGAACCCGAGGGGATCAAAGAGAGCATCGGGAACGTCCGTATCACGCGCGAACACTTCGAGCAGGCCCTCGACGAGGTCGGCCCGAGCGTGACCGACGACGTTCGCGAGCGCTACGAGGAGCTCGAATCCGAACTCACGCGAACGGAACCGGACTCCGAACAGCTCGGCCGAACCTTCCAGTAAAGCGGCGAGACGACCGACGTAGAACCGCTGTCGACGAATTTTTCACGGTTCTCCGGCAATGTTGAGTGTGCTCTCCGCGCTGACTACTGCGACTGTCGGGGCCGTGTTCGGACTCGTGCGTCGCTGAATGCTATCGCCGAGGACGCTCCGTGCGGCAGGGTCGTTCACCGGCTGACATCTCTCACGAATCGACCGGCTTTCGGAAGGCGTTCGCCCTCTCGTTGACCAACCCCTATCAGATCGGGTTCTGGATCACCGTCGGCGTCGGACTGCTCACTCCCGGACGGCTCGACGTATTTAAATACGTCCCGCTGGTGGGCGAGCGGCTGGCGGGAACACTGATCGTACAGACGGGAAGCATTGCGCTCCTGAGTGGCTTCTTCGCCGGCATCGCCATCTGGATAGTGGTGTATCCAGGCGGGCTGGTCAGAGTGGGGCGGCGCATCGACGCGTTCGCACCGATTATCGCGGGGCTCAGTGGCGTGGTGCTGGCCGGGTTCGGCCTCGTCTTCCTCTGGGTCGGAGCGGCAGGGCTCCTGTGAGGGGCCTGCTCAGTCGTCCGCGGGCGTCTCGGCGCTGGTGCCGAGTTGGTTTTCTTTCCACTCCGCTCGCGCCTCGATTTCGCGCCGACCGCGTCGCGTCGGGACGTACGCGTTCGTCCGTCGATCCTTCTGGTGTTTCTCCACGAGTCCCTTGTCGACGAGTTCGTCGAGATTGGGGTAGAGGCGTCCGGCGTTGATGTCGGATTCGTAGTACTCCTCGAGTTCGTCCATCACTGCGAGGCCCTTCGGTTCGTCGAGCCCCTGGATGACGTACAGGCAGTCGCGCTGGAAGGCGGTCAGATCGAACATTCTGTATAGTATAAGAGGCAAGGGTATTATGAATGTATGTGTTTTGCGGTAGTTCGAAAGCGGTCGAAAGACCCTCGAAACCGGATCGTAGATGAACTGCTCGCCGAAATAGTAGAGTACACTACACTTGGCCCAGAGTTGATAGATCAGGTAACTATCGGTAGATCGAGAGGATGACGCCCCGGTTCGCGAGAGGCAGTCGACTGCGAAAGACACTCCCGATCCCGGCCAAATTCCCTTCCTGTCGAGAATTTAACTAAGGTTAGTGAAAAACGGAAGATGATGGCTGACTCAGAGAGTCCAGACGTAATCGAGGAACTGGCGAGTCTACCCACCCTCGCCCATCCGACAGTATCGCCCGACGGCGACGAAATCGCGTTCTATTACGACGTGACTGGCCGCAACGAACTCCACGTACTTGACGTCGAGAGCGGTGAGATCACACAGTGGTCGGAGGGCGAGGTTCCGCGGAACGCCCGCTGGTTCGTCCAGTGGGACGACGATGGCGACCGCGTCCTCTTCCACCTCGATGACGACGGCAACGAACAGAACGACGTCCACGCCCTAAGCCGAGACGGCGAGGCCGAACCCGTACTGGAGATGGACGGGCAGGTGATGATCTCGGACATCCACGAGGACAGGTTGTTCGTCGGATCGTCGCGGGACGGCCAGATGAACGTCTACCGACACGATCTGACCGCCGGGGAGACGGAGAAACTGACCGACTACGAACGGGCCGTCTGGGGGGCGTTACTCTCGCCGGACGGCGACCGGATCGCCTACTCCACCAACGAGACCGACGACTACGACAACCAGGACGTCTACGTCGCGGCGAGCGACGACCCTCGAAACCTCCAGATCGGCGAAGTCGGCGCCGAAGCGAACCCTGTCGACTGGGGACCCGATGGCGACCGACTGCTCGTGATGGACAACACCGAGGATCTCGGCCGTATCGGCCTCTACGACCTCACAACTGAGGCGGTGACATGGTACGGCGACGGCGAGTACGAGGAAACGGGCGTCTGTTTCCACCCCGATGGGGACCGTGCCATCGCTACCCGGGACCGGGACGCCGTCTCGGTACCGGTCGTCTACGATCTGGACTCCGGCGAGGGCCGCGAACTGGATGTCCCGGAGGGCGTCTCGTCGTTCGGGCAGGTCTCAACTGGCGAAGTCGTCCTCGACGACGGGCGACTCGTCTTCCAGCACACCACCACGCGCGGCGGAACTGCTCGCTTACGACCTCGCAACCGACGAGTACGAGGTGCTCGTCGAAGCGGGTACGGCCCGTTCGAGCCGGATGACTTCGCCGATGCCGAGTACTTCACCGTCGAGTCCGATGGCGTGCCCGAGACGCCGGCGAAAGCCGTCGACCACGACTCTTACGAGGAACTCGAAATCGGGGCGTTGCTGTACGATTCCGGCGAACGACCCTCCCCGCTGATCGTCAACCACACGGCGGGCCGCGCGCCAGAGATCAGCAATCGTTCGACCTCTACACGCAGGTGCTCGTCTCGCAGGGCTACTCGGTGCTGCAGGTCAACTACCGTGGCTCGACCGGTCGTGGCCGTGAGTTCGTCGAGTCGCTGATCG